>NZ_DASQCC010000148.1:0-14713 GCF_035634895.1 Actinophytocola sp. | reverse complement strand
ACGTGGTCATCACGACCGGCGGCACCGGCATCAGCCCGACCGACCGCACACCCGAGATGACCTCACGCCTGCTGGACTACGAGATCCCCGGCCTGGCCGACGCCGTCCGGTCCGCCGGCCTCCCCAAGGTCCCGACGGCCGTGCTGTCCCGCGGGACGGCCGGCGTGATGGGCCGGACGCTGGTGGTCAACCTGCCCGGCTCGTCCGGCGGTGTCCGCGACGGCCTCGGCGTGCTGGAGGGCGTGCTCACCCACGCACTGGACCAGTTGCACGGCGGCGACCACGTGGCCCCCGCCGCGGTCCCGGCCGCCGTGGTGCGGGCCGAGGTCACCGAAACGGCGCTGTCCGTGGACGAGCACGCCACGCTGGTGGCCGACCGGGCGGCGGGTGCGGTCGTGACGTTCGCGGGCGTCGTCCGCGACCACGACGGCGGCAAGGGCGTGACGTCGCTGGAGTACGAGGGCCACCCCAACGCGAAGACGGTCATCGAGGAGGTGGCCGCGGACGTCGCCGCCCGCCATCGCGGTGTCCGGGCGCTGGCCGTGAGCCATCGCATCGGCCCACTCGCGATCGGTGACGTCGCCCTGGCCTGCGCGGTCGCGGCCGAGCACCGCCGTGAGGCGTTCGCCGCCTGCGCGGACCTGGTCGACGACGTGAAGGCGCGGCTGCCGATCTGGAAGCACCAGTCGTTCACCGACGGCACCGACGAGTGGGTCAACTGCCCCTGAGCCGGGCCGTCGGCGCCCGAGGCACGTTCGTTCGCGCCTGGGCGGGTCCCTTCGGGACGCTCAACGCCCCGAACGGCGCCCCCGACAGGGCGTCCGACGCCCGAAGGACCCCGGGCATCTAACGTCCCGAAGGACCCCGGGCATCTAACGCCTCGAAGCGCCTGGGCATCCAAAGCCCCGAAGGCGCCCCGGCAGGGCGTCCGACGCCCGATGGGCCCCCAACGCCCCGAAGGGGCCCCGGGCATCGAACGCCCCGAAGGGGCCCCGGCATGCCATCGCGAGTTAGCCCGGGCTTGGCATCGCGGGGTCAGCCGGGGCAGGGCATGGCGGGTCAGCCAGCCGGTGGGGTGTACACGCCGAAGTCGTTGCCGTGTGGGTCGCGCAGGTGGGCGAAGCTCAGGCCGTTCGGCGTGGTCTTCGGTGGGATGACCACCTTGCCGCCCAGTTCCTCGGCCTGCTTGGCGGCGGCCGCGACGTCCGAGACCACCACGAAGAACGTGGCGCCGTTCGCCGACTCGCCTCGTGTGTCGGCGACGCCGCCCTGTGGCCGGTCCGAGTCGGCCGCCGTGACCAGTTGGTAGGCGTCGCCGTTGCTCGGGTCCGCCCCGAACGTCCAGTTGAACAGCTCGCCGTAGAACCGCTTCGTGCTCTCGGGGTCGTCGGTGTCGATCTGGAACCAGTCGACGGTGCCGTGTGCCATGGAGTCCTCCTTGTTCGTGTGGCACACAGCTTCGGGCCGGTTCGCGACAACCCCCTGTCGGTGTTTCCTAGGCGAGCGCGGTGACCTGGGTCACGTACTCGGGTACCGGCAGGTCCGTGTGGTCGCGGGCGGGCACGGGCTCCCCGGTGTCGCGGCCGGCGACGATCCGGTCCAGCCGGAACGCGCGCAGCTCCTCCCGCAGCCGGCACCACGCGACCAGGAACCAGGCCGTCGGCCCGGACAGGAACATCACGGGCTCGACGTCGCGCTCGGTCGACGCGCCGTGTTTGTCGACGTACCGCAGTCGCAGGACGTGCCGGGCGGCCAGTGCGTCCTCGATGATCAGGGGGATGGCCGCCGGTTCGGTCGCCGAGGCCAGGAACCCGACCCGGCCGGCCAGCTCGCGCGCGGCGGCGGCCTCGTGCGCCGGCATCGCCGCCATGATCTTCCGGAGCGCGCTGCCCGCGGCCCGCGCGAACGGCGACCCGGTCGCCGCCCGCAGTGCCAGTGACACCGCGACCGCCTCGGCCGGGGTGAAGTTGAGTGGTGGCAGCGTCCGCGCCGGGTCGATGGCGTAACCGCCGCGGCGGCCGGTGTCCGCGTAGATGGGCACGCCGACCTGCTGTAGCGCGCCGATGTCCCGCTCGATCGTGCGCACGCTGACCTCGTAGCGCTCGGCGAGCTGGCGGGCGCTGCGCCGCAGGGGTGCGGCGGCCCGCAGCTCCTCGACGATGCCGTACAGCCGGTCGGTTCGGTTCATGCGCGGACCGTAGCGGCGGGCACCGACAAAACCTGGTTTGACGAGAAAGATGGGCTCCACCGCCGGGGGATCGCGGTGGAGCCCATCTCGCAAAGTGAACCTGGACTAGCTAGTTCACTTGGTGGCGAGCTTCTGACCGGGAACGATCAGGTTGGGGTCGCCGATGTACTGCTTGTTCTTCGCGTAGACCGCCTGCCAGCCGCCCGGCACGTTCTGCGCCGTGGCGATCTTCGACAGGGAGTCGCCCGCGACGACCGTGTAGTCGCCGGCAGGGTTGGAGGCCACGAGGGCCGGTGCCACCGGGGCCGCACTGCGGACCGGGGCCTTCTTGCCGTTCTTGCCGCTGCTCGTGGTCGGTGCCGTGGTCTTGGCCTTGGTCTTGGCGGGCGCAGCCGCACCGCTGCCGCCCTTCTTGCCACAGACCGGCCACGCGCCGATGCCTTGCGTCGCCAGCACGTTGTTGGCGACCCGGATCTGCTCCTCGCGGGAAGCGTTCGCCGGGTTGCCGGTGCCGCCATTGGCCTTCCAGGTACCGGGGCTGAACTGCAGGCCACCGTAATACCCGTTGCCGGTGTTGGTGCTCCAGTTGCCGCCGCTCTCGCACGCGGCGATCGCGTCCCAGTTCGGGTCGGCCGAAGCGAACGCCGGGGCAATGGCGAGCGGCGTACCCACCGCGACGCCCGTGAGGACGACGCGAGCAATGGCACGACGAACGGCATTGGACGGCTTGCGGTGATTGCCTCGATTCGCCATCAACTTTCTCCGCCTCAGCGCCGGCATAAAGTCCTGGTCAGGACTCTTTCCCAATCCGAAGACTGACTCTCAGTCGAGGGTAACTTCCCAGGTGCCCGCCGGATCGGTGAGGCGCTGCGAGCACTCGGGTACTGCCAGTCGGCCGGGGCCAACCGAGGAGCGACGCTACGTACTCGAAATGCAATATGCCAAATTATATGACGTGTGACGGTCGTCACAGTAACACTAATAGGTGTATCGCGATGGGGTACATATCCGCAGGTCAGACACTTGTTTGGGCCTGTTATACCCTCGTGATAGTGGACAAACAATTCACTCCTGCTGAGCGGTGGATCACGTTGCGTGAACCGGTTTGTGATGCATGGTGGTAGCGCCATGAAATCGGCCGGTTACATGTCGCAAAACGTGTGTCAATACACGCCTGAAATCGATCTACCGAGAACGGGAGCGGCAGGATAGCGACCGTGTCAAATGGGTGCCATCGGCAGTCGTGACACGGTCTTTTCGCAGCGTGCCGCACGTCACCATTGCGTGCATCTTCTGCGGTTGAGCCGTCCGATAACCGCAGGTAGGCAGCGTTCCACTCGGTCGAGGCGGACGACGTCCTGCCATGCCCCTAACGTGCAAGCCGTGTCACCGACCGTGACTTCGGCGCCTAGCCTCCGGCGAAGGGGGGCAGCACGTCGACGCCGGCGCCGTCCGGCAGCACGATCGACAGGTCCCGCACGGCCACCCCGTCGAGCAGGAAACTGCAGGCGGTCAGGACGCGCGTGAGCTTGGACCCGTGCTTGCCGCCGAGCTCGGCGACCAGGTCGCGGACGGTCGCGTCGGCAGGCATCGCGACGGTCTCCTCCGAGAGGCCGACCGCGCCACGGGCGCCCGCGAAGTAGCGGATCCGCACTGTCGTGGTCACGTGTCACAGGTTAGTCGCGAAGCTGCGACCATGGACGCATGGCCGAACCGCGCACGTGGACGTACCTGATGGACATGGACGGGGTGCTGGTGCACGAGGAGCACCTCATCCCGGGGGCCGACAAGCTCATCGACGAGCTGCGGTCGAAGGACATCAAGTTCCTCGTGCTCACCAACAACTCCATCTACACCCCCCGTGACCTGCGCGCGCGGCTGCGCCGCACCGGTCTGGACGTGCCGGAGTCCGGCATCTGGACCTCCGCGCTCGCGACCGCCAAGTTCCTGGACTCGCAGCGCCCCGAGGGCTCGGCGTTCGTCATCGGCGAGGCGGGCCTCACGACCGCGCTGCACGAGATCGGCTACGTGCTGACCGACCGCGACCCGGACTACGTGGTGCTCGGCGAGACCCGCACGTACAGCTTCACGGCCATCACCACGGCCATCCGGCTGGTCGAGCAGGGCGCCCGGTTCATCGCGACCAACCCGGACGCGACCGGCCCGTCCCGCGAGGGCTCGCTGCCCGCGACCGGCTCGGTGGCCGCGCTGATCGAGAAGGCGACCGGCCACGCGCCGTACTTCGTCGGCAAGCCGAACCCCCTGATGATGCGGTCCGCGCTGAACTCGCTCGGCGCCCACTCGGAGTCGACGCTGATGATCGGCGACCGGATGGACACCGACGTGCGGTCGGGGCTGGAGGCGGGTCTGCGCACGATTCTGGTGATGACCGGCATTTCCACCGCGGCGACCGCCGAGCGCTTTCCGTACCGACCCAGTCGGGTGATCGAGTCGGTCGCCGACCTGGTCGGAGTTGCCGACGACCCATTTCCTGACTAGTACGAGTACGGGTGAATTCTGAACCTGGCATATTGTCGCCTCGTGGAGGAAGAAGGACCGCCGACCTTCGTCGTTGGTGACGTGCACGGGCACCTCGACGAGCTGCTCGCCGCACTCGCCGAGGCCGAGCTGGTCGACGACGAGGCGAACTGGTCCGGCGGCGACACCCACCTGTGGTTCCTCGGCGACTTCGTGGACCGCGGCCCCGACGGCATCGGCGTGATCGACCTGGTCATGCGGCTCTCGGAGGAGGCGGAGAAGGCCGGCGGCCAGGTCCAGGCGCTGCTGGGCAACCACGAGATCCTGCTGCTCGGCATGCACCGTTTCGGCGACACCGAGGTCCCGTCCGACTTCGGCCCGCGGAGCTTCGCCCGCAGCTGGGAGATGAACGGCGGCCAGCCGACCGACCAGGAGGCGGTCACCGACGAGCACATCGAGTGGCTGACCAGCCGCCCGGCGCTGGAGCTGGTCGGGCAGCACCTCCTGATGCACTCGGACACGCTGGAGTACCTGGTCTGGGGCTCCGACATCGAGGAGATCAACGAGAACATCCAGGACGTCCTGGACTCGGACGACCTCGTCGAGTGGTGGGAGGTCTGGCGGCGCCTGACCACCCGGCACGCCTTCCGCGGCCCCAACGGCGCCGACGTGGCGAACCAGCTCCTGACCGTGCTCGGCGGTGAGCAGGTGGTCCACGGCCACTCGGTGATCGCCGACCAGCTGGGCATCGCCCCGTACATGGTCGACAGCCCGTACGAGTACGCGTCGGGCAAGGCTCTCGGCGTGGACGGCGGCGTCTTCGTCGGTGGCCCGTGCCTGGTGGTCGAACTACCGTGGCAACAACCCTGAACCCGCGAGTCCCGCGTTCAAACACACCGAGTCCCGCGTTCAGCCACCCCGAGTCCCGTTTTCGTGCACATCAGCACGGGTCCGGGGTCGCGCTCGGAGGCCTGGCGCCGTTAGATAGACCGGGTGACGAGCGACGTGCCGCCGGCACGCACCGTGTGCCACGGGTGCCGGCAGACGACCCAGTTCCGGACGGACGCCGGTGACGTGCGGCCGATGATCATCCCCGGGTCCGGGATGGTGATCAGAGAGAAGTCTCCGGGCGTGCTCGTCGAGGAGCAGTGCCCGATCTGCGGCGACAGCGAGGACCCCGGCTGGATCGAGGGCTACATCCCACCGGTGTGATCACGCGCCCGGCGTTCGCGGCGCGGGCTCCGTTCACGCGGCGATGTGCAGTACCTCGTCCAACCCGGTGACGCTCAGCGTGCGGCGCACGTGTCCCGGCAGCGCGGCCAGCGTCAGCCACACCTCCCGTCCCGCGGCGAGCTCGTGCGCGCCCAGCAGGACGGACAACCCGTTCGAGTCCACCAGCGAGACCGCACCGAGGTCCACGCACAGCACGGTGCCCGAGCCGGCGGCGTTGATCAGCGCCACCAGCTCGGCGTGTAACGATGGCGCGGTCTGCAGGTCGACCGCGCCACACAGCTCCACCCGAGAGCCGTTCACGGTGATCGCGAGGCTCATGACGTCCATCATCGCGGACGGACACGGTCTGGTGTTGACGAACCCGACTACGGTGGACGGTGGGGCCGTGAGGAGGCAGACATGATCACGCCGAGCTACGTGTCGGGCGCGTCCGACAAGCCGCTCCTGGGTGACACGATCGGTGACAACTTCGACCGCGCAGTCGCCGCCCACGGTGATCGCGAGGCGCTGGTCGAGTTCGCCACCGGCCGCCGCTGGACCTACCGCGAGCTCGCCGACGAGGTCAACGCCGTCGCCCAGGGCCTGATCGACCTGGGCGTCACCAAGGGCGACCGGGTCGGCATCTGGGCCCCGAACTGTGCCGAGTGGACCTTCACCCAGTACGCGACGGCCAAGATCGGCGTCATCCTCGTCAACATCAACCCGGCCTACCGCGTGCACGAGCTGCGGTACGTGCTCAACCAGGCCGGCATCCGTACGCTGGTCGCCGCGCCGAGCTTCAAGACCTCCGACTACGCGGCCATGATCGACGAGGTCCGCCCCGAGTGCCCCGCGCTCCAGGACGTCGTCCTCATCGGCAGGGACGACTGGACGTCCATGGTCGCGATCGGCCGGGGCGGCTCCGCGGCGCACCTGGCCGAGTTACAGGCGGACCTGTCGGCCGACGACCCGATCAACATCCAGTACACCTCCGGGACCACGGGCTTCCCCAAGGGCGCGACCCTCTCCCACCACAACATCCTCAACAACGGCTATTTCGTCGGCGAGATGTGCTCGTACACGGAAATGGACCGCATCTGCATTCCGGTGCCTTTCTACCACTGCTTCGGCATGGTCATGGGAAACCTGGCGGCGACATCGCACGGCGCCTGCATGGTGATTCCGGCACCCGCGTTCGACCCGGCCGCGACCCTGGCCGCGGTCGCCGCGGAGGAATGCACGTCGCTGTACGGCGTGCCGACGATGTTCATCGCCGAGCTGTCCGACCCGGCCTTCGACGCCTACGACCTGTCGTCCCTGCGCACCGGGATCATGGCCGGTTCCCCGTGCCCGGTCGAGGTGATGAAGCAGGTCATCGACCGGATGGGCATGGCGGAGGTGACGATCGCCTACGGCATGACGGAGACGTCCCCGGTCTCCACCCAGACCAGGAAGGACGACTCGCTGGAGCGGCGCGTCTCGACCGTCGGCCGGGTCATGCCGCACCTGGAGGTCAAGGTCGTGGACCCGGAGACCGGCCTGACCGTTCCGCGCGGCACACCCGGCGAGTTCTGCACGCGCGGCTATTCGGTGATGCTCGGTTACTGGGAACAGGCGGACAAGACCGCCGAGGCAATCGACAGGGCCCGCTGGATGCACACCGGCGACCTCGCGGTGATGGACGACGAGGGCTACCTGAACATCACCGGCCGCATCAAGGACATGGTGATCCGCGGCGGCGAGAACGTCTACCCGCGTGAGATCGAGGAGTTCCTGTACACCCACCCGGACATCCTCGACGCGCAGGTGATCGGCGTCCCGGACGAGCGCTACGGCGAGGAGCTGATGGTGTGGGTCCGCATGAAGGACGGCGCGACCACGCTCACCGCGGAGGCCGTTCGCGAGTTCTGCCAGGGAAAGCTCGCGCACTACAAGGTCCCCCGGTACGTGCATGTGGTCGACGAGTTCCCCATGACGGTGACGGGCAAGATCCGCAAGGTGGAGATGCGTGAGCGGTCGGTGGAGCTGCTCGGTCTCCAGAAGGCCGCGGCGACCCGTCACGCATAGGACGGACCCCATGAGAACCCGGTCACCCTTCCGTGTGAACGTCTGTGGTCGCCCCGGTGTGAGCTTGATCAACGTCGCCGACGTCGAGGCCACGTCGTGGGCGTCGCCGCGCTCGTCCGTCACCCGCATGCGAATGACGCCTGGTGACATAACCGGCTACCCCTTGCACCCGAAAGTGGCCTAGGCTGGTGTGACGCGTCCTGGGTACGCCCTGGGGCGCGTTCATTTGTGTGTGGAGGTGAACGTTGTGCCGACCGGAAAGGTCAAGTGGTACGACTCGGAGAAGGGCTTCGGGTTCGTCACACAGGACGGGGGCGAGGACGTCTACGTCCGTTCTTCCGCCCTGCCGGCAGGGGTGCCGGGCCTGAAAGCCGGTCAACGCATCGAGTTCGGTGTCGCCGACGGCCGCCGGGGGCCGCAGGCCCTGTCCGTGCGGCTGCTCGACCCGCCACCGTCGGTCGCCGAGGCACGGCGCCGCCCGGCCGAGGAGCTGCACGGCCTGATCGAGGACATGATCAAGCTGCTCGAGGGGAAGGTCCAGCCGGACCTGCGCCGCGGCCGCTACCCGGACCGCAAGGCCACGAAGCGCATCGCCGACGTGGTCCGCGCCGTCGCCCGCGAGCTGGATCCGTAGTGTCGAGACAGCGTCGCCGGTTCCGACTCACGAGCATTGGACCCTGAGGAGGAACCATGCCCGTGTTGGACCTGCCCGGCGCGACGTTGCGGTACGACAGCCAGGGCGCCGGCCCGTTCCTGCTGCTGGCCGGGGTGCCGATGGACGCGGGCGGCTTCGCGCCGATCGTGCCCCTGCTCGCCGCCGACCACACCGTGGTCACCTACGACCCCCGCGGCATAGCCCGCAGCACGGCGGCGGCCGACGCGGAGGTGTCCGTCGCGAAGCTGGCGGACGACCTGCACCGCCTGCTCGCCGCGGTGACGGACGAGCCGGCCGACATCCTGGCCAGCAGCGGCGGCGCGGTGGCCGCGCTGGAGTTGGCGGTGCGGCACCCGTCGCAGGTGCGGACCCTGGTCGCGCACGAGCCGCCACTGATGCGGCTGCTGCCCGACGCGGACGAGTGCGAGCGCGCGATGGCGGGCCTGCACGAGAGCAACAGGACCGAGGGCACGGCGATCGCGATGGGCCGGTTCCTGGCGTTCATCGGCATCGTGCCGCCGGAGGCGGCGGGGCACCCGATGCCCATGCCGTCGGCGGCCCTGGCCGACGCCGACTTCTTCCTGCGCAACATGATCAGGCCGATCGCGGGGGCGACCCCGGACCTGACGGCGCTCCGCACGAGGGTCGTGGTGGCGGCGGGAGAGACGTCGAAGGGCCAGCTGGCCAACCGGACAGCGGTGGCCCTCGCCGACCGGCTGGGCACCGAGTTGACCGTGTTCCCCGGCGACCACGGCGGCTTCGCCGGCGAGCCGACCGCCTTCGCCGGCCTGCTCAGGGAAGTCCTGTCGCGGCCCTGACGGGTTCCCTAGGGCGTCACGCGACGGCGGCGGCCAATACGGCCGCCATGCCGGCCATCCCGTTGGCGTTCGGGTGCAGCGGGGCCGCGACGTTCCCCGGGACGAACGGCTCCACCCACCGCACCGACGACGACCTGCACACGTCGTGCCCGATCCCCGGCGTCCGGATGTCCACATACGTCGCATCGTGGGCGGCGGCCGCCGACGCCAGCACCTGGTTCAGCTGGTCGATCTTCGCCTGGACGTAGTTCGCGTCGCGGGGCCACACCTGGACGCGCGGGTAACAGCCGTTCTGCGGCAGGTAGGTCGTGTAGCCGACCACGTACACCCGCGCCCCCGGCGCCCGCTGGTGGATCCCGTCCAGCACCGCCTCGACCCGCGGCCCGACCGCGGCCACCCGCTCCCCGTACACATCGCCGCCGCCGGCTGTGTTCTCATCCGCGCACGACGTGCCGAACGGCGACGGCAGCAGGTTCACGCAGGACTCCGCCAGCCCGACCAGCCCGGCGTCGTTCCCGCCGATCTGCAGCGTGACCAGCGTCGTGTCCGCGGTCAGCGCGTCGAACTGTGGCGGCACGTCGCCGAAGTCGGTGCCCTGCGGCGCGGTCATGTCCCCGGTGTCCGCCCCGGAACACGTCACGTCGACGACAGGCACCCCCACCTGGGCCGCCGCCAGCTTCGGGTAGTTGCGCTGCGACCGGTAGCACCCGGGCGACGACAGGTCCACCGGCAGGATCAGCGGCCCCGACGCCGCCGAGTCGCCGAGCGCGACGTACCGCTCCGCGGCGGCGCCGGCGGATCCCACGGTCGACGCGAGCAACACACACGTGAACAGGGACAGGAACGCGGTCCTCATCGACCCACCTCCAGAAACCAACGTGAACGAGTGTCAGTTCTGGGGGCGGCGCTGTCCAGGGGCCAGTCAGGGGGTCACTTGCAGCGACCACGCCGCCCTGGTCACCGGCTCCGGTCCATTCCGACCCTGCATCAGCACGCCGCCCGCCTGCTTGACCTCGACCGTCTGGAGCTGGGCCCCCGGCTCCGCCGGCAACGCCTCGTACGTCGTCTCCTTGCCGGGCGCGAACGTCGCGACCGTCACCGGCGCCTTCTGCTCACCGGCCGCGGTCGTGTACTGGATGACCACCGACCACGGTGTGTCGGCGACCTCGCGGGGCACCGTCACGCGAACAGCCGTGCCTGGCGGGACCGGCATCTTGATCATCGCGGTGTTGTCGCGGCGGCAGTCCTCGACCTTGATGTCGCAGTACAGGAACGGTTTCGCCGTCACCTTCTTCGCCGCCACGGTGAAGTCGATCTTCGGCTGCGGCACGGCCGCCGGCGGCTCGTTCGACGAGCACCCGGCCAGCACCAGCACCACGAGGACCAGCAGCTTGCGCACGCCGAAAGGTTACGACTGGCCGGCGGGCGGGTCCGGAGGCCCCTCCTGGAACGCGGCGGGCTGCGGTCCCGTCGCCGTCCGCCACGGGCGCACCGGCCGCTCGCCGCCGAACCACGGCAGCAGCGACTGGCCCTTGCGCGTCAGCATCGTCTGCACCAGCCCGGCCGCCAGCAGCACGGACACGACCAGGAACCCGATCCAGAACGTGGGCGGCAGCAGCACACCGAGCGCACCACCGAACACCCACGCCAGCTGTAGCACCGTCTCCGACCGCCCGAACGCGGACGCGCGTGACTCCTCGGGCAGGTCGTCCTGGATCACCGCGTCGAGGCTGTTCTTGGAGATCGCGCTGGCGGTCGCGCCGACCAGACCCACGATGGCCGCGGTGGCGATGCCCTCCATGACCGTCGCGCCCAACGTCGCCACGAGGCAGCCGATGATGCAGCCGACGACGATCTGCTCCGGGTGCCCGAGGTGCATCCGCGCGCCGATGCCGTTGCCGATGAAGCTTCCCGCGCCCGCCGCGCCGGCGATCACGCCGAGCAGCAGCAGCTGCTGGAACGCGTGCCCCTGCGTCTGCTCCCGGACCGCGAACGCCGAGAACATCATCAGGAACCCCGTCAGCACGCGGATCGTGCCGTTGCCGGCGAGCGCGACGACCACGTTCCGGCCCATGGGTTGTCGCCGCGGCTTCTCCGGGTGCGCGTCGAGCGTCGCCGGGATCTCGCCCTCGGTGACCTCCACCCACGCCGGGATCCGCATGGCTTGCACGGCGCCGACGACGCAGATGAGCGAGGTGTACCAGAGCGCGCCGCCGGAGCCGAGGATCTGCAGCACCAGGGTGGCCACCGCGCCGAACACGACGCCGCCGACCAGGCCGAACGTGGTGAGCCGCGCGTTGGTCTTGGCGAGCGTGATGTCCGGGGGCACGACCCTCGGCGTGACCGCGGCCTTGAGCACCGTGAAGGACTTGGACAGCACCATCTTCGCGAGCGCGGCCGGATAGAGCAGCCAGCCGTCGAAGTTCGTGGCCATCACGATGCACGCCAGCGCCTGGCCGATCGACGTCACGCACATGGCGAGCCGCCGGCCGCGCTGGATGCGGTCCAGCATGGGCCCGATGACCGGCGCGACCAGCGCGAACGGCGCGATCGTGATCAGCAGGTAGAGCGCGACCTTGCCCTTGGACGAGTTCGCGTCCGCGGCGGAGAAGAACAGGGTGTTGGCGAGCGCGACGGCCATGGCCGCGTCGCTCGCGTAGTTGAGCATGGTCGCGTAGGTGAGCGAGGTCAGCCCGGACTTGTCGGCGCCGTCGGCGTTCACGGCCCGCCTGAACGCGGTGGCCGCCTTGTTGGTCAGCTCCCTGCTGCGGATCGCGGCGACGCGGGTGACCGTCAGCTTCTTCGGGTAGCCGGGCGCCGCGGCGGCCGGTGGGGAACCGGGCTTGGCCTGCGGCCGCTGCTGGCCGGGGTGCTGCTGGCGGGGTGGCTGCTGGGATGGCGGCTGCTGGGTGGGCTGCTGTTCGCCGGGCGCGTAGCCGTCGGAGCCGTAGGTCTCGGGCGGGCTGCCGTCGTAGTCGTAGTCCATGGGCCGCGTCGGCGGCGTGGGTGGGAGCTGGCGGCGCGGGGGCGGCACCTGGCGCCAGTCGCGGCGTGGCGGCGGGTCGCGCCAGTCCCGCGGGGGCGCGGCCTCGCGGCGGACCGGGCGGGTCTTGCGCAGGTCCTCCTGCGGGTAGTGGCTCGCCGCGGGGATCGCGTTGGTCAGCGGTTCTTCGCGTTCCCGGGGTTGGGCGGGCTGTTCGTGGGCACGCGTCTGCGGCGGCTGTTGCCGAGGCTGCCAGGTTGGCGCCTGCTGCTTGGTCCAGCTGCGACGCTTCTTGCTCACGCCTTCCATCCTGCCCTAGGTAGTGAGCCAGCACTGCAAGGACGGCTCACTCAGTCAGGGGACCCGCTACGGCGCTGACGTGACGAACCTCACCCGGAACATCGTCGGCCAGAGCTTTCCAGTAACGAGGAACTCGTCGGTACCCGGAACGTGCGCGATGCCGTTGAGCACGTCGGCGCCCGCGCGGTCGGCCGCCGGCAGCAGGCCGGAGAGGTCGACGGTGGCGGTGACGTGCCCGTTCGCGGGGTCGATCCGGACGATCTGGTCGGTCTGCCAGATGTTGGCCCAGACCTGGACGCGGCCGTCCTGGCCGGTCACGCACTCCAGCTCGTTGATCCGGTTCACGGGCTGGTCGCCGGCCCGGACGTCCACCCCGCCCTCGACGGCGAAGGTGCCGGTGTTCCGGAAGGTGAGGTGGTCGCTGCCGTCGCTCATGATCAGCCGGTGCTGGTCGTGGCAGATGCCCCAGCCCTCGCCGTCGTAGTCGACCCGCTTCTTCTCGGCGAGGGTCCTACGGTCGCGGAGGATGGCGACGCCGTCCTGCCAGGTGATCTGCCAGATGCTGTCGCCGACGACCGTGATGCCCTCGCCGAAGAGGTGGGGCGGCAGGTCGACCTGCCTGTTGACGTGGCCGGTCGCCGGGTCGACCGCGCGGACACTGGAACGGCCCTCGAGCCCGGTGCCCTCGTACAGGACCCCGTCGGCCAGCTCGAACCCCTGTGTGAACGCCTTGGGGTCATGGGGGAGCTTCTGGAGGACGTCCACGCGGAGGACGGCGGCGGAGGTCGCGGTGGCCGGGGTGGCGTCGGTGGCTCCGGTGCCGCCGGTGGTGCAACCGGCCGCCAGGAGGAGAACGAACGCGATGAGTGCCCGCACGAAGGCCAGCGTTGCACGACCAGTCGCGTGGCCGTCAGCCCGGTGGGGCACAATCAATCCCGATGAACGTGCAGCAGTCTGACCTGAGCGACCCCGCCCTGGTGACGGAGGTCGACCTCGCGCGTGCCGCCGCGCAGGAAGAGGCGGGCGGCGAGCGCGTAGGTGACTACGTCGATCACCACATCGAGGACGAGGCGGCGGTCACCCACCTCTTCGAGGCCGACAAGTCCGGCTACGGCGGATGGCGCTGGGCGGTGACGATCACGTCGGCCGGCCCGGACACCGACATCACGGTGAGCGAGGTGGTCCTCCTCCCTGGTCCGGACGCGTTGGTGGCGCCGGACTGGGTGCCGTGGCAGGAGCGGGTGATGGCCGGCGACCTGGGCGTCGGCGACCTGCTGCCGACATCCCCGGACGACCCGAGACTGGTGGCGGCCTACGTCGGGTCGGACGACCCGGCGGTGGAAGAGACCGCGATGGAGCTGGGCCTCGGACGGCTGCGAGTGATGTCGCGCCCCGCCCGGCTGGAGGCGGCGGACCGCTGGCATCAGAGTGAGTTCGGACCACGTTCCGACATGGCGCGAAGCGCCCCGGCACACTGCGGGACATGCGGGTTCTACCTGCCGCTGGCGGGCTCGCTGCGGGCCGCGTTCGGCACATGCGGCAATGAGCTGTCGCCCGCGGACGCCCACGTGGTCCACGTCGAGTACGGCTGCGGCGCCCACTCAGAGGCGGACGTGGAACAGGTCTCCCCGGTCCTGGTGGCGGACCTGATCTACGACGACGCCCAACTGGACGTGGAACCCCTGGCGGTGGCGGCCAGGCCCGCCGAACCGACGGGTGAGACCGAGACGCCGGTCCCTGAACCACGACCGGCGGCCGAGGAAGCCGCGGCGACTACTGAGCCGGAAGCCGTCACAGGCGAGCCGGAAGCCGTCGTCGAGCCGGAAGCCGTCGTCGAGTCGGAGGCTCCTGTCGAGTCGGAGACCGCTTTCGAGCCGGGAGCCGCTGTCGAGCCGGAAGCGGTCGTCGAGTCGGCCGATGCGCCCGCTGAGGCGATCGTGCCGGAGCCGGCGGCGACTGAGTCCGCGGCTGATATCGGGTCTGCCGATGCCGTCACCGCGCCGGAGTCGGTG
>NZ_DASQCC010000147.1:0-6718 GCF_035634895.1 Actinophytocola sp. | reverse complement strand
GCGCTGGCCAAGGGTTCCTGGCACGCGCACATGGGCTGGGTGTTCGACCGCGGCCTCACCAACAAGGAGCGCTTCGCCCCGGACCTGATGGCCGACAAGGACATCGTCAGGGTCAACAACCTGTTCGCGATCTGGACGACCGCGACGTTCCTGCTGCCCGCGGTGCTCGGCGGGCTGATCAGCTGGTCCTGGTGGGGCGCGCTGACCGCGTTCTTCTGGGCCGGCCTCGTGCGGGTCGCGATCCTGCACCACGTCACGTGGTCGACCAACTCGATCTGTCACATGATCGGCGACCGGCCGTTCGTGTCCCGCGACAAGGCCGCCAACGTGTGGCCGCTCGCGATCCTGTCCTTCGGCGAGTCCTGGCACAACCTGCACCACGCCGACCCGACGTGCGCGCGTCACGGCGTGAAGCGTGGCCAGATCGACACCTCGGCCCGGATGATCTGGCTGTTCGAGAAGTTCGGCTGGGTGCACAGTGTCCGGTGGCCGACGCCACAGCGTCTGGCGAAGATCTCGGCGGGTGCGGAAGCGTAAATAGACCGCCGACTGTCGGTCCGCCCCTCTAGGGTGAGGCGAATGGCGGCAAGGCGGCGAGAACGGGCACGTACGGCGCCTCCCCGGCGAGGGGAGGCGCCGGTGCCGCGTGTGCGGATGACGGGCGAGGAGCGGCGGCAGCAGCTACTGGACGTGGCGCGGTCGCTGTTCGCGGAGAAGGGTTTCGACGGGGCGTCCGTCGAGGAGATCGCCCACCGGGCGAGCGTGTCGAAGCCGGTGGTGTACGAGCACTTCGGTGGCAAGGAAGGCGTGTACGCGGTCGTCGTCGACCGGGAGATGCACTACCTGCTCAGCCAGATGACCTCCGCGCTCCACGAGGACGCGCATCCCCGGATGCTGCTGGAACGGGCGGCCGTGGCGTTGCTGGACTACGTCGAGGGGTCGGCGGACGGGTTCCGGATCCTCGTGCGTGCCTCGCCGGTCGCGTCGGCCACCGGCACGTTCTCCTCACTGCTCAACGACATCGCGTCGCAGGTGGAGAACATCCTCGGGGTGCAGTTCTCCTCGCGCGGGTACGACCCGAAGCTGGCCGCCCTGTACAGCCAGGCACTGGTGGGGATGGTCGCGCTGACCGGGCAGTGGTGGCTGGACGTGCGCAAGCCGCGCAAGGAGGAGGTGGCGGCGCACCTGGTGAACCTGTCGTGGAACGGACTGTCCCACCTGGAGAGCTCGCCCCGGCTGCTGGAGAAGCACTGACGGTCGCGAGCGTGCGGTCCCACAGTTCGGCCTCGTGTCGAGGTTGCCGAGGCGTCGATTCCCTGTAGTGCCAACAGGAACTCGGCAGTCGCACCAGCCTGTCGACGCCCGGCCCGCCGACGGGACGGACCGGTTCGTCGGCCCACTGTGGAAGCTGGCCCGTGACGAGCCGGGCAACCGTTGCGGCGTCTGGGTCCTGTGGGTCCGGCACACCGTCCATCGTCGCGGGCGGCGGCCACCCGATCAGCCCAGCGAGGCACGCAGCGCGTGCTTGTCCGGCTTGCCGCTGTCCGCGACCGGCACCTCGGTGAGATACGTGATCGTCTTCGGGACGGCGTCCAGGCCCAGCGCGTTCAGGACGGCGCCGCGGAGCGCGTCGTCGAACGGCACGCGGCCGCCCGTCGGAACCACGAACGCGTGCACCGCCTCGCCGGTCAGCTCGTCCGGCGCGCCGACGACGTAGGCCTGGTCGACGTCCGGCCGCGCGGTCAGCACCGCCTCGATCGGGCCCGCGTACTGGGGGAACGCGTTCACGATGATGACGTCGCGGGCCCGGCCGGTCAGGTGCACGAAGCCCCGTTCGTCCAGGTAGCCGAGGTCACGGGTGCGGATCCAGCCGTCGGTGAGGACCTCGGCGGTCTCCTTCTCGTCGTCCCAGTAGCCGTCGATCGCGTAGCGGGTGCGCACGTACAGTTCGCCGCCACGCACCGCGACGTCCACATGGGCGTGTGGGCGACCGACGGAGGAGAGGATCTCCGGGCCGTACTTCGCGATGTGCGCAGGCGTCAGCACGGTCAGGTTGCCGGCCTCGCTCTGGCCGTACGCCTGGTACATCACCGGGCCGAGCCGGTCGACGGCCTCCTGCAGGCGGTGCGGCGGCAGCGGGGAGCCCGCGACGATCATGCCCTTCAGCGACGAGGTGTCCACGTCGTCGGCGCGCAGCACGTCGAGGAAGTGGTACAGCCGCGGCACGTTCATGATGGTGCCGGTGATGCGGAGGCGCGGGATGGCCTGCGCCAGCGGCTGGTTCGGCTCCGGGATGACCGCGGTGCCGCCGTTGTGGAGCGCGAGCACGGCGTAGTCCTGCACGACCGCGGAGGCGAGCGTGCCGAACAGGAGGTAGCGGTCGCCGCAGCCGGCCAGGTCCCTGGTGTCCTCGTCCCACATGTGGGGCGCCCAGGACCAGTGGTCGGACATCGCCGCGTAGCTCTGCATGCAGCCCTTGGGGGTGCCGGTGCTGCCGCTCGTGTAGATGAGCCGGGCGACGTCGCCGGGGCGGCCGTCGGCGTGTTCGTCGAGCGGCGTGCCCGCGTCGAGCTCGCCGATGGTCAGCGTCCGGCCGTGGCTGGTCCGGCCGTCGGTGACCAGCGCGTCGACGCCGGTGGCCAGGATGTGCGCGAGCTGGCTCGGCGAGTACCCGGGGCGCACGCCGATGACCCGGCAGCCGAGGACGCTCGCGGCGAGGTACGCGGCGAACGCCTCCGGCGTGACACCGGTCAGCATGGCGACGCCGCTGGCGTGGCCGAGGCCGGCCGCCCGGAGCGCACCCGCCATGCGGCGGACGGTCGCCAGCAGTTCGCCAGCGGACACCCGCCGCTCGCCGTGCTCGATGACCGTGCGCCCCGGGTCGGCGGCGAAGGAGTCGAGCAACGGCTGCGGGAAGGTGCTCATGCGGCCTTTTACGCCGTGGCGCGCCGCTCGGTTCAGGCCGGGGTGACGCGCAGGAGCCTGTCGTCGTCGCCGTTGCTCGTGGTGATGTACAGCGCACCGTCCGGGCCGGTGCGAGCCGCTCGCAGCCGGCCGAACGTGGAGTCGAACTCCTGCGGCACGGCCACCGACTTCACGTCGCCCTGTTCGGACAGTGTCAGGAAGATGACCTTCGCGCCCTTGAGCGCGGTGATCACCAGCGTGCCGTCGAGCGTGCCCCACTGGTCACCGTCGAGGAACGTCGCCGCGCACACGGCCTCGGTGATGTCGCCGGTCTGCCACTTCGCCGGGACCGCGTCCGGGAAACGGTCGAGGTCGGTCATCGGGACACCCTCGTCGTAGCCGCCGACCGTGCCGCCCTGCGCCGGGTCCCAGCCGTAGTTCTTGCCCGCCTGGATGAGGTTGACCTCGTCGTTCTTGTCCGGGCCGTGCTCGGCGGTGAAGACCTGGTCGGATTCCGGCCGCAGCGCGACGCCCTGGATGTTGCGGTGACCGTAGGTGTAGACGTACCGCTCGTTCTTGTTCTTCGAGTCGATGAACGGGTTGTCCGGCAGCGGGTCGCCGGTCTTCAGGTCGAGCCGCAGCACCTTGCCGCCCAGCAGCGTGCGGTCCTGCGAGATGTTGCCGCGTGCGGTGTCGCCGGTGCCGACGAGCAGCGCGCCGTCGCGGGCGAGCGTCGGCCGGCAGCCGGAGTGGCGGCCGGACGGGTTCAGCGGCAGGCCGGTGAGCAGGTCCTTCACCCGGGTGGCGACCTTCTCGTCGTCGGACAGGCGCCAGGTGACGAGGCGGATGTCGGTCGGCTGGCCGTTGTTGGTGTGGGTCTGGCAGGTGGTGAACTGCCGGGACTGGGCGAAGTCGGGGTGCACGACCAGGCCGAGAAGGCCGCCCTCGCCCTGCACGAGCACGTCGGAGAGGTCGGCCTTGAGGCCGGTGACCGTGGCGCCGGGCGCGCTGCTCGACAGGAGCGCGAGCTTCGCGGGCCGCTGGGAGACCAGGACCTTGCCGCCGGGCAGGAAACCGATGTCCCAGCCGTGCGACAGGCCACCGGCGACCGTCTCGATCTTGAGCTGCGGCGTCTTCGTGCTGCTCGGCGCGGTCGGCTCGCTCGTGCCGGTGCCGGGGACCTGTCCGACGTCACGCTGTGCCGGCGACTCGGTGCAGGCGGTGAGCGTGGCGAGCGCGGCGACGACCGCGGCGAAACTCGTCCGGGTTCGCATGGGTCCAGAATGCCGGGACGCGCGTCGCACTGTTGTGTGGTGACCCGTCCAGGGAGGACTCGTGAGCGACAACTGGTGGACCGACTACTCGCAGAACAAGCGACTTTCGGGCCTTGAGCAGGACCTCGGCAACGTCAGTGCCGCGCTGTCACAGTCGCGGGCGTCACAGGCCCGGCTCAGGGCCGAGCTGTCGAAGGTCAGCGGCTCGATCGAGCAGCGGCTGGTCAGGCTGTCGGCGGCGTTCGACGCGTTCGTGGAGATCAGCGACCTGCGGGTGACGCTCGGGTTGTTCGACCGGCACGGGCGGGTCCGGCACCAGGCCAAGCAGTTGCTTCTCGGGCAGTCCATCGTGGACGTCGACGACGCCGAGGGCTACTGGCTCGCGCCGGCGCTGGTAGCGGTGCGCGGCGTGGCCGACGGCGCGGTCGACCCCGACGCGCTGGCTCTGGCCGTGGCCCGCGACCCGCTGCGCGCCAAGGCCTTCCACGTGCTGGCGGCGGCGGTGCTGGGCGGCCGGCTGCCGGTTCTCGACGACATCCTGACGTCGGTGACGGACCCGGTGCCGAACTACCAGCGCGCGGCGTGGCTGCTCGCCGCGGACGGCTTCTTCGGGCCGGTCGCGTGGGAGCGGTGCGCGACCCTGCTGAGCGCGGTGGCCGACGAGTCACTGGCGGACACGGTCCGCCAGCTGGCGGTGCCGACCACGGTCGTGGAGGTGCCCAAGGACCTCGACGGCGGCGGCGAGCTGGCGACGGCGTTGCAGGCGTGCGAGCGGCTGACGGCACTGCGTGCGTCGGTGACCTCGACACTGGATGCGTACAGCGGCGAACCGGCGGCCACCAAGGACCCACTGGTGCGCCGCTCGCTGGACCTGCTGATCGACGAGGGCAGCCCGGTGGAGCTGCCACTGCTGGCGCGCGAACGCGAGCTGCGGGCGACCATCGAGAACAGGAAGACCGCGTCGGCCACCTGGGACAGCCCGGCCGGGTCGGCGACTGATCTGCTGCGCGAGGACCTGATGTCGGCGGTGCCCGACCGCCGCGCGCTGGCGCTGCGCGCGAGTGCCGACGTGGTCATGTCGGTGGCGGAGAAGTACGCGGAGACCGCGCGCACGCCGGCGCCGGACGCGCTGGCGGTCCGCACGCGGTACGGCCAGGTGACGATCACCCCGACCGAGGCGGACCGGACGACCCTGGAGAAGGCGGTGGCGACGGTCGCACAGATGACGAAGGTCGAGTCCAGGCGTCGCCAGGCCGCGATCGGCGCGTTCGCCGTGGCCCTGGGCTTCGTCGTGCTGGCGGTCTTCGCCGGCTGGGGCTGGGCGATCGTGGCCGCGGCCGCCATCGGGATCGGGGTGTACCAGCAGGTGGTGGACGCGCGAGACCGGCGCAGTGCGGCGGAGACGACGAGTCAATTGCGGGAGACCCTGCGCAACGACGTCGCGAACCGGGTGGAGATGTTCGCGAAGACGAGGCGTGAGCTGCAGGACCGCCAGACGAGGGTGACCGAGGATATAGCGGCGCTGCGGGCGGTGCTGTCTACGGTGAATGCGTGACGCTGACCCTGGAGACAGCCGGCGCGGTGGCGGTCCTGACGATCGACCGCCCCGAGAAGCGCAACGCCATGAGCTTCGAGATGTGGTCGGCGCTCCCCTTGTTGTTGGAGAAGGTGGACGCCGACGAGTGGGTGCGGGCCCTGGTGATCCGCGGCACGGACCATTTCTCGGCGGGCGCGGACATCAGCGAGTTCACCAGCCTGCGGGCCGATCCCGCGGGCGCCCGCCGCTACAGCGCCGCGGTACACGCGGGCGAGCGCTCGATCGCCGAGCTGACCAAGCCAACCATCGCGGCCATCACCGGCGTATGCGTGGGCGGCGGCTGCGAGATAGCCCTGGCATGCGACATCCGAGTGGGCGCGGACGACGCCCGCTTCGGCATCACCCCGGCGAAGCTGGGCATCGTGTACCACGCGACGTCAACGAAGCGCCTGGTCGACGCGGTGGGCCCGGCGTGGGCAAGCCAGATCCTGTTCACGGCCGAGCTGGTGGATGCCCCGACGGCCCTACGGATAGGCCTGGTCAACGAACTGCATCCGGCCGCCGAGGTGGTCCAACGCGCACTGGCCCTGGCCGAGACGATGGCAAGCCGGTCCCAGGTGTCGCTCAGAGGCGCCAAGACAATCATCGCCCGAACCCGGGACGGCCACCCCACCGACGACGAGACGGTCCACGAGTTGTACGAGGCCTCGGTAACCAGCCCCGACTACGCGGAAGGCGTCCAGGCGTTCCTCGAGAAGCGCCCACCCCGCTTCTGACCCTCGGAGACCAAGGCAGACGCCACCAACCGGGCGCGGCTTTCGCCCGGCCTGGCTTCTTCCGGCCATCCTCATATCCTGCTCGATCCCGGCCCACCCGCCCGCCCGGCCCGCCCACCGCGCCACCCGGTCCGCCCCGCCTCATCCAGCCACCCCCACCCGGCACGGCCTTACCCGGCCCGGCCCGCCGCGCCCGGCCCGCCGCGCCACCCCGGCCTGCCCGGCCC
>NZ_DASQCC010000146.1:0-56080 GCF_035634895.1 Actinophytocola sp. | reverse complement strand
AGCCGATCCAGCCCGCCTTGCCGGCCCAACCCGCCTTGCCGATCCAGCCCGCCTCGCCGATCCAGCCCGCCTCGCCGGCCCAGCCCGCCATGCCGGCCCAACCCACCTTGCCGATCCAGCCGGCCTCGCCGGCCCAGCTCGCCTTGCCGGCCCAACCCGCCTTGCCGGCCCAACCCGCCTTGCCGATCCAGCCCGCCTCGCCGGCCCAACCCGCCTTGCCGGCGAGCGTCATCGCGGGCCGACCAGCGCTCTGGTCGGCTGGCGTGCTCGGACCCCAACTCCCCTTCCCGCGGAAGTGTCTCGCCCGCCCGCACACGCGGCCCGAAGTTGTCCACAGCCGACCCGTGTTCGGGTCGGCTGTGGACGGTGTGATCGGTCCGGGGCCAACCCCCGGGCTCCTCGTGGCGCGTGAATGTCCCCTTCGCTCGCACTCCTCGGGTGAAAGTTATCCACAGCCCTGGCTGACCAGGGGTTTCGTCGGTGCCCCCCGATAAAATGGGACCGGGGCCGGCCCCCGGGTCGGGTGGGGGCTGCCCACGTACTGGGCGCGACCTGGGAAAACGCCTGTTTCCGCAGGTCAGCGGCCTGGGGACGGGCGCCTGCCGTACGGTCGCGTGCATCAGCCGGCTCCCTGCCCGGCGCCGGTCTGCTGGCCGCCCGCGGGTGGCTGCGTGCCGCCGCCCGATGTCTGGTCACCCGTCTGGTCACCCGTCTGGTCACCCGTCTGGCCGTTCGGCGGTGGGGTCGTCGAGGTCGTGCCGGCCGGTGGTGGCGTCGACGGCGGTGCCTGCACCGGGGTGGGCTCACCGACCAGCACGACCGTTCCGTCGGGTTGGACGATCAGCCTTGCCGGGTCGCCGGCCGGGACCATGCCCATGGCCTTCGCGCGCTCGGCCAGGGACGCCGCCGACTCCTGCTCCGTCACCTCGCGCTGGAGCTGCGCGGCCTGCTCGGCCAGCCGGTCGGCCTCCTGCTTGACCTGCTCCAACCGGTACGAGTCCGCGATCGCCTGGGTCGACAGCCACAGCGTCGCCGCCACGCCGACCGTCAGCACCACGATGATCAGGACCACGAACGACGCCCGGCCTGCTCCCCGGTCGAGGTCCTCCTCGACCGGCCGCTCGATGGGGCGGCCCTCCCGCTGCGCCCGGCGGGCGAAGGCACGCTGGGTCGCGGCCGTGCGGGAACGGGCCTGCACCCGGCGGGGCTCGGTGCGCGCCGGCGCCACCGCGGTGTCGGTAGCACGCGTCGGCTCGGTCTGGATAGTCACGCCGCCTCCAGAATCCGCTCGGCCGCACGCAACCGGACCGAGGCCGCCCGCGGGTTCTTCTCGATCTCCTGCTCGTCGGCCTGCTCCGCGCCGCGAGTCAGCAACCGCAGCTGGGGGCCGTGCCCCGGCAACTCCACCGGCACGCCGTCCGGCGTCCGGGACTTGGCCAGGGCCGTCAGTGCCTGCTTGACCAGCCGGTCCTCCAGTGACTGGTAGGACTCGACCACGATCCGCCCGCCCACCCGCAGTGCGGCCAGTGCGGCGGGCAGTGCGGCACCCAGCGCCGCCAGCTCGCCGTTCACCTCGATGCGCAGCGCCTGGAAGGTCCGCTTCGCCGGGTGGCCGCCGGTCCGCCTGGACGCCGCGGGCACCGCCTCGTACAGCAGCTCCACCAGCCGCCCGCTCGACGTGAACGGCGAACGCGCCCGCTCCCGCACGACCCGCTCGACGATCCGCTTCGCGAAGCGTTCCTCGCCGTACTCGCGCAGGATCCGGACCAGCTCGCCCGGCGGGTACGTGTTGAGCACCTCGGCGGCCGTCAGCTCGGCCGTCGGGTCCATCCGCATGTCCAGCGGCGCGTCCTGCGAGTACGCGAACCCCCTGGCCGCCACGTCCAGCTGCATCGACGACACGCCGAGATCCATCAGCACGCCGGCGACCGCCGGAATCCCCAGCTCCGACAACACTGCCGGCAGCTCGTCGTACACCGCGTGCACCAGGTGGACCCGGTCGCCGTGCGCGGCCAGGCGCGAGCGGGAACGCTCGAGCGCCGCCGGGTCCCGGTCGAGGCCGACGAGGACCAGCGCGGGGTGGGCGGCGAGGAGGGCGTCGGCATGGCCACCGAGCCCGAGGGTGCAGTCCACGAGGACGGCGTCCGGCATCGAGAGGGCCGGCTCGAACAACGCCAGCACCCGTTCGAGCAACACCGGAACGTGCTCGGACATGCCAAAGCCACCCCCTCTCCCGCCATAGATGTGACAAGCGGATGCCGCCAGGTCCCCGCCCGCTCGTCGCACCTGGCGCCGGGGAAGGTGTGCCAGGGTCGAAAGCGAGCGGAACGGAGGCCTCGCGACACCCGCGCCGTGCCCGGTTCTCCCGTCAGAACACGCCGGGCAGGACCTCCTCCCGGGCCTGGGAGTAGGCGTCCTCGTGTTCGTCCTGGTAGGTCTGCCACGCGTCCGCGTCCCAGATCTCCAGGCGGGTGACCGCACCGATGACCACGCACTCCTTGGTCAGCCCGGCATAGCGCCGCAGCTCCGGTGCGATCACGACCCGCCCCTGCCCGTCGGGACGCTGCTCGTCGGTGCCGGCGAACAGGTACCGCTGGAAGGCGCGGACCGACTCGTTCGTCAGGGGCGCCGCTGCCACCTTGCGTGCCATCTCCTCGAACTCGCCGCGGGGGAAGACGTAAAGACAGTGATCCTGTCCCTTGGTGACCATCAGCCCACCCGCGAGCGCGTCCCGGAACTTGGCAGGCAGCGTGAGCCGCCCCTTGTCGTCCAGTTTTGGGGTGTGCGTACCGAGAAACATCGGGGTCCGCACCTCCCCACCGGTCCGTACGGACCAGCCATGGAGCCCCCTTCCGCCCCACTAGCGGCCACCGTACCCCACTTTTCACCACAGTCAACGGCGAATGACGGGACTTTCGCGCCGCGCCGCGGACGTTTGCCCTGGTAAACGCGTAGGGGGGAAGGTGGGGGAGGATGGCGGGACTCCCCCGACCGGGTGCCTCCCGCGGCGACCAGAAGTGGTCGAACGGGCAACCGAACGGAGTCACTCGCGTCCATACAGGGCGCCGGGAGGGTCCGCGTGGGGCGATGTGGGGAAACCCCGTGGCGCCAAGTGGGGGGGAATCCGTCAGACCGGAACACTTACGCGCCGAAAGGCGTAGAAGATAGACAGTAGGACCCCCCGGGCGTACTCCTCTGATGTAACGGAGGAGCTGGGGAACTTCTCACAGGTTTGACACACTTCGTAGCAGGCTCCGTGCCGACGAAGTTCACAGGAGGTCGCGCGTGACGTCGAGTACCCCGCCATCGGCGCTGCCCGGTAGCCCCTATCCGGCGCACGGCGGCGACCCCTACGCTCAGCAGCTCTCGACCGGTGCTTCCCACCCCGCGGCCGAGCAGCACGCCACGAACAACAACCACTACCGGCACCCCGCGCCTCTCGAGGAGCTCGGCCAGGCCGCGCAGCGGATCGCCGCGAACGTCGAGCGGGTCCTGGTCGGCAAGCCGGAGGTCGTGCGGATCGCGCTCGTGACCCTGCTCGCCGAGGGGCACCTGCTGGTGGAGGACGTGCCGGGCGTCGGCAAGACCTCGCTGGCCAAGGCGCTCGCGCGGTCCATCGACTGCACGGTCAGCCGCATCCAGTTCACGCCGGACCTGCTGCCCTCCGACGTCACCGGCGTGTCGATCTTCAACCGGCAGACCAACGAGTTCGAGTTCCGGCCCGGCCCGGTCTTCGCGAACATCGTGGTCGGCGACGAGATCAACCGCGCCTCCCCCAAGACGCAGTCGGCGCTGCTCGAGTGCATGGAGGAGGAGCAGGTCACCGTCGACGGGACGACCTACCCACTCGAGGCGCCGTTCATGGTCATCGCGACCCAGAACCCGATCGAGATGGAGGGCACCTACGCCTTACCCGAGGCGCAGCGCGACCGGTTCACCGCCCGCGTGTCGATCGGCTACCCCGACCCCGCCGCCGAGCTGGCCATGGTCGACGAGCACGCCGGCCACAACCCGCTTGGCGACCTGCAGCCGGTGTCCCATGCCGACCAGGTCAAGAACCTGATCGGGACCGTGCGCTCGGTCAAGCTGTCCCCCGACATCCGCCGCTACGCCGTCGAGCTGGTCTCCACGACGCGGCGGCTGCCCGAGATCCGGATCGGCGCCTCGCCGCGGTCCACGCTGCACCTGGTGCGCGCGGCCCGGGCGCAGGCGGCGCTTTCCGGCCGGGACTTCGTGGTCCCCGACGACGTGCACGCGGTGGCCGTGCCGGTGCTCGCGCACCGGCTGGTGCTCACCCCGGAGGCCCAGGCCGGGCGCCGCGCCCCGGCCGACCTGATCCGCGCGCTGGTGCAACGGGTGCCGGTGCCGCAGCACGGCGCCGCCCGCGGGGCCAGGTAGCCCTCGTGGCGCGGCCGTTGAAGGGTGCGATGTCGGGCCTGACCACGCGGGGACGCTGTCTCCTCGCGGCGGGGCTCGCGGCCGCGCTGTGCTCGATCGTGTTGAACGAACGCGACCTGCTGCGCGTGTCGGTGTTCGTGGTGGCCCTGCCGATCCTCGTGTGCCTGATGACCGCGGTGGCGCGGGTAGGCCTGCACGCGCAGCGACAGATCGTCCCCATCCGCACCCCGGTCGCCGGGCGCGCCGAGGTGACCCTGCACATCACGTCGACCGGCCGGCTGCCGACGGGTGGGCTGCTGGTGTCCGACGGGGTGCCGTACTCGCTGGGCGGCAAGCCCCGGTTCGTCATCGAGCATCTCCCCCGACACACCGGGACCAGGCTGCGCTACCACGTCCAGCCGATGCTGCGTGGCATCCAGCAGTTGGGCCCGCTGAAGGCGACGATCACCGACCCGTTCGGGCTGGCCGAGTTCGAGCGTGAGCTGGCCGGCACGTCCCGGCTCGTCGTGGTGCCCCGCGTGGTGAAGCTGGTGGGCGTGCCGGGTGGTTCGGGGCTGGGCTCCGGCGACGACGGCTCGGTGCGGCTCAACGCCGGCCAGGGCGAGGACGACGCGATCGTGCGGCCGTACCGGCAGGGCGACGACCTGCGGAAGGTGCACTGGCGCTCGACCGCCAAGCGCGACGAGATGATGGTCCGGGTCGAGGAACGCCCCTGGCGTGGCGGTACGACCGTATTGCTCGACCACCGGGCACCCGCGCACACCGGGACCGGCGCGAACTCCAGCCTCGAGTGGGCGGTGTCCTTCGCCGCCAGCATCTGCCTGCACCTGCACCGCTACGGCCAGCGGATCCGGCTCGTCACCGAGTCGGGCGGGCAGATCGTGCGGGACTCCGGCGACGGCACGCACAGCGACAACGCGGTGCTCGACGCGCTGGCCGCGCTGCAGGCCTCGCCGTCGCCGAACATGGACAGCCACGGCGACCCGGCCGGCGGGCAGGAGCTGATCGCCATCCTCGGCGCCACCTCGCCCGAGGCTGTGTCGCAGCTGGTCAGCCAGCGCCCGCGGGGCACCCGCAGCCTCGCGGTGCTGCTGGACACCTCGGCCTGGGGTGAGGGCCAGACCACGGACCTCGACGGCGCCCTCGCACTGCTGCGCGGCGCGGGCTGGGGCGTGACGGTCGCCCGGCCGAACGTCCCGATGGCGGCGACGTGGGCCACCCTGTGCCGCACCCACGGCACCCGCGCCGACGCGGTCATCACCGGTTAGCAGGGGGATCTCCAAGGATGTCGACAGCCACCCCGACCAGGCCGCCCGCCGGCATGCCCAGCCCGCCTCCTCCCCCACCGCCGGGCGAGCTGACCTCCGCGCAGTGGTCCATGACCGTCACCCCGGTGGTCGCGGCCATCACGACGCTGTGCGCCTCGCTGGCGCTGTCCGGCGTGATCGACGGGCTGCGGTGGTGGGGGTACGCGGGCGTCGCGGTCACCGTGGTCACCGCGATCGGGCTCGGGCTACGGGCCATCCGCACGCCGGTCCTGCTGGTCGGCCTCGCGCAGATGTTCGCCGTCATGTGCCTGCTCGTCTCGCTGTTCACCGACAGCGGCGTCCTCGGTGTCCTCCCCGGCCCGTCCGCGATCCGCGAGCTGGGCACGGTGCTGGAGAACTCGATCGACGTCGTGCGGACCGGGGTGCCACCCGTGCCGGCGACCCAGGCCGTGCTGTGCCTCGTGGTGATCGCGATCGGGCTGGTGTCGGTCCTGGTGGACACGCTCGCGGTGTCCGCCGGCACACCCGCCGCGTCCGGGCTGGTGCTGCTGTGTGTCTACGCGGTGCCGGCGTCGCTGGCCGACGAGATGCTGCCGTGGTGGGCGTTCGTGCTCGGCGCGTTGTCGTTCGCCGCGCTGCTCGCGGTGGACGGCGCGCACCGGCACCAGCTGTGGCGCAACCGGCCGACGGTCCAGGGCACGAACGGCGGGCTCGGCGGTCCGACCGCGCTGGTGTCCGGCGCGGTGGCCATCGCGCTGCTGGCCGGCGCGACGGTGACGTGGATCGGCACGGTCGGTCAGCTGCCCGGTGGCAGCAACGGGTCCGGGCAGGGCGGGCTGGGGCTCAACCCGTTCACCTCGCTGCGCGGCATGCTCGACCAGCAGGGCAACGCCGAGCTGTTCCGGATCCGCGGCATGAAGGACGAGCCGCGGTACCTGCGGGCCATCACCCTGCCGACCTACGACAGGAGCTTCGGCTGGCGGCGGGACACCAGGGCGATGCCCGGCGGCCGGTCGCTCGCCGGGACGCTGGAATCTCCCGGCACCGACACCGACGCGAAGCTCACCGAGCTGACCTCGATCCAGATCGAGTCGATCAACTCGGCGGACTACTGGGCCCTCGTCGCCGGCACCCCGGTGCGGCTGACCGGCCTGCCCGACGACATGCGGTACGACGAGGGAAGCGGCATGGTCTACGGGCCGGAGTCCCGCACCCTCCCGATCTACACCGAGGACGCGGACCTCTCCGCGCCGACGCCGCAGGAGCTGTCCGGCCAGGGCCTGTTCAGCGCCAACCCCCAGATCCCGGACATCTACCTGCGCAAGGACGGCATCAGTCCCAAGGTCACCGACCTCGCGAACCGCCTCGCCGTCGGGAACACCACATACGACCGGGTGCTCGCCATCAAGGACTACTTCGACACCTCGAACGGCTTCCGGTACAACACGCAGACGGCGGTCGGCAGCGACGAGAGCGGGCTCGAGGACTTCCTGTTCAAGAGCAAGACCGGGTTCTGCGAGCAGTACGCGTCTGCGATGGCGATCCTGCTGCGGGCCGCGAACATCCCGTCCCGGGTCGCGATGGGGTACACGGCCGGCTACCAGAACGGCGAGTACCGGACGGTCACCACGCAGAACGCGCACGCGTGGGTCGAGGTGTTCTTCCCGGAGAGCGGCTGGGTCACGTTCGACCCGACGCCGCTGTCCGACGGCACGTCCTACGACCCGCCCTACCACTCCGGCGGCGCGCCGAGCGGCCCGGAGGACGACCCGCGGGAGCAGAACCAGTCCTCGTCCGCGGCGCCGGCGCCCAACGCCCCGACCACCACCGCCCAGAACGGCGACCAGGCCCAGGCCGGCGCCGGGGCCGGCGGCCAGCGGGACGACTCGCCGGCCGCGTGGGTGTGGTGGATGACGGTCGCGATCGTGCTGGCCGCGATCGGCACGTCGGTGGTCGCGGCGGCGAGTGGCCGGCAACCACGCAGACGGCGGATGCTGCTGCCGGCCGCGGTGGTCCTGTGGGGCTTCCTGCTGGTGTGCCTCGCGTCGCTGGTCTCGTGGTGGCTCTCCGCGCTCGTGGTGGTGCTGATGCTCGCCGCGGCACCGGGGATCGTCCGTGAGCGGCGACGCCTGTCGCACCGGCTCCAGGTGCACGGCGGCGGTCCGGAGGCGGCGTCGTCGGCGTGGTCGGAGCTGCTGGCCGAGTCCCGCGACCGCGGCATCGAGGTCGGCTCGACGGAGACCGTCCGCGTGGCCGCCCGCCGGATCGCCCGCGAGCACGACCTCGACGACGGCGGCAAGCGCGCCCTGCGCACGGTCGTCAGCGAGGTAGAACGCAGCTGGTACGGCGGCCAGGCCGAGCCGACCACAACCCTGGCCCCCGCCTACGACGACCTGATCGAGGGCATCCGCCGCAACTCTCCCCTCGGCTGGCGCGCCCGCGTCCTCCCCCGCTCGGTCCTACACCGCTAACCCGCGAGTCCCGCGTTCAGCCATAGCGAGTCCCGCGTTCGCACACATCGAGTTGCGGTTTCGTGCAGGTCCTGACCCGGACCGTGTGCACGAAAACGCAGTTCGGTATGTCTGAACGCGGGACTCGGTGTGTTTGAACGCGGGACTCGCGGGGTCAGGTGGGGGTGGGGGGTGGGGTTTGGGGGGTGGACAGGTGGCGTTGGGACCAGGTGACGTCGTGCCAGGTGTCGTGTTTCCAGCCGATGCGGCGGTAGGTGCCTACTGGTTCGAAGCCCAGGGCCTTGTGCAGGGCTTCGCTGGCGTCGTTCGGGAGGGTGACGCCGGCCGCCGCGGTCAGGTAGCCGCGGGCGGTGAGGCGGGTGAACAGCTCCTCGTAGAGGGCGCGGCCCGCGCCCGTGCGGCGGCGGCCCTGTTCGACGTAGACGCTCACCTCGCAGGACCACCGGTAGGCGGCGCGTGCCTTGAACGGGCCGCCGTAGGCGTAGCCGAGGACGTGGCCGTCCTCCTCGGCCACCAGCCACGCGTGGGTACGCCGCGACGCCGCGATCCTCGCCGCCATCTCGTCGACCGACGGGGGGTCCCACTCGAAGGTGATCGCCGTTTCGCGTACGTACGGCGCGTAGATCGCGACACATGCCGCGGCGTCTCCTGGTTCCGAGGCGTCCCTGATCAGCATGTCAAAGATAGTAGCCGTTACTGTTTACTATGTGACCGACCTGAGCAATGCGATAGCCACCACTCTCCGGCGTGCGCGGCAGGCTCGCGGCCTCTCCGGTGGCGCGCTGGCGGACCGGTCCGGCGTGTCACGGGCCATGATCAGCAAGATCGAGCGTGGCGAGACGCAGCCGACCGCCGTGCTGCTGTCGCGGCTGGCCGCGGCGTTGGGCATGACGCTTTCGGAGCTGGTCGCACGGGCCGAGCAGGACCAGGAACGACTGGCTCGCCGGGACGGGCAGCCCGTGTGGGTGGATCCGGAGACCGGGTACGTGCGGCGGGCGGTCTCCCCCGTGGCCGGCGGGCCGCTCGAACTGGTCGAGGTCGAGCTGCCCGCCGGCGCCGAGGTGGCTCAGCCGGCCGAGTCGTACACGCTGGCACACCACCAGATCTGGGTCCTCGCCGGCCGGCTGACCTTCCGCGAGGGCGACGTCGAGCACGACCTCGGCCCCGGCGACTGCCTACAGCTCGGCCCGCCGCAACCCTGCGCGTACGTGAACAGGAGCGACGGGCCGTGCCGCTACCTGGTAGTGCTCGGCAGGCGCTAGACCGCCGGGTAGCGGTTGTAGTCGGGGAAGTTGCCGTACAGCAGCTCGTCCTGCGGGCCCTGGGTGACCGCGTGGACCAGGTGCACACCTCCGACGAAGGCACCCTTCCACGAGCCGCCGCGGCCGCCGAAGGGCTCCTCGCGGTCGCCGCGGGAGCGGGGCTTGTTGATGCCGACCTTGAACGCCTGCACGTGCTCGGCCAGGTCGCTCGCCAGCTCGGGGTCGTCGCAGGCGATGGTCGCGACCAGGGCGCCGTTGGAGGCGTTCATCTGGGCCAGCAGCTCGGGCTTGGTGTCGACCACGACGACCGTGTCCACCGGGCCGAACGGCTCCTCGTGCATGAGCCGCGACGCGCCGGGCGGGGCCAGCAGCGTGGTCGGCGCGACGTACGCCGAGGTGTCCTGGCCCGGCAGGAACCGACCCTGGTCGAGCGAGCCCCGGTACAGCGGCACCGCGCCGTGGCGCAGGGCCTCCTCCACCCGCTTGCCGAGGTCACGGGCCTTGGCGGCGGAGATCAGCGACCCGAAGTCCAGCGTCGGCAGCTCCTGGCTCTCGTCGTCGGAGTCGACGGCGAGCGGGTGCCCGAACCTGATCGACTGCACGACCGGCAGGTACGTCGCGAGGAACGAGTCGACCAGCTCGCGCTGGACCACGAACCGCGGGTAGGCCGTGCAGCGTTGCTTGGCGTACTCGAAGCCCTTCTTCAGGTGCGCGCCGAGCGCCGCCCAGTCGGAGTACTCCCAGATGCCCCAGCAGTTCAGGCCCTCCTGCTCGAGCATGTGCCGCTTGCCGGTGTCGACCAGCTGGGCGGCGACCTTGCCGCCGTTGTCCCGGCCGCCGACGAACGCGAGCGCGCCGATCTCCATCGACCGCACGAGCGCCCCGGACAGCTTCGAGCCGTCACCGGACAGCAGCGTGACCGGCAGGCCCGCGTCGTTCATGAGCGCGTGCGCGACGGTCAGGCACACCGCGCCGCCCTGCGTCGGGGTCTTGGCGACCACCGCGTTGCCGGCCAGCAGCTGGACCAGCTCGGCGTGCACCAGGACCGACATCGGGTAGTTCCAGCTCGCGATGTTGCTGACCGGGCCGGACAGCGGCGCCCGCTCGAACGGGCGGCCGTGGGCGTCGGTCGCGAGCATCTCGTCGATGTTCTCGAGGTACCAGCGGACGCCGTCCAGTGCGCGGTCCACGTCCGCGCAGGCCAGCTTCCACGGCTTGCCGATCTCCCAGGCGAGGAGCAACGCGAGATCGTCCCGTGCGTCGGTCATCGCGTCGACGGCGGCGGTGACCCGCGCCTTGCGGTCGGCGAGCGGCACGTCGGCCCACGCGCGGTGCTGCTGGTGGGCGGCGGAGACCGCCTTCAGCGCGGTCGGTTCGTCGATCTTGGACAGCTGACCGATCGTGGACTGGTCGACCGGCGAGGTCATCGGCGACCGCTCGCCGCCGTCCTGCCACCGGCCTTCGTACAGGTTCCGCAGACGGTCACCGGCGAAGCCCTCGGGTGCCACCTGGGCGACCCGCTCCACCAGTCGGGTCCACTGTGCGTGCTCGGGGATGCGCAAAGCCACGACCAAACCTCCATCGCATGGACGAGATCCCGTCAACGATGGTTACCCGCGGCGTTGGAGAAGTCATCGAGTCTGCGTCGGACGTCACGCACACAAAGAGGGCCGGGTGCCCCTATCCGGGACACCCGACTCCCCTGTCCGACTGGTTAGGGCTCGTCTTCGAACCGCTTGCGGAAGCGGTCCTCCATACGCTGTGAGAACGAGCTTCGGCGCGCTTTGGGCGGGCCACCGCTCTCACCCTCCGCGGCGCCCTCCTCGCCCTCTCCGCCTCGTCGAATGGCGGAGAGCGTGAGCAGCGCACCAAAGAACATGACCAGGAAGCCGAGCAAGCTGACTACGGGAACACCGCCAGGCTTCAGCGGCAGGATGACTCCCAGGACCAGAAGCGCCACACCCAACACGAACAGCGCGATGCCCTGGAGGCGTCGACGCCGTGAGGGGCGGCGCAGCCGTGCACCCCGCACACTGGATGCGAACTTCGGATCCTCGGCGTAAAGCGCACGCTCAATCTGGTCGAGCAGTCGCTGCTCGTGCTCGGAGAGTGGCATCAGTTCCTCCTCCGGCACAGCGGTCGCGAGCGCCGGGCGATACGGGTCTTGGCCGCCGGACCCGGCGGGCGCCCCACGGTGGGGGCGTCACTCCCCAGGATACGAGCCATGAGCCTCCGCGACTACCCGATCCGGAATCATGGTCGTATGCATCCGCAAAACCCGGCCGTCCGTGAGTGTGTCACGAGGACACCAGGCCCTAGTCAGGTGGGCTGATGGACCCCACGACCGCACTCCGCCAGATCGCGTTCCTACTCGAACGTGTAGCGGAGCCCACACACAAGGTGCAGGCTTTCCGCCGCGCGGCGGCCGTCGTGGCCGGGCTCGGGGAGGGTGAACTGGCCGCCCGGGTGGCGGCCGGGACCCTCACCGCGCTGCCGTCGATCGGCCGGACGACCGCGGCGGTGATCACCGAGGCGGCCCACGGCGAGTCCCCCGCGTACCTCCAGCGGTTGCTGGCCGGCGGGCTGGCGCCGCTGGTTCCCGGGGGCGAGGACATGCGGGCCGCGCTGCGCGGCGACTGCCACACGCACTCGGACTGGTCGGACGGCGGCAGCCCCATCCGCGAGATGGCCGAGACGGCGAAGCTGCTCGGCCACGACTACCTGGTCCTGACCGACCACTCGCCGCGGCTGACGGTCGCGAACGGGCTGTCCGCGGAGCGGCTGCGGCGCCAGCTGGACGTGGTGGCCGAGCTGAACGACGAGCTGGCGCCGTTCCGGATCCTGACCGGCATCGAGGTCGACATCCTGGACAACGGCGCGCTGGACCAGGAGCCCTCGCTGCTGGCCGAGCTGGATGTGGTGGTGGGCAGCGTCCACTCCAAGCTGCGGATGCCCCACGCGGAGATGACCGAGCGCATGCTGGCCGCGGTGGCCGACCCGAACCTGGACGTCCTCGGCCACTGCACCGGGCGCAAGGTGCGTGGCAGGCCCCGCCCCGAGTCGGAGTTCGACGCGGAGAAGGTGTTCACGGCGTGCCGTGAGCACGGGAAGGCCGTGGAGATCAACTGCCGCCCGGACCGCCTGGACCCGCCACGGCGGTTGCTCAGCCTGGCCGTTGAGCTCGGCTGCGTCTTCACCATCGACACCGACGCCCACGCCCCGGGCCAGCTGGACTGGCTCCCCTACGGCTGCGAACGCGCGGAAGAATGCGGCGTCCCGCCCGACCGCGTGATCAACACGAGGTCCGTGGCAGAGGTCATGGCCTGGACCAGGCGCGGTTAGCCGGAGGCTCGTCGTACGCTGGCGGCGCCGGTGGTGATGGCGGAGGTGGCGGCTGGTGAGGGATCCGGACGACCTGGCGGACGGCGTCGCGGCCATGGCCGAGGCGAAGCGGATCGTCGTGCTGTCCGGCGCGGGCGTGTCGACGGAGTCGGGCATTCCGGACTTCCGTGGGCCCAACGGTCTGTGGACCCGCGACCCGAGCGCCGAGCGCATGTCCTCCTTCGCGGACTATCGCGACGATCCCGAGGTGCGCCGGCGTTCCTGGCGGTCCCGGCTCGCGCATCCCGCGTGGACGGCGGCGCCGAACGCCGCGCACCAGGCCCTGGTCTCGCTCGAGCGGTCCGGCCGGCTGGTCGCGCTGGTGACCCAGAACATCGACGGTCTGCACCAGCGGGCCGGCTCGGCGTCGGTGCTGGAGCTGCACGGCACCATGCACGAGACGGTGTGCCTGACCTGCGCGGACCGGCGGCCGATGCGTGCGGCCCTCGACCGGGTGGCGGCCGGCGAGGAGGACCCGCCGTGTGAGGTCTGCGGCGGCATCCTGAAGTCCGCGACCATCTCCTTCGGCCAGCCCCTGGACACGGACGTGCTGATGGCGGCCCGCGACGCCGTGCTGTCCTGCGACCTGATGCTGGCGGTGGGGAGCTCGCTGTCCGTGCAGCCGGCGGCGGGCCTGGTCGGGCTGGCGGCGCAGGCTGGCGCGACGGTGCTGATCTGCAACGCGTCGGAGACCCCGTACGACGGCCTGGCGACGGTCGTGCTGCGTGGCTCGCTGGGCGAGGTGCTGCCGGCGCTGGTCAGCTGACCCGCACGCCGGCGTCGCTCAGGGCCTCCTCGACCCGCAGCCGCTCGACCTCCCGGTCGAGGCCCTCGGCCAGCGCGTCGAGCCGGTGCGGCACGTCGACCGCCCGGCAGGCCTGGACCAGCAGGGCGTCGTACGCCTCCCGGGTGGCCCGCCTGCGCACCGCGGGTGTGCCGGGTGGGAACTCCTTCATGGTCCGGTGCACCCGCCGCAGGTCGGCGGCGAGCCGTTCGATGGGCGGGTGGGCGGGCTGCGGCCCCCGCCGCCTGCGCAGGCGGGCCCCGGCGGCGTCGACCGTCCTCGGCAACCGCAGCAGCAACCAGAACAGCGCGCTGGGCGCGATCACCGCGATCGCGAGCAACACCAGGTTGCCGGCCATGGATCCCGATTCTAGTGCGGGTTCCTCCCGGTAGCCTGGGTAGCCATGACGACGCGGGGGACGCCGTTGCCCGGACATGGCGAACCGGTGACACCAAGGCTGCGGAGGGCCGCGGCGTCGGCGCTCGAGACGCACGCCCGGGACCAGCGGCTGACGGCGGAGGAGCTGAGGGAGCGCAAGGCACTCGTCGCCGCGGCCACGCGTAACGCCGACATCGACGCGCTCTTCACGGACCTGCCACAGCCCCACCCGCGGTTCCGCGTGGAGACGATGACGGTCTGGGTCGTGGCGGCCGGGCTCGTGTGGTTTGGCGTCATCGTCACGTGGGCTCTCGCCGACAGCGAGCACGTCTGGTGGCCACTCGGCGTGGCCGCCGGGCTGTTCCTCGCGCTGATGACGATCAACGGCGAGGTCGTGGCGGATCGGGTGTGGAAGCTGCGGGAAAGCGAGCTGGAACGGCAGCGCGAGCAGCTGCGAAAGCGGCCGTTCGAGGAGTCCGGGCTGCGAATAGGAAAGGAGGAACGCCGGTCGGCGGCGACGGCGTTGATGGTGCACGCGGCGGCCGGCCTCGGCCTGGCGGCCTACCAGGAGAAGTACGACCGGCTCGCCGCGACCCGAACCCGCGGCGACCTGCGGGTACTGCTCGGCGACCTGCCGCCGCCGACCCCCGAGCTGGCCGAGACCGTCCTGTCCAGGGCGGCCGACAGGCCGCCGGCGGGCATGTTCGTCGGAGTCACCTGGTTGGTCGTGTTTCCCGGTCCGGGAGTGGCGATGACCGCGACGTGGCACCACGGCCAGTGGTACTGGTTGCTGGTGTGGTTCGCCGCCCTCGTGGCGTTGATCGTGATCCAGGTGCACCGTGGGCGGGCACAGCGCGCCGCACGGTTGGCGCGCGATGCTAGGGCTCGCTGAGCCCCGTCACCACCATCAGGTCGATCCGCTCGGCCGAGGCACGCAGTGCCGCAGCGGCCGCCTCCCCCATCGGTACGTGTGGGCCGTCGATCAGGCCGGCCAGTGTCTCCTCCCGAAAACGACGCAGCCGTTCGCGGACCGCCTCCCGCTCGTGCCCGGTGGTGCTCCGGAACTCGTCGAGCAGCTGAGTCCCGGTGTGCTGGAGGACCGCGCGGATCGCTCGCGAGTTGTACTCGTCGTCGACGAACGTCGGCAGGTCCGGGACTACCCACCGCCTTCTGGTCACGGCTCCTCCAGGTCGCCGGACACCCGGTGCGCGCCCTGCCCGCCCGCGAGGTAGCTCTCCTGTCCGTCCCGCGTCCGCGGCGAGTCGGCAGGCTGCCCCGGCGCGACCCCATGGCCGGGCTGGTCCGTCAGGTCCTCGTCGATCTCCGAGCCATAGGCCTTGCCGGTCTCCTTGACCGTCTCGTCGGAGACCTTCTGGGGCAGTTCCTGGACGGCCTTCCCCGCGGCGTGGCCCATCGCCCTCCCCAGCGGGCTGGCGAGCACGTCCTTGACCGCGTCGGCGGTGAACCCACGCGCGTAGTGCTGTGCGACGTCGGCCACGGTGTCGCCGAGGCTGTCCGAGTCCTTCGCGTACATGGCGGCGAAGGTGTGGCGGTCACGGAGGTTCTTCGCCGTCTTCTTCACCGCATCAACCGCATGCTGACCGAGACTGTTCGCGCCTTCCCTGACCGCCTTCATGCCGGACCTGAGCTGTGCCGGCAGGCCGCGCAGCTTCGTGAGGACGTCACCGAGGAGCTCCTTGGCGTTGGTCAGCGCCTTCCATGCCTTCCGCACCCAGTCGAGGATCCGTTGGCTGTAGCTCGCGGCGAGTTCGCCGGCCTCGGGGAGCGCCATCGGGGTGGTCGGAGGTGGGTACCGGGCGAGCAACGAGATGGTCCGGCCGACGAAGTCCGTGATCAGCTCGCGGACGATCGTCCGCACCACGGCCAGGACGGTCTTGCACATCGTCGTCACGGTCGAGATGGTCTTGGCCGAGTGCGACAGGCAGATGTACAGCTCGACGTGGTTCTCGCAGTACCCGCGGTACTTGTCGGCCGTGGCCCCCGCCCAGTCGCGGGTGTCGGTCCGGTAGTGCTCGTCGAGGTCCGTGGCGGCCCGGTGCAGTTCGTCGCCCACGCCGCTCCACGTGGCCGCCATCCTGTCGAGCTCGAGCTGGTCTCCGGTCAGCCAGTCGAGCGGCGCACGCAGCCAGCCGAAGTACTCGATCACCCAGCCGAGCCCCATGCTGATGAACTTGCCGAAGGGGTCTTCCCGGAACTCCTGGATGGACATGACACCGCCGGCGAAGTTGACGATGCCCTCTGCCCAGTTTCCGCTGAGCGCCTTGGTGTAGGTGTCGAAGAAGTCCTGGGCCATGCCGGCGCCCTCGAGCGCCGACCGGTCGGGGGCGGGGACCTGGACCGGTCCGGTCTCGTCCTGGACCTCGGCGACGCTGGTGTCGTCAGTCAAGGTCGGTCCTCTCCTCGAACGACTTCGCGCGGTACTCCTCGTGCCGGGACACGCTGTCGTGCCACTCGCCGACCTTCGTGATGTGCTCGGTGGTCGTGCCCACCGCCGACCGGAGGTGGTCGCCGCACTCGGCCTGCAGGTCGGTACACATCTCGGCGAGGAGGGTGCCCAGCTCGCCGAAGACCAGGGGGTTCGTCGAGTGGTATGCGGCATTCGACGCGGCGGTGACGTGGTCCAGGACGCCACCGAGGCGCTTCTGGTGCGCCGCCAGCTCGACGAGGTTGATCTCGACGTCGCCGTCAGGCATGTGAAGTCCCCTCAGCGCAGTAGGTTGCGGTCGTCGTAGTCGGGCTCGGCGTCGTTCGATGCCACCCGCTCACGACGTTCCGGACGGGGCTGTTCCTCCTCGGCCTGGGCACCGAGCCGAAGCACGGTGCGGCGGCGGGACTCGGCAGGGTCGACGGCGGGGTAGGCGGCTCGGTACTGGCGGGTCAGCTCGGCGAGGGTCTCCGCACCGGCGGCCGCACCGAGCCCGTCCTGAACGGCGTCCGCGATGCGGGACTGGGCGCGGCGGAGCGTCCGCAGGATGTCCTGGGCCAGCTCGGGACCGGCCTTGTCGCGGGGCGCGAGCCGCAGGTCGACGAGGTTGCCCGTGGAGTTGACGGTGACGGCGATGCGGCCGTCGGACGTGCGCTCGGTGACCCGGACGGCGGCGAGTCCGTCCCGGACGCGTTCGGCCCGCTGTCGGGCCTCGACCGCCTTCTTCTCGTAGTCGGCGAGCAGCTGCTCGGGATCGGTCATGGCAGCTCCCCATCGCTCGTGCGGCCGGCCCGGGCGAGCGCGGCGGCCGCGAGCCCGGTGACCTCCTCGGCGACGAGCCGCCACTCCGTCACCCGCCGCTCGGGAATGGCGGCGGTCACCAGCGGCGACGAGAACACCGCGACCTCGTCGATGAGCTGACGCAGCGTCTCCCGCCCCGTCGACGGCTCGTCGGCGCGCGCCTCCGCGATCACCTCCGCCGCCCGCTCCAACACGCTGCGCTGCAGCCTAGCTCTCTTCGCGCTGCTGAACTCCGGATCCGCGCACCACGACCGGTCGATGGCCAGGAAGTCGAGGAGCAGCCACGGCCGGGACATCTCCACCATGATCGCGGTTTCCTTCCGTGCCATCAGCTGAAGCCGGGAACTCGACGTCGCCACCAGGCCTTCCGCCCTGGTCATCGCATCCCGCAACACGCCCGTGAGCTCCCGGCGCGCGACGGCGAGCTCGACACCCGTCGCGACCGAGCACATCCGCTGCGCCGCGAACACTCGTTTCACGGAGCTCATCAACGCGGCGGACACCTCCCGGCGGCTCGGGCCCTCGACGGGTTCGGTGTCACGCCTGCGCCGAGCCAGCCAGCTCATGGCGCACCGGCCTCGGGTTCGGTCATCGCGCTCCCTCCATCCCGGGGACGGTAGCGCAACCGTGTCACCGTCGGTGGTTGGTCTGGTCGAATCTGTTACCGAGCAGGGACGCCGGGCGGATGGCGGCGCCGCCGAACTTGGCTCTGGCCTGGTCAGCGGCCTGATCGGCGTCCCGCCAGCCACGTTCCGGAGCGTCGAGCAGGAGTTGCTGGCCGCCGGCCGCCCCCTCCTCGAGCTGCTCCACGCGCACACCTATCAGCCGCACGGCACCCGGCGGCGTCTGCTCGTCCAGCAGGCGACAGGCGGTGCGGAAGATCTCCTGTGTGACGTCCGTGGCCACCGGCAGCGTGCGGGACCGGGTGATCGTCGTGAAGTCGCCGAAGCGAACCTTGATCGACACGGTGCGGCCACGAAGATCCCGGCGGCGCAGGGTGGCCGCCGTGCGTTCGGACAGCCGCAGCAGCTCCTGTTTGACGACGTCACGATCGGTCTGGTCGACCTCGAAGGTCTCCTCGGCACCCACCGACTTGTCGACCGACTCCGGCACCACGGCACGGTCGTCGTGACCGTTGGCCAGGGCGTGCAGGTGCTCGGCCGCCGCGACCCCGATGGCCTTGCGCAGCCGAGGCAAGGCCATCGCGGCCACGTCGGACACCCGGTTCAGCCCGATCCCGGACAGCCGCTCGGCGGTCTTCTTGCCGACACCCCACAGCGCCGACACCGGCAGCGGGTGGAGGAAGTCCAGGATGTCGGTCCTGGGCACCACGAGCATGCCGTCCGGCTTGGCGAGACCGGACGCCAACTTGGCCACGAACTTCGTCGACGACACACCGACCGAGCAGGTGATCCCCCAGTCGGCGGCGACCCGGACCCGGATCTGCTCGCCGATCTCGCCCGGGGTCATCCGCAAGCGCCGCAGAGCGCCGGCGACGTCGAGGAACGCCTCGTCCAGGCTGAGCGGCTCCACGAGCGGGGTGATCTCGCGGAAGATCGCCATCACGCCGGCCGAGGCCTCGGTGTACAGGGAGAACGTCGGCGGGAGGAACACGGCGCTCGGGCACAGACGCCGAGCATGCGCGGTGGGCATGGCCGACCGAACGCCGTACGTCCTGGCCAGGTAGTTGGCGGAGCTGACCACCCCACGCCCACCGGTCCCACCGACGACGACCGGCTTGTCGGCGAGCTCGGGCCGCTCACGGATCTCGACGGACGCGTAGAAGGCGTCCATGTCCACGTGCAGCACCGAGCAGCCGGTGTCATCCGGCCAGGCGCCGTCCTTCGCCTTGTAGCGGTCCACCAAACCGCGCGGCAGCTCCCCGCTCCGACCCATGGTGAGGAGCTAAGCAGACCGCACCGACAAACCCGCACATCGAGGACCCGCCGGCCACAAACCCGTCCGAACCCCCGCGAGGGGGCATGGCGATTGAGGTCCCGTTGCGCCAGAGGGCTGGCGGCCGTTCCACGAGCCCGCCGAGGCGTTCGTGGGTGTGCTCATCCGAGTTGGAGACGATCTTCACTGGTCGACCGTCGGTGGTGGTTGGGGAACCCGCGCCGAGGATGAGCCTTCGCCCACCCGCGCAGCCAGGCCCGCGACGCCGCATCCGGATGGGCCGACGTCGTGCTCGCCCGGCTCACGTCGCTGCGTCCACGGTGCTGACCGGTCACCTCGGCAAGCCAACCGCCACTCAGACCCAAGACGGTCATGCCCGGCGCTCCCGGTTCAGAAGTCTTCTCTCGCGATCTCCATCAAAGGAACCAATCGTTTGCGGCACCCCCTGCCCCGGCAAAGTCGCAGAACCAAGGTCAACGGTTGCGCGAAGGCCCGGGTCGGGTCTCCTCGACCCGGCGCGGCGGGTCGGCAACTCGGGAAGTCGTGGAACTTCATGCGTGCTTCGGTGCGCCGGGCCGGCCCGCAAGGGTCGATACACGAGCCGAATGCTGCCTTGAACCACAGGAACTCGACTTTGCCGGGGTCCTGCGCCGCCAGCCCCGACCCCGCTCCGCCCCTGGGAACCCACCCCGGGATACCGACCCCTGCGTACCGCCCCCAGGGAACCGTCCCCGCCCCCGGGAACCGCCCCCGAACCCGGCCTCAAGGACCTGCCCCGGGACTCAGCCCGGAACCCGATCCCGGCCCCAGGCAGGGCTGCCGCAGGTGCCTCAGCCGTCCGTGACTACTCGGTCGTCTTCGTCGATGTCGTCCTCGTTGGTTGTGCGGATCATCGGGCGGGGGCGGGGTCGGCCGGCGCTGCGCAGCACGCGGGCCAGCAACAGGTTCAGTGCCAGCGCCACCTCTCGGGAACCGGGGGTGCCCCAGGAGTGGATCGGCACGCACGCGCCCTGTGCCTGCTGCACGGCGAGGCGGTCCGGGAGTGCGACCGGCATGACCAGGTTGCCGAAGTGCTCCCGCAGCTCGGCGATCCGGTACTGGTGCTCGTACGACTGCGGCCGCACCCGGTTGACCACCACTCCTAGCGGCGACAGCTCCGGGTTGTGGTCCTCGGCCGCCTGCTCCACCGCCTCGAACGCACGCTGCGCGCCCGACACCGCGAACAGGGTCGGCTCGGTCACCAGCAGTGCGCCCTGCGCGGCGCGCAGGGCCGACTTCGTCAGCCTCCCGAGCGACGGTGGGCAGTCGAGCAGCACCAGCTTGTAGGGCAGGTCACCCTCCTCGGCCAGGTTCTTGACCTCCGCTAGCGCTCTGCTGAGCTTCTCGAGCCGTCTCGGGTCCGGGTCCGGGTCGTTGAGCAGCTCCAGGTCCTCCGACCCGACCAGGACGTCGACCTCCTCGCCCCAGCCGCTGCGGGCGATCGCGTCCCGGAGCACCGACGGCCGCGGCGTCTCCAGCACCTCGGCGAGGGTCGCCTTGGTGTCCTCCGGGTCGAGTGTGGCCGTCGCGTTGCACTGCGGGTCGAGGTCCACCACCAGGGTGCGCGCACCTCGCCGCTGCGCGGCCGAGGCCAGGCCGAGCACGATGGTCGTCTTACCGACACCACCCTTGAGGCTGAGCACCGCCACCGTTTGCACGCTATGCACCCTACGGGGCCTACGCTTTCGGTTCATGCGACCGGATGCAGTTCGTCTCGCGCTCGACGCCGAGCTGGCCGCCGTGCGCCGGCGCCGTGCCGGCGAACCGCCGCGCGTGCTCGACGTCGGTGGAGGTAGCGGCGTGCTCGCCGTGCCGTTCGCGGCCGCCGGCTGCGCCGTCACGGTCGTCGAGCCCAACCCGAACGCGCTCGCGACGCTGTCCCGCCGCGCGGCCGACGCGGGGGTCAGCGACCGGATCACGGCCGTACAGGCCGACAGCGACGCCCTGGGGGACGTGGTGCCGGCGGGCTCGGTGGACCTCGTCCTGGCGCACGGGCTTCTCGAGGTCGTCGACGACCCGAAGCACACGGTCGCCGCGATGGCCGAGGCGGTGGCACCGGGCGGGGCCGTGTCCGTGGTGGTCGCCAACCGGATGTGGGCGCTGCTGCACCGCGCGATCGCGGGCAGGCTGGACGAGGCCGCGATGCTTGCCGAGGACCCGGCCGGGCGTCTGCCCACCGAGACCCTGCAGCGGCGCTACGACACCGACGGTCTGCTCGCGCTGCTGACGGACGCCGGTCTGGTCGCGGAGCTGGTGCAGGGCCATGGCGTGCTGAGCGAGCTGGTGCCCGGTTCGGTGTTGCGGCAGGACTCGTCCGCGCAGGACGCCCTGGCCGCGCTGGAGCTGCGGCTGGCGCCGATGCCGCCGCTGCGGGATATCGCCGCCCGCCTCCATGTGGTCGCGCGGAGGCCGCCGGGCGAAAGCTGACGGGGCTGCCGTTGGTGGTGGTGCTGGTGACCTGCCGTGTTCGTGTCATGACTCCACGATGCCGGGTGGGCGGCGGCGTTGTCATGTCGAAGGCCGTGCGAAAGGGACTCTCGTACGGGTTTCTGGCGGGGAGGGCCCGATTCGGCGGGCCGGGCTGAGCGGCTCGAGGCGGTCAGCCGATGCAGATGATCGACGAGCACGTGGTCGTCGTGGTGGTGGGACGCCGCGTCGTGGTCGTGGTGGTCTTGGTGGTCGTCGTCCTGCGTGTCGTGGTGGTCGTCGTCGTGGGGGCGGCCGTCGTGGTGGTCGTGGTGGTCGTCGTGGTGGTCGTCGTCGTGGTCGTGGTGGACGACGAACCGGACGCCGGGACCGAGGAGGTCGTCGTGGTGTGGCCGGTCGGCTGTGACGCCGGTGGGATCGGCTCCACCGCCCCCAGCTCGGACGGGTCTTGCTCGGGTCTGCTGTCACCGAGCGAGCCGAAGGCGAACAACGTGCAGGCGATCGCCCCCACTACGGCGCCAACGGCCAGCCGGCCGTGCCCGCGGTGCAGGGTGGACCCCATCGGTGTCCTTCGGGTGAGTCCAGGGCCACTTGGTAGTTGATCGAGCAATGTACAACACCCGATCAGGCGAGTCACGTTCGGATTACGAAGGTGATCTTGCCAGCCGCAATCGTCCGCTGTGAGCGAATGGCATTAATTGACTTTGCCCGGCCGCCCCGACGCCCGTAGTGTCGTTGGTACACGAGAGAGGAGGTGGTCCAACGGTGTATTCCCATAGGACTCGTGAGGTGGCTGTCCGCTAGGACCACCATTACCGGACATGGTTAGGCCGGCTGTGCAACACGGGCCGACATCAGCTTTGCTGGTGCCGTAGACGCGCGGTGTGGTCGGCGAATACCAGGCAGTCACCCAGCCCTCGGTGCCCTCAGGGACCTAGTCCGCCCCTGGGCCTGCGCAAGCAGGAGAAGGCCCGAGGGCTGTTTTATGCCCGCAGCCGGCTACTCCCCCAGCTCCGCCAGTTTCCGCTCCGCGTTCTGCACCAACCGCCACGCCTGGCCGGCCCGGCGTTCGGCGTCCTTGACCGAGCGGCTCGCCGAGCCCACCCGGCGGCGGGCCTCCTTCTCGGCCGACTCCGCGGCATCCAGCTCCTCATGCAGCCGCCGCACCCGTTCCGTCGCCTCCGCCACGGCGTCCTGCGCCACCGCGAGGATGCGTTCCTCCTCCTTGCGGTCGGCCTCCGCCTCCTTGACCCCGGCCTTCGCCTCCTCCAGCTCCTGCTCGGCCGCCACGCGCTTCTGTTCCAGCGCCGCCCGGTCGCGGTCGGAGCCCGGGTCGGGTTCGCCGCCGGCACGGCGTCGCTTCGGGCGTGCGGCCCCGCTGGCCGCCAGCGCGGCCGCCAGGTCGGTCTCCGTGTCCGCCGCCGGCCACGAGCCGGCACCCAGGTCCTTCGCCGACGTCAGCCGCCCGGCCAGCAGCACGCGCGCCACCGCGGGGTCGGCGATGGCGGTCGTGAAGACGTCCTCCAGCTCTCGGCTGACGGACTCGGTCAGCTGCGCCACCTCGCCCGCCTGCTTCAACAGCGTGTTGACCAACCGGGTCCGCTGCTGCGACAGGGTCCGCAACTCCGCGCCCGCCAGGTTCGCGTGGGCCGCCCGCAACGCCTCCCCCAGGGCCGCCACCCGGCCGACGTCCGACGACGGGTCTCGCGCCAGCTGGTTGGCTATCCAGGCGGACGTCGTCGGCTTTGCCAACTTGTCGATCTCCGCCGCGAGGCGGGTGTCCCCGGCGGACCTGGCCTGCTTCGCCAGCTCCTTGCGATGGGCGGTGAAGTCCTCGCGGGCACCGGCGTACAGGTCCTCGGCGGCGGCGTCCAGGTCGGCAGGCACACCCCCATCCTGCCGCGCGTGGCGCGATGAAACGATGCTCGGGTGGTCTACCAGCGGGTTCTGCGACGTGCCTTGTTCCGGATGGGTGGCGGTGACGCCGAGGTGGCGCACGAGCGCACCCTGCGCGTGACCACGCGGCTCGGCGCCCTACCGCCAGTCGTGGCGGGGCTGAACCGGTACTTCGGCGGCGGCACGCCGCGGACCGTCTTCGGGGTGCGCTTCCCCGGGCCGGTCGGGCTCGCCGCCGGCATGGACAAGGACGGCCGCGCGCTGCGGGCCTGGCCCGCGTTCGGGTTCGGGTTCGTCGAGGTCGGCACCGTCACCCGGTACGCGCAGCCGGGCAACCCGCGGCCGCGGCTCCACCGGCTGCCGGCCAGCGAGGCCGTGATCAACCGGATGGGGTTCAACAACGGTGGCGCCGCGGCGCTGGCGGCCAGGCTGCGGGCGCTGGGGCCGCTCAGGGTGCCGCTCGGCGTGAGCATCGGCAAGTCCAAGGTGACCCCCGTCGAGGAGGCGGTCGACGACTACCGGGCGTCACTCGATGTGCTCGCGCCCCACGCGGACTACTTCGCGGTCAACGTCAGCTCGCCCAACACGCCGGGGCTGCGGGGGCTGCAGGACAAGGCGGCACTCGACGAACTGCTCGGGGCGCTCGAGACGACCGTGCCCCTGCTCGTCAAGATCGCGCCGGACCTGTCCGAGCATGCCATGGCCGACGTGCTCGAGGTCTGCGCGGCGCACGGGATCGCCGGGCTGATCGCCACCAACACCACGCTCTCGCGCGACGGGATCGCGCCACAGGACGCCGAACGAGCCACCGAGACCGGTGGTCTGAGCGGTCGTCCGCTCACGGCCAGAGCACTCCAGGTGGTCACGTTCGTGGCCAAGGAGAGCAACCTGCCGGTCATCGGCGTCGGCGGCATCCACACGGCGGACGACGCCCTGCGCATGCTGGACGCGGGTGCCTCGCTCGTGCAGGTCTACACCGGACTCATCTACCGGGGACCGGGGTTGGTCCGGGCCATCAACCGAGCAGCCCGGTGAGACCGGGTCAGTGGGGGTCGGACAGCTCGCGCAGGGCCACGGCCAGGCCGGCCAGGTGGTCGGTCGCGTCGGCGAGCTCCTGTTTCGGGCCGGCCGACGTGCTGGCGGCCACCACCCGGCCGGCCGCCGCCACCAGCCCGCGGTAACCCGTCAGGCCCTCGTCGAGCTGCTCGCGCAGCCTGCGGACGCCCTCGATCAGTGGGCCGCGTTCCATTGGCGGGGCGTGGTCGCGGGCCAGTTCCACCGCGGCCAGCTGGGCGGCCACCGCACGCAGCGCCTGCGCTGCCTCGCGGGCCGCGCGTTCGGCCTCCTGGACCGAGTCCAACGGCACCGACGCTGGTGTGCCCTGCGTGCCGGCCAGCTGCTGGACCAGCTGCGCCAGCGCGTCCTCCGCCTCGGTCAGCCGTTGCATCGGCTCGTACGCGGCCGAGCTCCTGGGCGGCAGCGGCGGCCGGACCGGAGCCGCCACCGACGGCGTGTGCTGCTGGTCGAACCGCTCGGCGGCACGCTTGAGCAGCACCATCCGTCGCGTCGAGCGGATCGACAGGGCACCTGTCGCGGCCACGCCGGCGACACCGCCCGCGATCATCAGCGCGTCGGGGCCCTCCCCGACCATGCCCGTGAACGCCAGGGCCACGTACACGACCATGAACAGGCTGAGGATCGCCCACACGACCGCCCAGCGCGACGCCCACAGTCGCTTGCGTTCCAGCCGGCGGCGTTGCCGCTCGATGCGCGCGGCGTCGTCGCGGCTGCGCGCCAGCGCCCGCTGACTGCGGTCCATCGCGTCCTGGACGTGCGCCATGACGTTGCCACGCACGTCCGCGTTCAGGTACTTCTGCACCATCTGGGTCAGCTGGTGGATGTCCCGGCCACGCGGCGCCATCGGCAGCCTCCCCTCACTAGCTCGGACGGGCCAGGGCTCAGTTGGACTGGCCGTTCGCCTTCTGCTCCTGCGCCACCCGCTGGGCGATCTCCGCCTGGATGTTCTGCGACGCGGCCGGCGTGGAGGTACCGCTGGTGACCTGTGGGGCCGAGCCGCCCATGGAGGCGCGGATCTGCTCCAGCCGCGAGCGGCCGGCGAGCTCCGTCGTCGACGCCTGGACCTCCATCATGCGGCCCTGGACCGAGTTCTGCGCCAGCTCCGCGGACCCGAGCGCGGTGGTGTAACGCTTCTCGATCTTGTCGCGGATGTCCTCGAGGGACGGCGTGTTGCCGGGCGCGGCCAGCTCGCTCATCTGGTTGAGCGACTTGGACACCTGCTCCTGCATCTTCGCCTGCTCGAGCTGGCTGAGCAGTTTCGTGCGCTCGGCGAGCTTGTTCTGCAGCATCATGGCGTTGCGCTCGACCGCGCTCTTGGCCTGCGTGGCCGCCTGCAGCGCCTGGTCGTGCAGCGTCTTGAGGTCCTCGATGTCCTGCTCGGCCGTGACGAGCTGGGTGGCGAAGGACTCGGCCGCCTGCTCGTACTGGGTGGCCTTGGCCTCGTCACCCTTGCCGCGGGCCTCGTCGGCGAGCACCAGCGCCTGGCGTGCCGACGCCTGGAGCTTCTCGACGTTGCCGAGCTGCCGGTTGAGCTTCATCTCCAGCTGCCGCTGGTTGCCGATCACGGCCGCGGCCTGCTGGGAGAGCGCCTGGTGCTGCCGCTGGGCCTCCTCGATGGCCTGCTGGATCTGCACCTTGGGGTCGGCGTGCTCGTCGATCTTCGACGAGAAGGCCGCCATCAGGTACTTCCAAGCCTTCACGAACGGGTTGGCCATCTCCTCCGCCTGCCTTCTCCACGCTGGTCGCTTGTACCGTCATCCGCAATGCACCGGATCGCCGGTTGGTAAAGCAACGCCCCGTCATCACTGTGGGTTCCATCGTGTCAGGTGGGCGGTACTCCTCACCACTGGACCCGGCATAAATCAGGAACTGTTCAGGGATGGCCCTGACCCGCCGAACCCGTCTCGGGGTTCGCCGCACCGCGCACCTCGACCGGACCCTCCCGTAGGCCGTCGAGCCTACCCGCGAGCGCGGCGGTCGCGTCGGAGCTCACGGAAAAGGCACTGGTCGTGCACGTGATCGGTACGTGAGAGCCAGCAGCGGGGCGGGCCGGGTCGGCAGCGACAGCGCCGACAGGCAGAACACCACGCACAGAAAAGGCCGCTCAGAACGCGACCACGTTCCGAACGGCCAAGTCAGCTCGCACGACTCGACACCATCGCCAGGCGATGTCCCCCACCACCGCAGCTCAGCCCACCGGCCCCCGCACCGGCCAGGCGACTAAGCCGCGAAGATGGCACCAGCCCCGCTGAGCGAGGACTCCATACGGTGACTGAGCACCGGCTGGAGCCGCAGGTCGGCCAGGTTGTCGCCGACCACCGCCGGCACCAGCCGGCCGCCTTCGACCGCACCGACCGACGCACGGGCACCGGAGTTGTCCCCCGCCGCGCCGACGTCGCTCCGCTCGACCTGCTCCGCGGTCTCCGGCAGCTCCACCGACTCGAGCGCGCCGATGTCGGTCGCGACGTTGTGCAGCAGTGCGGACAGTGGCAGGTCCAGCGCCTCGCAGATGGCGGAGAGCAGTTCGCTCGACGCCTCCTTGCGGCCGCGCTCGACCTCGGACAGGTATCCCAGGCTCACCCTGGCGGCTCGGGAGACCTCACGCAGCGTGCGTCGCTGGTTCGTGCGGGCGTGTCGGAGCCGATCACCGATCGCCTCGCGCAACAGCACGGTCATCGCTCGCCTCCCTTCAAGATCATCCGCCGGATCGGGTGGGTCCGGCATGGTGACCACGTTACCGAGACCTTGCGATCATCGGCAGCGACATCACCGTCCGTACGCCAAGGGCGAACGACCGAACACACCCAGGTGTTCCCACAAGTATGACGCGCCCACTTGAGCCCAGCGCTAGTCTCGCTGGTCCACCAACGCTCTGAGCAGGTCCAACGCGTTCAGAACGGCAGCCGCACGCACCTGGTGCCGGTTTCCTTCGAACCCGATCGTGCGAACTTCCGCGGCGTCGGGGCCCGACACGCCGATATGCACGACACCCGGCTCTATCCCGTCCTGTGGGTCGGGTCCGGCGACCCCGGTCAGGCCGATGCCCCAGGTCGCCTTGCACACTCTGCGTGCACCATCCGCCAGTTGGGCGGCCACGTCCGGGTGAACGGGGCCATGCTCAGCCAACAGCTCCGCGTCCACGCCGGCCAGTTCGTGCTTCAGGGGCGTCGCGTACACCACCAACCCGCCGCGGACCACGGCGGACGAGCCGGGCACGCTGGTCAGCACCGCCGCGACCAGCCCCCCGGTGAGGGACTCGGCGGTCGCCACGGTCGCACCCTTCTCCTTCAACGCGCCGATCAGCTCCGTTAGTCCCACCACGTCGGCGCCGACCGCCTCGGCGAGCGGGTTCCTAGCCACGGGCCGCCCGCAGGCGCAACGCGCGGACCACGTAGTCGACGCCGGTGACCACGGTCAGCGCCAAGGCGATGCCCATGCCGACCCAGAGCACCGGGTCGAGTGCCGCGGGCAGCGGCAGCAGGTACAGCCCGATGGCGATGATCTGCGCGACCGTCTTGAGCTTGCCGCCGTAGCTGGCCGCGATCACCCCGTAGCGGATCACCCAGAAGCGCAGCAGCGTCACCGCGACCTCACGGATGGCGATCGTCAGCGTCACCCACCACGGCAGCTCGCCGAGGATCGACAGGCCGAAGAGCGCGGCGCCGGTCAGCGCCTTGTCCGCGATGGGGTCGACGACCTTGCCGAAGTCGGTGACGAGGCCGTACTTGCGGGCCAGGTGGCCGTCGACGAAGTCGGTGATCGACCCGACGGCGAACACGACGAACGCCACCATCCGCCACCCGCTGGAGTGGCCGCCGTCGGCGAAGAACGTCACGAGGAACACCGGCACCAGCACCAGGCGGGTGACAGTCAGGATGTTCGCGATGTTGACCAGCGGGACACGCGCGACCGCGGCACCCAGCGCCTCGCTCGCCGACGCGGGAGTCGTCCCGTCGGCGGGCGTGGCACTCACCGGAGCACCTCCAACGGGCGCACCACCAGGTCGACGCCTTCCGACTCGACCACCTTGCCGACGACGAAGTCACCGACCGACACGTCCTCGGCGTCGAGCACCAGGCACTCGCCGTCCACCTCCGGCCCCTGGTGCGCGGCGCGGCCGGCGACACCGTCCTCGTCGTTCCGCTCGACGAGCACGCGCACCTCGTCGCCGATGCGGTCCTCGGCGCGCTGCGCGGTGAGTTGCTCGATCAGGTCCGACACGCGCGACACCCGCGCGGCGACCTCGTCGGGAGCCAGCTTGCCGGCCAGGGTCTCGGCCTCGGTGCCGTCCTCGTCGGAGTAGCCGAACACACCAACCACGTCCATCCGTGCCTCGGTGAGGAAGTGCTCCAGCTCGGCCAGCTCGTCCTCGGTCTCGCCGGGGAAGCCGACGATCACGTTGCTGCGGATGCCGGCGTCGGGGGCGAGCGCGCGGATCTGGTCGACCAGCGCGAGGAACGACTCGGTACCGCCGAAACGGCGCATCCTGCGCAGCACGGTCGAGCTGGCGTGCTGGAAGGACATGTCGAAGTAGTCGGCGACACCGTCGGTGCCGGCGATGGCCTGCACCAGCTGCGGCCGGGTCTCCGCGGGCTGCAGGTAGGACACCCGCACGCGGGCGATGCCGGGCAGCGCGGCCAGGCGCGGCAGCAGCCGGGCGAGCGCGTCCGGGCCGCCGTGCTCGCGACCGAGGTCCTTGCCGTAGGACGTGGAGTTCTCGCTCACCAGGAACAGCTCACGCACGCCCTGCTCGGCGAGCCAGGCGCCCTCGGCGACGATCTCGTCCGGCGTGCGGGACACGAACGCCCCACGGAAGGACGGGATCGCGCAGAACGAGCAGCGCCGGTCGCAGCCGGAGGCGATCTTCAGCGAGGCGACCGGGGCGTCGTCGAGCCGCTTGCGCAGCACGCGCGGGCCCCAGCCGTGGCCGGGGACGGACAGGTCGGCGGGCTTGCGCTCGACCGGGGTGATCGGCAGCAGCGTGCGCCGGTCCACGGGCGTGTGGGCGGCGATGGCGCGGCCGGCGACCACGTCGTCGAGCCGCTCCCCCAACTGCGGGTAGTGATCGAAGCCCAGCACCGCGGCCGCCTCGGGGAGGTTCTCGGCCAGCTCGGCGCCGTAGCGCTCGGCCATGCAGCCGACGGCGACCACCTTGGCGCCCGTCCCGGCCGCGTCGAGCAGCACGTCGACGGAGTCCTTCTTGGCCGACTCGACGAAACCGCAGGTGTTCACCACGATCACGTCGGCGCCCGCACCGTCGTCGGTGACCTCCCAGCCACCGGCGGTGAGACGACCCGCCAGCTCCTCGGAGTCGACCTCGTTGCGGGCGCACCCGAGAGTGAGCAGGGCGGCACGGCGCGACGGTGGTGGTGTTGGCACGGGTTCAGAGTAACTGCCGCAGGTGACAACGCCCGGCCCGATGTGTGCCGCGCGGATCCGACGTGGCAGGTTTGGCAGTCGTGAGCGGAGCTTGCGGAGCGAACCATGGGCGCCACGCCGACGAACGAGGTCACCGAGCCTGCGAGGAAGCGGCGTGAGTGTGGCGCGGGAGCCCGTCGTCGTGCGTAGGGCGCGGGTCAGTGACGTGCGTGGGATCAAGGCCATCATCGACACCTACGTCGGCAAGGTCCTGCTGGCCAAGGAGCTCGTCACCCTGTACGAGGACGTGCAGGAGTTCTGGGTGGCCGAGGTGGACGGGGAGCTGGTCGGCTGCGGCGGGCTGCACGTGCTGTGGGAGGACATCGCCGAGATCCGGACGATCGCGGTGCTGCCGACCGCGGCCCGGCTGGGCATCGGCGCCCTGCTGGTCGACCGGTTGCTGTCGGTAGCGCGCGAGCTGGGGCTGCAGCGGGTGTTCGTGCTGACCTTCGAGACGAAGTTCTTCGCGCGGTTCGGCTTCGTCGAGATCGACGGCACGCCGGTCACGGCCGAGGTGTACGAGCAGATGCGGCGGTCCGCGGACGAGGGTGTCGCGGAGTTCCTCGACCTGCCGTACGTCAAGCCGAACACGCTGGGGAACAGCCGGATGCTGCTGGAGCTGTGAACGGGCCGGGTGGGCGGGCCCGGAAGCCCGCCCACACGAGGACTCAGCAGTCGCCCGTCGGGACGTTGCCGGAGAGGCGGTCGGCCACCCAGCTGGTGACGCTCGGACTCATCAGCGCGGCCGTCACGAAGTGGACGCCCGTGTCGGTGCGCCAGAACGTCACGTTCGCACCGCCCGCGCACCAGGCGGCGCGCAGGTCGACGCTCATCTGCGTGGGCAGGATCTCGTCGCCGTTGGAGTGGTACAGCAGGACGGGCGCACGCGGGGCCGTGCCGCCCAGCTTCTGCGCGTCCAGCTTCGCGGCCCAGTCAGGCCGGTGCAGCAGGTCCTCGGTCAGGTACTCCGACAGGTGGTGCCCGGCGTACTTGTCCGACTGCAGCTCCTCGGTGCAGTCGTCCGACAGGTCGGCGACCGCGGCGCGGCCCGCGGTGTTCAGGTACGGCGTCATGTCCAGGTCGGCGTAGGTCATGTCGATGCCGTAGCCCGCGGCGAACACCAGGCCCGCGTTGTCGCCGCCGTCGTCGGCGTCGGCGACCACCTTCAGGTTCGACGGTGGCGCGCCGACCGCGTACGCCTTGATGTTCAGCTCCGGCGCGTAGGTCGGGGCGAGCTGGGCGGCCCAGCCGGCGCCCTGCCCGCCCTGCGAGTAGCCGACGACCGCGACCTTCGCGTTGCTGGAGAGGCCCGTCCCCGGCAGCCGCAGCGCCGCACGCACGATGTCCAGCGTCGTCTGACCCGCGGAGCGGCCGGCCATGTACGTGTGCGGGCCGGGCGTGCCGATGCCCTCGTAGTCGGTCACCGCGACGGCGTAGCCGCGGATGGCGTACTGGTGGATCAGCAGGCCCTCGGTCTCGTCCCCGGCCTCGAGGTGACGGGACGGCGCGCACTGGTCACCGAGCCCGTGCGTGCCGGGCGCGTAGCCGATCACGGGCGTGTTGGCGTTGGCCCCGAACGGCACGATGACGGCACCGCTGACCGTGATCGGCTGCCCGGTCGTGGACGTCGAGCGGTAGGTGACGATCCAGGTTCTGGCGTAGAAGAAGCCAGGCGCGCTGACCTGCCGGGCGGTGACGACGTCCCCGGCGGCGGCCCGGGGCGCGGCCGACGCGACCGGCGCCGAGAACGCGACGAGCGACAGCAGGGCGCACGAGAGCAGGGTGAGCAAGCGGCGAACAGGCATAATCGCTCCTTTGCGATCGGCAGGGTTCCGGTTCGCAGACATTGCTACTGGAAGGTAGCTACTCCACAGTAGGCAGCAGGGAGCGGCGTGGCATAGGGCCGTTCGGACTGTTACTCGTCGTCTACTCGTCGTCTACTCGTCGTCGAGGGATTCGTCGTCGGCGTCGACCGGGCCGCCGCCGCGGATGGTGTACAGCACGGCGTCCAGTTCGTCCGGCTTGACCAGCACGTCGCGGGCCTTGGAGCCTTCCGACGGGCCCACCACGCCCCGGCTCTCCAGGAGGTCCATCAGGCGGCCGGCCTTCGCGAAGCCCACCCGCAGCTTGCGTTGCAGCATCGACGTCGAGCCGAACTGGGACGTCACGATCAGCTCCGCGGCCTGCAGCAGCACGTCCAGGTCGTCGCCGATCTCCTCGTCGACCTCCTTCTTGTCGGCTGCCTTCGCGGCTGTCACGCCGTCCTGGTACTCCGGCTGCGCCTGCTCCTTCACGAACGAGACGATCCCGTTGATCTCCTCGTCGGTGATGTACGCGCCCTGGATGCGGACCGGCTTCGACGCGCCCATCGGCAGGTAGAGCCCGTCGCCCATGCCGATCAGCTTCTCCGCGCCCGGCTGGTCCAGGATGACCCGCGAGTCGGTCAGCGACGACGTCGCGAACGCCAGCCGCGACGGCACGTTCGTCTTGATCAGGCCGGTCACCACGTCCACCGACGGGCGCTGCGTCGCCAGGACCAGGTGGATGCCCGCCGCCCGCGCCTTCTGGGTGATGCGGACGATCGCGTCCTCGACGTCGCGCGGCGCGGTCATCATCAGGTCGGCCAGCTCGTCGACGATCGCCAGGATGTACGGGTACGGCCGGTACTCACGCTCGGAACCCGGCGGCGCGGTGATCTCGCCGGAGCGCACCTTCTTGTTGAAGTCGTCGACATGCCGGACCCGGTTGGCCTGCATGTCCTGGTAGCGCTGCTCCATCTCCTCGACCAGCCAGGTCAGCGCGGCCGCCGCCTTCTTCGGCTGCGTGATGATCGGCGTGATCAGGTGCGGGATCCCCTCGTACGGGGTCAGCTCCACCATCTTCGGGTCGATCAGGATCATCCTGACCTCGTCCGGCGTGGCCCGTGCCAGCAGCGACACCAGCATCGAGTTGACGAAGCTCGACTTGCCGGAACCGGTCGACCCGGCGCACAGCAGGTGCGGCATCTTCGCCAGGTTCGCGGTGACCATGTGGCCCTCGATGTCCTTGCCGAGGCCGATCACCATCGGGTGGGTGTCCTTGACGGCCGTGTTCGACCGCAGCACGTCGCCGAGGCGGACCATCTCGCGGTCGGAGTTCGGGACCTCGATACCGACCGCGGACTTGCCGGGGATCGGCGCGAGCAGCCGGACGTTGTCGGTGGCCACCGCGTACGCGATGTTCTTCGTCAGCGCGGTGATCTTCTCGACCTTCACGCCGGGGCCGAGCTCCACCTCGTACCGCGTGACTGTCGGGCCGCGGGTGAAGCCGGTGACCTGCGCGTCGATGGCGAACTGGTCCAGCACGCCGGTGATCGCCTCGATCATGGTGTCGTTCGCGCGGCTGCGGGCCTTCGGCGCGTCGCCGGCCTCCAGGATGTTCGGGTCGGGCAGCGTGTAGTCGCCGTCGACCACCCGGGGGGTGAGCGCGAGCTGGCCCTGCTGCTCCTTGGCCTGCGGGGTCTCCTTGACCTCGGTCGGCTTCGGCCGCTTCCGCGGCGGCCTGGGGGGCTCGGGAGGGAGCGGGATGTCCTCGCCGATCGCCGTCTCGGGCAGCGGGAGCTGCTCGCCATCGCCCTCGGTCGCGGATGCCTGGCGGCGACGGGACGGGCGGCGCAGGCGGACCGGCTCGGCCTCGGCCGGCATCTCCGGGGACGACGCCGGCTCCTCGGCACCCGGCAGGTCGATGCCCTCGGCCTCGCGGTCCTCCGGGTCCATGCCCATCTCACGCAGCCGCGTGGGGATGTCCCGGAAGCGGGTGCCGGTGAACACCAGCACGCCGAAGCCCAGCACCAGTAGAAGCACCGGCAGCGCGACCCACGAGGTGATGCCCTTCGCGAGCAGCCCGCCGGAGAAGTAGCCGAGCGCCCCTCCCGCGTACCGCTGGCGGAGGTTGTCCTCGGGCAGGTCGGAGAAGATGTGCAGAATGCCGAGGATCGCCAGGATGAACAGCAGCGCGCCGATCACCAGCCGCGGGCGCTTGTCCGGCTGCGGGTCCGAGCGCATCAGCGCGATGCCGATGACCAGCAGCATCAGCGGCAGCGCCATGGCGGCCGCGCCGACGACGGACCTGGCGCCGATCTCCAGGTAGCGGCCGATCGGGCCAGCCGCACGCCACCAGATCCCGGCGCCCGCGACGACGCCGACGGCGATCAGGGCGAACGCGAGCCCGTCACGGCGGTGTGCCGGCTCCAGCTCCTTGGTGCGCCCGACCGTGCGGGCGATCCCGCCGACCCCCTTGGCCAGCAGGTTCCACCCGCCACGCAAGCCGCGGAACAGCGCGCGGCTGACCGACCCCTTGCTCTTGGTGCTGCGGATCGGCGGCCTGCGTGCCGAGGAGGTACGGGTGGTCGACTTCGCCGGCGGGCGCTTTCGAGCACCACTTCCAGAGCCGCCACCAGAGCCGCGGCCTTTGGACCTGGAAGAGGCTGTCCGGTTCGCCATACCCCACACGGTAGTCGGCTCCCGCCACATCAGTCACTCCCGCCACACGAACCCCGTGGGTAAGAGGACCGCTCGCAGTCACCCAGGAGGACCATGCGATGCTCCCGCTCATGGTCGCCCTGTCCCGCCGCAGTTCCGAGTCGACACGCCGGTGGCCACGGCCCGGACCGCGGAAGGTCTCGCCGCTCTGGCGGGCCATGACTTTCGTCGACCGCGGCTTCGTCCGGCTGGTCGGGCGGGTGGAGGTCACCGGGTCCATCCCGGCCGAGCTGCGCAACCAGCCCATGCTGATCGCCGCGAACCACATCGGGGTGTTCGACCCGTTCGTGCTGACCTGCGCGTTGCGCGAGGCGGGTGTGAACCCCCGCTTCCTGCTCGCCGGCGGCCTGCTGGACGCGCCGGTGATCGGCTGGGGCCTTCGCCAGGGCGGCAGCATCCGGGTGGACCGCCGCAGCGCCAACGTCGCGGAGGCGTTCGGGCGGGTCACCGTGGCCCTGCGCGAGACCCCCGGCCCGGTGCTCGTCTACCCGGAGGGCCGGATCAGCCTCACGCCCGGCCTGTGGCCGGAGAAGGGCAAGTCCGGCGCGGCGCGGATCGCGCTGGCGGCGGACGTGCCGGTGCTGACGATCAGCCAGTGGGGCGCGCACGAGGCCGTGTGCTGGGGCACCGAGGTCGTGACGAGCTGGCGGGACCTCGTGCCGAGTGTGGTCTCGTTCTTCCGGGCCGTCGTGAACCGGCCGACGTTCCGGGTCCACTTCGGCCCGCTGGTCGACCTGTCCGACCTGTCCGCCGACAAGCCCGGCGACGCGATGCGCGCGCACAAACGGATCATGCAGGCGATCACCGACAACCTCGTGCGGCTGCGGGCCGACCAGCTCGACCGGCCGAGGTTCCACGACCCGACCCGGCCGACGACCAGCAGGTCGCCCTGGTGGCCTAGAGCTTGAGCGCCCGTGCCGGGATCGCCGAGCCGGTGCGCAGGGGATCGAGCACCAGCATCGTCGAGTACTTGCGGATGTTCGGCGCCTCGGCGAAGAGCCGCTGGGAGACCTCGTTGTGGTGCGCCATGCCGGAGGTGACCAGCACGGCGACGTAGTCCCAGCCGCCGTAGCACCCGTACAGCTGTTGCACCTCGGGCGCCGCGAGCAGCCGCCGCTGGTACGCCTCGAGCAGCCGGGGCGACTCCCGTTCGACGGCGACGAGGACGATCGCCATCACGAGGTCGCGGCTGGCCTTCGGGTCGAGCACGGCGGTCGTGCGGGACACCAGGCCGCTGTCGCGGTAACGCTCCATGCGCCGCTGCACCGCACTCGGTGACAGGCCGACGACCTCGCCCAGCGCTCGCAGGGTCCGGCCGGCGTCGGTCTGCAACTCGTCCAGGAGCAGGTGATCTATCTCGTCCAGCTTCACGCAAAAATCTTGCGTCGCGACGGGAAAAAATTCAATCGCGCTCCGGGGCGGTTCGCTTAGCGTGAGTACCACGAAGTCCCAGTTGACGGAAGGGCAACTCCCCCATGACAGCCACGGCGTCCACACCGCCGCTCGCCCCGGTCACCGGTGAACGTCGTTCGGCGGTTAGCCGCGGAACGGGACTGATCCTGTTCGCGTCGGTCTGCTTCGGCACCTCGGGCCCGCTGGTCAAGCCGGCCATGGACGCCGGGCTGTCGCCGCAGCAGGCCGTGAGCTTCCGCATCGCGCTGGCCGCCGTGCTGCTGCTGGCGTTCGTGGCGGTCACCCGGCCCGCGCTGCTGAAGGTGCGGCGTGCGGACCTGCCCCTGCTGTTCGGCTACGGCCTGATCGGCGTGGCGACCGTGCAGCTGCTGTACTTCGCCGCGGTGTCGCGGATCCCGATCGGGGTGGCGATGCTGCTGGAGTTCACCTCGCCGGTGCTGGTGGCACTGTGGGTGCGGTTCGTGCGCGGGGTCGTCCTCCCGGCCCGGATGTGGGTGGGCACGGCGCTCACGTTGTTCGGCCTGTCGCTGGTCGCGGAGGTGTGGCAGGGCCTGCGGCTCGACGCGCTCGGCCTGCTGATCGGCCTGGGCGCGGCACTGTGCGCGGCCGCGTACTTCCTGTTCGGCGAGCGCGCGAGCCGCACGATCGCGCCGCTCGGGCTCGTCACCTGGGGCATGGTGATCGGCGGGGTCGTGATCGCGTTCCTGGCCACGCCCTGGTCGCTGCCCGGCGACATCCTCGGCGCCGACGCCGCCTTCGGCGGGTGGCGGGTGCCGGTGTGGACGCTGCTGGTGACGTGCGCGGTCGTGAGCACCGCGCTGGCGTACGTACTGTCGATCAGCTCGCTGCGGCTCCTGCCCGCGAACGTGGCCAGCGTGCTGGCCGTGTGCGAGCCGATCGTGGCGACCGTGCTCGCCTGGCTGTTGCTCGGCCAGGCGCTCACGGCAATTCAGGTCGCCGGCGCGGTGGTCCTGCTGGCCGGCGCGACGGTGGTACAGCTCGCCTCGCGCCGGCCCGCGCTCATACCGGGATGACCGTCGGGACGATCATCGGGCGGCGGCGGTAGGTGTCGGCGACCCAGCGGCCGACCACCCGGCGCACGGACTGGGCGATGCGGTGCGTGTCGGTGATGCCCTCCGACTCGGTGTGGGACAGCTCCATCTCCACCAGGGACACGACCTCGTCCAGTGCCTTCGGGTCGTCGGAGAAGCCGCGGCCCGAGATCGTCGGCGGGCCGAGTGCCCGGCCCGTGCTCGACTCGACGGCCACGGTGATCGCGATGAAGCCGCCCTCGCCCAGGATCAGGCGGTCGGACAGGGTCGACTCGCCCACGTCGCCGACGGACAGCCCGTCGACGTACACGTGGCCGACCTCGACCCGCCCGCTGATCACCGCGCGGCCGTCCACCAGGTCGACGACGACGCCGTCCTCGGCGATGACCACGTGGTCGGCCGGCACGCCGGTCGCCACGGCCAGGGCCGCGTTCGCACGCAGGTGACGCCACTCGCCGTGCACGGGCATCACGTTCGACGGCCGGACCGCGTTGTACAGGAACAGCAGCTCGCCGGCCGACGCGTGACCGGACACGTGCACCCGCGCGTTGCCCTGGTGCACCACGTTCGCGCCCAGCCGGGACAGCTCGTTGACCACGCCGAACACCGCGGTCTCGTTGCCCGGGATCAGCGAGCTGGCCAGCACGACGGTGTCCCCGGGAAAGATCTTGATCTGCCGGTGGTCGCCACGCGCCATCCTGGACAGCGCGGACAGCGGCTCGCCCTGCGAACCGGTCGACACGAACAGCACCTGGTGCTCGGGCAGCTGCAGCGCCTCGTCCAGGTCGACCAGCAGGCCCTCCGGCACGTGCAGCAGCCCCAGGTCGGCGGCGATGCCCATGTTGCGCACCATCGACCGGCCCACCAGGGCCACCCGCCGCCCGTGCCGCACGGCGACGTCGAGCACCTGCTGCACGCGGTGCACGTGGCTCGCGAAGCACGCCACGATCACCCGCTGCTGCGCCCGCATGATCACGCCGTCGAGCACCTGGCCGATCTCGCGCTCGGCCATGACGAAACCGGGCACCTCGGCGTTGGTCGAGTCCACCAGGAACAGGTCGACGCCCTCGTCACCAAGGCGGGAGAACCCGGCCAGGTCGGTGAGCCTGCCGTCGAGCGGCAGCTGGTCCAGCTTGATGTCGCCGGTGTGCAGCACGACCCCGGCCGGCGTGCGGATGGCGACCGCCAGCGCGTCCGGGATGGAGTGGTTGACCGCGAAGAACTCGCACTCGAAGTCGCCGTAGGAGACCCGGCCGCCCTCGACGACCTCGCGGAGGTTCGGGTTCAGCCGGTGTTCCTTGCACTTGGCGGCGACGAGCGCGAGCGTGAACCGCGAGCCCACGACCGGCAGGTCCGGGCGATGGCGCAGCAGGAAGGGCACGGCGCCGATGTGGTCCTCGTGACCGTGCGTGAGCACGACGGCGTCGATGTCGTGCATCCTGGACTCGATCGCGCGGAAGTCCGGCAGGATGAGGTCCACGCCGGGTTGCTGGTCCTCGGGGAACAGCACGCCGCAGTCGACGATGAGCAGCCTGCCACCGAACTCGAACACGGTCATGTTGCGACCGATCTCGCCGATGCCACCCAGCGCGACGACGCGCAGTCCCCCGTCGGCGAGCGGAGCGGGCGTAGGGATGTTCGTCACCGATGAACCTGCCCGGCGCTCGTGTGGGTGGTGGGCGAGACGTACGCGGCGGCCGCGTCGGCCTCGGCGACCCGGGCCGCGGCCACGTCCGACGGCGGCGCGTCGGTCAGCGGCACGCCGGCGTCGCCGAGGTCGGCGGCGATCAGCTCGACCTGGGCCGGTGTGGCGGGTGGGAGTGGCAGGCGCGGGTCGCCGGCGTCGTGCCCACGCAGCCGCAGCGCGGCCTTCACGAAGATCACGCCACCGACCCGGCTGTGCGCCCGGTACACCGGCAGCAGGCCGCGGTGGATGGTCCGCGCGGTGACGACGTCGCCGTTCTCGTAGGTGTCCAGCATGCGGCGCAGGCGACCGGCGACCACGTGCCCGATGACGCTGACGAACCCGACGGCGCCGACCGACAGCCACGGCAGGTTCATCGCGTCGTCGCCCGAGTAGTAGGCGAGGTCGGTGTTCGCGATGACCACGCTGCCCGCGAGCAGGTCGCCCTTGGCGTCCTTCACTGCGTTGATCCGCGGGTGCTCGGCGAGCCGGCGCAGCGTGTCGACCTCGATGGGCACGACCGAGCGCGGCGGGATGTCGTAGAGCATGTTCGGCAGGTCGGTCGCGTCGGCGATGGCCGTGAAGTGCGCGACCAGGCCGGCCTGCGGCGGCCGCGAGTAGTACGGGGTGACCACGAGCAGCCCGTGCGCGCCCGCCTGCTGGGCATCGCGCGCGAGGTGCACGGAGTGCGCGGTGTCATAGGTGCCGACCGAGGCGATCACCGTCGCCCGGTCCCCCACCGCGTCGACGACCGCGCGCACCAGCTCGGCCTTCTCGTTGTCGGACGTCGTCGGCGACTCCCCGGTGGTGCCGCTGACCACCAGGCCGTCGTTGCCGAGGTCGACCAGGTGGGCCGCGAGGCGCTGAGCGGCGTCCAGGTCGACCTTCCCACTGGCGTCGAATGGCGTCACCATTGCGGTGATGACCTGGCCGAACGGCCGTCCAGGCTTGGCGGTCGGACACGTGTTCATGACCTCAGACGCTACTCCACCACGACGTACGACCTGTCCAACCGGTCGCCTTCCCGGTCGTACAGGACACACACGACCGTGCGCTCCGTGACCCACGCCTTCTCGGCCGGTACCACCGCGCGGTAGCGCAGCCCGGTCGTGTCGGAGACGTACTCGGACTCGAACATCATCGCGCACATGTTCTCGGTGAAGTCGGTCAGCCGGGTGACGCCCGGGTAGCCGATGTCCGGCTCGGCGTCGTCCGCGTCCGGTTTCGACCAGAAGACCAGCCAGTCGAAGATCTCCGTGTCGTGCGACTTCGCGCAGTCCACCCGTGCGTCGTCGGTGATCCGCGCGCCCTCGCGGAGCTCGCCGGTCAGGCAGATGCCGCCGCCGTCGCGGTGGGCCCAGGTGAACTGCCGCAGGTCACCCCCGGATCCGTAGGTGAGCGCGGGCGCCATGGCGGCCGGCCGCTCCGCCCGGGGCGCGGTCGGGTCCGGCGCGGTGACGGCGTGGACGACGTAGCCGCCGGCGAACATGGCCGTGGCCAACGCGACGGCGACCGCGAGCACCGGCAACGACCAGCGGCGGCGAGGCGTGACCGGAGCAGGCGTGTGCTGCGTGTTGCCGCTGAGGACGACCGGGACCGGCGCCGTCGGCACACGGGTGCGTGGCATGGTGGTCGCCTGTGTGAGCAGGCGGCGGACCTGGGGGGCGGACGGGCGCGCCTCGGGGTGGCTGTTGAGCAGGCCGGTGATCACCGTCGCCAGTGGGCCCTGGCAGCGGCCCACCTGCGGGACCTCGTTGAGGATCGCCTGGATGGCGGCGGCCGTGTTGTCCCGCTCGAACGCCGAGTAGCCCTCGACCGCGAAGAACAGGACCGCGCCCAGCGCCCACAGGTCCGAGCCGGCGTCGGCGTCGGCGCCACGCAGGCGTTCCGGGGCCATGTAGACGGGCGAGCCGACCAGGATGCCGGTGGTGGTGAGGTGCGGGTCGTCCGTGGACTGGGCGATGCCGAAGTCGGTCAGCTTCACCCGCCCGTTCGGCAGCACCATGATGTTCGACGGCTTGACGTCCCGATGCACGACGCCGGCCGCGTGCGCGGTCTGCAGGGCGGACAGCAACTGCTCCGCGATCCTGGCCACCGTGCCCGGCGGCATCGGCCCTTCCCGGTCGACGATGTCGGCGAGCGTCGGCGCCTCGATCAGCTCCATCACGATGAACGTCCGGTCGTGCTCGCGGAGCACGTCGTACACCGTGACCACGGCCGGGTCGTTGAGCCGCCCGGCCGCGCGGGCCTCACGCAGCACCCGCTCCTTGAGGACCCGCCGCGCACGCGGGTCGGCCCGCTCGGCCAGGTGCAGCTCCTTGATCGCCACCCGCCGCCCGATCGTGCGGTCATCGGCCAGCCAGACGATGCCCATGCCGCCGCGGCCGATCTCCCGGATCACGGAGTACCGGCCGGCGATCACACGTTCCTGGGTCACCCCTCCCCCTTCCTCCCGACCCTCGGACCGGCGGCGGTCGGCGCGGGTTCCCGGAAACCTCCACTACTCCGGAACGACGTACGACTTGTTCAGCTGCTTGTCGTCCCGTTCGTAGAGGACGCAGCTGACGCTGCGGCGCTCGGCCCAGGCCCGTCGCGTCGGCACCAGGGCGCGGTAGCGCAGCGAGGACCGGTCGGCGATCACGTCCGACTCGAAGATCGCCGTGCAGTAGGTCTCGGCGAAGCCGGCCAGCACGTCGAAACCGGGGTACGCGATGTCCTTCCAGTGGTCGTAGTCCTGGTCGGGCTTTTCGTAGAAGGTCCGCGAGGCGAACTCCTCGAAGACGTGCGGGTCGGTGCACGCGACGTGCTGGGTCTGCGTGATCCGCCGGCCCTCGGCCAGGTCACCGGCCATGCAGGCGCCCTCAGGAGAGCTGTTGTAGCTCCACTCCTCGAGGTAGCCGTCCCCGCCGGTGCCGTAGGTCCGCGTCTCGTCCATGCCGGCGGGCACGGCCGGGCCCGGCGCCGTGGCGACGCGGAGGAGGTAGCCGCCGGCCAGCAGGGCGACCGCGAGCACGACGGTGGCGACGAGCACCGGCCTCGACCGGCGACGGGCCTGCCGCTGGTACGTCGTGAGCGGGGTGGTGGCGCCCTCCTGGGGCACGCCGGCCGCCCGGGCGAGCAGGCCGCGGACCTGGGCGGCGGACGGGCGGGCCTCGGGGTGGCTGTTGAGCAGGCCGGTGACCACCGCGGCCAGCGGGCCCTGGCAACGGGTCAGGTACGGCACCTCGTTGAGGATGGCGTGCATGGTCGCGGCAGTCGTCTGGCGCTCGAACGCCGCGTGGCCCTCCACGGCGAAGAACAGGACCGCGCCCAGCGCCCACAGGTCGGAGCCGGCGCCGGCGTCGTCGCCGCGCAGGCGTTCCGGGGCCATGTACACGGGTGAGCCGACGAGGATGCCGCTGGTGGTCAGCCGCGGGTCGTCGGTCGACTGCGCGATGCCGAAGTCGGTCAGCTTCACCCGCCCGTTCGGCAGCACCATGATGTTCGACGGCTTGACGTCCCGATGCACGACGCCGGCCGCGTGCGCGGCCGCCAGGGCGTCGAGGAGCTGTTCGGCGATGCGTGCGACGGTGTCCTGCGGGAGCGGCCCCCGGTCCTCGACGAGCTGGGACAGGGTGTCGGCCTGGATCAGCTCCATCACGATGAACGTGGTCCCGTGCTCGCGGAGCACGTCATAGACCGTGACCACGCCCGGGTCGTTGAGCCGGCCGGCGGCGCGGGCCTCCCGGAGGACGCGCTCCTCGAAGACGGTCTTCTCCTCGGCAGCCACGTCGTCGGGAAGGTGCAGCTCCTTGATCGCGACGCGGCGGCCGATGGTCCGGTCCTCGGCCAGCCACACGACGCCCATGCCGCCGCGGCCGATCTCGCGCAGCAGCGCGTACCGGCCGGCGATCAGCCGCTCCTCCGCCCGCACCTGCTCCTGGGCCACCGCGCCATCTCCCTCCCGGCCGCACGGCACTCCGACCCGGGGAAGACGCCCGCGGTTCCCTAAAGGCGCCGGCGAAAGCCCTGCACGGCCTCGATGGCCTGCTGGTCGCCGTCGAACTCGACGCGGACGGCGGCGCGTCCCGTGGCGAACAGCAGCAGCTCACCCGGCTCGCCGCTGACCGTCACGCTCTCCGGAGCACGCTTGACGACGATCTCCTGGCCGTCCGGGCGGTGCAGGACGAGGCCCACCGGGCTGCGGCGCAGGGTCAGGAACGACGTGCGGCGCAGGCCGGCCCACAGGGCCGCGTCCCGCTCGGCGTCCGGCTTCCTCGGCTCCCAGCCCGCCTGGCCGCGGCGGGTGTCCTCGTGGTGGATGAAGAACTCGATGCTGTTGACCGCCTTGTCCAGCGCCGGGATGCGGGTGGGCCACCACGGGGCCGGACCGTTGCGGACCAGGTCCACCAGCTCGCGCCACGGTCGGCGGGCGTAGGAGTCCTGGACGCGCCTGGTGTAGCCGGCCAGGGGTTTGAGCAGGATGCCGGGAGCGCCGTCCGCACGGCGTTCGCGGATGACCAGGTGCGCCGCGAGGTCTCTGGTCTGCCAACCCGTGCACAGAGTCGGCTCGTTAGGGCCGATCTCGTCGAACAGGTCACACAGGGCGGCGCGCTCTTCCGTTGCCAACGACATGCGTCCACCTTCTCAGTTGGTGGGGATCACCTGCGAGGTGAGCTGCTTGCCGTCGCGGCGGTAGATCAGGCAGTACTGGCCGCGGTCCCGGTCCGACGTCGAGGCGTCCTCCCAGGACTCCTGGCTGGGCACCAGCGAGGCGTGCATCAGCTTGTCGCGTTCGGAGCTCGGCAGGACGCCGTTCAGGCCGAACACCAGCACGCACGACGACTCGGCCGTCGCCTCCAACGCGTCCCGGCCCGGGTAGGCGACGTCCTCGCCGGTGAACGGGTCCAGCACGTACAGCACCTCGAAGTCGTGCGGGCCGGCGCAGTCGGCGCTGTTGGTGTAGCTGCGGCCGGGCTCTAGCCGGGCCGGCGCGCACTGGTTGTTGGACAGGTCGAACTCCGGGATGTCCGCGCCGTCGCCGCCGTAGGTGTAGGTCGGTCCCTTGGTGGGGTCGTCCACCGGCGCGACGAGACCGACGCGGCCGGTGAACCAGCCGCCGACGAAGGCACCCGCGACCAGCACGACCACCGCCGCGAGGATCGGCCACCACGCGCGACGCTTCGCCGAACCGCCATCCGGTCGGGTGCCCCGCGACGGGGTGTACATGGCGGTCACGTTCTGCGGTCCGGTCATCGGCTGGGTCACCTGGGTGAGCAGGCCGCGTACCTGCTGGGTGGACAGCCGCGCCTTGGGCGTGACGTTGAGCAGGCCGGTGACCACCGCGGCCAGCGGGCCCTGGCAACGGGTCAGGTACGGCACCTCGTTGAGGATGGCGTGCATGGTCGCGGCCGTCGTCTGGCGCTCGAACGCCGCGTGGCCCTCCACGGCGAAGAACAGCGACGCGGCCAGCGCCCACAGGTCCGAGCGGGCGTCGGCCTGCTCGCCGCGGATGACCTCGGGCGCGAGGTAGGTGGGCGAGCCCACGAGCATGCCGCTGGTGGTCAGCCGCGGGTCGTCGGTCGACTGCGCGATGCCGAAGTCGGTCAGCTTCACCCGCCCGTTCGGCAGCACCATGATGTTCGACGGCTTGACGTCCCGATGCACGATGCCGGCGGCGTGGGCGGTGTCGAGCGCGTCGAGCAGCTGTGTGGCGATGGGGGCGACGGCCTCCTGCGGCAGCGGCCCCTGCCGGGCGACGATGGCCGCGAGCGTCGGCGCCTGGATCAGCTCCATGACGATGTAGGTGGCGCCGGCCTCCTGGAGCACGTCGAACACCGTGACCACGCCCGGGTCGTTCAGCCGCCCGGCCGCGCGGGCCTCACGCAGCACCCGCTCCTCGAGCACCCGCTTCTCCTCCTGGGGCACTCCGGCCGGCAGGTGCAGCTCCTTGATCGCGACGCGCCGGCCGATGGTCCGGTCCTCGGCCAGCCAGACGACGCCCATGCCGCCGCGGCCGATCTCCTGCAGGAGCGCGTACCGGCCGGAGATCACCCGCTGCTGGGTCACCTGTTCAGGCTGCTGGGTCACGCCGCTCCCTCGTTCGCTCCGCGAGCCTGGTTCGCTCCGCAAGCTCCGCTCACGCCGGGGATGTTAGATGGCCGTATGCCGGCATGGGTCCTGCACGTCGATCTCGACCAGTTCATCGCCGCGGTCGAGATCCTGCGGGACCCGTCACTGGCGGGCAAACCGGTCGTGGTGGGCGGGCGCGGGGACCCCACCGAGCGGGCGGTGGTGGCGACCGCGTCGTACGAGGCACGCGAGTCCGGCGTCCACTCCGGCATCCCACTGCGGCTGGCGCTCCGCCGCTGCCCGGACGCCGTCTTCCTGCCGTCCGACCCCACCGCGTACGACGAGGCGTCGGCCGGGGTGATGGCCGTGCTGCGGTCGTTCGGCGTGCCGCTGGAGGTGCTGGGCTGGGACGAGGCGTTCCTGGGCGTGACCGCCGATGACCCGTTCGAGTTCGCCCGGTCGGTGCAGGCGGCCGTCCTCGACCGGACCCGGCTGTCGTGCTCGGTGGGCATCGGCGACAACAAGCTGCGGGCCAAGCTGGCGACCGGGTTCGCGAAGCCGGCCGGGGTGTTCCAGTTGACCAGGTCCAACTGGTTCGAGGTCATGGCGGACCGCCCGACCACCGCGCTGTGGGGCATCGGCACGAAGACGGCCCGGAAGCTGGCCGAGCTGGGCTACACCACGGTCGCGGAGCTGGCCCGCGCGGACGAGGACGCGCTGGCCACCCGGCTCGGCCCGCGGATGGGCCCCTGGTACCGGGGCCTGGCGCGCGGGGCCGGCGGCACGGCGGTCACGAGCACGCCTTACGTGGCGAAGTCACGCAGCCGGGAGACGACCTTCCAGTCTGACCTGACCGAGCTGCCGGAGATCACCGCGGAGGTGGTCGCGCTGGCCCGCCGGGTCGCGGCGGACGTCGTCGACGAGGGCCGGCCGGCGGCGCGGGTGGCCGTGAAGGTGCGGTTCGTGCCCTTCTTCACCCACACCCGCAGCGTGACGCTGCCGGCACCGACGGCCGACCCCGGCCTCCTGGAGAACGCGGCGCTGGCCGTGCTGGCGAAGTTCACGCTGGACCGGCCGATCCGATTGCTGGGGGTGCGGGCGGAGTTCCCGGAAGATCGGCGATAGTAGGCGCATGCACTTCCTGATCGTTCCAGGCATCAACGGCTCCGACGAGCAGCACTGGCAGACCGCGTGGCAGTCCGCGTGGGGCTCGTCCGCGACACGGTTCGCCCCGGCCTCGTGGGACGAGCCGGACCTGGACGACTGGCGCACGGCGCTCGACCGGACCGTGTCGGGGATCCAGGACGACGTGGTGGTCATCGCCCACAGCCTGGGTTGTCACGCCATCACGGCGTCGCCGGTCCGGCCCAACGTGCGCGGGCTGTTCCTCGTCGCGCCGCCGGACGTCTCCCGCGCGGAGTTCCCCCGCGAGGCCGCCACCTTCACCACGCTGACGCCGACGCCGGTGTCCGTCCCCGGCCTGGTCGTCTTCGGCGAGGACGACCCGTACTGCGAGCCGGCGGTGAGCGTCCGCCTGGCCACGGGCTGGGGCCTCCCCCACGTCAGCGCGGGCGCCGTCGGGCACGTGAACGCGGCAGGCGGGGTCGGCGGCTGGGAGTTCGGCAAGGCCCTCCTGATCGCGTTCCTGGCCGGCATGACGCTGCGCTGACGCTCAGACCGTCGGGATCGTGCCGCCGTCGACGAGGTAGTCGGCGCCGGTGACGCTCGCGGCCGCGTCGGAGGCCAGGAACCCGACCACCTCGGCGACCTCGTGGGGTTCCGCGAACCGTCCGGTCGGGACGCCGCCGAGGGAGTCCAGGAGCGACTGGCGCGCCGCCTGCCGGTCGCCGTCGAACTGGGTGGCCAGCCGGTCGACCAGGCGGTCGGCGGCCTCGGTGTGGATGCCGCCCGGTGACACGGTGTTGACGCGGATGCCGTGCGGCGCCAACTGGTTGGCCAGGCCGAGGCTGTAGGTGCGCAGCGCGGCCTTGGCGGCGGCGTAGGCCAGCGTGCTGTTCCACAGCGGCATGCGTGCCTGGATCGACCCGACGTGGACGATCGCGCCCCGTCCCGCGTCGAGCATCGCCGGCACGACCGCCCGGTCCAGCCGCACGGCGGCCAGCAGGTTGAGGTCGAGCTCACGCTGCCAGGTGTCGTCGTCGAGGACCGCGAAGCCGCCGCTCGGCGCGCTCGACCCGCCGGCCACGTGCACCAGGATGTCCGGTGCGCCAACGGCTTCCGCGACGGCGGCCGCGGTATCCGGCGCGGTGAGGTCCGCGGTGACGGACGCGTCCCGACCTCGGCCGATGGTGGTGACCGTCGCGCCGGCCGCCGCCAGGCGCGCGACCACGGCCGCCCCGGTGCCTTTCGTGCCGCCCGCCACGACGGCATGGCGGCCGGTCAACGACAGTGCGTCCGGATAGGTCATGAGATCCACTCCCAAGTGACTTCTGTTTTAGCAGTTAGTGACTGACTGCTAATATAGCAGTGACCGAGGGAGGTAGCGGTGGCCAGCAAGATCCGGCTCGAGGACCGGGAGTGCCCGCTGTCGACGACGCTGGGAATCGTCGGTGAGTGGTGGACCGTCCTGATCCTGCACGACTGCTTCGACGGCTACACCCGCTTCGACGAGTTCCAGGCCAACATCGGCCTCTCGTCGAGCATGCTGACCAGCCGGCTGAGGACGCTCGTCGAGCGCGGGATCCTGGCGCGCCGGCCCTACCAGGACCGGCCGGTGCGGTACGAGTACGTGCTCACCGAGCTCGGGCGGTCACTGCGGCCGGTGCTGGTCGCGCTCGCGGCGTGGCGCAACGCACAGCTGGCCCCCGAGGAGCGGGCCATGGTCCTCGTCGACACGCGGACCGGCCGGGAGGCCGAGCCGGTGGTCGTCGACGCCGTCACCGGCGAGCCGGTGGACGGGTCGCGGTACGTGTTCGCCGCGGGGCCCGCGGCGGGGCCGGTCATGCGACAGCGCTACGAAGGGGTGACCGGTCAGCTCGGGCCGATCTCGTGACCCGCCTCCCGCAGGGCCTTCAGCGCGCGTTCCAGGTCGACGGCCGGCACCAGCACGTGGTCGGTGTCGTACGTCGAGACCGCGAGCAGGGTCACCCCCGCGGCGGCCAGCTCGCCGGCCAGGGCCGCCATCACGCCGGTGAGGTCGAACTCCAGGGGGCCGCGGACGGTCAGCAGCCGCCAGCCGGGGCGGGTGTCCGCACTCGGCGGCGCCACCGCCGACGGGCACACCACCGATACGCCGTGCGCGGTCGTGGTGACCGAGACCAGGCCGTCCGCCTCGATGGGCGGCGGGGCCGCGGCCAGCCGCGTGATCGTGTACTCCCCTGGCGCGAGGTCGACGATGAGCCGTTTCACCGCCGTCAGCCTTCGGTGACGAACGGGCTCGACGCGACCTCGGTGCCGTCCGGCAGGGTCGAGATCACGAAGTCGTCGAACACGTTCGCCGCCGACTTCTGTAGCTGGCGCAGGCACTCGACGGCCAGCTCGCGGATCTCCACGTCCGCGTGCTCGCTCGCCCGCATGGCGATGAAGTGGCGCCAGGCCCGGTAGTTGCCGGTCACCACGATCCGGGTCTCGGTCGCGTTCGGCAGCACCGCCCTGGCGGCCTGCCTGGCCTGCTTGCGGCGCAGGGTCGCGTTCGGGACGTCCGCGAAGTGCTCCTCCAGGCCCTGGAGCAGCTCGGTGTACGCGGCGACGCTCGCCTCGGCGGCCTTCATGAACTTCTCGTGCAGCACCGGGTCGCTCGCGATGACGGCCGGCTCGACCATGGCCGCCGTGCGCTCCGGGACGTAGCGCTGCGACAGCTGGGAGTAGGAGAAGTGGCGATGGCGGATCAGCTCGTGGGTCAGCGAGCGGGAGATGCCGGTGATGTAGAAGCTGACGGTGCCGTGCTCCAGCACGGAGAGGTGCCCGACCTCGAGGATGTGGCGCAGGTACCCGGCGTTGGTCGCGGTGGTCGGGTTCGGCTTCTTCCAGGACTGGTAGCACGCGCGGCCCGCGAACTCGGCGAGCGCCTCACCGCCCTCGGCGTCGGTCGACCACGGCACGTCCGCCGGCGGGAAGAACTCCGTCTTCGCGATCAGTTGGACCCTGGGCGGCACCGTCTCCGTCATGCCGCAGAGCCTAACCGCCGGATGCCGCCGCACGGGCCCGCGACGCGATGCACGGTCCGGATGCACGGGCGGTGCGCGGTGCTGTCACCAACGACACTTGCGTGATGTCACTTGTGATGTCACCATGGCATCATGGATCTCACACCGTACATCGCCTCGTTGCGGGAGGATCTCGTCACGGCCGCGTCGGCCGGTGACGAGAACACCCGCCGCACGGCCGAGGTACTCGCCGCGGCGCTGGAGCCCGCCGCGCGCCTCGCGATCATGAACGCGCTGTCCGACCTGGCCGCCGAGGTGACCGCCTCGCTGGACGACCACGTGGTCGACGTCCGGCTCGCCGGCCGGGACGTGCAGGTCGTGGTCACCGGCCGCGGCACGCCGCACGACGACTCGCGCGCGGGTGACGTCCCACCGGTCGACGAGACCGCGGGGGGCGACATGAGCCGCATGACGCTGCGGCTGTTCGAGCAGCTCAAGGCCAAGGCCGAGCAGGCCGCGGCGGCACAGGGGGTGTCGCTGAACACATTCGTGCAGCAGGCCGTCCAGGGGGCGCTGCACCGCAAGGGGGGCTTCGGCGGCAAGGACTGGAGCCGGGAGTGGAGTCGCGCCTGGGGCAGCGGCGGCCCGGAACGCGGGCAGAGCCAGCACCGCGTGCACGGTTGGTACGAGGGGTGACGAGCAGTGACCGAAGAGCAGGCTGAGGACGTAGTCCGGCGGCAGAGCTTCGAGGCCGACGGGCCGGTCGAGCTGGACCTGGGCACCGGAGGTGGTGCCGTGACGGTCCGGCTGGTCGACGAGCCGGGCGTGCACGTCGAGGTCCGCCACGACACGGGTGCGGGCACGCCGTGGGCGCAGGGCATCAGCAGCATCATGAGCTGGGTCAACACCCAGTTCCCGCAGTTCAGTGGGCAGTTCGGGGAGGGCGTGCCGACCGGTTCGACCGCCGAGGCGGAGGCCGTGCGGCAGACCCGACTCGACTACGCCGCCGGCCGGCTGGTGGTGCGGACGCCGCGCGAGCTACAGCTGCGCAACGCGCCGATCGCGGTGTCGGTACAGGCACCGGCCGGCTCACACGTGACGGCGAGCAGCGGTTCCGGACACGTCAACATCTCCGGTCGCGCCGGCCGGCTGGAGCTGCACACCGGCTCGGGCCGCATCACGACGGACCAGGCCGAGGGCTCGGCGAAGGTCGAGACGGGGTCGGGCACCGTCCGCCTCGGCCCGATGGCCGAGGGCCTGCGGGCGAAGTCCGGCACCGGCGACATCGAGGTGACGTCGATCGGCGGCGCGAGCACGGTCGTGACCGGCAGCGGCGACGTCTGGCTGGGCGCGGTGACCGGCGACGTGCTGGCCCGCACCGGCAGCGGCCGCGTGACCATCGCGAACGCCGCGTCCGGCGAGCTGGAGCTGCACTCCGGCTCGGGCGCCATCCACGTCGGCATCCGCAAGGGCAGCCCGGCGGAGGTCGACCTGTCCTCCAACTCGGGCGAGGCCCGCAGCGAACTGGACCTGACGGCCACCCCACCGGCGAACAAGCCACCCCTACGCATCCGCGGTCGCACCGGCTCCGGCAGCGCCCTGGTCACAGCCGCCACCGAGTAACCAGAACCCCACCAGGCCCGACCGAGGGGGACCGGCCTGGGTGGTACCTCCCTCCCCAGCACCGGAGGCACCACCCAGGCCACTTCCAACCCCCCGCGAGTCCCGCGTTCAAACACAGCGAGTCCCGCGTTGAAACACACCGAACTGCGGTCTCGTGCACAAGAACCGGAGCACTTCGAACACCGCACCAACCGCGATCTCGTGAGGCCGCTTCATCGCGCGGTGAGGAGCGTGGTTCGTGTCGCGCCCGCTCGTTCGAGGCGTAGGGCGAGTGCGGCGACAATGCCCGTTGGTGTCTGAATGACGCCGACGGGCCGTTCGCGATGTGGCACTGTCGTGCTTCGCGACGTGGCACCGCCGCACCGTTTGCGACGTGGCCACCGTCGTGCCGTTCGCCTCATGCGGGCCAGGCCTCGCCGCATCCCTTGCCCACCAGCACATCCCGCCGAGGATGAACCCTTGTGCACACGATTCCGGACCGACATCTGCACGAACCCGCAACTCGGTATGGGTAAACGCGGGACTCGGGGTGTTTGAGGGCGGGACTCGCGGTGGGGTCAGGGTTTGAGGGCCGTGCGCATTTCTTTTGTCAGGTTGCCGTTTGGGCCTAGTTCTACGGCGTTCAGGCCCAGCCAGGTGGCCATGGTGCGTAGTTCGGCGGCCAGTTCGCGGGCGACGTGTGGCTTGTCGACGCCTGGTTCGGTGAAGACGCCCTTGGCGCGGAGGACGCCGGCCATGCGGTCCGTCTTCAGGTCTACGCGGCCCACCAGTTGGCCGTCCAGCAGGAAAGGGAAGACGTAGTAGCCGTAGACGCGCTTCGGCTCCGGGACGTAGATCTCGATGCGGTAGTGGAAGTCGAAGATCCGTTCGGTCCGCTCGCGTCGCCAGATCAGCGGGTCGAACGGGGCCAGCAGCGCGCGGCCCGTGACCTTGCGCGGCGTCCGCGCGTCGACGTGCCGGTACGCCGGGTGCTGCCACCCGTGCACGGTCACCGCCTCCACCAGGCCCTGCTCCACCAGCGTGGACAGCGCGGCCTTGCTGCGTTCCGGCGGCAGACGGTAGTAGTCCCGCAGGTCCGGCTCGGTGCCGATGCCGTGCGCGCTCGCCGCGCGCAGCATCAGCTGCCGCGCGGCCTCGGCGTCGGAGACCGGTGGCGCGGACAGCACCTCGGGCGGGAGCACCCGCTCGGGTAAGTCGTACAGGCGCTGGAAGCCGCGCCTGGTGCCGGTGGTCAGCTCACCGGTCGCGAACAGCCACTCGCACGCGTGCTTGACGTCCGACCGGTTCCACCAGCCGCCCGGCGCCTTCCTCGCCCGCCGCTCGTTGAGCCCCAGCTCGTCCTCCAACGGGCCGGCGCCGATCGGGCCCAGCTCCTTGACCGCCGCCAGCACGTCGTCGAACAGGCCGGGCGAACGTTTGCGCAGGGCCGCGAACCGGTGGGCGTACTTGCGCTCGTACTCACGCATGCGCCACCGGAACAGCGGCCAGTCCTCGACCGGCAACAGGCTCGCCTCGTGTGCCCAGTACTCGACCAGCATCCGCGGCCGGCGGGCCCGGTGCGTCCACGCCGCGTCGTCCACGAGGTCGGCGGGGTACGGGCCGAGCCGGCTGAACAGCGGCATGTAGTGCGCCCGCACCGCGACGTTCACCGAGTCGAGCTGGATCAGCCGGACCCGGTCCAGCACCCGCCGCAGGTGCCGGCGGGACACCTCTCCCCCGGGCCGGGCGTCGGTGAACCCCTGGGCGCCCAGCGCGACGCGCCGTGCGACGTCGGCGCTGAGGGTGGTCGAAACTGCCATGGTCAAACCATGGCACAGGGCACCGACAGTTCTGTTCAGCGCGGTCGGAAGGCGGATCCGACGATCGTGTCCATGTCCGTGATCGTCGCCACGCACCGGTAGACGCCCAGCTCGGTCGACTTGTCGTCCGACGACGGCGGCAGGATCTCCGACTGCCACCGCTCCGGCCCGAGCTGCAGCGCGTCCCCGTACCGCGAGGCCAGCAGCGTCTCCACCGAGCACACCTTCCGCACGGTCGGGTGCGCCTCCAGCACGTCCGCGTACGGATCGGCGACGTCCCCCGGCACCAGCGCGATCGCGTACGTCTCGAACGAGTGGTCCTGTTCGCACGGCAACCGGCGGATGCTCTCGATCTCCCCGTTGATCACGACCATGCCCGACCAGCACTCCGCCTTCTCGACGCATGCGGCCTGCGCGTCCTTGACCTGCGCCGCGGGGCAGTTCTCGGTCACCGTCCGTACGCCGTAGACCTCGGACGGCGACTTCTTGGGACTCGTGACCGGTGGGTTGATCGTGTCGCCGGCCTGCTGGCCGGCGCCCCCTCCCCCGATGTCGCGCAGCGCGAAGTACCAGACGCCCGCCATCACCAGCACCGCCGCGAGCGCGGCGCCCAGCCAGATCGCCGCCTTGTTCCTCCCGCGTGGCGGCGGGGCGGACGAGTGGTACTGCGGTGGGGGCCCGGTGGGACCGGACGGGTACGCCGGCGGGTGGCCGGCCGGCGGATAGGACGGCCGTGGTGTGGCGACGGTCATCACTGGCGTGGTCACCGCGTGCCGTGGACTGGGGAAGTCACCCACGTTCAGCTGCGACAGGTCCGCCCGCAGCGCCGCCGCCTCCGGGTACCGGTGCGCCGGGTCGCGAGCCAGGCCGCGCCGCAGCACGGCCATGAACTCCGCCGGCACGCCCGGTATGTCCTGGATCGGCGCGTCGTGCAGGCGGATGATCTCCGGCACGCTCAGCTCGCGGTCCGGCGGGTACCGCGGCGGACGGCCGGCCAGCAGCGTGTACAGGGTGGCGGCCAGCGCGTAGACGTCCGACTGGGGCGTCGGCGGCACCAGGTGGAACTGCTCGGGGGCCGCGTAGGCCGGGGTCAGGGCCTCCAGGGTGACCGAGGTGTCCCGGCCCGTCTCCATCAGCGCGGCCAGGCCGAAGTCGGACAGCGCGACCGTGCCGTACCGCTTGACCAGGATGTTGCCGGGCTTGATGTCGCGGTGCAGCACGCCGAGGTCGTGCGCCGCGGCCAGCGCGTCCGCGATCTTCTGGCCGATGTCGCCGACCTCGCGCGGGGACATCGGACCCCGCTGGGCGAGCGACCCGCCGGTGCAGATCTCCATCACGATGTAGGGCCGGGCGTCCGGCAGCACGCCCGCGTCGTAGATCTCCACGACGTGCGGGTGCCCGGACAGGCGGCCGGCGGCGCGGACCTCGCGGAGGAACCGGCGCTGGTCGCGGTCGTCGAGGATCACCCGCGTGTCGAGTTTGATCGCGACCTCGCGGTCGATGGTGATCTGACGGGCGCGGTACACCACACCGAAACCACCACGCCCCAACGCGTCGACGATCTGGTAGCCGGGGACGGAGACGGTCACGAGCGGAGAGCGTAGCCGAATGAATTTCAGTATCCCCGCTGGTTGACCGGTTTCCTTCAGCAACTAGGTTCGTCCCATGGCCGTAGCCACCGTCCGTCCCGCCGTGCCGTCCGACGCGGCCGAGATCGCCCGCATCCAGCTCGTCACGTGGCGGGCCGCGTACCACGACCTGCTGCCCGCCGAGGTGCTGGACGCGCTGGCAGCGGACGAGGCGGAGGCGACCTGGCGGCACACCATCGAGCAGGGTCCGGCCAGGGTGTTCCTGGCCACCGAGGGACAGTTCCAGGTGGGCTTCGCCGCGGCCGGGCCCGCGCCGCAGGACGAGTCCGCCGGGGCGGACGGGACGCCCGTACCCGACGCGGACCGGGTCGCGCTGGTGAGCGTCCTGCTGGTCGAGCCCCGCTGGGGTCGCCGGGGCCACGGCGGCCGGCTGCTCGCGGCCGCGGGCGACGCGATGCTCGCGGATGGTTTGGCCAGGGGTATCAGCTGGGTAGCCGAGCAGGACAAGGCGTCACTGGGCTTCTGGGAACGCGCCGGCTGGCTGGCCGACGGGACGGTTCGCACGCTCGACGCGGGTGGCCGGCCGTTACGTGAGGTGCGTATGACGGGCACGCTCAGTTTCGAGTTGCAAAGCTGACACAACCACTAGCCCTCACGCGACGTCTCCTGTAGTGGAAGTAGCCGCACCGGCCCGCGCTCGACCCGTGCTCGGGGTACGCTGCGGCAGTCCTCGACCTCGGCTGGAGGTGCTGCCGGTGCTCGCGTGGCTCGGTCTGACGCTCGGCGTCGCCTTCGGGTCCGCGCTCCTGCCGCTCATCAGCGTCGAGATCTTCCTGGTCGGCCTGGCCATGCAGCAACCACACATCCCGTGGCTGTTACTGGGCGCGGCGGTCGCGATCGGCCAGGTTTCCGGCAAACTCCTGTACTACTACGCCGCCAAGGGCGACCTGCACCTGCCGGCATTCATGCATCGCAGACACAAGGAAAAGCTGGAAACGCCCCGCCGCCTGCGCTGGCACCGCCGCACGAAGCGATTCCGCATGTGGGTCGAGGTGCTGCGGGAGAAATGCCAGCGCCACCCGAAATGGATGGTCGGCACGTACGGCATCAGCTCGGTACTCGGCCTGCCGCCGTTCATGGCCACATCCGTACTCGCCGGCATGGTGCGAATGAACCTCACGGCATTCATCGGCGCCGGCCTGGCCGGCCGCTTCATCCGTTTCAGCGCGCTGGCCGCTTCCCCGGCAATCTGCGCCGGTTGGTTCTTCTGACGCCCAGTGCCGGGATTCTGGCGGGCGCGGAATCTAGGCGTCCGCCCAGGCGTCGCCGACACAGCCTTCTTCCCAGGCCCAGCGGCTGTCCTGCTCACCCTCACGCAGGAGCCTCTTCACCGCGACAAGATCGGCGTCGCCAGGCACATTGAGCGCGACAATGCCGTACTGCTCAATTCCCTCGCCGTCGATGCCGAACGGTTTGAACGTGTCGAGCACGGCCTGCCGGTCACCGTGGAGCGGGCCGCTGCGGTACGGGATAACCCGAATAGTGCAGTTGCCGGACCATTTGATGGTCTTGTCCGCCCACAGCGCGCCGTCGCCGTCCTCGGTCACCGCCACGACGTCGAAGCACGCGAACCCGCGGGCGAAGAACGGAATGTTGTCCAACACGACGACGCGTTCACGCGGGGTCGGGGTGGCCCACATCCGCTCGACGGTCACGGGTGGCCAGCCTTCGGCATCCTGCTCCACCGCGAAATACACGCGCACGTGGTCCGTCATGGCGACAGTTTGGCGTACGGGCGGCGGAATCGCAGATCCGCCACCCGTACGACATCAAACAAATATATCTTCCGCCACGGGCACCAGCGCCACCCGCGCCCGGTCCGGCTCGTAGGCCAACCGGGGCACGGCGAACACCGCGGTGACCGGACCGTCCGCGGTGCGGGCGGCGTAGGTCAGCAGGCGCCACTCACCCTCGTCCCAGTGGTCGAGCAGGTCGGAGGTCAACTGCTCGACCACCGACCGGTACGCCCCGCTCTTCCACAGTTGCTGGATCGTCGACTCCAGCGGGATCTCGACGGCGTGCCGCGACAGCGGGTGGCGCCGCCGGACGCGCCAGCGCCGCAACGGAATCAGCCAACGGTGATCCAGCTCGGGCGACAGCGCGACGACGACGGCGCCCTCGACGACCGCCACCCCGACTGTCGCAAGTGGACTGTTCAGCCAGGGTTCCGTTGCCGTCACGGCGAGAGCGCTCAGGACGAGGAGCACGCCGGCACGCGCGAAGCCGCGGCCGCGCACCGGG
>NZ_DASQCC010000145.1:0-57616 GCF_035634895.1 Actinophytocola sp. | reverse complement strand
GTATCAACAAGCTCAAGGGGTTCCGGGCCGTGGCCACCCGTTACGACAAGCGTGACTTCATGTACCAGGCCACCATCGACGTCGCCTCCATCCGGATCTGGCTCAAAGACCCCGTTCCATGATCCACGGGACACGCCCTAGTAGTTAGGGCAGGATGTGGCGCGGCAGTTGCGGCGGGTTCTTCCTCGGTCGCCACTCCCGTGGATAGCCCAGCGACACCTCGAGGAATGGCACTCCGTCGTACACCGTGCTTCGTGGGATGTGCAGATGCCCGTACACCATGACGGCAGTGGGAAACCGGGTGTGCCAGTCGGCGGTCAGCTCGGTGCCGCACCACTGCGCGAACTCTGGATACCGCAGCACCCGTGTCGGCTCCCGTACCAGCGGGTAGTGGTTGACGAACACCATCGGCACCGTCGGGTCGCACTCCTTGAGCCGCCGCTCGGTCTCGGCGACCCGCGCGCGGCACCAGTCGTCCCGGGTCGGGAACGGGTCCGGGTGCAGCATGTACTCGTCCGTGCAGACCACCCCGGTGCTGTGCGCGTACTTGAGCCCCTCCTCCTTCGTCGAGCAGCCGTCTGGACGCCACGTGTAGTCGTAGCCGAGGAACAGCGGCACGACGGTCACCGGCCCGCCCGGCCCGTCCCAGGTCGGGTACGGGTCCTCCGGCGTGACCACGTCGATCCGCCGGCACGTCTCCACCAGCTCCTCGTAGCGCGCCACCCCGCGCAGCTGGATCGGGTCGTCGGGGATCGTCCACAGCTCGTGGTTGCCCGGTACCCACACGACCTTCGCGAACCGCTCGCGCAGCACGGACAGCGCCCACTCGACGTCCGCGACCCGCTCTCCGACGTCGCCCGCCACCAGCAGCCAGTCCGCCGGGGTCTCCGGTTGGATGGCCTCGACGAGCTCGCGGTTCTCCTGATAGGAGACGTGCAGGTCGGATACGGCCGCGAGGTTGCTCACCCGACTCACCCTAACGTTATCCGCGTTGCCCTACCGTGCAGACGTTCGTGCCCGGTTCGCGAGATTTCCAGCGGGATGGCGATCTTTGTTGAACAATGGACACGGCGTCCGAGAACGAGAGGGGAGCTCGGGGTGCGTGCACTGCCCACTTCGTTGGCCGGCATCGGTGGCGCGGTCCTACTGACCGCGACGTTGCTGGTCGTGCCCGCGTCGGCGCAGCCGACGACCGTGGCCGGGCTGCTCGCGCACTACTACGACCTGAGCGCGGAGGCCGAGCTCGTCAACGAGGAGCTGCTGACCGTCCAGGAGCAGCTCACCACCCAGCAGCAGGCGTCCGCCGCCGCGACCAAGGCCGCCGACGAGGCGAAGGCCAACGCCGACAAGCTGCGGACCAAGGCCGACACCGCCCAGGATGTCGACCGGGTCGCCGACGTGCTGTCCTCCCGCGGCGACCTCGACGCGCTGTCCGCGCTCGCCACCAGCACCAGCCCCGACGACCTGGTCGGCAGGCTGGAGGAGCTGAGCCTCGTCGCGCATCTCACCAGCACCCCGCGCCAGGGCGACGCCGCGCTCGCGGCGGCCGAGGACGCGGAGAACACGGCCGTCGCCGCCGCGAAGCAGGCGCAGGACCTCGAGGCGAAGGTGACCGCCAGCGCGAACGACGTGCAGCAGCGCCGCTCCGCGCTCGACGCGCAGATCACCGAGGTCCGCTCGGCGCTCGACAACCTGACGCCCGAGCAGCGGTCCCTGCTGGACGGCATCGAGGACTACGACAGCAGCAACGTCGTCATCCCGGGCGGCAACGCCGGTGCGGTGGTGCAGTTCGCCCTCGGGCAGCTCGGCAAGCCGTACCTGTGGGGCGCGATCGGTCCCCAGTCCTACGACTGCTCGGGCCTGGTGCAGACCGCGTTCCACGCGGCGGGCGTCAACATGCCGCGGGTGTCGCGCCAGCAGGCCACGGTAGGCCGCAAGGTCGCCCGCCCGGACGTCCGCGCGGGCGACCTGATCTTCTTCTACGAGCCGGTCCACCACGTCGCCATCGCCATCGACGCCAACCGGGCGGTCCACGCCCCGAGCTTCGGCGAGGACGTCAAGATCAGCAACATCGACAGCATCGGCCCCATCACGGTAATCCGCCGCGTCCTGGCCTGACCCCCGCGAGTCCCGCGTTCAAACACCGCGAGTCCCGCGTTCACGGACCCCGAGTTGCGGGTTCGTGCACCTCCGGCCCGCACGAACCCACAACTCGGTGTGTTTCAACGCGGGACTCGCGGTGTTCTGGTGCGGGACTCGCGACCGACGGGCGGGTGTGGGCTGCCCAGCGTACGGCCGGGCCCATCGCGATGCCCGCGGCGACGAACACCGCGCCGAGGAGCAGCCAGCCGGCCGTGCCCCAGCCCAGCACCAGCGTCGTCACCAGCAGTGGGCCCAGCATCCTGGCCACGGTGAAGCCGGAGCCGAAGAACCCCTGGTACTGCCCGTGCCGGCCCTCGGGTGCGAGGCCGAAGCTGATCTCCCACGAGCCGCTCGCCTGCAGCATCTCCGCACCGGCCTGGAGTGTGGCCGCCAGCAGCAGGATCGCCACCGCGAGCCAGGCCGGTGCGCCGAACCCGGACGTCGCGAACACCGCGCACGCGGCGAGCAGCGTGACCCCGGCGTACCGGAGGTGCCGGACCGCGCTGGTCAGGCCCGTCACCCGGTTCGCCACCGTCACCTGGCACAGCACGATCGTCACCGTGTTCAGCACGAGCAGCGCCGACACCGTCCACCCGGGCGCGCTCGTCCGCTCGACGACCCAGAGCGGAATCGCCAGCGTGATCATCGGAATGTGCAGCTGCAGCACCATGTTCAGCAGGGCCACGAGCGCGTAGGGCCGGTCCCGCAACACCGCGAGCCGCGGCTCGCCCTTCGCCCCGGCCGGTGTGGGCGCCACGACCGGCAGCCGCAGCAACACCAGCGCGGACACCACGAAGCTGACCGCGTCGACCACGAACACCGTCAGGTACGCCGTCGCGGTGTCGAACTGCAGCGCCAGCCCGCCGAGCCCGGCGCCGATCGCGATACCCCCGTTGATCGCCGCCGCCAGCGCGGCCCGCACCTTCGTCCGGTCCGCGGCCGTGACCAGCCCCGCGAGCAGGGCCTGCCGCGCCGCGTTCAGCCCCGAGATCGCGCTCGAGTACACGCACGCCACGAGCACGAACGGCACGAACGACCGGACGGCCAGGAACAGCAGCAGAGCGGCGGCCGTGCACAGCGCCAGCACCATCGCGACCCCGCGAGGACCGCGCCGGTCGGCCAGGTGCCCGAGCGGCACGGCCACGACGAACGCGATCGCCCAACCGAGCGTGAGCCCAAACCCCACCTGTGTGGGTGACAGACCCACTATCCGGGTGAAATACAGGGCGGAGCACACCAGGTAGCCGCCGAGCCCGATCGAGTCGGTCAGCTGCGCGACGGCGAGTGGGCGGGCCGGACCCGCCGGTGGCACGATCCTCATGGCGTTGACCGTAGACAGTGGATTGGCCGCACAGAAGAGCCAATATGGAGCGGTTTGGTTGGGCCAATGTACGGTGGCCCGCGTGGAGTTCCACGTCAGCCTGTCCGGGCGCGGCGACCTGTCCGCCCGGATCTACCGGCAGCTGCACGAGGCGGTGCTGGACGGCCGGCTGCGCTCCGGCGAGCGGCTGCCGCCCACCCGTGAGCTGGCCCGCCAGCTCGCCGTCTCCCGCAACACCGTCGCGCTGGCCTACGAACGGCTGACCGCCGAAGGCTTCCTGGTCGGCCGGGTCGGCGCCGGCACGTTCGTCTGCGCGACCCCGCCCCCGCCGGCCAGCATGCCCACGGTGGGTGGTGGTGCCGTGTCGGCGCGGCCGGTGTGGCGCGAACTGGCCGCGGACGCCGAAGCGACCGTGCCCGTGCCGTACGACTTCGGCGTCGGCGTGCCGGACGCGCATGGCTTCCCCATCGAGGCGTGGCGCCGGCAGGTCGCGCGCCAGCTGCGGGACCTGGACCTGACCCGGGCCAACTACGGCGACCCGGCCGGCGAGCCGGCGCTGCGTGCGGAGGTCGCGCGGCACATCGGGCTGTCCCGCTCGGTGCGCGTGCCGCCCGCGCAGGTGCTGATCACGAGCGGCGCCCAGCAGGCGCTCGACCTCATCGCCCGGGTGCTGGTCGAGCCGGGCACGCGGGTCGCCGTCGAGGAACCCGGTTACCCGCCGGCGCGGGACCTTTTCATGTCGTTCGGCGCCCAGGTGTCCGGTGCCCTGGTCGACGCGGAAGGCGTTGACGTGCGAGCGATCCCGGCGGGCACGCGGCTCGTGTACACCACGCCGTCGCACCAGTTCCCGCTCGGCCCGCCGATGTCGCTCGGCCGGCGCACGGCCCTGCTGGAGTGGGCGCGCCGCGCGGACGCGGTGGTGATCGAGGACGACTACGACAGCGAGTTCCGCTTCGCCGACCGGCCGCTGGAGCCGCTGCACGGCCTCGACCGCGGCGACCGCGTGCTGTACGTCGGCTCGTTCTCCAAGACCATGCTGCCGATGCTGCGGCTGGGGTTCCTGGTCGCGCCCCCGTCGCTGATGCCCGCGCTGCTGGCCGCGAAACGCCTGTCGGACCGGCAGACCGACGTCACCACCCAGGGCGCGATGGCCCGCTTCATGGCCGACGGGCTGTTCGTGCGGCACGTCCGGCGCTCGACCCGTGAGTACGCGGCCAGGCGGGCGCTGATTCTGGCGGTCCTGCGTCGCGACTTCGCCGACCGGCTGGAGATCGTGCCGTCGACGGCGGGCCTGCACCTGGCCGTCTGGCCCCGCGGCGACGTGGACGTGCCGGCGCTCGTCGAGCGGGCGGCGGCGGCCGGGGTCAGGGTGGAGAACATGGCCGGGTACTACGGGTTCGGCACAGAGCGGCCGGGGCTGGCGATCGGCTACGGCGGAATCGCCCGGCACCGGATCGAGGACGGGTTGCGACTGTTGGACGAGGCGTGGTGAGCATGCGCGACGACCTGGGCGTGGCCGAGGAGCGGGCGCGCGTCGCGCCCGCGGAGGGAGGTGGCCGCGGATGAGCGAGGCGACCAGGTCGACGCTGGACAAGCAGCTGGCGGCGGCCGAGGAGGCGCGGGAGCCGTGTGCCGCGCTGCCGCCCGCGGTCCGGGCCGAGGCGTTGCGGCGCGTCGCGGACGCACTGGACGCGGCCGCGGGCGACCTGGTGCCCCTCGCGCACCGGGAGACCAACCTGCCGGAGCGGCCACGCCTGCACCACGAGCTGGAGCGGACGACGTTCCAGCTGCGCCTGCTGGCGGAGACGGTCATGGAGGGCGGTTACCTGGACGTCGTGCTCGACTCGCCCGACACGTACTGGCCGGCCGGCGGGCGGGCCGACCTGCGGCGGATGCTCGTGCCGGTCGGCCCGGTGGCGGTGTTCGCGGCGTCGAACTTCCCGTTCGCGTTCAGTGTGGCCGGCGGCGACACCGCGGCGGCTCTCGCGGTCGGCTGCCCGGTGGTGGTGAAGGCGAGTCCCGGGCACCCGTCGGTGAGCGACCTCGTCGGTTCGCTCGTGTCGGCCGCGTTGTCCGCGGCCGGCGTGCCCGAAGGCGGGTTCGGCGTGGTGCACGGCTTCGAGGTGGGCCGTTCGCTGGTGACGGACCCGCGGATCAGGGCGGGCGCGTTCACCGGATCGCTCGAGGGTGGGCGTGCGCTGTACGACCTGGCGTGCGCGCGGCCCGACCCGATCCCGTTCTATGCCGAGATGGGCAGTGTGAACCCCGTCTTCGTGACGGAGTCCGCGGTGGCCGAGCGTGCGGAGGGGCTCGCGGAGGGCTACGTCGCGTCGTTCACGCTGGGGAACGGGCAGTTCTGCACGAAGCCGGGCGTGGTGTTCGTGCCGGCGGCCGACGCGCCGGCGTTCGAGTCGTTCGTCGAGGCGGCATTGTCCGGGCAGGTGGCCGAGCCGATGCTGAACGACGACATCGCCGGCCAGTACGCGGCGAGCCTGGCGGCCCTGAGCGCGCACCCGGCCGTGCGGGTGCTGGTGGCGGGGGAGGACACCGCGCCGACGCTGCTGGGCTGCGACGCGGCGGACTTCCTGGCGGCGCGGAAGGAGTTGCTGACCGAGTGCTTCGGCCCGGTGTCGATGGTGGTGCGGTACTCGTCCGAGGCCGAGCTGCTGGAGTGCGCGCGTGCGTTCACCGGTGAGCTGGCCGCGTCGGTGCACGGCTCGGCGCCGGACGAGGCGGTGTCGCGCCTGGTGGCCGTGCTGACCGAGCGGGTCGGCCGGGTGCTGTGGAACGGCTGGCCGACGGGCGTGTCGGTGACGTACGCGATGCACCACGGCGGCCCGTACCCGGCGACGACGTTTCCCGGCCACACGTCGGTCGGCACGACGTCACTCCGGCGTTTCCTGCGGCCCGTGGTGTACCAGAACATGCCGCAGGCACTGCTGCCGGAGGTCCTCCGGGACGGCAACCCGCACGGCGTGCCGAGGCGGATCGACGGCGTGCGGCATCGGTAGTGCAGGTGTCCGCCCACGATCGCCGGGCTCGGCTTCCCGTTGGACACCGCACTAGCGACCGACGGCGTACCCCTGCTGGCCACGGGCGTTGGCGCCGGCCCGGAGCAGTCCGGTCTCGAGGTCCCGGGAGATGGCGGACATCCGCCCGAGGGACCAGCCGTCCATGACCGCCACGTCATGTCCGAGCTTCCTGAGCTCGTCGATGGCGCCGCCGACACGAGACTCGATGAGCAGTTGCGTACTGGTCTCGCGAGGGTAGAAGGAGGACGCGAAGGCGGCGGTGTGCCAGGAGGGCGAGTCGATGGCGGCCTGCAGGTTCATGCCGTGGACGGCGTGGTTGAGGAAGAAGACCAGCTGCCACTGGTCCTGCTGGTCACCGCCGGGCGTCCCGAACGAGAGGTGGATGCCGTCCCGCGTGGCGAAGGAGGGAGAGAGCGTGGTCCGTGGCCGCTTCCCGGGCGCGATGGTGTTGGGCAGCCCGTCCTCGAGCCAGAACATCTGTGCCCTCGTCCCGAGGCAGAACCCGAGGGACTCGATCGTGGGCGAGCTCTGCAACCACCCACCGGACGGGGTCGCGGAGATGACGTTCCCCCACCGATCGGCGACGTCGATGTGGCAGGTGTCGCCGCGGGTGGTGCCCCACCAGTTGACGGTGGGCTCGCCCGGCCGATGCCGAGCGCCCAGGAACCCGTCGTCCTGCCGCAACGCCGGCAGGAAGCCGCCCGAGCGCCCCGAGCCGTACGATCCGCCGCGGTGAAACGCCGGCGGACCGTCCGTGTCCAACGCAGGTCCGCTACTGCCGCCGAGTGTCGGCTCCCCGGTGCCGAACCCCATCGGCGCGGTCCTGCCCTCCAACACGTACTTCGGCAGCCGCCCGAGCCCGTTGCGTAGCGAGGGGCCCGCGTCGTCGCCCACCAACGCGGCCCGCCGAGCGATGTAGGCGGGGTCGAACAGCGGCGAGAGGTCGGCTCCATCGCCGAAGTTGGCATCCCGGTCGGCGAAGGCCAGCTTCGCGACCTCGACCACGCGATGCACCTCGGCCGCGCTGACCGGTTCGGCCGGGTCGCCCAACGCCTCCAGCATGGCCAGCTGCTGGAGCAACACCGGGCCCTGACTCCAGGCGCCGACCTTGTGCACCTGCCACCCGAACACGTCGAGGCTGATCGTGGGCTCGTACGACGGTTGCCAGGCGGCCAGGTCGGCGCCGGTGAGCAACCCGGCGTGCGCGCGCCCGGAGTCGTCCATGATCTCGGTGCGGCAGAACTCGTCGACCGCCTCGGCGACGAACCCCTCGTACCAGGTGCGGATCGCGGCGTCGAGCTGCCGCTCCCGGTCCCCGCCGGCGGCCTCGGCCTCGTCCACCAGACGGCGGTAGGTGGCGGCGAGCGCGGGGTTCCGGAAGAGGTCACCGGCGGCGGGGACGGGCAGCCAGAGTCGGGCCGAGCTGGGCCAGTACTGCTGGAACAGCTGTGTGACGGCGGCGATGGTGTCGACGACGGCAGGCGCCACGGGATGCCCGTGTTCGGCGTACCCGATGGCGAAGTCGAGGATGTCCCGCAGCGGCATGGTGCCGTGGTCCCGGAGGAGAGTCAGCCAGGCGCCGACCGCCCCGGGCACGGTGGCGGCGAGCAGTCCGGTCCCAGGTATGACGTCGAGCCCGAGCTCCCGAAACCGCTCCGCGGTCGCACCGCCGGGAGCCACCCCTTGTCCACAAAGGACAGTAGGCGTCGGGTTACCGGCGGTCACGAAGATGGCCGGCACCTCCCCGCCGGGCCCGTTCATGTGCGGCTCGCATACGTGCAGGGTGAACGCAGCGGCGGCGGCCGCGTCAAAGGCGTTGCCGCCCCGTTCGAGGATGGCCATGCCGGCGGAGGAGGCGAGCCAGTGCGTGGAGGCGACCATGCCAAAGGTGCCGGCGAGTTCCGGGCGCGTGGTGAACACGTGATCACGCTAGCCGCTGATGCCCAGCCCAGGGCAAGAAAATTCAACCGGTCGACGTACGGCTGACGTCAGGTACCCCCTGCGGGTATAGTGAAGGGTCACGGGTGCGACACAGCGGAAAGGGCACATCGATGCGCGGCTACACCAGCGACAAGGACGGCTTCCTCAAGCGCCTCCGTCGCATCGAGGGCCAGATCCGCGGCCTACAACGCATGGTGGAGAACGACGAGTACTGCATCGACGTGTTGACGCAGATCTCCGCCGCCACCAAGGCGCTGCAGGCAGTGTCCCTTGGCCTGATGGACGAACACCTGAAGCACTGCGTAGCCCAGGCCCTGACCGACGGCGGCAAGGACGCCGACGAAAAGGTCCGCGAAGCAAGCGAGGCCATAGCCCGCCTGGTGCGCTCCTGAGCCTCTGACAGCCCGCAGCGAGCCCAGCGACCGTTCCGACCCGCCTGAACCTCAGCGCCTCGCTCACGCCGGCAGCACCTCGGCCGACCCCGAAGGCGCTTTTCGACCGCAGTTCGACGCGCACCGCTCGGCGACCGCCCTGGCACGCCCACGAGTGCGGGTACGCGTGACCAAGCCGTCCTGCTCCGGTCGTCGTCATCCCGCCCCGAGTCTCTGCCTGCGCGTGCGCTCCTCGCCCTCGCGCCCGTCCCGGCGCCCGCGACTGCATCCTCGGGCCGGCGGCCCTCGCTACCGGTCATTACTGGCCGGTGGGCTCGCCCGATGCCTTTCGCTCGTTCGTCCCCGGTTCCCCGTCGACGACCGTCTCGTTCGCCGGGGTGGAGTCGCTTGGGGCCGTCGCACGCTGGTAGCGGGACGCCAGCTCACGTAGGTGTGCCACCAGCTCCGGCGGCTCCGTGACATGGAAGTCGAACCCCAGCAGTCCCAGGTGAACCGCCAGCGAGTCGATCGTGTCCGCGCCTGTCTCCAGTACGCACGTCCCCTCGTCGAGGGCCGTCACCGCGCCCACCGCCGGGTTGATGCGTTCCACGACGGAAGCCGCCGCGGCACGTACCGTCACCCGTGCGCGGTATCGCCACGCGGCCGCCGATGCTCGGCTGGACACGTACGACGCCACGTCCGCCTCCGCCAGCGCCCTCGGCGTGAACCGTGGACCCGCCGGTTGCCGCGGCGCGCTCATCCGGTCGACCCGGAACGTGCGCCAGTCGTCGCGTTCCAGGTCGTACGCGACCAGGTACCAGCGGCGGCCCCAGTTGGCCAGGCGGTACGGCTCGACTCGTCGCCGCGACGGCTCGCCGCTGTGGGTCTCGTAGTCGAACCGCAGCGTCTCCTGGTCGCGGCAGGCCATCGCCAACGCGGACAGCACGTCCGGCGCCGCCGTCGGAGTCCGGTCATACCGCGGAACCGGCACGGTATGGCTCTGCAGCGCCCGCACCCGCCTACGCAGGCGGGACGGCAACACCTGCTCCAACTTCGCCAGCGCTCGCAGCGACGTCTCCTCCACGCCTTCGACCGCCCCACTCGTCGCGGTACGAAGACTCAACGCCACCGCGACCGCCTCCTCGTCGTCCAGCAACAGCGGCGGCAGCGCGGCGCCGGCACCCAACCGGTAGCCACCAACCGCCCCACGCGTCGCATGCACCGGATAACCGAGGGCGCGAAGCCGCTCGACGTCGTTGCGCACCGTACGGGGACTGACCTCGAGCCGTTCCGCCAGCTCAGCGCCGGTCCAGTCGCGCGGACTCTGCAACAGCGACAGCAGGCGTAGAAGTCTCGCCGACGTCTCCAACATGGCGACAAGTCTGCCATTCAATTAGGAACGATCTATGCCTAATAGCCTCCTAGCGTTGTACCCATGACGAACAGCATTGAGGTCCGTCCCTTCCACATCGACATCCCGCAGGTCGACCTCGACGACCTCCGTGACCGGCTCGCCCGCACCCGGTGGACCGAGGAACTTCCGGACGCCGGCACGGACGCCGGCACGGACTACGGGGTCACGGTTGACTACGTGCGGCGTCTCGCCAACCACTGGCTGCACGACTACGACTGGCGTGCGTGGGAGGCCAAGCTCAACGCCCACCCGCAGTTCACCACCGAGATCGACGGCCAGAACGTGCACTTCCTGCACATCCGGTCCACGGAGCCGAACGCGTTCCCACTCATCCTCACGCACGGCTGGCCCGGGTCGGTGGTCGAGTACCTCGACGTCATCGGTCCGCTGACCGACCCGAGGGCACATGGCCTCGACCCCGCGCAGGCCTTCGACCTGGTCATCCCGTCGGTGCCAGGTTTCGGCTTCTCCGGTCCGACCAAGGAACGCGGCTGGACGGTTCAGCGCGTGGCCCGGGCGTGGGCCGAGCTGATGCGGCGGCTCGGCTACGAGCGGTACGGCGCGGTCGGCAACGACGGCGGTTCCCTGATCTCACCCGAGGTCGGACGAGTGGATCCGTCGCACGTGGCCGGCGTGCACGTCACACAGATCTTCTCCTTTCCCGGCGGCGATCCCGCCGAGTTCGAGGGTATGACGGAGGACGAGCTCGCCGCCATGGCCCACCTGCAGTGGTTCCACGAGAACCTGGGCGCCTTCGGCCAGGTTCAGGGCCAGCAGCCGCAGACGTTGGCGCATGCGCTGGCCGACTCGCCAGCTGGGCTGATCGGGTGGAACGGTCAGCTATTCGGCGATGCGGTCGACATCGAGTTCGCGCTGACGAATCTGGCGATCTACTGGTTCACCGGCACTTCGGCGTCATCGGCGCGGTTCTACTACGAGAACGCGCACATGGACGCGCCGACAGAACCGACCACCGTCCCGATCGGCCTTGCCGCCTTCGCCGGCGACTTCAAGTCGATTCGCCGGTTCGTCGACCGTGACCACAAGAACGTGGTGTCCTGGCGCGAGTACGACACCGGCGGTCACTATGCGGCACACCAGGCGCCGGACGTGCTGGTCGCCGATATCCGTGGTTTCTTCGGCGATCTGCTCGCGGACCGCGTCGACACCTGAGCCAGCGGCGGGACGGCGTGGTTCCGGCGGTTCCGGACCGGAACCACGCCCGCGCCACACTGGTTGGCATGTGGGGTGTGCGATGTGCCGTCTCGGGTTGGTGCGACCGTCGTGTACGACTCGAATGGGGTCTGGCCGACGCCTTCGTGTCGCGCAGGGGCGGTTGGCAGGGATGTTCGAGTAAGGCGTTCTCCTTTCCGTTCAGGGCTCTGTGTAGGGGAATGCAGCGGGTTCGGGCTGAGAGTTTCGAGTTGGGATCCCGGGTGGAGCGTGGGCTGGAGGCTCGGGACGCGGGGGTGACGGGCGCGGTTCAGGGATCGTCGGAAGGCTCCTTTCTTTGGCAGGTCTGTGTTTCAGCGAACGCCGCGGGGTCGGAACTGGATGCTGATGCGTGGTCCGACCGGCTTGGCCGTCTTCGGCACCGCGTGTTCCCATGTCCGCTGGCACGAGCCGCCCATGACGATCAGGTCGCCGAGGCCCAGTGCGTAGCGGAGGGTTTGGCCGCCGTCCCGCGGCCTGAGTAACAGTGCCCGTGGTGCGCCGACGGAGACGATCGCCACCATCGTGTCCTCCGTGTTCCCGCGGCCGATGCGGTCTCCGTGCCACGCGACGCTGTCCTTGCCGTCGCGGTAGTAGCACAGACCGGCGGTACGGAACGGTTCGCCGAGCTCCGCCGCGTAGTGCGCGCTGAGCGCGTTCCTGGCGTCCGTCAGTACGGGGTCCGGGAGCGGCTCCTGCTCATCATAGAAACACAGCAACCTCGGCACGTCGACGCGGCGGTCGTACATCTGCCGTCGTTCGGCACGCCACGGCACTCCGCTCGCCAGGCGCTCGAAGAGAGTGCCCGCGCCCGTGAGCCAGCCGGGGCGTACGTCGACCCACGCGCCTGCCGTCAGCTCGGTGCGGCGAGTCGGGCCGAGCGAACGAAGACCGACGTCGTCGAGGTCGTCGAGAAGTGATGCTTGGAGTGCTGCCATGCGGGCCACGATACACCGGCTTTCGAACGCCTGAGCGACGCTGACACGAAGGTGTCGAAGGCGCCCGGAGTGGGTGGCGGCTGGGTTTGTCGTCGGCGCAGACGGGTAGTCGCCGAACGTTGGACGGAGATACCGAAAGAGTGAGGTGTCATGCCTGCGATTGACGGCAAGAGGATTGCTTTCCTGGCGACCGACGGCGTGGAGCAGGTCGAGCTCGACCGGCCGTGGCAGGCGGTTGCCGAGGCCGGTGGGCGTCCTGAGCTGGTGTCGCTCGAGTCGGGGGAGATTCAGGCGTTCAACCACCTGGACAAGAGCGACGAGAAGCATGTGGACGTCGCGATCGACGATGCCGACGCCGACTCGTACGACGCTCTGGTGCTGCCCGGCGGTGTCGCCAACGGGGACTTCGTGCGCGCGGACGAGCGTGCCGCGCGGTTCGTCCGCCGGTTCGCCGACGCGCACAAGCCGATCGCGGTGATCTGTCACGGCGGTTGGGTGCTCATCGAGGCGGACGTCGTGCGCGGCAGGACGATGACGTCGTGGCCGAGCCTGCGTACCGACCTCCGCAACGCCGGCGCCACGTGGGTGGACCGGGAGGTCGTCACCGACAACGGTCTCGTGTCGAGCCGGAATCCGGACGACCTCGACGCCTTCTGTGCCAGACTGGTCGAGGAGGTAGCGGAAGGCGCGCACGTCTGATGGTCCACTTCGGATACACGTTGATGACGGAGCAGGCCGGCCCGCGGGAGCTGGTACGGTATGCTGCGGAGGCGGAGCGGGCTGGCTTCGACTTCGAGGTGACGAGCGACCACTACTTCCCGTGGCTCGCGGAACAAGGACATTCGCCGAACGCGTGGGCCACGCTCGGCGCGGTCACTCAGGTAACCGAGCGGGTCGACCTGATGACCTACGTGACGTGTCCGACCATGCGGTACCACCCAACCGTTGTCGCACAACAGGCGGCGACCGTGCAGTTGTTGTCCGGCAACCGGTTCACGCTCGGGCTCGGTGCGGGAGAGAACCTCAACGAGCACGTCGTCGGTCGAGGCTGGCCGCCGGTCAACGTGCGGCACGAGATGCTCGTCGAGGCGGTGCAGATCATCTCCGCGCTGTTCGACGGCGGTTACGTCAACTTCAAGGGTGAACACTTCCGTGTGGACTCCGCGAAGTTGTGGGACCTGCCGGACATTCGCGTGCCCATGGCGGTCGCGGTGTCCGGAAGCCAGTCGGTGCAACGGTTCGCGCCGCTCTCCGACGCGATGATCGCCGTTGAGCCGGAGGCGGGGCTCTGCGACGAGTGGGACCGTTTCGGGCGGCGGGACGCGCCCAAGATCGGTCAGCTACCGGTGTGCTGGGACGCTGATCGTGATGCGGCGATCGCGCGTGCGCACGAACAGTTCCGCTGGTTCGCGGGCGGGTGGAAGGTCAATGCCGAGTTGCCGGGTCCGGCCGGCTTCGCGGCGGCGACCCAGTTCGTCACCAAGGAGGACGTGGCGGAGAACATTCCGTGCGGGAACGATCCGGATGCGATCGTGTCGGCGGTGAAACCCTTCTGGGAAGCGGGTTTCACGCACGTCGCGCTGGTGCAGATCGGCGGTGGCCACCAGGACGGGTTCCTGGCCGCGGCGCGGGATCGCATCCTGCCCGCGCTGCGGGAGGCGTCCGGCTGACGCCTGGCGGCGTTTTCGCGACGGAGACCGGCGACGCCTGGCGACGGAGGATTGACGGCGTTCGTGACGGAGGATTGGCTACGAGGGACTGGCGACGTTCGTGATGGAGGATTGGCGACACTCGTGACGGAGGCGCCGAACATCCTGTGCGGGTTCGGACGGCTGGAGGGGCACGCGGTCGGGATCGTGGCGAACCGGCGACGCCTGGCGACGGACGACTAGCGAGTTTCGTGACGGAGGATGGCGACGAGGACTGTCGACGTTCGTGACGGAGGACTGGCGACGCTTGGAGAGACGGAGGATTAGCGAGTTTCGTGACGGAGGATGGCGACGAGGACTGTCGACGTTTGCGACGGAGGAATAGCGACGCCTGGTGACGAAGGACTCGCGACGTTCGCGACGGAGAACTGGCGCTCGTGCGTGGCGACGGACCGGCGCGTGCCTGCGTGGCGGCGAAGGTCAGGACGTCTGGTTGCGAGCGGGGCTGCTGACGGCGCTGCCGGAACGCGTCCGCCGTGGTGGTGGCCGGAACAGGCCGTGAACTGGTCGAGGCGCTAGACGGATGTCGAGGCGCTAGACGGATTCGGCGAACTCGATGCGGTCGGTGGTCCATACCCGGGACCTCTCGCTGAGGCTGAAGCCTATGCCGGCGCGGTCGGGGACCAGGACGGTGCCGTCCTTGAGTTCGAGGCGCTCGTTGAAGAGCGGCTCGAGCCAGGTGACGTGCTCGACCCAGGCCGTGCCCGGGTAGGCGGCGGCCAGGTGGACATGCAGTTCCGCCGCGAAGTGTGGTGCGATGGCCAGTCGCTTGTGGTTGGCCAGTGCCGCGATTCGCAGGAACGGTGTGATGCCGCCGATTCTCGGGGCGTCCGGCTGGACGTAGTCGCTCGCGCCGGCGTGCATGAGTTGCCAGTGTTCGTCGACGGTGGTCAGCGGTTCGCCGGCGGCTATCGGGGTGTCGAGCGCGCATGCCAGCGCGGCGAGGCCCTCGGTGTCGTGGGCGTCCAGTGGTGCTTCGAGCCACGTCAGGGCCAGTGGCTCGAGTGCTCGGCCGATGTGGAGCGCGGTCGCGCGGTCCCACTGCTGGCCCGCGTCGACCATGAGGGGCACGTCGGCGCCCAGCCGGTCGCGGACCTGCGTGAGAGCACGCGCCGGGTTCGTTCGTCCTATCTCCACCTTGATGCCGCCGGCACCCTGTTCCAGGGATCGCCGGGCGGTCTCGAACAGCTCACCTACTGACAGGGAAGGAGATCCACCCAACGTGTGATAACAGGACACCGCGTCACGGTAGGCGCCTAACAGCTTTGCCAGCGACAGGTTGGCGCGCTTCGCCTTGAGGTCCCACAGGCCGATGTCGACGGCGCCGATTGCCTGCGTGGCGAGGCCGCCGCGGCCGACGGACGCGCCCGCGATGGCGAGTTTCTCCCATACCCGGCCGATGTCGTTCGGGTCCTCGCCCAGCAACAAGGGGGCGATCTCCTTGGCGTGGGCGTAGAGGGCGGGACCGCCGGCGCGTTTCGCGTAGCTGAGGCCGAGGCCCGCGTGGCCGTCCGTGGTGCCGAGCTCGGTGAAGAGGAAGGCGACCTCGGTCAGGGGAGGGGCTTTCACGTCACCGGCCCGAGACTCGATGGGGAGGTACACCAGCGACAACCGGACTCTGTCGATTCGGTCTCCAGTGCGCACCTGGCTAAGCCTATCGTGGTGTACATTTGTACATGTACAGATGTACAACCGCTGGGAGTGGTGCAGTTGCCGTATGTCTTCCTGCTGGGCGCGATCGCGCTCGAAGTGCTCGGGACCAGCCTGCTCAAGGCGACCGAGGGGTTCACCAGAGTGCTGCCGACGGTCGTGTGTCTCGTCGCGTACGCGGGTGCCTTCGCCGCGCTCGCGTGGGCCGTCAAACACGACCTGCCGGTCGGGGTGGCCTATGCGATGTGGTCCGGCCTCGGCACGGCGGCGATCGTGGCCATCGGCATCGTGTTCCTGAACGAGCCGATCAGCTTCCAGAAGATTGTTGGCGTGCTGCTTGTCATCGGGGGCGTTTCGGTGCTCAACCTGGGCGGTGCGCGTTGAGTCCGCGGCGTGACCCGGAGGCGCGGCGGCAGAAGATCATCACGGCGGCGGTGCGGGTCATCGCGGAGGTCGGCGTCGGCAACGTGACGCACCGGCGGATCGCCGCGCTCGCCGGTGTGCCGCTCGGGTCGACGACGTACTACTTCCCGACGCTCGACGATCTGGTCGCGGCGGCGCTGCGCGAGGCGACGGAGTACGCGCGTGCCGCGCTGGAGGCATGGGCCGAGGAGTTGACGGTCAGCCGTGACCTGCCGGGCACCTTCGTCGACCTCGCGCGCCGGTACCTCGCCGACCGCGAGCAGGCGCTGCTCGAGTACGAGGTGTGCCTCGCGGCTGCCCGTGCGCCGGAACTGCGGCCGGCGGCGCAGTTGTGGATCGACGGGCTGCGTGGCATCTGCGCGCGGTTCGCCGGACCGGAACGCGGCTTCGCGCTGGCGGCCTTGCTCGACGGCTACCTGCTGCAGGCGTTCGTCACCGACGGGCCTCTCGACACCGACGGGCTCCGGGCGGGGGTCGTCGCGTTGCTCAGCCCCCGAACAGCGGCAGGATCGACCTGATCGTCTGGTACAGGCCGTACGCGAGGATGAGCCCCACGATCAGCCAGGAGATCACCAGGCGGGTGGTCTGCCCACCCGTCTGCTGCGGGTTGTCGGACATCCGGGTTACCTCCTAGCGGGTGGCGGGGGTGGACTCGCCGGCTTCGGCGAACGCGTCGCTGTGTGCCGCCTCGTGGAACTTCTCGCCCACCGGGCGGATCAGCAGGTTCGCCACGAAGCCGACGGCGAGGACGCCGATCATGGTGAACAGCGCGGGCCGGTAGTCGGAGTACACGAGCTCGCCGGGCTTTCCTTGTGCGTCGAGGAAGCCGTTGATGATGAGCGGCCCGGCGACGCCCGCCGCGGACCAGGCGGTCAGCAGCCGGCCGTGGATGGCGCCGACCTGGTAGGTGCCGAAGAGGTCCCGCAGGTACGCCGGCACGGTCGCGAACCCGCCGCCGTAGAAGGAGATGATGATGCCGGTGATCAGCACGAACACGGCGGTGGCACTGTGCCCGGCGACGGCGAGCAGGAAGTAGAGGACCATGCCGACGCCGAGGTACATGATGTACGTCGGTTTGCGGCCCAGGAAGTCCGAAGTGGACGACCAGGCGAAACGGCCGGCCATGTTGAAGATGGACAGCAGGCCGACGAACCCGGTCGCGGCGGTGGCGGCCACCGTCGAGGTGTCGCCCTCGCGGAAGAAGTCCTGGATCATCGGGCCCGCCTGCTCCAGGATGCCGATGCCCGCGGTCACGTTGCAGAACAGGACCACCCAGAGGAACCAGAACTGCGGGGTCTTGATCGCGTTCGCCGCGGACACGTGCGACGTGGTGACGAGGGTCTTCGCCTTGAGCTGTGACGGGTCGAAGCCGGCGGGCTTCCAGCCCGGCGCGGGCACCTTCACGTTGAAGACACCGAACATCATCACGATGAAGTAGACGATGCCGAGGGTGAGGAACAGCAAGGCAACAGCACTGCCGGTCGGCACGGACTTGGCGTTCGACGGGTCGTAACCGCTGTCGTACAACGACATCAGCTGCCGGGACAGTGGCGAGGCGACGAGCGCGCCGCCGCCGAAGCCCATGATCGCCATGCCGGTCGCGAGCCCCGGCCGGTCGGGGAACCACTTGATCAGCGTGGACACCGGCGAGATGTAGCCGATGCCGAGTCCGATGCCGCCGACGAAGCCGTAGCCGAGGTACACGAGCCAGAGCTGCGAGGTGGCGATGCCGAGTGCGCCGATCAGGAAGCCGGTCGCCCAGAAGCACGCCGCCGTGAACATCGCGGCGCGCGGACCGACCCGCTCGACCCAGGTGCCCATGACCGCCGCGGAGACGCCGAGCATCACGATCGCGATGGAGAAGATGATGCCGATCGAGGTCAGGCTCGCGTCGAAGTGCTTGACCAGCGCGGTCTTGTACACGCTGGTCGCGTACGCCTGCCCGATGCAGAGGTGGACGGCCAGGGCGGCCGGGGGAATGAGCCATCTGCTGTACCCCGGCTTCGCCACGGTGTGTTCACGATCGAGGAACGACAGAGCCATGACGCACCTCCGTGTGCTGCCCGGGGTAGATCGATCCGGACGGTACTGAGCCGGTGATTGAACGTCAAAACATTCTGATTGATCGGCCGATAATTCTCGTCTATCACAGGTATTTCTTCAGCAGTTGATCGAGTTCGGCCTGCATGTCGACGCGTCTGGTCGCGTCGAGCAGGGCCCTGGCCAGCATGGGCTCGGGGTCGCGGTCGGCCAGGACCAGCCCGACCTGATAGGCGAGGCGCGGGCGGTTGAGTGGCACGACCTTGAGGCCCTCCGGCACGCCGAACAGGTACAGCCAGGCATGCGCGATGACGCTGGACCAGCGACCGGTGGCGACGTGTGCGTAGATGGCCGAGACGGTGTCGGTCTCGACCGACGCGGTGACGGTGACGCCGACCTCCGCGAAGTTGCGGTCGAGGATCCGGCGGTTCTGCATCACCGACGACAGCAGGCAGAGCGGGGTGTCCACCAACTCGCCCCAGCCCACCGACTCGCGGTCGGCGAACCTGCCGTCCGCGGGGGTGAGCAGCAGGTACCGCTCGCGGTAGAGCGGGGTGACGCGGACGGTGCCGAGCGGCTCACCGTCCACATAGGTCAGGCCGATGTCGAGGTCGAACTCGGCGAGCCGGTGCACGATCTCGCGCGACGACAGCGACTCGATGGAGATCCGCACTTGCGGGTGGTCCTCGAACATGGGCGCGGTCAGCAGCGACGCGATGGTCTGCGCGGTGGGGATCGCGCCGATGCGGAGCACGCCGGACAGGCCGCCGCGCATGCTGGCCAGCTCGTGGCGCAACGCGTCCTGCTCGGCGAGGATGCGGTGTGCCCACAGCAGCACCTGCTTGCCTTCGGGGGTGAAGCCCTCGAACCGCTGCCCGCGCTGGACGATCTGGACGTCCAGCTCGGCCTCGAGCTTGCGGATGGCGGCGGACAGCGCGGGCTGGGAGACGTGGCAGGCCTCGGCGGCCCGCCCGAAGTGACCCTCCCGCGCGAGCGCGCTCAGGTACTCCAGCTGGCGCAGCAACATGAGGAAAGCGTAGCTGCCGTGATCGTGAAAGGACCCGGCCCGAGTTGCGGCCGCTACTGCGTGATCCTGATCGGGTTGACGATGTCGGCGGTCACCGTCAGCAGCATGACCGCGCCGCCGACCAGTACGAGGACCATCGTGATGCCGGACAGCCTGGTGTAGTCCACCGGCGCGGCCGCGGTCTTGCCCCGCCGGTCGCGCAGCCAGTTGCGGACGTGCTCGTACCAGATGACCGCGATGTGGCCGCCGTCCAGCGGGAGCAACGGCAGCAGGTTGAACACGCCCATGAAGAAGTTCAGCCCGGCGAGCAACAGGAGGAAGAGCTGCCACAGGCCGGCTTCGACCGCCTCCCCGCCGATCCGGCTCGCGCCGACGACGCTGACCGGGGTCTCCGAGTCCCGCTCGCCACCGAAGATCGCGTTGATCACGGCCGGGATGCGCTGGGGGAACTGGACCAGCTTCTGGAAGGTCTGGCCGAACAGGTCGCCGGCGAAGGACATGGTGCCGCCGACCGCGGACCAGGCCGTGTAGTCGAACGACGTGGTCGCCGACACCCCGGCCACGCCGACCTGCGCGATCTTGGTCCTGCCGTCGGCGCTCGTGACCGGGCGGTCCACGCGCGGGACGTCCACGGTGAGGAGGAGCGTCTGGTCGCCGCGGCGGACCACGAACGGGGTCGGGCCCGTGGAGTGCTGGATCTCTTCGACCATGGCGGACCACGTCGGGGTGCTGACGCCGCCGACCGACACGACCTCGTCACCGCCGCGGAGGCCGGCGGCCTGGGCAGGCCCCGTCTCGCCTGCGCGGCAGGTCTGCTCGACGACCTGGGCGTTCGTGGTCGCGTCGCGGACGCAGGCGGAGACCTGGGAGAGGACCGGCTTCTCGGCGACGTTCGGCAGGCCGAAGGTGACGGCCATGACGTAGAGCACGACGAAGCCGAGCAGGAAGTGGGTGAACGGGCCGGTCGCCATGACGACCGTGCGCTTCCAGGTCTTCTGGCGCCACATGGCGCGCGGCTCGTCCTCGGGGTCGACCTCGTCGAGGGTGGTCATGCCGGCGATGTCGCAGAAGCCGCCGACGGGGACGGCCTTGAGCCCGTACTCGGTCTCGCCGCGGCGGAAGGACCAGATCCTGGGGCCGAACCCGACGAAGTACCGGCGCACCTTCATGCCGAAGGCCTTCGCGGAGAGCAGATGCCCGGCCTCGTGCAGAGCAAGCGAAGCGCCGATGCACAACGCGAAGAGCACCACGCCGATGATGTACGCGAGCACGTTCGCCCCCTGTCGCCTGTCGTGGTGGCGAGAGTACGCAGGGAAGGTAAAGAGACTGTCGGGTCGAGATCGGGTGGAAGCGAGGCGCGTTCGGCACCCCACTCGATGGTGGGGGATGGCGGGATCTCGGGTCGGCGGGCCCGATGGGTCAGGACGTCAGGGTGTCCAGGATCTGCTGGCCGTATTTCGCCAGCTTGTTTTCGCCTACGCCGTTTATCGTGCCCAGTTCCGCCAGGGTCGTCGGATTCTCCGTGGCTATTTGGCGCAGGGTCGCGTCGTGGAAGACCACGTAGGCCGGGACGCCTTGTTCCTTTGCCGTGGCGGCTCGCCAGGTGCGTAGTCTTTCGAAGACGGGCTTGGTTTCCGGGGACAGTTCCTGTTGGGGAGTCGCTGCCTTCTTCGCGGGCTTGGCGGCCCTCTTCGGTTCCTGGCGTAGGCGGACCTCGCGTTTGCGGGACAGGACCTCGCCGCTTGCTTCTGTCAGCACCAGCGTGCCGTGGTCACCCTCCACCGTCAGCAGGCCCTGTGCCAGTAGCTGGCGGATGACGCCTCGCCATACCGGTTCGGCCAGGTCCTCGCCCACTCCGAACACCGTCAGGGTCTCGTGGTTGAACTGCTGGACCTTCGCCGTTTGGCGGCCCAGCAGAATGTCCACGACGTGGCCGACCCCGAATTTCTGGTGACGTTCCTTGTCCAGGCGGTAGACCGCCGACAGCACTTTCTGCGCCGGCACCGTCCCGTCCCACGACTCCGGTGTGGTCAGGCACGTGTCGCAGTTGCCGCACGGTTGGGCTTCTTCGCCGAAGTAGTTCAGTATCTGGGAACGGCGGCACTCGACCGTCTCGCACAGGGCCAGCATCGCGTCCAGGTGGACGCCCAGCCGGCGCCTGTGCGCGTCGTCGCCCTCGGACGTCGCTATCATCTTTCGTTGCTGGACCACGTCCTGCAGGCCGTACGCCAGCCACGCCGTCGACGGCAGGCCGTCTCGGCCCGCCCGTCCGGTCTCCTGGTAGTAGCCCTCCACCGACTTCGGCAGGTCCAGGTGGGCCACGAACCTGACGTCCGGCTTGTCGATGCCCATGCCGAACGCGATCGTGGCGACCACCACCAGGCCATCCTCGCGCAGGAAGCGGGACTGGTTCGTCGCTCGGGTCCTGGCGTCCAGGCCCGCGTGGTACGGGATCGCCGAGATCCCGTTCTCGGTCAGGAACTGGGCGGTCCGTTCCGTCGATGCCCGCGACAGGCAGTACACGATGCCCGCGTCGCCCTTGTGCTCCGTGGTCAACAGCTCCAGCAGCTGCTGTTCGGGGCGGTTCTTCGCGACGATGCGGTACTGGATGTTCGGCCGGTCGAAGCTCGCCACGAAATGGCGGGCGTCATCCAGGTTCAGGCGGTGCGCGATCTCCTTGCGCGTCGCCTGGGTCGCCGTCGCCGTCAGGGCGATGCGCGGGACCGCGGGCCAGCGTTCGTGCAGCCGGGACAGCTCCAGGTAGTCCGGGCGGAAGTCGTGCCCCCACTGCGCCACACAGTGCGCCTCGTCGATCGCGAACAGCGAGATTTTGCCGCGGTCCAGCAGGCGCAGCGTCGACTCGACCTTCAGGCGTTCCGGCGCCAGGTACAGGAGGTCGATGTCGCCCGCCAGGAACGCCTCCTCCACCTCATGGCGCTGCGCGAAGTCCTGCGTCGAGTTCAGGAAACCCGCCCGGACACCCAGCGCCTTCAGCGCGTCCACCTGGTCCTGCATCAGCGCGATCAGCGGCGAGATCACGATCCCCACGCCGGGGCGGACCAGCGCCGGGATCTGGTAGCACAGGGACTTGCCGCCACCGGTCGGCATCAACACCAGCGCGTCGCCGCCGGAGATGACGTGGTCGATGATGTCCTGCTGGTTTCCCCGGAACGCGTCATAGCCGAACACGCGGCGCAGCGTGTCCAGTGCGGGCTCGAGCTCGATCTCGGGGAGAGTCACGCGGGCGATTCTATGGGGGACCGCCGACAAGCCTCGGGAGTTGTCCACAGGCCGGCGTGCCACCCGCCGTGACCTCGCCGATCGTCACCACCGGCGCGCCCACGATGGTGGCAATACGGTCGACCTGCTCAGCCGCGACGCACCCGCGGAAACTCGGCGGCCGGCTGCACCGGGCGAGAAAAGTCCGAGAGGCGTGTCGATCCGATGGCACCTCGTTCGACGCGTGGTCAGCGATTAGGTTCGGCCCGACAACCGGGCACGGAAACGGAAGGCGACGCATGCGTTTCATGGTCATCCGCAAGGCCGACGAGGAGACGGAGGCCGGTGTGCTGCCGAGCACCGAGCTCATCGAGGCCATGGGTCGTTACAACGAGGAGTTGGTCAGGGCGGGCGTGATGGTGGCCGGGGAAGGCCTGTTGGCCTCGTCCCACGGCACGCTCCTGCGCTTCGACGGCGCGGGCGGGACGACGGTGACCGACGGCCCGTTCGCCGAGGCCAAGGAGCTGGTCGCCGGCTTCTCCCTGCTGGAGGCGGACTCGCTCGCGGACGTCATCGAGATCGTCAAGCGCTGGCCCGTCGAGGACGGTCACGGCAACGCCGAGATCGAGATCCGGCAGGTGCACGGGGCCGAGGACTTCGGCGACGCGATCACCGACGAGAACCGGCCGGGCACCATCGGCATCAAGTACGACTAGCAGGGAGCACCGCCATGCGTTTCATGGTCATGATCAAGTCGGACGAGCGGACCGAGGCCGGTGTGATGCCGACCGAGGAGGAGCTCACCGCGATGGGCCGCTACAACGAGGAGCTCGTCAAGGCCGGCGTGCTGCTGGCCGGCGAGGGCCTCCACCCCTCCGCGAAGGGCGCCCGCGTCAAGTTCACCGACGGCAGGCCGACGGTCATCGACGGCCCGTTCGCCGAGGCCAAGGAGCTGATCGCGGGCTTCTGGCTGATCGACGTCAAGTCGAAGGAGGAGGCCGTCGAGTGGATGAAGCGGATCCCGTGCACCGACGGCGTGGAGACCAACGTCGAGATCCGCCAGGTCTTCGAGCCTGCCGACTTCGGCGAGGCCTACACCCCCGAGCAGCGGGAGCGGGACGAGCAGCTGCGGCTCGCCGCCAGGAAGGACTAGCCGCCAGGGGGATCCCTTACCTGCTTTGATAGGCGCATGCCGACTCTCGAGACCAACCGTGCGATCGACGCCGTGTGGCGGATCGAGGCGGCCCGGCTCATCGCCGGGCTCACGCGGATGGTGCACGACGTCGGCCTCGCCGAGGAGCTCGCGCAGGACGCGTTGGTCGCGGCGCTGGAGCAGTGGCCCGAGTCGGGTGTCCCGGACAACCCGGGCGCCTGGCTCATGGCCATCGCCAAGAGGCGTGCCATCGACATGTTCCGCCGCCGCGAGACGCTCGACCGCAAGGTCACCGAGATCGGCCGCGACCTGGAGACACAGGAGCCGCCGACCGCAGAGCCGGACTTCGACGCGATCCACTCCTCCATCTCCGACGACCTCCTCCGGCTCGTCTTCATCTCGTGCCACCCGGTCCTGTCCACCGAGGCCAGGGTGGCACTCACGCTGCGGCTGCTCGGCGGGCTGACCACCGAGGAGATCGCCCGCGCGTTCCTCACCCCCGAGCCGACGATCGCGCAGCGGATCGTGCGGGCCAAGAAGACCCTGGCGCAGAAGAAGGTCCCCTTCGAAGTACCCGCCGCGAGCGAGCTCGCGGAGCGGCTCGCGTCCGTGCTCGAGGTCGTCTACCTGGTCTTCAACGAGGGTTACTCGGCGACCGGCGGCGAGGACTGGATGCGGCCCGCGCTGTGCGAGGACGCCATGCGGCTGGGCCGGATCCTCGCCGAGCTGGTGCCGAAGGAGCCCGAGGCACACGGGCTCATCGCGCTCATGGAGATTCAGGCGTCCCGGGCCAGAGCCAGAACCGCGCCGGACGGTACACCCGTACTGCTTCTCGACCAGGACCGTTCGCGGTGGGACCAGCTGCTGATCCGGCGCGGGTTGGCCGCGCTGGAGCGGGCCGCCGCGATCGGCGAGCCCATGGGGTCCTATGTGCTGCAGGCGGAGATCGCGGCCTGTCACGCGCGGGCCCGCACGCCGGAGGAGACGGACTGGCCACGGATCGCGGCGCTCTACGCCCGGCTGGTCCAGCTGGTGCCCTCGCCGGTCGTCGAGCTGAACCGGGCGGTCGCGCTGTCGATGGCGTTCGGTCCGGCGGCCGCCCTGGAGATTGTCGACGAGCTGACCGGGATCCCGTCGATGCGGAACTACCACCTGCTGCCGAGCGTGCGTGGCGACCTGCTCGCGAAGCTGGGCCGGCAGGAGGAGGCACGTGCCGAGTTCGAGCGGGCCGCGTCGCTGACCCGCAACGAGCGGGAGCGCGAGCTACTGCTGAAGCGGGCAGCCGAATGACCGACGGCACTCCCGGGATGAAGGATGTCGCCGCGGTCGCGGGGGTGTCCATCGGTACCGTGTCGAACGTACTGAACCGCCCGCACCTGGTCAGCGAGGCGACGCGGCTGCGGGTCCAGGCGGCGATCGTCGAGCTGGGGTTCGTGCGCAACGAGACCGCGCGGCAGCTGCGTGCCGGCAGCAGCCGGACCATCGCCTACGTCGTGCTGGACGCGGCCAACCCGTTCTTCAACGACGTGTCCCGCGGGGTCGAGGAGATCGCCCGCGGCGAGGGCATGGTCGTCTATCTGTGCAACTCGAACCAGGACGGCGTGCGTGAGCGCGAGTACCTGGAGCGGTTGCGGGAGCAGCGGGTCCAGGGCGTGCTGATCACCCCGATCGACTCGAACGCCGAGCGGATCGCGGAGATGAGCGGCGGCATGCCCGTCGTGCTCGTCGACTGCCACGCCTGGGACGACTCGCAGTGCTCGGTCGCCGTCGACGACGTCCTCGGCGGCGAGCTGGCGCTCGACCACCTGCTGGAGACAGGGCACGAGCGGATCGCGTTCGTCGGCGGGCCGATGTCGGTGCAGCAGGTGCGGGACCGGCACCAGGGCGCACGGAACGCCCTGGAACGCTCCGGTGGCAAGGCCGAGCTGGTCGTGCTGGACACCGAGGCGCTGGTCGTCGCGGAGGGCCGTAGGGCGGGGGAGCGGCTGGTGGCGATGTCCGGCGACGAACGGCCGACGGCCGCGTTCTGCGCCAACGACCTGCTCGCGCTCGGGCTGCTGCAGGCCATGTGGGGGTTCGGGCTGTCGGTGCCGGGCGACCTCGCGGTGGTCGGCTACGACGACATCGAGTTCGCCGAGGCGGCCGCCGTGCCGCTGACCTCGGTGCGCCAGCCGCGGGAGCTGCTCGGCCGGACCGCCGCGCGGCTGCTGCTCGAGGAGGCGTCGGACGAGATCGTGCATACCCACCAACAGGTTCGCTTCTCACCGGAGCTCGTCGTGCGGGCGTCCACCGGGATCCGGCGCTGAGCCGTGCCGGCCCTCGCCCGGCGGTCGCTTGACACCCCGCAGCCGCCCAAGCATGCTGGCCACAGGCGGATTGAAACGTTCCATAACCGACGCGACGAGGCGGTCATGACTGGACAGGTCGAGGCGTTGCTGCGCCGGAGCAACCGGCTCGGCGCGGACCCGCGCAACACGAACTACGCGGGGGGCAACACCTCCGCCACGACCACCGCCACCGACCCGGTGACCGGCACGGACACCGAGCTTCTCTACGTCAAGGGCTCCGGCGGCGACCTCGGCACGCTGACCGAGCAGGGCCTCGCCGTCCTGCGGCTCGACCGGCTCCGCGCCCTGACCGGCGTCTACCCGGGCGTCGACCGCGAGGACGAGATGGTCGCCGCGTTCGACTACTGCCTGCACGGCAAGGGGGGCGCGGCGCCGTCCATCGACACCGCCATGCACGGCCTCGTCGAGCAGGCCCACGTCGACCACCTGCACCCGGACGCCGGCATCGCGTTCGCCACCGCGGCCGACGGGCCGGAGCTGACCCGGCGGTGCTTCGGGGACCGGGTCCTCTGGGTGCCGTGGCGGCGGCCGGGCTTCCAGCTGGGTCTGGACATCGCGGCGGTCCAGAAGGGCAACCCGCGGGCCATCGGCGTCATCCTCGGCGGCCACGGGATCACCGCGTGGGGCGCGACCAGCGACGAGTGCGAGGCCAACTCCCTCGAGATCATCACGACCGCGCAGCGGTTCCTCGACGAGCACGGCCGGCCGGACCCGTTCGGCGAGCTCGTCGTCGAGACCCTCGCGCCCGCCGACCGGGCGACCCTCGCGGCCCGCATCGCACCCGCCGTCCGCGGCCTCGCGTCCACCGACCACCCGCAGGTCGGCCACTTCACCGACGCCGCGGGCGTGCTCGACTTCCTCGCCCGCGAACGCCTGCGCGAGCTGGCAGCCAAGGGCACGTCGTGCCCGGACCACTTCCTGCGCACCAAGGTCCGCCCGCTCGTCCTCGACGTGCCGCCGACCACCCCGCTCGACCAGCTGCTCGGGCGGCTCGGGGAGCTGCACGAGGCATACCGGGCCGACTACCGCGCCTACTACGAGCGGCACGCCGACGCGGACAGCCCGCCCATGCGCGGTGCGGACCCCGCGATCGTGCTGGTGCCCGGCGTCGGGATGTTCAGCTTCGGTGCCGACAAGCAGACCGCGCGCGTGGCCGGCGAGTTCTACGTCAACGCCATCAACGTGATGCGTGGCGCCGAGTCGGTGTCCACGTACGAGCCGATCGAGGAGCGCGAGAAGTTCCGCATCGAGTACTGGGCGCTGGAGGAGGCGAAGCTCAAGCGGCGGCCCAGGCCCCGGCCGCTCGCCACCCGGGTCGCCTTCGTGACCGGCGGCGGGTCGGGGATCGGCAGGGCCACCGCGTTGCGGCTGCATGCCGAGGGCGCGTGCGTGGCCGTCGCTGACCGGGACGCCGACGCGGCCAAGCAGGTGGCCGCGGAGCTGGGCGAGACCGCGCTCGCGGTGACCGTCGACGTGACCGACGAGAACGCGATCGCCGAGGCGTTCCGGACGACCGTGCTGGCGTTCGGCGGCGTGGACCTCGTGGTCAACAACGCGGGACTGTCGGTGTCGAAGCCGCTGCTGGAGACCACCGAGGAAGACTGGGACCGCCAGCACGACGTGATGGCCAAGGGCTCGTTCCTGGTGTCCCGCGAGGCCGCGCGGATCATGGTCGAGCAGGGCATCGGCGGTGACCTTGTGTACATCGCGAGCAAGAACTCGGTGTTCGCCGGGCCCAACAACGTCGCCTACGGGGCCGCGAAGGCCGACCAGGCCCACCAGGTCCGGCTGCTGGCGGCGGAGCTCGGCGAGTACGGGATCCGCGTCAACGGCGTCAACCCGGACGGCGTCGTGCGGGGTTCCGGGATCTTCGCCGGCGGCTGGGGGGCGCAGCGGGCCGCCGTGTACGGGGTGCCGGAGGAGGACCTCGGCGCGTTCTACGCCCAGCGCACGCTACTGAAGCGTGAGGTGCTGCCCGAACATGTCGCGGCCGCGGTGTTCGCCCTCTGCGCCGGTGACCTGTCGCTCACGACCGGGTCGCACGTGCCGGTGGACGCCGGGGTGGCGGCCGCCTTCCTCCGATGACCAGCGTGCGAGTGGCCAGGTTCGGCGCCGTCGACTTCGGCGCGGCGAGTGGGCGGGTCATCGTCGGCGAGGTCGGGCCGTCCTCGGTGACCCTGGACGAGTGTCACCGGTTCGTGAACCGGCCGGTGCGGGCCGGCGGCACGCTGCACTGGGACATCCTGAGCCTGTACCAGGAGATGCTGGACGGTCTGCGGAAGGCCGGGCCGGTCGACGGGATCGGCATCGACTCGTGGGCCGTGGACTACGGCTTGCTCGACGCGTCCGGCGGGCTGCTCGGCAACCCCGTGCACTACCGGGACGAGCGGACGTCCGGCGCGCGGGAGAACCTCGAACGCCTTGGCGCGCGGGAGCTGTACGCGACGACCGGGTTGCAGTTCCTGCCGTTCAACACCATCCACCAGCTGATGGCCGAGACCCGGCTGGGTGCCGCGCGGCGGCTGCTGATGATCCCCGACCTGCTCGCGTACTGGCTCACGGGAGAGCAGGGCGCGGAGGTCACGAACGCGTCCACGACGCAGCTGCTGGACGTCCGGACCCGCGCGTGGGCGACGGAGCTGATCGAGAAGGCGGGCGTCGATCCGGCGTTGCTCCCGCCGCTGCGGGAGCCGGGCACGGTGATCGGGTCGTACGGCGGCACGCCGGTCATCGCCGTCGGCTCGCACGACACCGCGTCCGCGGTCGTGGGGGTGCCCGCGGCCGGCGAGCGGTTCGCCTACATCTCCTGCGGGACCTGGTCGCTGGTCGGGGTCGAGCTCAGCCGGCCCGTGCTCACGGATGCCAGCAGGGAGGCCAACTTCACCAACGAGCTCGGCGTCGACGGGACCGTGCGGTACCTGCGCAACGTCATGGGACTGTGGTTGCTGCAGGAATGCGCGCGGGAGTGGGGCGCCGACACCGCGGAGCTGTCGCGTGCGGCGGCGGCGCGCCCCAGGGGCGCGGTGATCGACCCGGACGACCCGGTCTTCCTGCCACCGGGCGACATGCCGGCGCGGATCGCCGACGCGTGCCGGCGGGCGGACCAGCCCGTGCCGGCGGACCGTCCGGCGATCGTCCGGTGCATTGTGGACAGTCTCGCCGACGCGCACCGCCGGGCGGTCCAGGAGGCGCAGGAGCTGTCCGGGCGCGAGGTGGACGTGGTGCACGTCGTGGGCGGCGGCGCGCGGAACTCGTTGCTGTGCCAGCTGACCGCGGACGCGTGCGGGCTACCGGTGCTGGCCGGACCGGTCGAGGCGACCGCGCTCGGGAACGTGCTCGTCCAGGCCCGCGCGCTGGGCGCGGTCAGTGGCGACCTCGCCCAGCTGCGGTCCCTCATCCGGGGCAGTCAGCCGGTGACCCGTTACGAACCCGCGTAGGACCCGCCATTAGGCGGCGTCGAGCTCCGCGATCTCCTCGGCCGTGAGGCTCAGGTGTACCGCCGCGGCCGAGTCGCGGATCGTCTCCGGACGGGACGAGCCGGGAATCGGGATCACCACCGGCGCCTTGGCGAGCATCCACGCCAGGCACACCTGCTGCGGGCTGACCCCGCGTGCCTCGCCCACCTTCGCGAACGGGGCGAAGCGCGAGCCCAGGTCGCCGGCCTTGCTGATGCCGCCGAACGGGCTCCACGGCAGGAACGCGATGTCGAGCTCGGCACACAGCGCCAGCTCCGGCTCGCTGGACCGGAACGCCGGCGAGAACTGGTTCTGCACCGACACGAGCCGCCCGCCCAGGATCTCGTTCGACAGGCGGATCTGGTCCGGGTCGGCGTTGGACACCCCGGCGTAGCGGATCTTGCCCGCGTCGAGCAGGTCACGGATCGCGCCGACGGAGTCGGCCCAGTCGACCCTCGGGTCGGGCCGGTGGAACTGGTACAGGCCGATCGCGTCGACGCCGAGGCGCTTCAGCGACGCGTCACACGCCTGCCTGAGGTAGTCCGGCGAGCCGTTCAGCGACCACTCGCCGTCGGCCTCGCGGGTGTGGCCGCCCTTGGTGGCGACCAGCACGTTCGACGTGTCGCCGCCGTAGCTCGCGAGCGCCCTCGCGACGAGCGACTCGCCGTGGCCGAAGTCACCGCCGTCGCGCGAGTAGGCGTCGGCGGTGTCGATGAACGTGACCCCCGCGTCGAGCGCGGCGTGGATGGTGTCGATCGACTGCTGCTCCGGTGGCCTGCTCCGCAACGACATCGGCATCTCGCCGAGTCCGATGGCGCTGACCTGCGTGTCGCCGATTCGACGAGACTGCATCGTGGATTCCTCCGTCTGGTTGTGTACCGCCAGCCTTCCCCGACTCGATTAAGCTGTCCAACAGAAGTCTTCGATCGGGTTGATCTGTTTGGGTGATGAGTCGTGGAGCTGCGGCAACTCTCGTACTTCGTGGCGGTCGCCGAGGAGTGCCACTTCACGCGGGCCGCGAAACGGCTGCACGTGGCTCAGTCCGGGCTGTCGGCGTCCGTGCGGTCACTGGAGCGGGAGCTGGGCGCCGACCTGTTCGTGCGCAACACCCGGCAGGTCCGGCTGACCCCCGCCGGCACCGCGTTGCTGGCCGAGGCACGGCGGACCCTCGCGGCGTCGACGGCCTGTGTGGACGCGGTCGCCGCCGTGCAGGGGCTGCTGCGGGGCAGCCTCACGATCGGGACGTTGCAGTGCCTGCACGTGGTGCACCTGCCGACCGTGCTGGCGACGTTCGTGTCCACCTACCCCAGGCTGGACATCGAGCTGCGCACCGGCGGGTCGGGGGAGCTGACCGGCCAGGTGGCGCAGGGAAAGCTGGACGTCGCGTTCGTCGCGCGGCCCGCCGTGCGGCCGGACGACGTCGTGGTGACACATCTGGCCAGCGAGCCGATGGTGCTGGCGTGCGCGCCGAGCCACCCGCTGGCCTCGTCGGCGCGGGTGCCCCTGGCCGCGCTGGCCGGTGAGCGGTTCGTGGACTTCGCGCCCGACTGGGGGCCGCGGGACCTGGTGGACTCGGTGGTCGGCGACCGGCATGTCGCGCTGGAGGTGACCGACGTGCACTCGCTGCTGGACATGGTTGCGGTCGGGCTCGGGGTCGCGCTGGTGCCACAGTCGTTCTCGGTGAAGACCGACAGGGTGCAGTTCATCGGGCTCGCCGACCGGGTGCCGAAGTGGGAGACCGTGACGGTGACCTCGGCCCCGCCCAGCGCGGGCGCCACCGCGCTGGTGACGGACGTGCGCCGGGCGGCGGGCTTGGCCTCCGGTTAGGTCGAGGTCGCAGGATCGGTCTGTCGGAGCGTCGTGCCGGCGCGGGGTCCCGTCACACCTACCGGCCGTGGCGGGACCCTCCCGCGAGGTTCTCCAGCACCAGCAGCAGAGCGGAGTGGTCGAGGTCGCCATGGCCCTGTGCGCGGGCCGCGGCCATCAGCTGGGCCACCACCGCGCCGAGCGGGAGCGGCACACCCGACTCCCGTGCCGTGCCGAGCGCGATGCCCAGGTCCTTGTGATGCAGGTCGACGCGGAAGCCCGGCGCGAACTCGTGCCGGAGCATGTTGGCGGACTTGCGGTCCAGGACCGCGCTACCCGCGAGGCCGCCGGAAAGGACCTCGACGGCCGGTGTCAGGTCGACGCCCTGCGCGTCCAGCAGCGTGAGTGCCTCCGCTACCAGGCCGATCGTGCCGGCGACGATCAGCTGGTTCGCGGCCTTGACCGTCTGGCCGGCACCGGCCGGTCCCACGTGGACGATCGTCCTGCCGACGACCTCCAGCACCGGCCGGGCGGCCTCGACGTCGGCCGCCTCGCCACCCACCATGATCGACAGCGTGCCGTCCACCGCGCCCTGCTCGCCGCCGCTGACCGGTGCGTCGAGCGTGCGGAGACCCGCGTCCCGCGCCTGTGCCGCAACGCTTCTGGCGGTGACCGGCGAGATCGTGCTCATGTCGACCCAGAGCGCGCGGCGCGCGGTCAGCACGTCCGCCGCCACGGCCTCGACGTCCGGGGAGTCGGGCAGCATCGTGATCACGATCTCCGCGCCGGCCACCGCGTCCCGGACGCTGTCGGCCGCGCGCCCGCCCTGCTCGGCGAACCGCGCGGTCCTCGCCGGACTCCGGTTGTGGCCGGTCACCTCATGGCCGGCGCGGACGAGGTTGACGGCCATGGGCAGGCCCATGATCCCGAGCCCGATGAACGCGATCCTGGTCATGCTTCCGAGCCTAGTGTCGCGTTCGTCCAATCAACTGGTGCCGGTCGTGTGCGAGCATCGCGCCGTGCGATACGGATACTTCGGGACCATGCGGGTCAAGGCCGGTCACCGCGACGAGGTCGTCGCCACGCTCGTCGGCGGGGCGGACGGGCTGAAGGCCGCCGGCTGCGATCTCTACGTGGTGGGAACCTCCGACAGTGACAAGGACACCGTCTGGGTGAGCGAGGTCTGGGTGAGCAAGCAGGCCCACGACGACTCGCTGCAACTGCCCGAGGTCAAGGCGGCCATCGCGAAGACGATGCCGTTGCTGACGGGCGAGTTCACCAGCCAGGAGCTGGACATCGCGGGTGGACTCGGGGTGCCTGACTAGCGCGTGAACGGTGGTGGGGCGCCGTCACGTTGCCCCGGGGTGGTGCCGACTTTCACACGAAGATCCCAGGACCCCGCCCTAGTAGGGTCGCTTGCATGGTGAAGGCAGCGGTGCTGACGCGGCAGGGTGGACAACTCGAGGTGCTGGACATCTCCCTCGGCGATCCCGGCCCCGGTCAGGTGAAGGTCCGCGTGCATGCCGCCGGTGTGTGCCATTCCGACCTGTCCCTCGCCAACGGCACGCTGCCGCAGGAGGTGCCGGCCGTGCTCGGGCACGAGGGCGCCGGCGTCGTCACCGCGGTCGGGGACGGCGTCGACCGGGTGGCGCCCGGCGACCACGTCATCCTGAACTGGGCGCCCGCGTGCCGTGAGTGCTGGTTCTGCCTGCGCGGCGAGCCCTGGCTGTGCGTGCACGCCGAGGACGTCGCCCGTGCGCCGTACGCCCGGCTCGACGACGGCACCCCGGTGTACCCCGGGCTGGGCACTGGCGCGTTCGCCGAGGAGACGATCGTGCCGGCGGCGGGCGTGGTGAGGGTCCCGGACTCCGTGCCGATGGCGCAGGCCGCCGTGCTCGGCTGTGCGGTGCAGACCGGCGCGGGCGCGGTGCTCAACACGGCACGGGTGCGCCCCGGCGAGTCGGTCGCGGTCGTGGGGCTCGGCGGGGTCGGGCTGTCCGCGCTGCAGGCCGCACGGGCGGTCGGCGCCGGGCCGATCATCGGCGTGGACGTCACCGAGGCCAAGGCCGAGCTGGCGTCACAGCACGGTGCGACGGACTTCGTCGTGTCCGGCGATGGTGCGGCCAAGGCGGTCCGCAAGCTCACCGGCGGGCGCGGCGCGGACCACGCCTTCGACTGCGTCGGCCTGCCGGCGACGATCCGCACGGCGTGGTCGGCGAGCCGGCGTGGCGGCTCGGTGACGGTGGTCGGCGTCGGCGGCAAGGCCAACATCGTGGAGTTCTCGGCACTGGAGCTGTACTGGTTCGGCCGCACGCTGCACGGCTGCGTCTTCGGGTCGAGTGACCCGGAGGTCGAGATCCCGCGGCTGCTGGGCCTGGTCGAGGACGGCAAGCTGGACCTCGCCGCCCTGACCACGGCCACCACCGACCTGGCCGGCGTCAACGACGCGTTCGACCGGCTCGGCACCGGCGGTCGGACGATCGTGACGATTACCAGCTGACCGGCAGGCTGTGCAGGCCGTAGATCAACGCGTCGTTCTTGAACGGCAGCTCGGCGACCGGCCGGGCCACCCGCAGCGTCGGCACCCGCCGGAACAGCGTGTCGAACACGACCCGCAGCTCGACGCGGGCCAGGTTCTGGCCGAGGCACTGGTGCGCGCCGTACCCGAACGCGAGGTGGTTGCGCGCGCCGCGGTCGATGTCGACCTGCGTCGGGTCCGCGAACACGGCCGGGTCGTGGTTGGCGGCGTTGCCGAGCGTGAACACGCCTTCGCCTGCCTTGACCTCGGTGCCGTTGACGACCGTGTCCTCGACCGCGACGCGTGAGGTGACGAACTCGGCGATCGTGAACTCCCGCAACAGCTCCTCGACCGCGGTGGGAGTCTTCGACGGGTCGGCACGCAGCTCGGCGAGCTGGTCGGGACGCTGGAGCAACGCAAGCGTGCCCAGCGAGATCATGTTGGCGGTGGTCTCGTGGCCCGCGATGAGCAGGAGGATGGTGAGGCTGACGAGCGCCTCGTGGTCCTCGATGCCTTCCTCGCGGCGCTTGACGATCTGCCGGCCGATGAGGTCGTCGGTCGGGTCGGCCTCCTTGGCGGTGACCAGCTCGTCCATGTAGCCGCGCAGGCCGTCGGACGCGGCCTTGACCTCCTCCTGCGTCGAGGCGCGGGAGATGAGGGTGCGGGAGCGGGACTGGAAGAACTCGTGGTCGGCGTAGGGGACGCCGAGCAGCTCGCAGATCACGAGCGAGGGCACGGGTAGCGAGAGGGCCGGCACGAGGTTGGCCGTGCGGGACTCCTCGGCGAGCATGGCGTCGAGGTGCTCGTCGACGATCTCCTGCACCCGGGTACCGAGCGTGGCGAGGCGCTTCACCGTGAACTCGCCGAGCACCAGCCGCCGGGCCGGGCCGTGCTCCGGCGCGTCCATCGCGATCAGGGATGGCTTCAGACCCTCGCCCCGGCGGACCCGGCGCCCGAACGGCAGGGGGAAGTTCGGGTTGGCGCGGTTGGAGGAGCAGGCGGGGTCGGTGAGCACGGCGCGGACGTCGGCGTGGCGGGACGCGGCCCACACCTCCTGGCCACTGCGCAACGTCACCCTGGTCATGGGGCCCGGTTCGGTCGTCGACGCGTCGCCGTGGAACGGGCACACCCGTGGCGGGAATGTCTCCATGCTTACTCCATCCGGAAGAATCTCGTCCGTTTGTATCGAGAGTAGTCAACTCGCAGCACTGCGTCCACAATCGGGCGTAATGGGATAATCCGCGGATGACCACTCCGGACACTCCGCTGCGGGCGGACGCGCGCCGCAACCGCGACCAGATCCTGGCGGCGGCACGGGAGATCTTCGCCGAGCGGGGCGCCGACGTCGCGATGGAGGAGATCGCGCGCCGGGCGTCCGTGGGCGTCGGCACGCTCTACCGGCGGTTCGCCGACCGGGAGGCGCTGATCCGGGCCGTGTTCCGGGAGACGTTCCAGGTCGTGGCCGACGAGACCCGGGCGGCGCTGGCCGAGGAGCCGACGGCGTGGGCGGCGCTGATGCGGATCATGCGGCAGTCGGCGTGGCTACATGTGAGCGTGCAGGCGAAGTCGGAGCTGGTGACCTCGGTGGTGAAGGGGGACCCGGACACGTCGCGCATGCGTGATCATGTGCTGGACACGCTGGACGAGGTGGTGCGGCGGGCGCAGGAGGAGGGGTCGCTGCGGCTGGACGTCGGGGTGGGGGACCTGGCGGTGTTGTTCATGTCGGTGGTGAAACAGCCGCACAACCTGACGGCGGAGGCCGCGGGGGTCGCACCCGTCAGGGCGCTGGCGATCATGATGGACGGGTTGCGGGCGCCTGCGCCCGGGGAGCTGCCGGGCCGGCCGCTGACGCGCGCGGACCTCGACTTCGACGCCTAGGCGCGCCGCGGGGCCACGGGAGCTCCCCGCGGATCGGAAAGGTCTCCGGTGCCGACCGGAACGAAGGAGGGGCCTGCCGGCGTCAGTCCTCTTCGAGCGACAGGGCCTGGCTCGGGCAGAGGTCGATCGCCTCGCGGACGTTGGTGAGCGTGTCGCCCTCGGCCCGGTCGGTCAGCAGCACGACCGTGCCGTCCTCGTCGCTCTGGTCGAACACCCTCGGCTCGGTGAGGGCGCACTGCCCGGCGCCGACACAACGTCCGGTGTCCGTGACGATCCGCATCGTTCGTACCTCCTGTCAGAGCGGGAACGACCATGACCGTACGCGGTGTGACTGGAGTCTCGCGCTCCTGGTGTCACGAAACTCTCCCGCGCCCAGTCCTTCCAGCGAGGAAGGGAGATTCACCATGGTCACTCGCATCGTGGTACTGGGCGCCGGCTACTCGGGACAGCCCGCGGCGCGCCTCCTGGCCCGGGCCCGCGACGTGGAGGTCACGCTCGTCAACGAGCGCGACCAGTTCGTCGAGCGGGTCCGGCTGCACCAGCTGGCCGCCGGGGAGGAACTGCGCGACCGGCCACTCACCGAGCTGATGGCGGGCACCGGCGTCCGGGTGGTGATCGACCGCGCCACGGCCATCGACCCGGAGGCCAGGTCGGTCGTACTGGCCGGGGGCGAGACGTTGCCGTACGACACGCTCGTCTACGCGCTCGGCAGCCGGATGGACGTCGACTCGGTCCCCGGCGTCGCCGACCACGCGTACACGGTCGCGATCGCCGAGGAGGCCGCGCGGCTGCGGGCGCGTGTCCGCGCGGGCGGCGTGGTCACGGTCGTCGGGGCGGGGCTGACCGGCATCGAGTCGGCCACGGAGCTGGCCGAGCGGAACCCGGAGCTGAAGGTCCGACTGGTGACCGACGGCGCGCTGGGCGCGCGGCTGTCCGAGAAGGGGCGCCGCCACCTGCGCCGCACGCTCGACCGGCTGGGCGTCGAGGTCCGCGAGGACGCCCGGGTCGCGCGGGTGCGCGCGGACGGCGTCGTGCTGACCGGCGGCGAGCACATCGCGTCGGACATGGTGGTGTGGACGACCGGTTTCACCGTGCCGGCGCTGGCCGAGGAGGCGGGCCTCGCGGTCGACCGCGACGGCAGGCTGATCGTCGACGAGACCGCGCGGTCGACGTCGTGCCCGGACGTCTACGGCGTGGGTGACGCGGCGGCCATGCGGATGCCGGGAGGGCAGGAGCTGCGGATGGCGTGCGCGACGGGGATGCCGGTGGCGCAGCTGGCGGTCCGCGCGATCCTGGCCCGGCGGGACGGCAAGCCGGTCAAGCCGTTCCGGTTCCGGTACGTGAACCAGTGCATCAGCCTGGGCCGGCGCGACGGGCTGGTCCAGTTCGTGAACCGGTTCGACCAGCCCGTGGAGCGGGTGCTCACGGGCCGGTTGGCCGCGCTGTACAAGGAGACGGTCGTGCGGAGCGCGTTCCAGGTGCAACGGCACCCGTCGCTACCGACTAGTTTCTGAGGTGTGGAGTCGACGCGAGTTGACCGCTGGCTGTGGGCGGTCCGGCTGACGAAGACCCGTTCGGACGCGGCGGCGGCCTGCCGCGGCGGACACGTGCGGGTCAACGACCGCCCTGCCAAACCGGCGACCACCGTGGTGCCGGGCGACGAGGTCCGCGTCCGCTCGGGTGGTGTGACGAAGGTGGTCGAGGTGGTCCGGATCATCCAGAAACGGGTGGGCGCGCCCGACGCGGCGACCTGCTTCCTCGACCGCACGCCGAAGCCACCGCCCGACGCGCTGGTCCCGGTGGCCCGCCGCGACCGCGGCGCCGGCCGCCCGACCAAGCGCGACCGGCGCGTGCTGGACAGGTTCCGCCAGGGCTGACCCGCGGGTCAGCCGAGCTGCTGGTCGACGTAGCACCAGCGCCAGGTCTCGCCCGGTTCGGCGCTGCGCATGACCGGGTGGCGGGTGTCGTGGAAGTGCTTGGTGGCGTGGTTGCCGGGGGAGGAGTCGCAGCAGGCGACGTTGCCGCACTTGAGGCACATGCGCAGGTGCACCCAGGTCAGGCCCTCGGCGGTACAGGCCGCGCACGTGTCCGGCGAGTTGGGGTCGACGTCCTTCCACGGGTGGTCGAGGTGCTTGCACGAGCCCGCGGTGGCCACCGGGGTGTGCAGCTCGCGCTCCATCTCCGGGTCCTCGTCGTCGTCGCGGTCGAGCATGGACTCCTCGATGTCGAGGCGAGCCAGCACGCGGCGCAGCACGATGTCGTCGGCGGTGCCGCTGTCGCGGGCGCGGAGGAACTCCTCGCGCTCGGCCTGGAGCAGCGCGAGCCGGAGGCGGCGGTAGGTGTCGCTGGGCGTCTCGGGAAGCGAGCTGCGGCGGCCGAGCTGCTCCCACGCGGAGTCGGACCGGTCCCGAAGCCGGTCCCGCAGGCGCGCGACGACCTCCTCCGAGTCGTCGGGGGTACGGATCTCGTCGAGCTTGACGAGCGCGACCCGGGTCATGTCGTTGAGTACGGCGGCCTCCTGCAGCGCGTCCTCGGCGGGGTCGGGCCGGGGCAGCCGCAGGCGCCTGATGAGCCTGGGCAGCGTCATGCCCTGGATGAGCAGGGTGGCGGCCACGACGACGAACGAGGCGAGGAGGAGAACGGCGCGCTGGGGTGTGTCGGGGGGCAGGATGAAGGCGGCGGCGAGGGTGACGACGCCCCGCATGCCGGCCCAGGCGAGCACGGTGGAGTAGCTCCAGGGCCAGACGTGGCGCTTCTTCCCCGGCCGGACCTTGCGCATGACCCGCTTGATCGTGCCGATGCCGATCATCCAGATGATGCGCGAGAGGATCGTGGAGGCGAGGACGACGGCGCAGATGCCGATGACGAGGCCGGGTGAGACGCCGCTGTCGACGACCTGCTCGATGATCCACCGCAGCTGTAGCCCGATGAGCAGGAAGACCATGTTCTCGAGCAGGAACTGGATGGTCTGCCAGTTGTGCTGGCTCGCGATCCGCGCCGACCCGGACAGGATGAGCGGCGACTTGTGCCCGAGAATGATGCCGGCCACGATCACGGCCAGTACGCCGGACCCGTGCGCCACCTCGGCCAGCAGGTAGGCGACGAACGGCACCGCGAAGGAGAGCGCGGTGTCACTGACGAGGTCGGTGAGCCGTCCCCGCACGTAGCCGGCCGCGATCCCGACCACCGCGCCCCCGGCGACCCCGGCCACGACGGCAAGCAGGAAGTCGAGGCTGACCTGCCAGATCGTGACCGACCCGGCGATCGTGGCGATGGCCGTCCGTAGGGCCACGAGCGCGGTCGCGTCGTTGAACAGCGACTCACCCTCGATGAGGCGGATGAGCTTGCGCGGCATGCCCACCCGCTGGGCGACCGCACTGGCCGCGACGGCGTCGGTAGGCGCGATGACGGCGCCGAGCGCGATGCCCGCCGCGAGCGGCAGCCCCGGCACGACCGCCCAGGTCACCAGCCCGACGGCGACGGTCGTGAAGACGACGAGCCCGAAGGAGAGCAGCGTGATGGGTCCCCGCAGCTTGCGGTAGTCGAGGAGCGAGGTCTGGATGGCCGCCGAGTACAACAGCGGCGGCAGCAACCCGACGAGCACGACCTCCGGCGACAGCCGGTACTCCGGCACCCCCGGCACGAACGAGGCGGCGACGCCAACCCCGATCAGGCACAACGGCGCCGACCAGTCCAGCCGCCGCGCCATCGCCGTGAAGACGAGCACCGCCACCACCAGCGCAACAAACTCAGCCGCGATATCCACAGATCAATCATCTCCCGGCCGCGCGGCCGGGCTCCGATGGGCCACGTCCACCGAGCGAACCAGACTGTCGCCACCGTACGTAGTCAGATGGGACATCACCCGAATGGGGCAGGACCAACGGACCGATGACGTGTCCACAATGTGATCGGATCTGGAGGTCGGTCTCAGTAAGGTGCCGCATACCGACTCGGACACGGGACGAGCCGGCACTGACGTGTGAGGAAAGGCAGGCTTGATGGCGGAGGTTCTCGACGGCTACGTGGAGTCGGACTTGCCCGACCTCACGCACGTCTCGCTGGCAGACCTTCCCGCTGTCCTGGTGCCACAGGCATCCACCGTGCTCGACCGGGCGATAGAGCATCCGGCTCAGGACCAGCAGGTCCAGCAGAACTGAGCGGTCGTCGCATGCCGAGTCACATGGTCGAGCCGCGCCCCGCGTTGTCCGGACACCGCGTCTCATGGGAGCTGATCGCGCAGGTATTCGCTGGTCCGGTTGACGCGTCCGCGATGGGTGCGCTCTGGGACGGTCAGTACAGCCGCCGGCTTCTGCTGCTGAAGATCCTGCGCGAGTCCCTGTCGGGTCCCGCGGAGGCGGGAAACCGCCGCACCCTCGACGAGGCGTGGCACATCCTTGTCGAGGCGGAGAAACATGCCCCTGACGTCGTGCGGCAAATCTTGTTGTACCCGTCTGTAGGTACCTGGCTGGTCCGTGCGATCCGCAGAATACGAGGTATCGTTCACGACGACGTCCCAATCTGGGTGGATATGGGCTACCTGAGTTCGATAGCGGTCGCGGCGGCGGTTCGGGCTGGTATCGATGTGCGGACCACAGCTCCGGTGTGGCACGGCCGGCTCAACCTTCCGACCGTGGGCCAGTTCGAGGTTGCTGAGGACGACTCCACTCGTGTGGTGCGCTTGTGGGCGAAGGATTCCACCGTCTTTCTCGAGTCCGGGGACGAGATCTGGAATTCCGTGGCGGTTCGGTCAATTCCCGTCCGCGTGCATCACAGCACGGCGGGCGGTCACACGATGCGGTGGACGCTGGACGATACGGACCCGTACCGGAAGTTCGACTCCGTGTCGCCCCCTGAGCGACTCGGCTCAGCGGACCTCGAGAGCTGGCGCCGCAAGCTGGATCGCGCGTGGGAGATCCTCGTCGAGGACCATGGGGACTACGTGGCGGAAATGCTGGCCGCTGACCCCGTCATCGTGCCGATGACTCAGGGCGGCGGTTTCGTCGCCTCATCGTCGTCCGCGTCCTTCGGTGCGATCTGTGTGGCGAAGCCGGAGACGCCGGCGGCCATGGCCGAGACCGTGCTCCATGAGATACAGCATTCGAAGCTGAACGCGTTGCTGGATCTGGTGCCATTACAGCGTCCTGGTCCGGACCGGCTCTGCTATGCGCCGTGGCGGCGGGATCCGCGACCATTGGGCGGTCTGCTCCACGGCATTTACGCGTTCGCCGGCGTCACCGAATACTGGTACCGCAGGTGGTGTTCGCAGCCGCGTCCGGGTGATCGCACAGCTGCCTTTCATTTCGTGCACCACCAGAACCAGGTGCGCGAGGCGCTACGAGCTCTGGGGCCCGCGGACGAGCTCACAGAGGTCGGCACCAGATTGCTGGAGGTCGCCTCGGCGCGGTTGGACGCGTGTGACGCAAGCCAGGTCTCGACGGACATCCGCGAACTGGCCGCCGCGCTGAGCGTGGAGAGCCGGCTCGCCTGGCGTATGCAGCACCTCGAGCCTGCCGCCGACAAGGTAGCGCAGCTCGCGGTCCACTGGTGCGCCGGGGAATCGTTCCCGGACCGCGCTGTCCAGTCGACCTTGCGACCATTCCACCGGTCGGACGCGGGATCCGCTTTGGCGGGGCTCCTTGTTGCCCGAGCACTCGACCCGGATGGTCAAGCCATCGCATCCGAAGCACGTTCGGGCGAACGTGAGTTCGTCGACCGCGGTGGCGCCGAGGCAATGCCGGCGTTCGCCGACCGAGTTCGTGAGGATCCCGACGACGACGGAGGGTGGATCGGTCTACTGCTCTCGATGACGGTTCACGGCGGCGACGAGCCACCACCTCCCGAGGTCGTGTCGGCGACCTACCGGCGAATCGCGACCATCGGTGGCACACCGCCCGATCCGGTCACCTTGGTCGAATGGTTCTCCCACCGCTGAAACGAGTGGGATCTGGATGAGAGGACCTCCTCGGTGACCAGGACATTCACCTACGCCGACGCGGTTCGACTTCTTGGCGGGGGTGGCGTCACCGGCGTCGACTGGATGGACCGGCTCACGACGGGAACGATGCGTGGTCTCACCATCGGCATGTCCGACGTGCTGAGCTGTTTCGGGGTACGGAGCGAGTTGCTCCGACTGGGCCGGGATCTCGTCCAGAACGTCACCGACCGGCAGCGAGGGCTGAGCCGTTTCGATCGGACGCAGCGAATCCAGGCCGCGCACTCGATCGTCGTCATCACGGCGTACTTCGAGGCGCTCGGTTCCGCGGAGCTTCCGTTCAGCCTCGATCAACTCGAACTGACACGAGGCGAACAAATCACACTCGTGGTCGAGAGGTCCGCGCAGGGTGGCCGGGCCGGAGCGCTGGTGAGCGAGCTGCTCGACACGGCGATTCCTCTCCCGACGCCGCAGCGTCCCCGCGAGGACACGGTTCGCGCGCTCCGATTGTTCTACGAGAGCCTGTCCGTGCGGCTCGTCCAGTTCGCGACGGGACTGGCCGCGTGGGATCGTCGCAACGAAACCGACCGGGCCCTGTTCACCCGCATGGTGCGTGCCGTCCCCGCGACGGCATGTGAACGTTACGAACTGCTCCTGCGTGATCTCGCGGTCGCCTTCCCAGAGGTGGCGAACTGGGCCAACCTGCAGGACCATCAGGCGACTCGGCATCAGATCCGGGAGCTGCGGACCGCGCTTGCAGGTCTGGAGACGTTGCTGCGAGACGTCTCGGACGGCACCGTGCCCGATGATCGGCTCGTGGCGTTGACCAGGGCATATCGAGCGGACCTCGACCGGCAGATCGTCGAACCGGGTGACGTGCCGGAAGACCTGGAGATACCGACGCTCGGCGAGGCCTACATCGACCCACGGTTCCGGGTCGCCGACGTGCCGACGGGCTCGACGCCGAGCGAGGAATCCTGGTGGCACGACGTGCCGATCCGGGAGGACATGAACGGTTTTCTCGCTGGTTACCTGACCTCACCTCAGGCGACTCAGGCGCCGCTGCTGGTACTCGGCCAACCCGGGTCGGGAAAGTCCGTGTTGACAAGGGTTCTCGCCGCGCGATTACCGCCGAGTGACTTCCTCGTGGTTCGAGTCGTCCTGCGCGAGATCCCCGCGGACATGGACCTGCAGGACCAGGTCGAGCAGGCGATCCGGCGCACCACCGGGGAGCGGCTCGAGTGGCCAGCTCTCTGCCGGTCCGCGCAGGACGCGTTGCCGGTCGTGCTTCTGGACGGCTTCGACGAGATGCTGCAGGCGACCGGTGTGAGCCAGACCGACTACCTGGTGAAGGTGCGTGCCTTCCAGCAGCGGGAGTTCGCTCAGGGGCGGCCGGTGGCAGCGGTCGTCACCAGCAGGATCACGGTCGCGAACCGGGCACGCATTCCTGACGAGACCGTCGCGGTGCGGCTCGAGTCGTTCAGCCCGAGCCAGGTGACCGAGTGGCTGGACATGTGGCGCGAAGCCAATGAGAGGTACTTCCGCGAGCGTGGGATGACGGCGCTTCCCGCGCAGAGGGCGCTGAACTTCTCCGATCTCGCGGAACAGCCGCTGCTCCTGTTGATGCTCGCGTTGTACGACGCGGACAACAACGTCCTGCAGGACAGCACCAGCAAGTTCAGTCGGGCCGACCTCTACGAGCGACTGCTGGTGCGGTTCGCCAGACGCGAGGTGGCCAAGGCCGGCGAGCCCGACCGGGTGGCGAGCCTGGACAAGGCGGTCGAAGAGGAACTGCTCCGGTTGTCCATCGTCGCCTTTGCCATGTTCAACCGGGCGAGCCAGTTCGTCACGGAGGCGGACCTGGACCGCGACCTGACCGCGTTGCTCGGGAGTCGTTGGCGGTCGGGCGAGGCTCAGGGCTTTCGTGCCCCGTTGGGAGCCGCGGAGCTGGTGCTCGGCCAGTTCTTCTTCATTCAGGAGTCACAGGCGTTTCGGGGCGACCACCGGCTGCACACGTACGAGTTCCTGCATGCCACGTTCGGTGAGTTCCTGGTGGCGCGACATACGTGGCAGGTCCTGAACGGCATGGTGGCGCGCGAGGAAGCTACCGCGCTGAGCCCACTCGGCGCCAATCCTCAGGACGACGGGCTGTTGTTCGTGTTGCTGTCGTTCGCACCATTGAGCTCGCGTCCGTCCATCATCGGGTTCCTCGCCGAGTTCGCCAGCCGCGCGACCGACTCCGCCCGTGTGTCGCTCGCGGCTCTGCTGAGCAAGCTGTGCACCCTGGCCCGGCAAGGACGTGATGACCGGAGCCATCTCGACTACGAGCCCCGTCGCCTACCCGTTCCCACCCGGCATGCCGTCTATACCGCCAACCTGGTGATCCTCGTCGTGATCTCGGAGGCGGAGACACGGGTTGCCAAGCTGTTCGGCGTCGGCAATCCGGGCTTTGCCTGGTATCAGCACGCGCTGTTGTGGCGGTCCCAGATGAGCGGATCCGAGTACCAGGAGCTGGTCGACTCGCTGGCCGTGCGGCACGGACCCGGGGGCGAACTGTTGCTGACCCTGGACGACGGTACCTACGCGCCGCCGGAGATCAACCTCCACCAGACCTACCGGGACCAACCGAACCTGCAGGGCGACCCCGCGGTGTTCGTCGCGACCGATCACCATCCCGACCGACTTCGGCGGACCGCGCTGTTCACGCAGGCCAGGAACGATGCCGTGGTTCACCACCTGCTGGAACCACTGGTCGCGGTGCTCAAGGAGACGATGAACTCATATGTGAAGTGGCCGGATGACGTCATGCGGTCCGCCGCGTACCTGCTGATGCGGGCGGTGCTGTCGCCACCGGATACGGCGGATGGTGAGGCGGTGGCGCAGGTGTACCGGCGATGTGCACAGGTCGCGGTGCTCGATCGGTTGCCGTGGAGTGGCGTGGTGCGAGATCGGTACTGTGCCTTGCTGCTCGACCGGGTGCGGGGTGATGGGCGGGTCACCGCGTCCGTGGTCGATGAGGTGCTCTCGTACCTGATGCCACGGCGTGAGGTGCGTACTCAGCTCGTCTCGTGTGTCGTGACGGTGCTCGGTCGAGATCCGGCCAGTGACACGGGACTGCTGGCCAAGTTGCAGGCGCTCGTCGATCCGGAGTGGGCGGCCGCTGAGCCCGCGGTCGCGTTGGAGGCCTGGTTGCGGGTGGTCGAGGTCGGGTTGCTCGACGTTGTCGAGGGGTTTCTGGCCACCGCGCCCGCCATGTTCGACGTGCTTGATCCGGGGGTGGTGCGGGAGGCTCGGCCCGAGTTGATGACTCGGGCTCGGTGGGCCGTCGCCGAGTGTGGGTATGACATGCCGGGGGCTTGGGCGGCCGCCTGGCGGTGATGGCGCGTCGTTATGATGGTCGGATCCGATGGTGTGTTCGGGGATGGCAAGAAGCCGTCGGGGTGGCCAATCCGGTGTGGCGTGGGCGACGAAGCCCTCTTCGGTTGGGTGACTGACGATCGGTTCCGATGGCTACTATCTCGCGCGGGTCGGGAGAGTTGGGGATCTTGTCGTGTGGCAGCGGATTGTTGGCTTGGTTCGGCGGCGGCGGCGGGTTCGGGACTCCGCCAGCTTCGGGGCCGCCTCGTTGGGGGTCCTGCTTCTGGTCGGTGCCGCGCTGGGGACCGGGGTCGCCCGGACCGCGGTCGACGTCTCGGACGGGCTGACCTGGTTGCCCGACAACCCTCGTGGCGAGGTCGTCCAGGTCAACCCGGCTTCTGGGCGGCCGGAGGTTCGCCTGCGGGTTTCCGGCGGGGACGCGAGCCTCGACATCACCCAGCGGGACGGGTTGCTCGTCATCCTTGACCGGCGGAACGGGCAGATCACCGTCATGGATCTCGCCACCCTGCTCGCCAGTGGGCGCCGTCAGGCCCAGCCTGGGCCGGCTACCAAGGTGCTCGTCTCCGAGGGCCGCATCTACGTCGTCGACCGGCCTGCCGGGACCATCGCGAACGCCGATCCCGTGACGCTCGCCGACATCGGCAAACCATGGCGGGCCGGCAGGCCGCTTGCCGACGTCGTCGCGGACGAGGCCGGGGTCGTCTGGGCCGCCGACCACGACGGGCGTCTGCACACGCTCGAATGGCTCTCCGACGCCAGGAAGTTCCGGGAGCGGGCCAGTGAGCGGGTTCGTGGGGCCGGGCCTGCCACCATCCTTGTGCCGCACGCCAAAGGGGTCACCCTCTTCGGGCTCGACGGTGGTGTGGTCCGCCAGGTCGGGACCGGTGCGGACGTCAACGGCTCCACGCCGCGGCTTCCCGGTGAGGTGCTCGGGGCGCAGAGCAGTCCCGCCGGGCTCGCGCCTGCCTCGGTGCCCGGACAGGGAACCGTCGTCATCGTCGCCGGGGATCGGGTCGTGCGGGTCGATGTCGCCGCCCTCGGGTGTGCCACGCCCGGCCGGCCCGTTGTGTTCCGGGACAAGGTCTACGTGCCGTGCCGTGGTGACGCCAAGGTGATCGTGCTCGACAAGGCCGGCAGGCGGGGCGGAGCCGACGTCAGGACTCCCGGGAGTGATCCGGAGATCGTCTTCGACGACGGCAAGCTCTTCATCAGCGCGCCTGGTGCCGAGCGTGGTGTGATCGTCGACCAGGACGGGTCGACTCGGCCGGTCACCATTCGCAGTCCTTCGCTGCCTGTCGTCGATCCCGACCGGCCGCCGACCGTCGACGTGCCGTCGCCGCCGCGGCCGAGTCCCCGGCCGGAGACGAACGACCGGGGCGGTGAGCAGCAGCGTGGGCCGGACGTGCCCGGGTCCGGTGTGCCGAGTGGCGTCGAGACACCCGGTGGTGGGAACGTGCCCGGGGCGCCGCCCGGCGTGACCGTGGCACTGGTCAGCCGGTCCGCCACCGAACTGGTCGTCGACGTCGGTTGGGGCGCCGCCGAGGACAACGGGGAGAAGGTCACCGGCTACACGGTCGAGGCCAGCGGTGACTTCGCCGGTGGCACCCGCGGCGCCCAGACCACGGGGACCAACGCCCAGCTCACCATTCCTTGCGGTGGCAGCACGTTCTGTGCCGGCGGGCAGCTCGACGTCGCGGTCAAGGCCCTCAACCGGGTCGGGGAGAGCGCCGCCGGCACCCGGTCGTGGCCGGTGCCCGGGACCACGACGGACGACCCGCCGCCGCAGACGACGACCACGACCGACCCGCCTCCGCAGACCACCACCACGACCGATCCGCCGCCCCCGCCGCAGACGACGACCACCACCACCCAGCCGCCGGCGGCCACGGTGCCCACCGCCGGCGCCACCGTGATCACCAGCATCACGGGCAACGGCTACACCCGCCACGTCAACATGACCTGGCCCGCTGACTGGGCCGGCCACGACGGCACCTGTCAGGTCCTCAACACCACCCTCGGCTACGGCGCGACCGTCGCCTGCGGTGCGTCCACCGTGGACGTCGACGTCGACACCGGCTCCAACCGGATCGTGGTTCGTGCCACCGCGCGGGACGGCAGCCAGTCCGTCGACTCCGCGGCGAAGAACGTCCGGGGGCCCAAGGAACCCACCTGCGGCAAGTACGCCTGCCTCGGCTCCGGCAAGCTCGTCGAGCTGACGCCCACCCAGAAGTCGATCGACTTCGGGCAGGCCGGCGCCGGGCTCGGGTTCCTCGTCGTCGCCGTGCTCGTGCAGGTTGTCGGGCGGCGCAAGGAATCCGCTCCGTCCACTGAGGACGGTGAGCGATGACCGCCGTCGTCGGGTCGGGAGTCGGTGAGCGGGACATCGCGGCCTTCCGCCACCTGCACACCCAGGTGGGTGACGCGATCGAGACCGCCGTGCGTGGTAAGCGGCAGGTCGTCGACCTCGTGCTGGTCGCCATGTTCGCCGGTGGGCACGTGTTGCTGGAGGACGTGCCCGGCACGGGGAAGACGACCCTCGCGCGAGCGGTCGCCGGTGCGCTCGGCGGGCTGTCCCGCCGCGTGCAGTTCACCCCCGACCTGCTGCCGTCCGACGTCACCGGCACCTCGGTGTACGACCCGCGCAGCGGACAGGTGAACTTCCGTGCCGGGCCGGTGTTCGCCAACGTGGTGCTCGCCGACGAGATCAACCGTGCGGCCGCCAAGACCCAGTCCGCCCTGCTCGAGGTGATGGAGGAGCGGACGGTCACCGTCGACGGTGTCGCGCACGCGGTGCCCGACCCGTTCCTCGTGGTGGCCACGCAGAACCCGATCGACCTGGACGGCACCTACCGGTTGCCCGAGGCGCAGCTCGACCGGTTCATGGTCCGGACCTCCATCGGTTACCCGGCCGTCGAGTTCGAGCTGGACGTGCTGCGGCCGGGTAGCACCGCCGGCCGGGTGGCGCAGGTGCCGACGGTGACCAGTCCGCCGGTCGTCGCGCAGTACGGGCGACTCCTGTCCACCTTGCACGTCGCCGAGCCGATCCTGCGGTATGTCAGCGATCTGGGCACGGCCACCCGCGAGGACGCGAAGCTGCGGCTCGGCGCGAGCACCCGCGGGTTGCGGGCGCTGGTCCGGTGCGTGCAGGTGTACGCGGCGTCGCAGGGACGGCACTTCGTGGTGCCCGGCGACGTGCAGCGCCTGGTCGGGCCCGTGCTCGCCCACCGGCTCGTGCTCACCAGGGAGGCGTTGCTGGCCGGCACCACGACCGAGGACGTCGTCGCGGAGGTCGTCGAGCGGGTGCCGGTGCCCCGGCCGCAGGGGCAATGAAAGGCCGCCTGCGCCTCACCGCGCGCGGGGTGGGTGCGCTCGTGCTCGGTGTGTCGCTGCTCGTTCTCGGGGTGTGGTGGCGGTACCCGGGCATGGTCGGGTTCGGTGCCGCGCTCGTCCTTCTCGTCGTGGCGGCGGTGGGGTCGGTGCTGCTGCCCGCGCCGGTCGACGCGGCCCGGACCGTCCGGCCGCGAACCGTGCACCGGCTCGGCGCGTGTGCCGGGACGCTCACGCTCACCAGCACGAGTCGTCGCCTGCCGGTGCGGCTCGACGCCGTGGACCTCATCGGTGGCACGCCGATCGGGATCGAGGTGCCGCCGCTGAAGCCAGGTACCGAGTCCTCTGTGGACTATCCGATCCCGACCACGCGGCGCGGGGTGTTGCCGGTCGGACCGCTGGAGTTGCGCCGGCCTGGGCTGGCCGGGTTGGCCGGGGCGCGGATGTCGCTCGGGGGCGTGACCGAGGTGCGGGTCGTGCCGCGGGTGCTGCCGGTGCGCGGCCTGCCGTCCGGGGTGCGGCGCGGGCATGTCGGCGCGGACGAGCGGGTCGAGCGTGGCGGCACGGATCTGGTGGGGCTGCGTGAGTACGTGCCGGGCGACGACCTGCGCAGGCTGCACTGGGCGACCAGTGCGCGCACCGGTGTGCTGATGGTGCGCGAGGATGCCGACCCGGCCCGGCCGCATCTGGCCGTGCTGCTGGATGACCGGGCGGGCAGCCATCCGGACGAGGACGGGTTCGAGGACGCCGTCGAGACCGCCGCGTCGCTGCTGACCGCGGCCGTGGCCGGCGGGCATCCGGTGCGGTTGATGTCGGCGTCGGGCGGGGTGGATCTCGAGGTCGCGGCCGGGACGCTCGAGGACGACACCACCCTGGCGGCACTGGCGGACGTCCAACCGGTGTCCGATGTGGACGCTCCGCTGCCGCTGCCGGTCCGCGATCTCGACGTGGTGGCGGTGATCTCCGGGGCCGGTGCCGAACGGGCGTCGTTGCTGCTGGAGGCCGGGCGGGCCTCGGTCGGTGTGGTGCTGGTCGTCGACCGGGCCACCGAGAAGCCCTCGACGCATGCCGTCGGCGGCGCGCTGGTCCTCACCGGCGCCCGGGTCGAGGACCTGGTCGCCCTGTGGGACACGGTGGTGGCGCGATGAGCGGGACCTCCACGCCGAAGGTCGTGTGGTCCCTTGCCGTGCTCATGGTCGGCTGCTGGCAGCTCGCCGCCGGTTGGGCGTCCCCGGTGGCCGCGCTCGTGTTCGCCGGTGCCGTGGTCGCCACCTATGGCGTGGTGTTCGGGGCGCGGGCCGTGCGGGTGCCGGCGAGTTTCGCCGTACTCGCGGTGCTGACCGCCTCGGTCGTCGGTGCCTACTACGCCGCGCCGGCGTCCGGTCCCATGCAGGCGGTGGTCGACTCCGTGCCGCGGCTGCTGACCGCGCCGCGGCCGGCACCCGTCACCGCGGGCCTGCTCGTACCGGGTGTGCTGCTGGTCGCCGTCGTGTCGCTCGTGTGTGCGCTTTCCTTGCGGGCGAGGTCCTCGATCGTGCCGGCGGCCGGCGGCGCCTTGCTGTACGTCGCGACGGCGTTGCTGACGGCCGGGCAGGCGGACCCGCGCGGGTTTGGCGCGTTGGCGCTGCTCGCGGTGACCGGTCTCGGTTGGGTGCTCGTCGATCGCGGCAGGCGGCGGGCAGCCGTTGTGCCGCAGTCGGTTCTGGTCGTCGGGCTGGCGGCTGCCGCGGTGGGGGCGACCGCGCTGCTGCCGGCGGGCCGGCCGTTCGAGCCGCGGGACCTGGTCACGCCACCGGTGAACGACCTGCCGGTGGCGAGTCCGCTGCCGGAGCTGTCGTCGTGGGCGGCCGCCGGGGACACCGAGCTGTTCCGGGTGCGGGGCAGGGAGACCCCGATGCGGTTGATCGCGCTCGCCGACTACACCGGGGCGACCTGGCGAGCGTCCACCCTGTACGGGCCGATCGGCACGGTTTCCCGGCTCGACCTGCCGGCCGGTGTCCGGCAGGCAGGCTCGACGGTCGAGGTCACGATCGGCAGGCTCACCGGGCCGTGGCTGCCCACCGCCGGCCGGCCGACCGGCACGTCCGCCGAGGACGCCGTCGTCGACGCCAGCTCCGGCTCGATGGTCCTGCCGACCGGTGCGCGACAGGGCTTCGGCTACACCGTCTCGTCCACTGTGGACGCACCGGAGGACGCGGACCTGCTGGCGGCGACCGTGCCGGAGGGTGGGGCCGCGCGGCGGTACCTCGAACTGCCCGAGCTGCCGTTCGCGTTCGCCGAGTACGCCCGGCGTGCCGTGGCCGACGCGCGGACGCCGTTCGAGAAGGCGGTGGCCGTCGAGGAGGTCGTCCGCGCCGGGCGGAAGCCGAACGCGGAGGCGCCGGTCGGGTCGTCCTACGCGCGGCTGGAGACCTTCCTGTTCGGCGCTCCCGGCGTGGCCGGGGCGAACGAGGGCACGGCCGAGCAGTTCGCCTCGGCGTACGCGGTGCTGGCCAGGGCGGTCGGGCTGCCGACTCGGGTGGTCGTCGGGTTCTCCCCGGTCAGGCCGGGGGCGGACGGGGTCGCGGTCGTGCGGGGCGCGGACGCGACCGCGTGGCCGGAGGTGTACTTCACGGGCTGGGGCTGGGTGCCGTTCGACCCCGAGCCGGGTACGGACGACGGGGCGACGTCCGCGTCCCGGCGCGACGTGATCAACCGGCTAGCGACGCCGACCTCGACGCCATCCGTGCCCGCGGCCTCGGGGCCGCCGATGCCGTCCCGAGCGCCGGCACACGGTTCGGCCGCGCCGGCGGTCGTCGCGCGGAACCACTGGTATCTGGTGCTTCTCGCGGTGCCGGTGCTGGTGTTCGTGGTACTCGGCGGACTGCGGGCCGGTCGGCGGGCACGGCTGCGCAGGGCTGGGCCGACGGGGGCGTGGGCGTACGTGCTGGACTCGCTGCTGCTGGCCGGGCGGACGCCGCCGCGGGCGAGACCGGCGCCGGAGATCGCGGGTGAGCTGGCGGACCCGGCCGCTTCCCGACTGGCCGTGCTGGCGGACCGGGCGGCCTTCGCGCCGGATCCGGCGCCGGCGGAGTCGGGACAGGCGGCGTGGTCGTTGGCGCTGCGGGTACGGGCAGTGCTGCGGCGGCGGGTTCCCTGGTATCGCAGGGTTTTCTGGGCGGTGGATCCGCGTCCGCTCTGGCGTCGCTAGGTGCCGGCGCGCGGCGGTTCGGGGTGCGCCGGGCTGGGTGCCGTCAGCGGGTGGTGCAGGCCGGGTCCGAGGCGCCGTGCTGGGTCGCCGGGTCGTCGAGGCCGAGGCCGATGACCTGGAAGCAGTACTGGTCCGCGGCGGGGTCCAGGCCGGCGACCGTGTAGGTGTTCGTGCCCGGCGCCACCGTCGCGAGTGCCTTGTGGTCGTTGTCCGTCACGTCCACCACCACGAACTGGGCCTTGCCGTTGGTGGGGTCGGCCCACGTCAGGGTGATGCTCGCCCCCTGGTCGTCCAGCGGGTCGAGGTTCGGGGCGAACGCCGCGTCGTCACCCGTCGCGAGGGGTGTGGTCGTGGTCGTCGTGGTCCGCGTCGAGGCGTGGGTGGAGGCCGGTGACCGGGTCGCCTGGTCGTCCTTGTCGAGGAACCTCGGGACCACGAACACGCCGATCGCGGCGCCCGCCAGTATCGCGACCGTGCCCAGCAGCAGGCCGCGCCGCCCCTTCTTCTTCGGCGGCGACGGTCGCCTGATGGTCGTCGTCGGGTCCGGGTCCTCGTACGGTTCTACTCGCCAGGGCGTCGGCGCCGGCAGCACCGCCACCACCGGCGGCTCGCTCACCGGCGGCACCGGGCCGCCGTCGTAGGGCGTCGGGGTCGGGCCGAAGTCGGGGAGCGGAGGCCGGTCGTTGATGCGGACCGTCAACCCCGCCAGCTGGCTGTACGGGCCGGCGACCGTCAGGTCCGTGTCCGTTGTGGACGGTGCCGGCGGCTCCGGCGGCGGTGGTGGTGCCGGGCGCGGGCCGAAGTCCACCGGTAGCGCCGGCATCCACGAACCCCCGGTCCGGACCGACGCCAGCGCCGCACGCAGCGCCCCGGCGTCCGGGAACCGGTCCTCGCGGCGCTTGCTCAGGCACCGCCCGATGATCGCGGCCAGGTCCGGCGGCACGTCCGAGCGCCGCATCCGCCGGGGCTCCGTCGCCCGCACCCGCTCCAGGTACGACAGCACCGTGTCCTCGTCCGGGTTGTCCGACGAGAACGGCGGCGCGCCGTCGAGCAGGGTGAACAGCGTCGAGCCGAGCGACCACTGGTCGTCGGCCGGGGACGGGTCGCCGCCGTTGATCGTCTGCGGGGCCGCGTGCCGGTAGCTGACCATCTGCAGCGACGTCGTGTGCCCGGCGTCGGCCATCCGCGCGATGCCGAAGTCGGCCAGCACGTACGACGTCGGCAGCACCAGGATGTTCTGCGGCTTGACGTCCCGGTGCAGAAACCCTTGCGAGTGCGCGAAGGCCAGCGCGTCGGCCACCGCGGTCCCCGCCGCGGCGGCATCCTCCACCGGCAGTGGGCCGCGTTCCCGCAGCCGGTCCTGCAGCGAGCCGTTGTCGTAGTACTCCATGACGATGCACGGCCGGCCGTCCGCCGTGGTGCCCGTGTCGATCACCGTCACGATGTGGGGGTGCTGGCGCCCCAACCGGACGGTGATCTCCAGCTCCCGACGGAACCGCGCCACCCGCGACGGGTCGCTGACGTTGATCACCTTGACCGCCACGAACCGGTCCAGCCCGTCCTGCCGCGCCCGGTACACGACCCCCTCGCCGCCCTCGGCGATCCGCTGGAAGTCGCTGTACCCCGGTAGTCGCATCACACCGGTGGGTTCGTCGCCTGGTGGCTGCGCGGCTTGCTCGCCAGGAGTCGGTCCCCACGCGCGCAGCTCGGCGTCCGGGTCGGTCACCCGCCCAGTCTAGGGACGGCGTCACACCTCCCCCTGTCGACCGTCGAAAACGACTGTTGTACGCGATGCTCGTCTGCGTATACTTGTCCGCAAGTACTTGTCGGCGAGGGAGGTGGACGTGGCCAAGCCGCGGAAGGTGTCGAACCTGCTGGCGCTGGCCGTGCTCGGCACCGTCGTCCAGCAACCGATGCACCCCTACGAGATCGCGTCGGTGCTGCGTGCCCGCGGCAAGGACGAGGACATGGAGATCAAGTGGGGCTCGCTCTACACGGTGGTGCGCAACCTGGCCAAACACGGCTTCATCGAGGTCGTCGACAGCCGCCGCGAGGGCGCGCGGCCGGAGCGCACGATCTACGGGATCACCGACGTCGGCGTGGCCGAGCTGCGGGACTGGACCCGTGAGCTCGTGGCGACGCCCCAGCCCGAGCATCCGCGGTTCAAGGCCGGCCTGTCGATGCTGCCCGCGCTCCCGCCCGGCGAGGTGGCCGCGGCGTTGCGGGAGCGGATCGCGTCCCTGGAGTCGATGATCGCCGCGCAGGAGGCCGAGGCCGCGACCGAGGACGTGCCGCGCCTGTTCCTCATCGAGAACGAGTACGAGCTGGCCGTCCGCCACGCGGAGCTGACCTGGGTGCGGGGGCTGCTGGCGGAGTTGACCAACGAGACGTTCCCCGGACTCGCGGCGTGGCGGCACTGGCACGCCACCGGGGAGATCCCATCGGAGTACGCCGAGCTGGCAGACCGGGGGAGTACCGAGTGATCAGGGCCCCGGCGGCGATGTTGCAGCATCCCCGCCGGGGCCGCCAATCCGCGAACCGAGCCAGGAGACCCGATCCCCGAGGTGTGGCAACCACGAGGGTAGCCGTCTCCCGGGGTCGGTTCGCGCCCGAACCCTCGAGGAGGGGGACATGTCCAAGGTTCGAACAGCGCTGGTGATCGGCGGCGGGGTGGCCGGACCGGTCGCGGCGCTGGCGTTGCGCAAGGCCGGCATCGACGCGACGGTGTACGAGGCGTACCCGCGGACGGCCGACGGCATCGGCGGCTCGCTCGCGATCGCGCCGAACGGGCTGGCCGCACTGGAGATCGTCGGCGCCAGGAAGGCCGTCGAGGACATCGGGATGCCGATCCCGGAGACCGTGATGTCCTTCGGTGACAAGGAGGTCGAGCTGCCCCAGCTGTCCGGCCTGCCGCCCATGCGGCTCGTCCAGCGCGGCGACCTGCACCGGGCGCTCTACGACGTCGCGGTCGCCGGCGGGGTCCGGGTCGAGCACGGCAGGCGGCTCGTGTCCTACGACGACGGTCCGGGCGGGGTGACCGCGCGGTTCGCCGACGGCGCCGAGGCCACCGCCGACGTGCTGGTCGGCGCGGACGGCGTGCACTCGACCGTGCGACGCCTGATCGACCCGAACGCGCCCGGCGCCGGCTACACCGGACTGCTGGGTCTCGGGGCGATCGTCGACCGGCCCGTGCCCAGCGAGACCGGCACGATGCACTTCACCTTCGGCAAGCGGGCGTACTACCTGTACTGGCGCCGGCCCGACGGCACCACGGAGTTCGGCGCCAACCTGCCCCAGGAGCGGCCGATGAGCCTGACCGAGGCGCGGGCGGTGCCGGCGGAGGAGTGGCTTCGGCGGCTGCGCGACGCCTACGGCGACGACGATCCCGGCGGTGACCTGGTCCGGCACATCGACGCCGCGAAGCTGGTCGTCACCGGCTCGACGCACATCATGCCGAGCGTGCCGCACTGGCACCGCGGGCGTGCCGTGCTGGTCGGGGACGCGGTGCACGCGCCGTCGAACAGCTCGGGGCAGGGCGCGTCGCTGGCCGTCGAGAGCGCGATCGAGCTGGCCCGCTGCCTGCGGGACCTGCCCGACGCGCCGTCGGCGTTCGCCGCGTACGAGCGGCTGCGCCGGACGCGGGTCGAACGCATCGCCGCCAACGCGGCGAGGATCAACCACGTCAAGGCGCCCGGTCCGGTGGTGCGAGCCATGATGCCGCTGATGATGCGGTTGATGCTGATGACCGCCATGCGGCCGGAGCGGACCTTCGGGCCGGTGCAGCGGCACCGCATCGACTGGTCGGCGCCGGTGACCGCGGACACCGTCCTGACCTCCGCCTGAGCGGGGCGACGCACCGCCCGGGGGCGGGACCGGGGTCGGCGTGAAAGCATGCGGGCGTGGTTCCCGACCTTTCCGCTGACCTCTGCGCCCGCCTGCGGGACGCGTTCCTGACCGCCGGGTACACCGCGGACGGTGTCCTCGGCGCGCTCGGCGGTCAGGCACACGCCGCGCTCGGCCGCGGCGAGCCCGAGCCGGCCCGCCGCGCCACGCGCGACGCCGGCACGCTGGGCACGTTGATCCGCCTGTTCCTGCTGGGGGACGCCGAGCCCGACGCCGCCGTCCGCGCCGCGCTCGGGCCGGTGGACCTCGACGCGGCGGTCGCGGCCTCGGTGGTGACACCGGACGGCCGGGCCGGGCTGGACATCCGGCCGTACGATGACGCCTGGTGGGTCGTGGCCGACCTCGACTCCGATCTGCGTGGCGGGGCGGTGCCCGCCGACCACGTGCTCGGCGTCGGCCACGCGTCCATCAACCTGGCCAGGGCCACGGCCCGCCGACCGGTCGGCACGCTGCTCGACGTCGGCACCGGCTGCGGCGTCCAGGCACTCCACGCCAGCACCCACGCGCGGACCATCACCGCGACCGACCTCTCCGCGCGGGCGCTCGCGCTCGCACAGGCGACGTTCCGGCTCAACGAGCTGGACGTCGAGCTGCTGGAAGGCGAGTGGTTCGACCCGGTCGACGGGCGGCGGTTCGACCAGATCGTGTGCAACCCGCCGTTCGTCGTCGGGCCGGCACGGGTGGACTACACCTACCGCGACTCCGGCATCGAGGGCGACGGGGCCAGCGCGCTCATGATCCGGCGGCTTCCCGCCTACCTCGCCGAGGGTGGCGTCGGCCAGCTGCTGGCGTCCTGGCTCCATCGCGAGGGCGAGGACTGGGCGGAGCGTGTCCAGGCGTGGCTGCCCGACGGGGTGGACGCGTGGTTCGTGCAGCGGGACATCGCCGACCCCGGGCTGTACGTCGGCACGTGGCTGCGGGACGCCGGCATCGATCCCCGGTCCGACGAGGGCCGGGTGAAGGCGAACGCGTGGCTGGACTGGTTCGCGGCGGAGCGGGTCGAGGCCGTCGGGTTCGGGTACGTGACGCTGCGGCGCACCGCCTCGGCCGACGCGGAGGTGGTGTGCGAGGACCTGCGGCACGCCTACGACGACCCGCTCGGCCCGGAGTCCACCCGGTGGCTGGACAACGTGGCGTGGCTGCGGGACCACGAGAAGTCCCTGCTCCGGACGCGGTTCACCATGGCGTCGACGGTCGTGCTGGAGGAGGTCTCGTCCTCGGGGGAGGAGGGCTGGGAGCCGGTCGTGCGGCGGCTGCACCGCATGGACGGGCCGGGCTGGCAGCACGAGATCGACGAGCCGACGGCGAAGCTGCTGGCCGGCTGCCGGGGCAGGGTGCCGCTCGAGGACCTGCTCGCGTTGCTGGAGTACGCCATCGGCCCGGTGGAGTGGGACTCCGCGTTGGCCATCGTCCGCGACCTCGTCCGGCACGGCATGTTGGTGCCCAGTCCGCCGCCCGAGGCCTCCTGAGTGCTGGCCGCGTGCCGGTGCGGTGCGGTCGTCCTGCTCAGGTCTCCTCCGGCGGCACCTTCCTGGCCCGGCTCGGTGCGACGCGGGGTGGCTCGCCGGGCATCTTCGGGTAGACCGGGGGCCACGGGGCGTCGAGCAGGCCGTCCGCCCTGTCGCGTTCGTGGAGGGCCAGCAGGGGGTCGAGGTCCTGCGGGGTCATGGCCGCCCAGGGGTCGCCGCGTTCGGCCACGCGGGCCGGGACGGTGTCGATGGTCAGCTCGCGAGGCTCGACAGTGGACAGTTCGTCCCAGGCGAACGGTGCCGAGACCTGTGCGTGCGGGTTGGCGCGGACGGACCACGCGCCGAACACCGTCTTGTGCGGGGCGTTCTGGTTGAAGTCCACGAACACCCGGCTGCCGCGCTCCTCCTTCCACCACGCCGCGGTCACGAGGTCCGGCCGGCGGCGCTCCAGCTCACGGGCCACCGCGACGGCCGCGGCCCGCACCGCGATGCCGTCCCAGCGGGGGAGGAGGCGGACGTAGACGTGGATGCCACGGTTGCCGGTCGTCTTCGGGAAGCTCGCCGCGCCCAGCTCGTCCAGCAGGGTCCTGGTCTCGGCCGCGGCCTCCCGGATCATGGCGAACGTGACCCCGGGGCTCGGGTCGAGGTCGATGCGCAGCTCGTCGGCGTGTGCCGGGTCGGCCGCCGTGTTGGGCCAGACGTGGAAGCCGAGGCAGCCCATGTTGACGGCCCAGAGTACGTGCGCGAGGTCGACGGCCACGAGTGCGTCGGCGGTCGTGCCGTTCGGCGTGGACACCACCGTCGTGGTGAGCCACGG
>NZ_DASQCC010000144.1:0-39677 GCF_035634895.1 Actinophytocola sp. | reverse complement strand
AAGCAAGAGGCCAAGGCAGAGCGCCAGTCCGAGAAGCAAGCCGCGAAAGAGTCCAAGAAAGCCGAAAAGGGCAAGTAACCCCCCACCACCCACAGGCGCCGCGTAGCCCCACCGCGAGTCCCGCGTCGGCCCACCGCGAGTCCCGCGTTGGCACAGCGCGAGTCCCGCGTTCGGGCACCGCGAGTCCCGTGTTGGGCCACCCGCGAGTCGCGCGTTGAGACAGCGCGAGTCGCGCGTTCGGACGTACCGAACTGTGGGTTCGTGCAGACCAAGGCCGGGGCATGTGCACGAAACCGCAACTCGGTGTGTTTGAACGCGGGACTCGGTGTGGGTGAACGCGGGACTCGCGGGGTTGAACGCGGGACTCGTGGGGTGGTGGGGTGGGGTGGCGTTGTGGGCTTGGTGGGCTTCTGTTATGCAGCGTGGGTATGACCTTGCTCGATACAGAGGGGGGTTGAGTATTGGCGGGGAGGTGCGGGCGGAACTTTCGTGGTGGCGTGTCTAGGAAAGCCTTTTCCTCGGCTGGGCGGGGCCGCTACGCTCCCAATCATGGATCGGCGCGGATTCCTTCGTACGACTGGAACTTTCGCGGCGAGCGGGTGCCTGGTGGCGGCGAGCGGCGGCACCGCCGCGGCGGCTGATCGTCCTGTGTGGAACAGGCCGTGGAACGGGCTGTGGCGGGAGTACCTGTCTAGGCCGGACACGCATCCCTTGGTGCCCAACGTCTCCTACGCCGGATACCACCGTGGCGAGCGGCCGATCCCGCGCCCCAGGGTCCGCGCTAGCGTGACGTCCTTCGGCGCCGTCGGCGACGGCACGACCGACTGCACGGCCGCCTTCAACGAGGCGGTCGAGCGGGTGGGCGCGGCCGGCGGCGGTGCCGTGTACGTCCCACCCGGGACGTTCCTGCTGACCGGCGTCGTGTGGGTCCACCGCAGCAACGTCGTCATCCGCGGCGCCGGCCGGCACCGCACCAGGCTGTACTTCGACAGGTCCCTCACCGAAAGCTACCGACCGCCGTCCCGTCAGGAATGGTCGTGGAACGGCGGCATGGTCTGGTTCATGCCGCGCGAGCTGCGCGGTCAGCTGGAGGCCGCGGGCTTCGTCGGCAACGAGGGCTGGCTGGACAACCAGGACCTGGCGGAGGTCACCGGCCCCGTCCCGCGGGGTGCCCGGCACCTCCCGGTGTCCGACGCCGGCGGGTTCCGGCCCGGCCAGCACGTCCTCCTCCTCGCCGACAACACCCCCGACAACACACTGCTCGCGCACCTGGCCGGCGACGTCCCCGGCACCGCGACCTACCCGTGGGAGACCGCCGCCCGCCGCCTGCGCCCGGAGCTCACCGACTGGCCGCTGAAGGTCAACTTCGCGCGGTACCGTTTCCCGGTCGAGGTCGCGCGGGTCGGACGCGACTTCGTGACACTCGCCCAACCGCTCCGGATCGACCTGCGGCGGGGCTGGTCACCGCGGTTCGCCACGCTCGGTCCCGCCGTCCGCGAGTCGGGCATCGAGGACCTGACCATCGAGATGCGGCTGACCCCGCAGACCACGCACCACCAGGACCTCGGCTTCAACGGCCCGCACTTCCAGGCCACGCTCAACTGCTGGGCCCGCGACGTCGACCTGTGGCACAGCGACAACGGCTTCGGCTCGACCACGTCCAAGAACCTCACGCTCACCGGCGTCCGGATCGGCGGCCGCGCCCGCCACCACACGTTCATCTGCCGCGTGCAGACCAACGACATGCTCGTCGACCACTTCGAGATCCCGCCGGCCACCGTCCCGGTCGCGGCCGGCGCGATCCACCACGGCCTCAACACCGAGGGCCTGTCGGGCGGGAACGTGTGGTGCGACGGGGTCATGGAGGGCACGTTCGACTCGCACCGCGCGCTGCCGTTCGAGAGCGTCCGGACCGCGATCACCGTGACCAACAACGGTTCCACCGGCGGTGCGGGCGACGCGGGACCGCGCTGGGGCGCGCGGTTCTGCCACTGGAACATCGACGTGCTCGGCGGCCGCGCGCACGGCATCCGTCTCGAGGAGCACGCCCCGCGCAGCGCCATGGTCGGCATCCGCGGCACGACCGGACCGACCGACCACCCCAAGGACTTCACCGGCGACGTCGGCTCGGTGGCGGACGCGCTCGACGAGGCGGTGTACCCGACCAACCTGTACCAGGCCCAGCTGCGCCACCGGTTGCGTGGTACGCGGTAGAGAAAGGGACGAGAAAGCATGCGCAGGACGACGAAGTTGGCCTTCGGGTTGGCGGTTGTGCTCACGGCCACGCTCGCGTGTGGCGCGCCGGAGACCCCCAAGGCGCCACCCGCGACGGTCGAGACGAGCAACGTGCCGGCGAAGCCGTCGCAGCCGGTCGAGCTGAACATCCTCGACGTGGCCGGCAACCTGCAGCTCACGCAGGGCATGATCGACGAGTTCGTGCAGAAGTACCCGGACATCGTCAGCAAGGTCAACTACACCAAGTCGACCTCGCCGGAGATGCCGGGCAAGCTGCAGGCCGAGCAGCAGGGCGGCCAGTCACAGACCCACCTCGTGCTGACCGGCACCGACGGCCTGTCCGCGGTGATCCAGCAGAAGCTGGTGCTGAAGGTGTTGCCGGACTTCTCGTCCCGGTTCCCGAAGCTGGCGGAGAACTACCTCCCGGCCGCCGCGAAGATGCAGGAACTGGCGCAGGACCAGGGGATCGAGGTCACCTTCTACCCGTCCGGTCCGCTGTTCGAGTACGACCCGAACGTGGTCAAGGACCCGCCGAAGTCCACCGACGACCTGCTGGACTGGGCGAAGGCGCATCCAGGCAAGTTCCAGTACGCGGTGCCGGCCAACTCCGGTCCGGGTAGGACGTTCCTCATGGGGCTGCCATACCTGTTGAAGGACAAGGACCCCAAGGATCCGGAGAAGGGCTGGGACAAGACCTGGGCCTTCCTCAAGGAACTGGGCCAGTACGTCGACTACTACCCGACGGGCACCTCGGCGACGATGACGAACCTGGCCAACGGGACGGTCAACATGATCGCCTCGACCACCGGCTGGGACATCAACCCACGCGTGCTGGGCACCGTGCCGGCGGGCATGAAGATCACGACGCTCAAGGGTTTCCACTGGGTCACCGACGCGCACTACGCCGTGATCCCGCGCGGTGTCTCGGAGGACGTGCTGTCCGCGGACCTCGCGCTGATCCAGTGGATGCTCAAGCCGCAGCAGCAGGCGAAGGCCTACGACAAGGGATACTTCTACCCCGGCCCGGCGGTCAAGGGCGTGACACTGGACATGGCGCCGCAGGAGTCGCAGGACGCGATCGCGCAGTTCGGCCGCAAGGAGTACGACAACCTGATCAAGAACAACCCGCAGGAGACGTCGCTTCCCGCTGAGCAGCAGGTCGCCGCGTTCCAGAAGTGGGACCGCGAGATCGGCAGTGGGAAGACGAAGTGAGCTTCGCGGAGCTGCACATCGACCGGGTGCGCAGGGCGTTCGGGGACACCGTCGCCCTGCGGGACCTGGACCTGACGATCAAGGGCGGCGAGTTCGTCGCCCTGCTCGGTCCCTCCGGATGCGGCAAGTCGACCGCGCTGAACTGCCTCGCCGGGCTGCTGCCGCTGACCGGCGGGCAGATCCTGATGGACGGCAGGCGGATCGACACGCTGCCGCCGGAGCGGCGCGGCTTCGGCATGGTGTTCCAGAACTACGCGTTGTTCCCGCACATGTCCGTGCGCCGGAACGTCGCGTTCGGACTGTCGATGCGCAAGGTCGGCAAGGCCGAGCGGGAACGCCGCGTGGACGAGGCGCTGCGGCTGGTCCAGCTGACCGACCACGCGCGGAAGTTTCCCGCACAGCTGTCCGGCGGGCAGCAGCAGCGGGTCGCGATCGCGCGTGCCATCGTGCTGGAGCCGGCGCTGGTGCTGATGGACGAGCCACTGTCCAACTTGGACGCCGCGCTGCGGATCGAGATGCGGACCGAGATCAGGAGGCTCCACCAGTCCCTCGGGCTCACCACCGTGTACGTGACGCACGACCAGGAGGAGGCGCTGGCGCTCGCCGATCGGCTCGTCGTGCTGCGGGACGGCCTGGTGCAGCAGATCGGCTCGCCGGAGGAGGTGTACGCGCACCCGGCGAACCGTTACGTGGCCGGCTTCATGGGCTACCGCAACCTGCTGCCGGTCCGGCTGTCCTCTTCGGACGAAGGTATGGCTTCCGTTGTCGGCGAGGGGATCGCCCTGACCGGCGTGAACCGGGACGGGCTCACCGAGGGAGCGGCGGTGGCGGCTTTCCGGCCCACGGACGTCGTGGTGGCGACCGAGGAGGGCGAGAACACCCTGCGGGCTTCGGTCGAGGTCGTGGAGTACCACGGCCGCGAGCAGGCCGTGGAGGCCCGGCTGCCAGGTGGCGAGGCACTGCACGTGCGGACCGAGAGCCGGCTCGCCCCGGGCGACGAGGTGCTGTTCCGGGTGTCCCGCGAACGGGTGCTGGTGTTCGCGCCATGACCGCGACAGTCGAGAAACCCGCCACCCCGCAGGACAGGCCCAGCCTCAGGCATCGGCTGGCCGAACGTGGGCTGGACCGCACGATCATCCTGCTGCTGCCCGCGCTGCTGTTCGTGCTCGTGCTGTTCGTCTATCCGGTCCTCTATGGACTTCAGCTGTCGTTCCAGCCCAAGGAGGGCGGCAGCCCGTTCGGGAACTACACGAGGTTCTTCTCCGACTCCTACCTGTTCGACACGATCTGGATCACGCTGCGGCTGGCGATCCCGGCCGCGCTGATCAACGTGCTGGCGTCGATCCCGATCGCCTACCGGATGCGTGGCCGGGTGCGTGGAAAGCGTTTCCTCACCACGCTTTTCGTCCTGCCGATCACGCTCGGCACGGTGCTCACGGCTGAGGGACTGCTCCGCTACCTGGACCCGACCGGCTGGTTCAACAAGGTGCTCGGGCTGTTCGGCGTGGAGTCCCTTCGCCTGATACACAACTACACCGGCGTCCTGCTGTCGCTGGTCATCAGCGGGTTCCCGTTCGCGTTCCTGCTGACGCTGTCGTATCTGTCCGGCATCGACCCGACGCTGGAGCAGGCGGCGGCGACGCTGGGCGCGGACTGGCGCAGGCGCTTCCGGTACATCACCTTGCCGTTGCTCGCACCGGGCCTCGCGATCACGTTCTGCCTGACGTTCGTGCTCGCGTTCTCCGTGTTCCCGTCGGCGTATCTGGTCGGTCTGCCCCAGGGTGAGACCAGGGTGATGTCGATCGCCGCGTACGAGGCGGCGTTCCGCGACTTCGACTACCCGCTCGGCTCGGCCATCGCGATGATCATGGCGGTCGTCATGCTCGTGGTGATCGGCATCGTGCTGCTGTGGCGGTCCACTTTGTACCGTGGCGCGACGGGAGGCAAGGGATGACCGTGTCGGATGTTCGCTCCGCAAGCTCCGCGAAGCTGTCTCTGGGCAAATGGCTGACGTGGGGCGTGGTCGCGTTCTTCCTGCTCAACGTGTTCGCGCTGGTGATCTCGGTCGTCGTGAACTCGTTCTCCAGGCAGTGGTTCGGCACCTGGTGGCCGGCCGGGCTGACCACGTCCTGGTATGCCACGGCCTGGCACGAGATGAACCTGCTGGACGTGTTGCTGGTGACGTTGCAGGTGTCGCTCGCCGTGGTGGTGCTGTCGGTGGTGCTGGGCGTGCCGGCCGCGTATGCCCTGGCACGCCGGAGTTTCGTCGGCAAGCCGCTGGTGAACGTGTTGTTCCTGCTGCCGATCCTGATGCCGCCCATGACCTACGGCATCCCGCTCGCGACCGTGCTCTACAAGTTCGGCCTGGCTGGCAGCATGACCGGCGTGGTCCTGGCGAACCTGGTGCCGTCGGTGCCGTTCGTGATCCTGACGATGACGCCGTTCATCGAGCAGATCGACCCGAAGATCGAGGCCGCGGCCCGGATGTGCGGCGCGCGGACGTCCGCGGTGTTCGGCCGGGTGCTCGCGCCGCTGCTGGTGCCGGGCATCCTCGCGGCGTCGATCCTGGTGCTGGTGCGTACGGTCGGTATGTTCGAACTGACGTTCCTCACCGCCGGGCCGACGAGCCAGACGCTGGTGGTGTCGCTGTACGAGGCGATGTTCTCGGCCGGGATCCGCGCACAGCAGTCCGTCGACGCGATGGCCGTGATCTACACCGGATCGATGGCCGTTCTCCTGGTGATCGCGCTACGGTTCGTCAACCCGACCCAGCTCGTGACCAGGTTGAAGGAGCCCGTGACTTGACGGAACGAGTGTTGATCACCGGCGCGGCCGGGGGCGTCGGCACGCTGCTGCGCCCCAGGCTGGCCCGCCCCGGCCGGGTGCTGCGGCTGCTGGACGTGGCGCCGGTGCTGCCCGGTGACGGCGCCGAGGTGGTGACGGCCTCGGTGACCGACCCCGAGGCGATGGCGGCGGCCTGCGCGGACGTGGACGTGGTGATCCATCTCGGCGGGCACAGCCGCGAGGCGCCGTGGGCGGACATCCTGACGGTGAACATCGACGGGACCTACCGGGTGCTGGAGGCGGCCAGGCACGCCGGGGTGCGGCTGGTGATCTTCGCGAGCAGCAACCACGCGGTGGGCTTCCACCCGGCGGGGCAGGCGCCGGACGACCTGTACCCGCGACCGGACACGTACTACGGCGTGAGCAAGGTCGCCGGCGAGGCGCTGGGTAGCCTCTACCACGACCGGTACGGCCTGAACGTGCTGTGTGTCCGGATAGGAACGTGCATCGAACGGCCGGTGACCGAGCGGCACCTGGGCACGTGGCTGTCCCCGGACGACTGCGCCAGGCTGTTCGAGGCGGCGATCGCGTTTCCCGGCACGGGTTTCCGCATCGTGTGGGGCATCTCGGCCAACACGCGCGCACAGTTCTCGTTGGCCGCCGGCCGTGAGCTGGGCTACGAACCACGGGACGACGCGGAGAAGTACGCCGACGACGTGACCCCGTCGTCCGAGCTGGACCGGACCTACCTGGGCGGCGAGGAGTTCTGCGGCCCGGAGACGAACTTCTGATGCGGCTCACGGGACACGCATATCCGTGGGACGTGTTGGGGGACAAGGGTTTTGTCGAACGCACCGCCGGGCTGTCGACCGTGGCGCTGGCGGCGGCGTACCACTCGGTCCGTGCCGCGACCCCGATGCACCCGTCACACCAGCTGGTGGAGGCCCGGTATGCGGCGCTGTACCGTCCGGTCCGCGAGTCGGTGTGGCGCGGCCGGCGGCTGCGCCCGCTGACGCCGGACTGGATGTCCACTTCGGACTCATGGGGCTCGGCGGCGACCGTGTTGCGGTCGGCCGGGCTGCGCGTGTCGGCATGGGTGGTGCTGACGCACAACAGTCGCCTGGGCACGTCGTTCCCCGACGTCGCGGTGGTGAACTGCTTCGGCGACCGGTACCCGTACGCGCTGTGCCCGTCCCGCGCGGAGGTCCGCGAGTACGCGGCGACGCTCGCGGTCGAGGCGGCGGCGGACGCGGATGACGTGTCGCTGGAGGCGTGTGGGCAGTTGGGGCTGACACACCAGTCCCACCACGAGAAGACGGACAACGCGTGGACCCCCTACGCGCAGCGGTGGCTGTCGGTGTGCTGCTGTGACGCGTGTCAGATGGGATGGTCGGGCCGGGGCCTGGACCCGCCGTGGGTGCTGTCGACGCTGCGGGAGGCGGTGCGGACGTCGGGGGAGGTGCCGTTCGCGGAGGTGCTGCTGGCGGTCCGCCAGGCGGCGACGGATGCGTTGCGGGCGGAGGTACTGGCGGGCCTGTCGGTGCCGGTGATCCTGCACGCGCACCCGGACCCGTGGGTGACGGGCGCGTCGCCGGGGCTGACCCCGACGGCCGGCGTGGACGTGGCGGCGCTGGTGGTTCCCGCGTGGCCGACGGACAGCACGCCGGTGGTGGAGGCGGCGGTGACCACGGGCCGTCCGGTCGACGCCTACGTGACGGTCCTGCAGGCGGAGGACGACCTGCCGCACCACGCCCGGTCGCTGGTGTCGGCGGGGGCGACGGGTTTGGCGTTCTACCACCTGGGCCTGGCGCCGGCGTGGCGGCAGCCGCTGATCAGGGAGATGATCGAAGCCAGTATCGGCGGGTAGTCCCGTCGGTGCTGGCCAGGTGCCCGCCACAGGCCTCGATGACACGGCGGGAGGCGAGGTTGGTGTCGTCACAGGTGACGAGCACGTCGTGCACCCCCTGCGATCGGGCGACCGGGAGGCTCTGGCGGAGGATCTCGGTCGCGTAGCCGCGCCGCCGGTGATCGGGGAGCACGCAGTAACCGATGTGACCGCCGACCTGGGTGAGCGCCGCGTTGAGCCGATGCCGGACGGACGTGCGACCGACGATGTGCCCCCGAACCTCCGCGACGAGGAAGGTGGTCGGGACGAACCCGTCGACGTTGATCCCGGCCCGTAGCTCCTCCATCCGTGCGAGGTAGGCGGTCCACGGGGTGCCGGGGGTGTACTCGTGCCCGAACTGAAACCCCTCGCGCGACATCGCGACGTGGGCGTCGACGAAGGCGCTCTCGTCTCCCGGCCGAAGGGGCCGAAGCACAAGGTCCACATCACTCACGATATGGCCCGCGGGCCTTGTGTGCTGTCCAGGCGTTGCCTGCGGTGTCCATGTGCGTTCGTTTCATCCAAGTGCTGGTGTTGTGGCGTACGACGTGAGGCTGCGGAGGTCCGTCACGCCTGTCTTGGCTGTGGCCTGTGCGGTGTGAGGGATGGTCTGTCTCGTCTGCCGAGGAGCTGGCGGTGTGGCGAATCCGCTCCGCCCGTTCATGGACCGCAACGGCGATGGGAGAGTGAGCCAGTTCACCGGCGAGTCTCGGGCTCGCCCAGAGGTAGCCGTACGAACGGTCCGTTCGTGCAGCTCAGACTTCGTTTTTGTCGTTGCCTGCCGGTAGAATGGAACCAGGGGTCCCCCTTGTCGCTTCGCGGACGTGTGTCCGGGAAAGTCGAACGAACGGTCCTTTCGTGCGGATTGGGCAGGGGTGGATCGGGTGGGCTTGAGTCGTGAGTCATTCGTCGGGCGAGCTTGACTCGGGCCAGCCTGAGTCGGGAGGGCTTGTGTCGGGAACCGGCACCGAGTTGCGTGTTCCTGAAGCGCAGTCGTGGTCGGTCTTCGGACGGGCGCTGACCGGTGTCTTGGCTCGGCACGGTAAGTGCTTGCGCATGTTTGTCTGCTGCCGGCCAACCCGGCGTGGATTTCGTCCCTTTTGGGCCGATTCTGCTGCGGGCGGCCCGCGCTGGTTGACTGGGGAGCAGCAACACCGGCGATCCCGAGGAGTGTTCATGGCCTTTCCGTCCGACCTGGAGATCGCGCGTGGCGCGAAGCTCAAGCCCGTAGAGGACATCGCCGGTGACATGGGGTTGCCGTCCCACCTGCTCGAACCCTACGGCCGCGACGTGATGAAGATCGGGCTCGGCGCGATCGGCGAGCTGCGGTCCGCCCCGCGTGCCAAGTACGTCCTGGTCAGCGCCATCACGCCGACCCCGCTCGGCGAGGGCAAGACCACGACCACCGTCGGGCTCGGGCAGGGCTTCAAGCACATCGGCAAGCAGGCCACGGTCGCCATCCGGCAGCCGTCCATGGGGCCCACGCTGGGCATCAAGGGCGGCGCGGCAGGCGGTGGCTACAGCCAGGTCGTCCCCATGGAGCTGCTCAACCTCCACCTCACCGGCGACATGCACGCCGTCACCGCGGCGCACAACCTCCTCGCCGCCATGGTCGACAACCATCTGCACCAGGGCAACGCGCTCGGCCTGGACGACATCACCTGGCGCCGGGTGCTCGACATGAACGATCGCACCCTCCGCAACATCGTGATCGGGCTCGGTGGCAAGGCCGACGGCGTCACCCGCCAGTCCGGCTTCGACATCACCGCCGCCTCCGAGGTGATGGCCGCGCTGGCGCTCACCACGGGCATCGATGACCTTCGCGCGCGGCTCGGCCGGATCGTCGTCGGCTACACCCGCGCCGGCGAGCCCGTCACCGCCGAGCAGCTCGAGACCGCGGGCGCGATGACCGTCCTGCTGCGTGAGGCGATCAAGCCGAACCTCATGCAGACCATCGAGAACACCCCCGTTCTTGTCCACTGTGGACCGTTCGGCAACATCGCCACCGGCAACTCGTCGGTCGTCGCGGACCTCATCGGGCTGCACACCGGCGACTACCTCATCACCGAGGCCGGCTTCGGTGCGGACATGGGCGCCGAGCGGTTCTTCAACATCAAGTGCCGGGTGTCCGGCGAGGCCCCGGACGCGACCGTGCTGGTCGCGACCGTGCGTGCGTTGAAGGCCCACTCCGGCAAGTTCAGGATCGTCGCCGGCAGGCCGCTGCCTTCGGAGCTGCTGGCGGAGAACCCGGACGACGTGCACGCGGGCGCCGCGAACCTGCGCAAGCAGATCGAGAACATCCGCATGCACGGGGTGTCCCCGGTCGTCGCGATCAACGCCTTCCCCGGCGACTTCGCGTCGGAGCACGCCGTGATCAGGGAGATCGCGGAGTCGCTCGGGGCCAGGGTCGCGGTGAGCAACCACTTCGCAGAGGGCGGCGCGGGCGCGGTCGAGCTGGCCGAGGCGGTCGCGGAGGCGGCGGCGGAGAAGACCGAGTTCCAACTGCTGTACCCGTCGTCCGCGCCGCTGCGCGAGAAGATCGAGACGATCGCGACACGGGTGTACGGCGCGGATGGCGTGTCGTACTCGACCGCGGCGAGCCGGCAGCTGGATCGGTTCGAGCGCAACGGTTTCGGCGACCTGCCGATCTGCATGGCGAAGACCCACCTGTCGATCTCGTCCGACCCGAAGCTGCTGGGTGCCCCGACCGGCTGGACGCTGCCCGTGCGCGAGGTGCGCGCGTCGGTCGGCGCGGGCTTCGTGTACCCGATCTGCGGCGACATGCGGACGATGCCCGGGCTGGGCGCGTCGCCGGCCGCGACCCGTATCGACCTGGACGCCGACGGGGAGATCGTGGGGCTGTCGTGAAGTCGTTCCTGGACGAGGTGGCCGCCCGCACCCCGGCACCCGGGGGAGGGGCGGTCGCCGCGATGGCCGCCGCGTCGGCCGCCGCACTGGTCTCGATGGTGGCCCGGTTCAGCTCGTCGGACCCGGTGGCGTCGGCGGGTGACGAGCTGCGTGCCCGCCTGGTCCAACTGGCGACCGACGATGCGGAGGCCTACACGGCGGTCCTGGCGTCCCGCGGTGACCCGCGCAAGGAGGCGATGCGTGTCGCCACCGAGGTCCCCCGCGCGATCGCCGCGGCCGCGGCCGAGGTGGCCGCGCTCGCCCACAGCCTCGCCGCGACCGGCAACCCCCGCCTCCTGGGCGACGCCCGAGTCGCCGAACTCCTGGCCGAAGCCGCCGGCAAGGCAGCCACCGTACTGGTCGAGATCAACACCACCGAGTGACCCGCGAGTCGCGCGTTCAAACAGCGCGAGTCGCGCGTTCAGACATACCGAACTGCGGTTTCATGCAGATCATGGCTCGGGCCGGGTGCACGAAATCGCAACTCGGTGCGCACGAAACCGCACCTCGGTTGCAGGAATCCGCGGCTCGGTTGCACGAAACCGCGACTCGGTGTGCATGAGAACGCGACTCGGTGTGCCTGAACGCGGGACTCGCGATGCCTGAACGCGGGACTCGCGATGCGTGAACGCGGGACTCGCGATGCGTGAACGCGGGACTCGCGATGTGTGGATGCGGGACTCGGTGTGTGTGAACGCGGGACTCGCGCTGTTTGGGGGCGGGACTCGTTATGTTTGGGGGCGGGACTCGCGGGGTGGGGGTTGGGGGTCGGTGGGGTGGCGTAGGTGGTCTACGGCTGCGGCGGCTAGGGGGTCCAGGTCTTGGCCGGTTGTGTCTTTGTAGGTGAACAGGGCGCGTAGCATTCGGGGGTCCCAGAAGTCGTGCATGTGCTTGGCGACCCTCGTTGCGCCGTCGGTGAAGTCCAGGTGGGCGAACTGGATCGCGATCTCGTTCGCCAGTCGCACGTGTGGGGGAAGCCCGTCGGTCATGAGCCTGCTACCGGGACCGCGACCTGGGCCTTGTCGGCGTCCACTTTGGACGTCTGTAGGCCTACCTGTACGGCGGTCACCTTGTACTCGGGGCAGTTGGTCGCCCAGTCCGAGTGTTCGGTGGTCACCACGTTCGCGCCGGTTACCGGGTGGTGGAACGTCGTGTACACGACGCCTACCGGCATGCGGTCGGAAATCCTGGCGTGCAAGGACGTCTGGCCGACGCGGGAGGCCAGCGTCACCCGGTCGCCGTCGTTGATCCCGCGTACCTCCGCGTCGTGCGGGTGGATCTCCAGCGTGTCCTCGGGGTGCCACGTCACGTTCGCCGTCCGCCGGGTCTGCGCGCCCACGTTGTACTGCGACAGGATCCGGCCCGTCGTCAGGATCAGCGGGTACTTTCGGGTGCTCCGCTCCTTCGTCGGCACGTAGTTCGTCGGCATGAAACGGCCCTTGCCGCGCACGAACGTCTCCTTGTGCATGATCGGCGTGCCGAGCGGGGCGTTCTCGTTGCACGGCCACTGGACGCTGCCGACCCGGTCGAGCAGGTCGAACGACACACCGCTGAACGTCGGCGTCGTCAACGCGATCTCGTCCATGATCTGGCTGGTGTCGTCGTAGTGCATCGGGTAGCCCATCGCCCGCGCGATCTCGCAGACGATCTCCCACTCGTGCTTGCCGGTCTTCGGCTTCATCACCGGGCGCACGCGGTTGATCCGCCGCTCCGCGTTGATGAACGTCCCGTCCTTCTCCAGGAACGACGTCCCCGGCAGGAACACGTGCGCGAACTTCGCCGTCTCGTTCAGGAACAGGTCCTGCACGACCACGAGCTCCATGGCCGACAGTGCCGCGTGCACGTGCTGTGTGTTCGGGTCGGACTGCGCGATGTCCTCGCCCTGCACGAAAAGCGCCCGGAACGAGCCGTCGATGGCCGCGTCGAACATGTTCGGGATCCGCAGGCCCGGCTCGGGCAGGATCGGCGTGCCCCACAGCTTCTCGTAGATGTCCCGGACGTTGTCGTCGGAGACGTGGCGGTAGCCGGGCAGCTCGTGCGGGAACGAGCCCATGTCACACGAGCCCTGTACGTTGTTCTGGCCACGCAACGGGTTCACGCCGACGCCGTCGCGGCCGATGTTGCCGGTCACCATGGCCAGGTTCGCCATGCCCATGACCATCGTGGAGCCCTGGCTGTGCTCGGTGACGCCGAGTCCGTAGTAGATCGCCGAGTTCGGGCCCGCCGCGTACAGCCGCGCCGCGGCACGCACGTCGGCCGCCGGCACGCCGGTGATCTCCTCGAGCTCCTCCGGCGAGTTCTCGGGCCGGGCGATGAACTCGGCCCATGGTTCGTAGTCCTCGCAACGGGATGCCACGAACTCCTCGTCGGCCAGGCCTTCGGTGACGATCACGTGCGCGAACGCGTTGACCATCGCCACGTTCGTGCCCGGCCGGAGCGGAAGGTGGTACGCCGCCTCGATGTGTGGCGAGCGCACCAGGCCGATCCGCCGGGGGTCCATGACGATCAGCTTGGCGCCCTTGCGCAGCCGCCGCTTCATCCGCGACGCGAACACCGGGTGCGCGTCGGTCGGGTTGGCGCCGATCACCACGATCACGTCCGCGTCGTCGACGGACTTGAAGTCCTGCGTGCCCGCCGACGTGCCGAACGTCTGCTTGAGGCCGTAACCGGTGGGGGAGTGGCACACCCGCGCGCACGTGTCGACGTTGTTGTTGCCGAACGCGGCACGCACCATCTTCTGCACCACGTACACCTCTTCGTCGGTGCAGCGGGACGAGGTGATGCCGCCGATCGCGCCGGTGCCGTGCCGTTCCTGGATGTCCCGCATCCTCGTGGCGACTGTCTGGATGGCCTCCTCCCACGAGACCTGCCGCCACTCGTCGGTGATCTTCTCGCGCACCATCGGGCTCAGCTGGCGGTCCGGGTGGGTCGCGTAACCGAAGGCGAAGCGGCCCTTCACGCAGGAGTGGCCCTCGTTGGCGCCGCCGTCCTTGTACGGCACCATCCTGACCAGCTCGTCGCCCTTCAGCTCGGCCTTGAACGAGCAGCCGACGCCGCAGTACGCGCAGGTCGTGATCACCGAGCGGGTCGGCATCCCGAGGTCCACGACGGAGCGCTCCTCGAGCGTCGCCGTCGGGCAGGCCTGGACGCACGCGCCGCAGGAGACGCACTCGGAGCTCAGGAAGTCCAGGCCGCCGGGCGACACCTTCGAGTCGAAGCCGCGGCCCTCGATCGTCAGCGCGAACGTGCCCTGCACCTCGTCACAGGCGCGGACACACCGCGAGCACACGATGCACTTGCTGGCGTCGAAGTCGAAGTACGGGTTCGAGGAGTCCGTCGGCGCGTCGAGGTGGTTCTCACCCTCGCCGACGCCGTAGCGGACCTCGCGCAGACCGACCACGCCGGACATGTCCTGCAGCTCGCAGTCGCCGTTCGCCGAGCAGGTCAGGCAGTCGAGCGGGTGGTCGGAGATGTACAGCTCCATCACGCCGCGGCGCAGCTTCTCCAGCCGCGGCGTCTGCGTCCGCACCGCCATGCCGGCGCGGACCGGTGTGGTGCACGAGGCGGGCGTGCCCTTCACGCCGTCGATCTCCACCAGGCACAGGCGGCAGGAACCGAACGCCTCCAACGAGTCCGTGGCGCACAGCTTCGGCACGTCCATGCCCGCGAGCGCGGCGGCACGCATGACCGAGGTGCCCTCGGGCACCACCACGGACTGGCCGTCGATCTCCACCTCGACCGTCGCGTCGCCCTTGCGTGCCGGCGTGCCGAGGTCAGGTTCCTTCAGAAGGCTCATGACGCCACCTCGCTCGCTCCGTGGCGCCGGAACGCTCCGCAGGCTCCGCTCCGCCGGCGCCCTCCGCGATCGATACGGCGTCCTGAATATCGATGATTCGCTTCGCAAGCTGCGCTCATGACGGGGCTCCGAACGTGGGCATGGGCAGTGTGGTGCTCCGGTTGAAGTCACCGGGGAAGTGCTTGACGGCGCTGCGGACCGGCATGGGGGTCAACCCGCCCATCGCGCACAGCGAGCCGTCGGTCATCAGCTCACAGAGGTCGTCGAGCAGGACGAGGTTCTCCTCGACGTCCGTGCCCGCGATGATCTTGTCGATGGTCTCGCGGCCGCGGACCGCGCCGACGCGGCACGGCGTGCACTTGCCGCACGACTCCAGCGCGCAGAACTCCATGGCGAAGCGGGCCATGCGGGCCATGTCGACGGTGTCGTCGAAGACCACGATGCCGCCGTGGCCGACCATCGCGCCGGCCGCGGCGAACTCCTCGTAGTCCATTTTCAGGTCGAACCGCTCGACCGGCAGGTACGCGCCAAGCGGGCCGCCGACCTGCACCGTGCGGATCGGCCTGCCGGTGCGGGTGCCGCCGCCGTAGCCGTTGACCAGCTCGCCGAGCGTGACGCCGAACGGCAGCTCGACGATGCCGCCGCGCGCGACGTTGCCGGCCAGCTGGAACACCTGGGTGCCGCGGGACCGGCCGACGCCGAACTCCTGGTAGTGCTCGGCGCCGTCGGCGAGGATCATCGGCACCGCGCACAGCGTGAGGATGTTGTTGACCACCGTCGGGCGGCCGAACAGGCCCTCCAGCGCGGGGATCGGCGGCTTCGCGCGGACCATGCCGCGCTTGCCCTCGATGCTCTCCAGCATCGAGGTCTCCTCGCCGCAGATGTACGCACCGGCGCCGACCCTGACGTACAGGTCGAACGCGAGGCCGCTGCCGAGGATGTTCTCGCCCAACCAGTTGTGGGCATAAGCGATTTCGATCGCGCGGCGCAGCGTGGCGATCGCGTCCGGGTACTCCGACCGGATGTAGACGTAGCCCTCGGTGGCGCCCGACGCGTAGGCGGCGATCGTCATGCCCTCGATGAGCGTGAACGGGTCGCCCTCCAGCAGCATGCGGTCGGCGAACGTGCCGGAGTCGCCCTCGTCCCCGTTGCAGCAGACGAACTTCACGTCCGCCTGGGCGCCCAGCACCGTCTTCCACTTGATGCCGGCGGGGAAGCCCGCGCCGCCGCGGCCACGCAGGCCGGAGTCGATGACGTCCTGGACGACCTGCTCCGGGGTCTTGTCCAGCGCGTTGCGCAGGCCCCTCATGCCACCGTGGGCCTCGTAGTCGCGGGCGGACAGCGGGTCGACGACGCCGACGCGGGCGAAGGTGACGCGCTGCTGGTCGCGCAGCCACTCGTGCTCGTCGGTGAGGCCGAGGCTGTGGCCGGTGTCGGCGCCGTCGAGCAGGCCGCGGTGGACCAGGTCGTCGACCTCGTCCGCGGCGACCGGGCCGTACGCGACGCGGCCACGCGGCGTCTCCACCTCGACCAGCGGTTCGAGCCACAGCAGCCCGCGGGAACCGTTGCGTACCAGGTTGATCTCACGCCCGGCGGCGGCCGCGGAGGTCGCGATGGCGACCGCGACCTCGTCCGCGCCGACCGAGATGGCGGCGGAGTCGCGGGGCACGTAGACCGTCGTTACATTGCTCATACTGTATACACCTGCTGTTCGCACTCTACCCGCATGTTCATGCCTTATCCAGGAGGGCGTCGAACCGCTGCGGGGTGACGCGTCCGGAGATCCTGCCGTTGATCTCGACCGTGGGGCCGAGTGCGCAGTTGCCGAAGCAGAAGACCTGGTCGAGGGTGGTGCCGCGGTCCGGTGAGGTGCCGCCGATGTCGGTGTGCAGCCGGTCCTTCACGTGTGCGACGAGCTGTTCCGCGCCGGCGGCCTGGCACGCCTCGGCGCGGCAGACGCGCACGTGCGTGCCGGCGGCGGGGGACTTGCGGAAGTCGTGGTAGAAGCTGATCACGCCGTGCACGTCCGCCCGGGAGAGGTTCAGCTCGTCGGCGAGGATCGGGACCACCGCCGGGTCGACGTAGCCGAAGGTGGCCTGGATATCGTGCAGGATCGGCAGCAGCGCACCCCGGTCCGCACGATGCGCGGCCACGGCCGAGCGCACGTACTGCTCCAGGGGCGACCCGCCCGTCGTTGCGCCGGGTGTCATGTCCTGACTCTCTCAACCGATTCGGCGCGGGTCAAAGCACTGGCGGTTATCCCTTGAGAGAAATCGTTTATCGGAACCAGGCGGCGAAGGGCTTTACCGAACCGTTACCACTCGCTAGTATGAACGCACAGTGATCGCTTCGCGACGCTCCGGTTTCCATGTGGAGCGGGGTCCATCGTCGGGGGTGGGCCCGCGGGTGAGCGGGGCGGCTCGTCCGGTGTTGGAGGAGTCATGCGTGCCCGCGTATTCGTGCTGTCCTTGGTCCTGTTGCTGGTGAGCAGCGGGGTCGCCCAGGCCGGGGTGCCCGGCCAGCCGACCGTCGTGGCCAGCGGTTTCAGTGTCCCGTGGGCGATCTCGTGGTTGCCGGACGGGCAGTCCGCGCTGGTCACCCAGCGCAACGACTTCCACGTGTGGCGGGTGACCCGCTCGGGGCAGCGGACCGACATCGGCGTGGTGCCGGAGAGCCAGGGCACCGGCGGCGAGGGCGGCCTGATGGGGGTCGCCGTGTCACGCACCTGGAACGGCACCAGCGACCAGGCCGTGTACTTCATGCACACGGCGTCCGACGGCAACCGCGTCGCCAGGATGTCCTTCAACGGCTCCGCGCTGAGCGGCTACACCGTGCTGGTCCGCGGCATCCAGAAGAACACCTTCCACAACGGCGGCCGCCTGGCGTTCGGCCCGGACGGCTTCCTGTACGCGACGGCCGGCGACGCGCAGAACACGTCGAACGCCCAGAACACGTCGTCCCTCAACGGAAAGATCCTGCGGTTCACGACCACCGGGCAGCCGGCGCCGGGCAACCCGTTCGGGAACCTGGTGTACAGCTACGGCCACCGCAACCCGCAGGGCCTCGCGTGGGACTCGGCGGGCCGGCTGTGGTCGGCCGAGCTGGGCCAGAACACGTGGGATGAGCTGAACCTGATCGAGCCTGGTAGGAACTACGGCTGGCCGGTGTGCGAGGGCACGTGCACCGACGCGCGGTTCACCAACCCGAAGGCGACCTGGTCGACGGCCCAGGCCTCGCCCAGCGGCCTGGCGATCGTCGGCAGCACGGCGTTCATGGGGGCCCTGCGTGGCCAGCGGCTGTGGCGCATCGAGCTGAGCGGGACGTCGGTCGGCACGATCTCCTCGCACTTCCAGGGCCAGTTCGGCCGCATCCGCGCGGTGGCCGGGATCCCCGGCACGAACGCGATCTGGCTCAGCACGTCCAACGCGGACTCCGTCGGCGGCCAACCGTCCGGCTCGGACCGCATCCTGGCGTCCTCGATCACCGGGTAGCGCCGACGCGCTGACGGAGATGGTTCGCGGCCGGGGGTGCTCGGCCGCGAACGACGCCGTTCCGTGCAACGGCAGCCAGTCCGCCGCGTCGTTTAGGACAACGGCCCGCGCGTGGGGGGCTGGTCGCCGGCCGCGCGCAGTCGGCCCGCCACGTCCTCCGGGAGGACGTCGGTGATGAAGGCGCCCATGCCCGTCTCCGAGCCGGCCAGGTACTTCAGCTTGTCCGCCGACCGCTGGATCGACGACACCTGCAGGTGCAGGTAGGCCTGTTCCCGCAACGGATCCGACACCGGAGCCTGGTGCCACGCCGCCACGTAGGGCAGCGGCATGTCGTAGAGCGCGTCCAGCCTGCGCAGCACGTCCAGGTACAGCTCGGCGAAGTCGTCGCGTTCGGCGTCGGTCAGGGACGGGATGTCCAGCACCCGCCGGTTCGGGTACACGTGCACCTCGACCGGCCACCGGGAGGCTGCCGGGACGAACGCCGTCCAGCACTCGGACGACACGATCACCCGTGCCCCCGACGACCGCTCACCCGCGAGCACGTCGGCGAACAGGTTCTGGCCGGTGCGCTCGAAGTACCGTGCGGCGTTCCCCAGCATCTGGCGGCTCCGCGGCGTCACGAACGGGTACGCGTAGATCTGCCCGTGCGGATGTCCGAGCGTCACCCCGATGGCCTCGCCGCGGTTCTCGAACGGGAAGACCTGTGCCACGCCTGGCAGGGCGCCCAGCGCCTCGGTCCGGTCCGCCCAGGTGTCCACCACCAGCCGGGCGTGTGCCGGCTTCAGCGTCGCGAACGCCGCGTCGTGGTCGCTCGTGAAGCACACCACCTCGCAGCGACCCACGCCCGGACGGGTGTCGACCAGTGGCGGCAGCCCCGGCACCTCGCCGCCGACGGCGTGCATCGACAGTGAGGGGAAGCGGTTCTCGAACACCACCACGTCGTAGTCCGACGACGGGATCTCCGTGTGCCGGGTCGCCGTGGAAGGACACAGTGGACAGTCATTCGTGGCCGGGTGGTAGATCCGGTTCTGCCGGTGTGACGCCATGATGACCCACTCGTCGAGCACGGGGTCATGACGCATCTGCGACGCCGTCGACACCGGGTCGAGCGTGCGGGGGTCGTGCAGCTCGCGCGCGGGCGCCGAGTCGTCGTCGAAGTAGATGATCTCGCGGCCGTCCGCGAGCTGGGACACAGTGCGTTTCACGACGCCCCCTCGCCCGCTACGTGGCGCCGCGACGCCTGATGGTTCGCTCCGCAAGCTCCGCTCACCGGACCGCCTCTACCTTGACCAGCCGTACGTCGTCCACGTGCTCGGCCAGTGCCGCTCTCCCGTCGGCCGGCAGGCCGTCGTCGGAGATCACCACGTCCGCGTCGTCGAGGCGGGCGATGGTCGACAGGCCGACCATGCCCCACTTGGTGTGGTCGGCCAGCACGACGAGCCGCCGCCCGGCCTTGACCAGTGCGCGGTCCGTGTCCGCCTCGAGCAGGTTCGGTGTCGTGTAGCCGGCCGTCTCCGCCATGCCGTGCACGCCGAGGAAGACGATGTCCAGGTGCAGCTGCGCGAGCGCGGACACCGCGATGGGGCCCACCAGTGCGTCGGACGGCGTGCGCACGCCGCCGACCACGACGACGTTCTGGTTCGTGCGCGGTAAGGAGTGCAGCACGTCCGCGATCCGCATCGAGTTCGTCACGATCGTCAGGCCGTCGACCGCACGCAGTGCGTGCGCGAGTGCCCAGGTCGTGGTGCCGGCGGACAGGCCGACCGCGGTGCCGGGGGAGACCAGCTCGACCGCCGCCGCGGCGATCGCCTCCTTCTCCGGTTGCTGGCGCAGGGACTTCGCCTCGAAGCCGGGTTCCTCGGTGCTCGCGGACCGCGCTCGGGTCGCGCCGCCGTGCACCTTGTCGACCAGCCCCTGATGTGCGAGTGCGTCCAGGTCCCGCCGAATCGTCATGTCGGAGACGCCCAGCATCTGCGCGAACTCGATGACCCGCACGGCTCCCCGCCGGTGAATCTCCTCCACGATCCGGGCTTGCCTCTCCGCTGCCAGCATCGCCTCTCCAAACCGGTAGGGCACCCCCGAGTCGGAGCCAATCATAAACCGACTCATTCGAACAGTCCCACACGTCAGCATCGTGCACTTCGCATGTCATGGCGCGTACCGGTCATCTGGCGAACCAATCTTCGCCTGCCCGCGAAGAGCGCGCCTGTTGATCCGATGTTTCGTGGGGAATTTGCGACAGCATGGTGCCACATAGCCTGCGCACAGGGGAAGTGGCACTCAGAGATCAGATGTTTACGGAGAGTTATCCACGTGACAAGAAGATGACCTGGGTATGTCACGAAAGTACCACGGCCTCTTGACAGGCCTGCCCATGGGCGGCCAGGGTTTCGATTCTGTCAGGTCCCGTTCACAAGTGTTGAGTTACTCGCCGGTCTCTTGAGGAGGCGCACAATGATGAGCCCTCGTTCGTTCGGTGCTGGCGGCGTCCCCGCCATCGGGCGGCGCACCTTGTTGAAGGGGATGATGGGCGCCGGCGCGCTCGCGGGCCTTGCCGCCTGCGGCGACGGCGGCGGTAGTGGTGGAGGCGGTGGCGGTGAGATCACCCTCGGCTCCAACTGGTCGGACGACGTGCCCAAGAAGGCCATCGCCGAGGTGATGTCGGGGTTCTCCGGCGGCAAGGTCAAGATCAACACGATCGACCACAACTCGTTCCAGGAGAACATCAACAACTACCTGCAGGGCGGCCCGGACGACGTGTTCGGCTGGTTCGCCGGCTACCGCATGCAGTTCTTCGCCGAGAAGGGCCTCGTCGGCGACGTCAGCGACGTGTGGTCGACCATCGGCAGCGGCTTCTCCGACGCGCTCAAGCAGCAGTCCACCGGCAAGGACGGCAAGCAGTACTTCGTGCCGCTGTACTACTACCCGTGGGCGATCTTCTACCGGAAGAGCGTGTGGCAGGAGAAGGGCTACACCCCGCCGAAGACGCTCGACGAGCTCAAGACGCTCGGCGCGAAGATGCAGTCCGACGGCCTCGTCCCGATCGCGTTCGGCGACTCGGACGGCTGGCCGGCCATGGGCACGTTCGACTACCTGAACCTGCGCATCAACGGCTACGACTTCCACAAGTCGCTGATGGCCGGCGAGAAGGCCTGGAACTCCAAGGAAGTCAAGACGGTCTTCGACACCTGGCGCGGCATCCTCCCGCTCCACCAGCCGGACTCGCTCGGCCGGACCTGGCAGGAGGCGGCGCAGTCGGTGCTGAACAAGCAGTCCGGGATGTACACGCTCGGCCTGTTCGTCGGCCAGCAGTTCCCCGAGGGCGCCGACCGTGACGACCTGGACTTCTTCCCGTTCCCGGAGGTCGACTCCGCGGTGGGCACCGACGCGGTCGAGGCGCCCATCGACGGCTTCATGATGTCCTCGCGGCCCCGCAACTCCGACGGTGCCAAGAACCTGCTCAAGTACCTCGGCACGGCGAAGGCGGAGGACACCTACCTCAAGTCCGACCCGAACAACGTCGGCACCCACAACGACTCCGACACCAGCGGGTACACGGCACTGCAGAAGAAGGCCGCGCAGCTCGTGAGCGGCGCCAAGTCGATCTCGCAGTTCCTCGACCGCGACACCCGTCCCGACTTCGCCTCCACCGTGATGATCCCGTCGCTGCAGGAGTTCATCAAGAACCCCAACGACATCGACTCCCTGCTCAACAACATCGAGAAGCAGAAGAGCTCGATCTTCGGTGGCTGACGTGATGACCCGACCGGGGCCCGCGGCGACGACACGCCGTCGCGGGCTCCGGTCGTCCCATCCCCGCACCCTGACGACGATGGACAAGCTGATCGTCGTGCTGATGGTGGCCATCCCGGCCATCATCGTCATCGCTTTGGTCTGGGTGCCCGCGGTCTCGACCGTCGTCCTGTCCTTCACGGACTGGAACGGCATCGGCAACCTGGGCGACATCAAGTTCATCGGCCTCGAGAACTACGACAACGTCGTCAACAACTACCCGCCGTTCCCGCCGGCGATCCAGCACAACCTCATCTGGCTCGTGGTGTTCTTCCTCGGCCCGACGCTGCTCGGCATCTTCTTCGCCGCCCTGCTGGACAAGGAGATCCGCGGCTCGCGGATCTACCAGAGCATCTTCTTCCTGCCGGTGGTCCTGTCGCTGGCGCTGATCGGCTTCATATGGCAGCTGATCTACTCGCGTGACCAGGGCCTGCTGAACGAGCTGTTCGGCACACACGTCGACTGGTACGGCGATCCGAGCATCAACCTGTGGGCGGTGCTCGTCGCGGCGGGCTGGCGGCACACCGGGTACATCATGCTGCTGTACCTGGCGGGCCTGAAGGCCGTCGACCCCGCGCTGCGCGAGGCCGCCTCGGTCGACGGCGCCGGCGAGGTGCGCACGTTCTTCCAGGTGATCTGGCCGGTGATGCGACCGGTGAACATCGTGATCCTGGTGATCACGGTGATCGAGTCGCTGCGTGCGTTCGACATCGTCTGGGTGATCAACAAGGGCAGGAACGGGCTCGAGCTGATCTCCACCCTGGTGACGCAGAACGTGATCGGTGAGGCGAGCCGGGTCGGCTTCGGGTCGGCGCTCGCCACCATCATGATCGCGATCTCGACAGTGTTCATCGTGATCTACATGATCCAGGTCGTGCGGGAGCGGCGATGACGGCGGCGGTGGTTGGACGCAAGCGGCGCCCGGCGCGGGTCGTCCTGCAGGTGTTCCTGATGGTGATGGCGTTCGGGTGGCTGTTCCCGGTGCTGTGGGCCGTCTACAACTCGCTGCGGGACTACGACTTCACGTCCACGCACGGGTACTTCTCCTTCGGCGGCTTCACGCTGAAGAACTACGTCAACGCGTGGGCGCAGGGCAACTTCGGCCAGACGTTCTACAACTCGGCGATCATCACCATCCCGTCGGTGGTGCTGACGCTGCTGCTCGCGTCGTCGGCCGCGTTCGTGCTGGCGCGCTTCAGCTTCAGGTTCAACCTGGTCATGCTGGTGCTGTTCACCGCGGCGAACCTGCTGCCGCAGCAGGCGTTGCTGGTGCCGCTGTTCCGGATGTTCCTCAACGTCGAGCTGCCGTACTCGGTCAGCGACTCCGGCTCACTCTACGACACCTACGTCGCGGTGATCGCGGTGAACGTGGCGTTCCAGACCGGCTTCTGCACGTTCGTGCTCAGCAACTACATGCGCACGATCCCGAAGGAGCTGCAGGAGGCCGCGTTCGTCGACGGCGCCGGCGTGTTCCGGCAGTTCTGGCAGGTCGTGCTGCCGCTGTGCCGGCCGGCGCTGGCCGCGCTCGCGACGCTGCAGATCACCTGGGTGTACAACGACTTCTTCTGGGCGGTCGCGTTCATGCGGTCCGGAGACAAGTTCCCGGTGACCAGCTCGCTGCAGAACCTCAAGGGCCAGTTCTTCACCGACTACAACCTGCTGTCCGCGGGCTCGGTGATCGTGGCGATCCCGACGCTCGTCATCTTCTTCGTGCTGCAACGTCATCTGCGAGCGGGCCTGACACTGGGAGCCACGAAGGGATGACCGGAGCCGCCGGAGCGAAGGACGTCATGATCGTTCATCTGCGTGCGGAGACCGTCAGCCTGGTCATCGACGCACGCGAGCTGCCCACCGTCGTCCACTGGGGTGCGCCGCTCGGTGACCTGTCCGAGGAGGACCTGGTCACCCTGGCGGACGGCGCGGTCTCGCCGCTCGCCATGAACGCGCCGGACGTTCCGGTGCCGATCGCGCTGCTGCCGTCGGCCCGGCAGGGCTATCCCGGCCGCCCCGGGCTTCGTGGGCATCGCGCGGGCGTGGACTGGCTGCCCTCGCTGACGCTGACGTCGGTGCGGCAGGCCGGGACGACGGTCGTCTTCGAGTACGACGGCACCGTGGGCGTGGTGTCCACTGTGGAGCTGGCCGACTCCGGCGTGCTGCGGGTGCGGCACGCGGTCACCAACGGCGGCACCGAGCCGTACACCGTGGACGGTGTGGAGGCGGCGCTGCCCGTGCCCCCGCAGGCGACCGAGCTGCTGGACTTCACCGGCCGCTGGGTTCGTGAGAAGCACCCGCAGCGCCGGGCGTTCGACCTGGGTTCGTGGGTGCGGGAAGGGCGGCACGGCCGCACCGGCCATGACGCCACGCCCGCCCTGCTCGCCGGCACCACCGGGTTCGGCTTCCGCACCGGCGAGGTGTGGGCCGTGCACGTGGCGTGGAGCGGAAACCACGTGACGTACGCGGAACGCGTGCACGAGGGCCGGGGTGTGCTCGGCGGTGGCGAGCTGCTGACCGGCGGCGAGGTGATCCTGGCGCCGGGGGAGAGCTACGAGTCGCCCTGGCTGTACGCGGTCTACTCGTCCACCGGCATCGACGGCGTCTCCGCCGCGTTCCACACCTGGATGCGTGCGAGGAAGACGCATCCGGCACGGCCGCGGCCCGTGGTGCTGAACACCTGGGAGGCCGTGTACTTCGACCATGACCTGAACCGCCTGCGGGGCCTGGCCGACGTGGCCGCACGCATCGGTGTGGAACGGTTCGTCCTGGACGACGGCTGGTTCCGGCACCGCAGGGACGACCACGCGGGTCTCGGCGACTGGTACGTGGACGAAGGCGTGTGGCCCGCCGGCCTGACCCCGTTGACCAAGCACGTCACCAGCCTGGGCATGGAGTTCGGCATCTGGGTCGAGCCCGAGATGGTCAACCCGGACTCGGACCTCTTCCGCGCGCACCCGGACTGGGTGCTCGCGCCGGGCGACGGCACACTGCCGCCGCCGTCGCGTCACCAGCAGGTGCTCGACCTCGCGAACCCCGACGCCTTCGCGTACATCCTCGACCGGCTCGACGAGTTGTTGCGGGACAACGACATCGCGTTCCTGAAGTGGGACCACAACCGCGATCTGATCGCGGCCGGCCACGGCAGCGGTCCCGGCGTGCACGCGCAAACCCTTGCGGTGTACCGGTTGTTCGACGAGCTGCGTGCCCGGCACCCGGCCGTCGAGATCGAGAGCTGCTCGAGCGGCGGCGCGCGGACGGACCTGGAGATCCTCGCCCGCACCGACCGGGTCTGGGCGAGCGACTGCAACGACGCGTTGGAGCGCCAGACGATCCAGCGCTGGACGGCGTTGCTGCTGCCGCTGGAGCTGATCGGCGCGCACGTGGGCCCACCGCGGTCACACACGACGCACCGCACGCAGGACCTGCCGTTCCGCGTGGCCACCGCCCTGTTCGGGCACTTCGGCATCGAGTGGGACATCGCGTCCGCGCCGGCCGAGGACCAGGCCGCGCTGGCGGAGGCGGTCGCCTTCTACAAGGAGGTCCGGCCGCTGCTGCACAAGGGGACGCTGGTGCGGGGCGACCACCAGGACCCGTCGGCCGCGGTGACCGGGGTGGTCGATGCGGACGGCGGGCTCTTCAGCTACGTCCAGCTCACCTCCGGTGCCCGCACGGTGCCCGCGCCGGTGCGCCTGCCCGGCCTCGACCCGGACCGCCGGTACGAGGTCGAACCGGTCTTCCCCGGCGGGCGGCCCGTGACCCAGCAGCGCAACCCGGTGAACGAGGAGAAGCAGATACTGACGGGCCGTGCTCTCGCCGAGGTGGGGATCCGGACGCCGGTCCTCATGCCGGAACAGGCCTGGTTGGTCAGGGTGCGAGGAATCTGAACTACCACGCGATGTTCACCCGTCCGTGCCGGGTACGGGTGAACTCGCGACCATGTGCCGCAATAGGATCCGGTTGTGCGGAGTGACGATGTCATCGCGGATCGTTACCGGCTCGTCGAGGTCATCGGCGCCGGTGGCCTGGGGATCGTGTGGCTGGCCGACGACCTGCGTGGCAACCGTTCGGTCGCGCTGAAGCGTCCCGGCACCGCGTACGCCGGCCTCCGCGCCGACCTCGAACGCGAGGCGGAGGCCGCCAGGAAGGTCGTGCACCCGAACGCCGTCAAGGTGTTCGACGTCGTCGGTGACGGCGACGACTGCTGGCTCGTCATGGAGTACTTCCGGTCCACGAGCCTTGGCGCCAGGGGAATCCTGCCGCCGCAGAAGGTGGCCGCGATCGGGGCGCAGGTCGCGGCCGCGCTCGCGGCCGCGCACGCGGTGGACGTCGTGCACGGCGATGTCGCACCCGGCAACATCCTCGTCGCGGAGAACGGCACCGCGAAGGTCACGGACCTCGGCATCTCCGCGTGGCGGCCGGCGACGGTCACCGGCGCCGGCGAGGTCGCCGGCACCGTCGCCTACATCGCGCCCGAGGTGGCGGACGGCGGCCGCGCCACGGCGGCGTCCGACGTGTTCTCCCTCGGCGCGAGCCTGTTCGCCGCCGTCGAGGGCGAACCTCCTTTCGGGAAAGGCGATCCGGACGCGTGCCTGCGCCGGCTCCAGTCCGGGCGCGCGGAGATCCCCGTCCGGTCGGGTGCGCTGCGCCCCGTGCTCGACGCGTTGCTGCAACGGGACCAGGCCGCGCGCCCGACCGCCGCGCAGGCCAGGGAACTGCTCGACAGGGTCGCGTCGGGACAGAGCGTGCCGGCGTGGCCCGGGGTGCGGAAGCGCCCGCGGGCCATGGTGGTCGCCGGGGTGGCGGTCGCCGTGGCCGCGATGCTGGTGCTCATGCTGACCCGCCCGTGGGAGAGCGGGGCAGGCGGCCCGGCCCGGACCGTGCTGGGCGACCCGCGCACCGCGAATCCCTGCGCCCTGGCCGACACCGGCGTGCTGTCCCGGTTCGGCGAGGCCACGCTGGACCCCAACCGCGGCGAGTTCAACCGGTGCGACGTGCTGATCGCGGTGGCCGGCGACGACGAGATCGACGTGGAGTTCCGGTTCGGCGTCGCGAAGTCCGGGCCGCCCGCGAGCAGCACGCCGAGTGTCGTGCGGCACGAGCCGGAGCGGGACCGCGCAGCGTGCGACATCGCGCTGAGCCTGGCCGACCAGCACGAATTGGTCGTCACCGCGAAGTCCGACGACGACGTGGCCGCAGACTTCTGCCAGGTGGCGGACGTGGCGGCGGACCACGTGGAGAGCGTGCTGCGGGAGAACGGCCGGATCCCGCGCCGGCCGGCGGAGGACCCCCGGTCCCTGGTGAACGTCGACGCGTGCGGCCTGCTCACCGGGGTGTCCGCCAGCACACCGCCGGTGCCCGGGTTTGGGAAGTGGCGGTGCCGCTGGCCGTCCCCCGACGGTTCGCTGCAGGTGATCTTCGACCGCGACGACGTGGACAGTGCCAGAGAGGGAAGCCACCAGACGATGTCCGGCCGGGACGTGTACGTCGCCCCGGCGGGCTACGGCGAGTTCACGTGCGCGGCCAGGATCTTCCACCTGCGCTACCAGGACGAGTACGGCGCGTCGAAGGTGGAGCTGGCCCTCGTGGTGGCCGAGGGCGGCGCGCCGATGGGGAGCCTGTGCCAGCTGGTCACCAGGCTGGCCGGGCCCGTAGCGGCGCGGCTGCCGTCACTCGGCGGGTGATAATGACGCGGTGGGCGCGAAGATCAGGAGCTACCAGCCGGGCGAGGAGCGGGCGCTGTACGACATCTGCCTGCTGACGGGTGACAGCGGGGAGGACGCGAGCGGCCTGTACCAGGACCCGCTGCTGGTGGGCGAGGTGTACGTGGGGCCGTACCTGCGGTTCGCGCCGGCGCACGCGTGGGTGGGGGTGGACGCCGCCGGTGTCGCGGGCTACGTGCTGGGCGTCCCGGACACTCCCGCGTTCGAGACGTGGTGTGAACAGGCGTGGTGGCCGGCACTGCGTGCGCGGTACCCGCAGTCGAGCTTCCGCGCCGGCTCCCCGGACGACCGGATCGTGCGGCTGATCCATGGTCCCCCGACGGCGAGCCCGGACGTGGTCGAGCGATACCCGGCACACCTCCACATCGACCTGCTCCCCCGAATCCAGGGCCAGGGCGTCGGCCGCGGCCTGATGACGACCCTGCTGGCCGGTCTCGCGGCGGCCGGCGCCCCGGGTGTCCATCTGGGCGTGAGCAAGGCCAACCAGCGCGCGATCGGCTTCTACCGCCGAATGGGCTTCACCGACGTCCACACCTACACCGACTCGCTCGTGATGGCCCGCGTTCTCTAGCCACTCGCACGCCATAGAGGGCTCAGACATCTGATGTAAGCGCATACGTGCCAACTCGGGCAACGCTATGATCACGCTTACGTCGGATGTGTGTCGCCGGCGGAACGCAATAGGGTTACCTACGAGGCACTGCCGCGGCGGTGCCGACCCGGAAAGGACGACTTTCTTGCGGTTCATGCGAGTGGGCGCCCCAGGCGCCGAGCGGCCGGTCGTGCTCGACGACCAGGGCGGCGCGTACAGCCTGTCCGGCCTGACCAGCGACATCGACGGGGCCTTCCTGGCCGGTGGCGGCATCGCCGACGTCCGGGAGGCGCTGGCCGGGGGCGCCCTGCCCGCCGAGAACATCGACGGCGAGCGGATCGGGCCGCCGATCGCCCGGCCGCAAGCCGTGGTCTGCGTCGGCATGAACTACGCCGCGCATGCCGCCGAGTCCGGTGCGGCTCCGCCCGAGCGGCCCGTGATCTTCTTCAAACATCCGAACACTGTCGTCGGACCGAACGACGACGTGTTCGTGCCGCGTGGCGCCGAGAAGGTCGACTGGGAGGTCGAGCTCGGGGTGGTGATCGGCAGGCGCGCACGCTACCTGGACTCACCGGAAGAGGCGCTCGACCACGTCGCCGGGTACGTGCTGTCGAACGACGTGTCGGAGCGGGCGCTCCAGCTGGAGCTGTCCGGCGGCCAGTGGTCCAAGGGCAAGTGCTGCGAGACGTTCAACCCGCTGGGCCCGTGGCTGGTGCCGGCCGGCGAGATCGACCCGCAGGCGCTGACCCTGCGCTCGTGGGTCAACGGCGAGGCCCGGCAGGACTCGAGCACCGCGGACATGGTGTTCTCCGTGGCCACGCTGATCCACGACATCAGCCAGTACATGGTGCTGGAGCCGGGTGACCTGCTGAACACCGGCACACCGCAGGGGGTCGCGCTCTCGGGGCGCTTCCCGTACCTGTCGGTCGACGACGTGATGGAGATCGAGATCGACGGGCTCGGGCGGCAGCGCCAGGTGCTCGTCAAGGCCTAAGAGGACAGAGTGTGGGAACCCGGGTCGCGTTGTTCGCGACGTGTCTGACCGACACGTTCTTCCCGGACACCGCCCGTGCGGTGGTCCGGCTGCTGGAGCGGCTCGGGTGCGAGGTGGACTTCCCACCGGCCCAGACGTGCTGCGGCCAGATGCACTACAACACCGGCTACCGCGCCCACGCCACCAAGCTCGCGAAGCGGCACGCCAGGACGTTCGACGGCTATGACGCGGTCGTCGCACCCTCCGGCTCGTGTGCCGGGATGGTGCGCGAGGTCTACCCCGACCTGCACCGGTCCACGAAGCCGATGGCGAACCGGACCTACGAGCTGTCCGAGTTCCTCGTCGACGTGCTCGGCGTCGCCGACGTCGGCGCGTACTTCCCGCACCGGGTCACCTACCACCCGACCTGCCACTCGCTGCGCATGCTCGGCGTCGGTGACAAGCCGCTGCGGCTGCTGCGCCACGTCAGGGGCCTTGACCTGGTCGAGCTGGCGGCCGCCGACTCGTGCTGTGGCTTCGGCGGCACGTTCGCGCTCAAGAACGCCGAGACGTCGACCGCGATGCTGGCCGACAAGATGACCCACGTGCTGGAGACCCGCGCGCAGGTCGTGACGGCCGGGGACAACTCGTGCCTCATGCACATCGGCGGCGGGCTGTCGCGGCTGAGGACCGGCGTGCGGGCGCTGCACCTGGCGGAGATCCTGGCGAGCACGGAGGAGGAGCCATGGGCCGCAACCCCGTGACGTGGCTGGGCAGCCCGACCTTCCCGAACGCCGCGAGGGAGGCGCTCGCGGACGTCCAGCTGCGCGGCAACCTCGCCCACGCCACCACGACGATCCGCGACAAGCGGGCCAAGGCCGTGGCGGAACTGCCCGACTGGCAAGGACTTCGGCTCGCCGGCGAGGCGATCAAGGACGACGTGCTGTCCAGGCTGGACGTCTACCTGGAACAGCTGGAGGCGTCGGTCACCGCGCGCGGTGGCATCGTGCACTGGGCCCGGGACGCCGACGAGGCCAACGAGATCGTCCTGCGGATCGCCCGGGAGAAGGGCGCGGACGAGGTCGTCAAGGTGAAGTCCATGGCCACCGCGGAGATCGGGCTCAACGAGGCGCTCGAGGCGGGCGGGGTCCACGCCATCGAGACCGACCTCGCCGAGCTGATCGTGCAGCTCGGCGACGACCGGCCGTCACACATCCTCGTGCCCGCGATCCACCGGAACCGTTCGGAGATCAGGGACATCTTCCGCCGCGCGATGCCCGACGCACCGCCGAACCTGTCCGACCGGCCGCGTGACCTGGCCGAGGCGGCCCGGAAACACCTGCGGCGCAAGTTCCTGTCCGCGAAGGTGGCCGTCTCGGGTGCGAACTTCGCCGTGGCGGACACGGGATCGGTCGTGGTGGTGGAGTCCGAGGGCAACGGGCGCATGTGCCTCACGCTGCCCGAGACGCTGGTCACCGTGATGGGCATCGAGAAGCTCGTGCCGACCTGGTCCGACCTCGAGGTGTTCCTGCAGCTGCTGCCGCGTTCCTCGACCGCGGAGCGGATGAACCCGTACACCTCGGTCTGGACCGGCGTCACGCCGGGCGACGGTCCGCGCGAGTTCCACCTGGTGCTGCTGGACAACGGCCGCACGAAGACGCTCGCGGACCGGGTCGGCCGGCAGGCGTTGCGGTGCATCCGCTGCTCGGCCTGCCTCAACGTCTGCCCGGTGTACGAGCGGACCGGCGGCCAGGCGTACGGCTCGGTGTACCCGGGCCCGATCGGCGCGATCCTGACCCCGCAGCTCGGCGCGGGCACCGACGACCCGGAGACGGCCGCACTGCTCAAGTCGCTGCCGTTCGCGTCGTCGCTGTGCGGCGCGTGCTACGAGGTCTGCCCGGTGCGCATCGACATCCCGTCGGTGCTGGTGCACCTGCGTGGCAAGGCGAACGAGAACGCGCACACACCGGAGGCGGTCGCGATGGCCGCGGCGTCGTGGGTGATGGCGTCGCCGGCCAGGTTCCGGCTGGCACAACGGCTTTCGACCGTGCTGCGGCTGGTCGCCCGGCGCGGCCTGGTCAAACGGCTGCCGTGGCCGGGTTCGAGATGGACGGACTCCCGGGACCTGCCCGCGCCCGCGAAGGAGTCGTTCTCGGCATGGTGGCGGAGGACCCGTGTCCGGTGACCCACGCGCGGAGGTCCTCGGCCGGATCAGGAAGGCGTTGGCCGACCGTCCCGGTCCGGTGACCGTGCCGCGGGACTACGACCGGACCCGCGACCTCGGCGATGTGTTGACACTGCTGGAGAAGCAGGTCGCCGACTACCGCGCGGTGGTCCGGCGGGTGCGGGAGCCGGACCTGGCCGCGGAGATCGAGTCGTCGCTGCGGGCCCGCCGGGTGCGGAACATGGTCGCCCCGGCCGACCTGCCGTCGTGGTGGCGGGTCGGCGAGGTGGTGTGGTCACTCGACTCGCCGATGTCGCCGCTGACCAACGCCGCCCTGGACCGGGCGGACGGCGTGCTCACCGGCTGCGCCGTGGCGATCGCCCTGACCGGCACGATCGTCCTCGACGCGGGGCAGGCGCAGGGGCGGCGGGCGCTGACCCTGCTGCCGGACTACCACCTGTGCGTCGTGTGGGCGGACCAGGTGGTTGCCACCGTCCCGGAGGCGTTGGCCCGGCTGACGCCGACACACCCGCTCACGTTCGTCTCCGGCCCGTCCGCGACGAGCGACATCGAGCTGGACCGCGTCGAGGGCGTACACGGACCCCGCAACCTGGAAGTCCTCATCGTCGGCTAATTCGCTTGCCGGCCATGCTTTCCTGAGCACAGTCACGAGAAGCACGGTCACGAGAAGGGGAGTCGCATGCGCGTGTTCATGACCCACCAGTCGGCCACCGTTGCCCACGCAGAGGACATGAACCGCATTGCGCACCCTCAACCTGGGGATTCTCGCCCATGTTGACGCCGGCAAGACGAGCCTGACCGAGCGGCTCCTGCACCACGCCGGCGTCATCGACGAGCTCGGCAGTGTCGACGCCGGTTCCACCCGGACCGACTCCCTCGCGCTGGAGCGGCGGCGCGGGATCACCATCAAGTCCGCGGTGGTGTCGTTCGTGCTGGACGGCGTCCTCGTCAACATCGTCGACACCCCCGGCCATCCCGACTTCATCGCGGAGGTGGAGCGGGTCCTCGGCGTGCTCGACGGTGCCGTCCTGGTCGTCTCGGCGGTCGAGGGCGTCCAGGCGCAGACCCGCGTCCTGATGCGTACGTTGCGCCGCCTGCGCATTCCCACGATCGTCTTCGTCAACAAGATCGACCGGTCGGGCGCCGACCCCGGTCGCGTGCTGCGTGACCTCGACGCGAAGCTGGCGCCGGCGATCCGGCCGGGCGACACCGAGGCGCTGGCCGAGCACGACGACGAGGCGCTGGCCGCGTACCTCGACGGCAGGCCGGCGCCGGGCCGGCTGGTCGCCAGGACCCGGGACTGCACGGTCCATCCCGTCTTCTTCGGCTCGGCCGCGACCGGTGCGGGCATCGCCGAGCTGATGGCCGCCATCACGAGGTTCCTGCCCGCCGCCGAGGCGGCGGACGGCCCGGTGTCCGGGACCGTCTTCAAGGTCGAGCGTGGCGCGGCGGGGGAGAAGATCGCCTACGTGCGGATGTTCGCCGGCACCCTGCGCGTCCGGGACCGCCTGCCCCAGGGGAAGGTCACCGCGCTGAGCGTGTTCGGCGAGGAGGCGGACTCGGTGGGCGCCGGGCGGATCGCCCGGGTCTGGGGCCTCGACGTGCGGATCGGTGACGCCATCGGGGAACCGCGCACCGGGCACCGGCACGCCTTCCCGCCGCCGACGCTGCAGACCGCCGTCGAGCCGGTGGACCCGGCGGACCGGCTCGACCTGCACGCGGCACTGACGCGGCTGGCCGAGCAGGACCCGCTGATCGACCTGCGCCGGCAGGACGGCCTGACGGTGTCCCTGTACGGCGAGGTGCAGAAGGAGGTCATCGAGGCCACGCTGCGGGAGGAGTACGGCATCGCGGTGACGTTCCGCGACACCACGACGATCCTCGTCGAACGGCCGGCCGGCACGGGCGCCGCCGTCCGGTTGCGGGAGTCCGCGCCGTACCCCGCGACGGTCGGCCTGCGGGTGGCGCCGGGACCGCCCGGCGTGCACTTCCGGCTGGCGGTCGAGCTGGGTTCGCTGCCGCGGTCGTTCTTCACGGCGGTGGAGGAGACCGTGCGGGCCGAGCTGCGGGGCGGCCGCCGCTGGGAGGTGACCGACTGCGTGGTCACCATGACCCACTCCGGCTACTTCTCCCCGGTGACGACCGCGGGTCACTTCCGCGACCTGACCCGCCTGGTGCTCCGCGAGGCACTGGCCGAGGCGGGGTTGCGGGTGCACGAGCCCGTCCTCCGGTTCCGGCTGGAGGTCCCGGAGGACGTGGTCGGCACGGCGCTGCCCGCGCTGACCCGGCTACGCGCGGTCCCGCACACCACCACCACGGCCGGCGCCACCTGTGTGGTGGAGGGTGACATCCCGGCGGCCACCGTGCACGACCTCGAACGCCGCCTCCCGTCCCTCACCAGGGGCGAGGGGGTGCTGGAGAGCGCGTTCGACCACTACCAGGCGGTCACGCCGAGAAGCTGACGACCTTGTCGGCGGTGATGCGGACGATCACCCGCTTCACCTCGGGCGGCTCGGGCGACGGGTCCTCGCCGGCGTACTTGTGGGAGAGCCGGAAGGACAGCGACCGCTCCGGATCGTCGATCACCTCGGCCGTGCCGCGGATCTCGACCGTCTGGTACGGGTTAGTGGCGTTGATGACGGTCAGGCTCACGCGCGGGTCCCGGCGCAGGTTGCGTGTCTTCTTCCGGTCCGCCCTGGCCGAGAAGACCACCGCGTCGCCGTCGAGCCCCACCCAGATGACCGAGGTCTGCGGCGACCCGTCCGGGTTGAGCGTGGCGACCACCCCGAAGTTCTTCCCGTCGACCAGCTGTCTCGTGTTGTCGTCAAGCGTCATGTCCCTGATGATCGACCCGCGGCGAAATACGCGGTAGGTGCACCTTTCGTGATCGGATCATTCTGGCCACAGGCTGGGACAACCTCTGGATTCCACGATCCTCTTCGGGTATACATCGGATGTCTGTTCGAACTTGAGGGTAAGGGGACTGCGGCTGATGGCGCGCATCACCGGCATGGATGTGCTCGACATCCGCTTCCCCACGTCCCGTGAGCTCGACGGTTCCGACGCGATGAACCCGGACCCCGACTACTCCGCCGCCTACGTCGTCCTGCGCACCGACGAGGGGCCGGACGGTTACGGCCTCGCCTTCACCATCGGCCGCGGCAACGACGTCCAGGCGGCGGCCATCCAGGCGTTGCGCCCGATGGTCGTCGGGCGGAAGGCGCCGGAGACCGCCGCCGAGCTGGCCGCGCTCGACTTCGACCTCGTCGGCGACTCGCAGCTGCGCTGGCTCGGTCCGGAGAAGGGCGTCGCGCACATGGCGATCGGCGCGGTCGTCAACGCCGCGTGGGACCTCGCCGCCCGGCGGGCCGACCGTCCACTGTGGCGGTTCCTGGCCGGGCTGACGCCCGAGGAGCTGGTCGCGCAGGTCGACTTCCGCTACCTGTCCGACGCGCTCACCGAGCAGGAGGCCCTCGAGATCCTGCGCAGGCGGGGGCGGGCCGAGCGGATCGCGGAGCTGGAGGCGGACGGCTACCCCGCGTACAGCACCGGCCCGGGCTGGCTCGGCTACGCCGACGAGAAGATGGTCCGGCTGGCCAAGCAGGCCGTCGCCGACGGGTTCCGGATGCTGAAGCTCAAGGTCGGCGGCGACCTCGACGACGACATCCGGCGCATGCGGCTCGCCAGGGAGGCCGTCGGGCCCGACATCAGGATCGCCGTCGACGCCAACCAGCGCTGGGACGTCGAGCCGGCGATCAAGTGGATGCAGGCACTCGCCCGCTTCGACCCGTACTGGATCGAGGAGCCGACCTCGCCGGACGACGTCCTCGCGCACCGCGCCATCGCCGAGGCCATCGCGCCGATCCGGGTGGCGACCGGCGAGCACGTGCAGAACCGGGTGATGTTCAAGCAGTACCTGCAGGCGGGTGCGCTGTCGGTGCTGCAGCTCGACGCCGCGCGGGTCGGCGGGGTCAACGAGAACATCGCGATCCTGTTGCTGGCCGCCAAGTTCGGCGTGCCGGTGTGCCCGCACGCGGGCGGCGTCGGACTGTGCGAGATGGTCCGGCACCTGGCGATGTTCGACTACGTGGCGGTCTCCGGCACCCAGGAGGACCGCGCCATCGAGTGGGTGGACCAACTGCACGAGCACTTCACCGATCCCGCCGTCGTGCGTGGCGGACGCTACCTCGCGCCCACGGCCCCGGGCTTCTCCGCGCGGATCCGCGACGAGGCGATCGCCCGGTACACCTTCCCCGACGGTCCGGAGTGGAGGGACGCCACATGACCGACTTCGCCGGGCTCACCGCGGTTGTCACCGGCGGTGCCTCGGGTATCGGCGCCGCCGCGGCGGCCATCCTGGCCGACCGCGGGGCCGACGTCGCGGTGCTCGACCTCGACCCGGCCGGCGCCGAGCGCGGCTTCCGTTGCGACGTCTCGGACGACGGCGAGGTCAGGGCCGCGATCGAGGCCGTGGCGGCACAGTTGGGCGGCATCGACGTGCTGGTCAACAACGCCGGCATCGGCGCGGCCGGCGACGTGGCCGCCAACGACGACGCCGAGTGGCACCGCGTGCTGGACGTGAACGTGCTCGGCATGGTCCGGACCACCCGGGCCGCGCTGCCGTACCTGCGGCGCTCCAGCACGGCGGCCGTCGTCAACACCTGCTCGGTCGCCGCATGGGCGGGCCTGCCGAACCGGGCGCTGTACTCGGCGAGCAAGGGCGCGATCCTCGCGCTCACGCTCGCCATGGCCACCGACCACCTCGACGACGGCATCAGGGTCAACTGCGTGTGCCCGGGCACCGCGGACACCCCGTGGGTCGGCCGGCTGCTGGACGCCGCCGACGACCCGGCCGCCGAACGCGCGGCGTTGCGGGCGCGGCAGCCCATGGGCCGGCTGGTGACCGCGGCCGAGGTCGGTCACGCGATCGCCTACCTGGCAAGCCCTCTGTCCGGATCGACCACCGGGACCGCGCTCGCGGTCGACGGCGGGATGTACGGCCTGCGGCCCCGGCCGCGTGCCTAGCGAGACTCTCTTCCCCACCTGAGCATCAAGGAGGATGCGATGCGCAAGACCATCGGCGTGGTGGCGGCGGTCACCGCGTTAGCCGTCGGGATGGGCGGCTGTGGGTCCACGAAGGACACCGGTGGTGACGGCAGTGGCGGCGGGAGTGGCAGGGTCGGCGCGACCGTGCCGCTGCTGACCTCGCCGTTCTGGCAGGCGTACAACAACTACGTCCCGCGGATGGCGAAGGACGCCGGGCTCGACGTCCTGCCGACCGTCAACGCGGACAACAACACCCAGAAGCAGATCACCGACATCAACAACCTGCTCAACCAGGGCGTCAAGGGCCTCGTGGTGACCCCGCTCGACTCCGCGGCGATCGTCGCCGGTCTCAACCAGGCCGAGCGCAAGGGTGTGCCGGTCGTGTCGGTCGACGTCCGGCCGGAGTCCGGCAAGGTCGCGATGGTGGTGCGTGCCGACAACAAGGCCTACGGCACCAAGGCATGCGACGTCATCGGCGAGAAGGTCAAGCAGGGCAAGGTCATCCAGATCATGGGCGACCTGTCGTCGATCAACGGCCGGGACCGCTCCGAGGCCTTCCGCGACTGTATGAAGTCGAAGTACCCCGGTGTCGCCGTGCTGGAGATCCCGGCGGAGTGGAAGGCCGAGAAGGCGGCGTCCGGCCTGGAGGGCCTGCTGACGGGCAACCCGGACGTCAAGGGCATCTACATGCAGGCGGGCGGTGTCTACCTGGCGCCGACGCTACAGGCGTTGGAACGCAAGAACCTCAAGTTCCCGGTCGGCGACCCGAAGCACATCGTGCTGGTGTCCAACGACGGCATCCCGCAGGAGCTCGACGCGATCCGGAAGGGCGAGCTGGACGCGACCGTGTCGCAGCCGGCCGACTCCTACGCCGAGTACGGCATGTACTGGATGAAGAAGGCGATGGCGGGCGAGAAGTTCAAGGCGGGCCCGACCGACCACGACTCGACCGTCGTCGAGGCGTCGCCGGGGATCCTCGAGGACCAGCTGCCGGCGCCGATCGTCACGAAGGACAACGTGGACGACAAGGCCCTGTGGGGCAACACGCTGTGAGCCCGGTTGTCGAGGCACTCGGGGTCGGCAGGCGTTACGGGCCGACCGTGGCGCTCGCCGACGTCAGCCTCACCGTGTCCGCCGGCGAGTCACACGCGCTCGTCGGCCGCAACGGGGCGGGCAAGTCGACGCTGGTGTCCATTCTCACCGGACTGTCCAAACCGGACACCGGGGTGGTCACGTTCGACGGCGCGCCGGCGCCCGCGCTCGGCGACCGGGAGGCGTGGCGCGCCAGGGTCGCCTGCGTGTACCAGCACTCGACGGTCATCCCGCACCTGACGGTCGCGGAGAACCTGTTCGTCAACCGGCAGCCGACGAGACGCGGCGTCATCTCGTGGTCCCGCCTGCGCCGGGAGTCCCGTGAGCTGCTGGACTCGTGGCGGGTGGCGGTCGACGTGGACCTGCCGGCGGGTGAGCTGTCCGTCGAGGACCGCCAGCTCGTCGAGATCGCGCGGGCCTTGTCCTACGGCGCGCGGTTCATCGTGCTCGACGAGCCGACCGCGCAGCTGGACTCGGACGCGATCGGCCGGCTGTTCACCCGGATGCGTGAGCTGCAGGACGCGGGCGTCACGTTCCTGTTCATCTCCCACCACCTGCAGGAGGTGTACGAGGTCTGCCAGGCGGTGACGGTGCTGCGGGACGCGCGGCACGTCCTGACCGCACCGGTCTCGGACGTGACGCGTGCGCGGCTGATCGACGCGATGACCGGGGACAGCGGCGGCCTGGCGGTCGTCGACGCGGCCTCCCGGGACCGCGTCGCGGCGGACGCCGAGGACGTGCTGGCGGTCGCGGGCATGTCGGGCGACGGCTTCACGGACGTGTCGTTCACCCTGCGGCGCGGCGAGGTGCTGGGCATCGCGGGCTCGAACGCGAGCGGCAAGCACCAGCTGGCGGAGACCGTCTACGGGCTGCGCACGCCGAGCGCCGGGGCGGTCCTGGCCGGTGGCCGGCCGCTGCCCCGCGGTGACGTGAAGGCCGCGCTGCGGGCCGGTATCGGCTGTGTGCCGAGGGATCGCCACCACCAGGGTCTGGTGCTGGGCATGTCGATCGCGGACAACGCGGCGATGTCCGTCCTGGACCGGCTGGGTTCGGCGGGACTCGCCGCGCCGGGTGCCCGGGCCGCGGTGGGCACGAAGGCGATCGCCGACTACGACATCGTGGCGGCCGGCCCGGAGCAGCCGGCGGACGCGCTGTCCGGCGGCAACCAGCAGAAGGTCGTGCTGGCGCGGGCGCTGGCGAGCGACCCGTCGGTGCTGGTGCTGATCAACCCGACGGCCGGCGTGGACGTGAGGTCCAAGGAGGCGCTGCTCAGCCAGGTCGAGCGGGTACGCGCCGAAGGCAGGGCGGTCCTGATCGTGAGCGACGAGCTCGACGACCTGCGCCCGTGCGACCGGGTGCTGGTCCTGCGCGCCGGCACACTGGTCGCGGAGCACGAGGCCGGCTGGTCGGTGGGCGACCTGGTGGCCGACATGGAAGGGGTCGGAGCAGATGGCTGAGGCGAGCGTGCAGAAGGGATCCTTCGGGACAGTCGGGGAGGCGACGGCGTGACCGAGGTTCTGCCAGGGGAGGCCGCGACGACTCCCACCGCCCCGAGGAAGTCCGCCCGCGTCCCGCGGCTGCGGGAGCTGGCGCTGCTGCCCGCGCTGGTGGTGCTGCTGATCGTCGGCGCGCTCGTCAACGACAGCTTTCTCACCACCGGCAACCTGATCAGCATCCTCGGCGCGTCCGCGGCGCTCGCGCTGGTCGTGCTCGGCGAGTCGCTCGTGCTGATCTCCGGCAAGTTCGACCTGTCGCTCGAGTCCACCGTGGGCATCGCGCCCGCGATGGGCGCCATGCTCGTGATCCCGTCCGGGTTCGGCACCGAGTGGCCCGCGTTCGCCGGGATCGCGGTCATCCTCGTGATCGGCGCGGTCATCGGCGCGGTCGGCACCGGCGTGGTCGCCGTGCTCGTGTTGCGGGCCATGGCCGAGTGGCGGCGCCCGAAGCGCTGACCGTCACCCCTCACGGGACGG
>NZ_DASQCC010000143.1:0-16867 GCF_035634895.1 Actinophytocola sp. | reverse complement strand
GGTCTTCACCCCAAGGCAGTATCCAACCAGCTGAGCGCGTGGTCGACGGTGGCGACGGTGGGAACGTCGGGCACCGCCGGCCGCCGCACGATCACGACGGGCTTCCGGAGCAGCCGAGCGGCATGAAGCTTGGCGACGGTGTGCTCGCCGCCGCTGTCCTTGGTGACGAGGACGTCGATGCGGTGCGTACGCATGAGGTCGAGCTCGCCGTCGAGCGCGTAGGGGCCGCGGGAGAGCAGGAGCCGCATCCGCTGTGGCAGGGGTGGCGTGGGTGCGTCGACACACCGAACGAGGAACCAGAGGGGCGAGCCGGCGAAGGCGGAGAGCCCTTGCCGGCCGGTGGTGAGAAAGACACGCTCACCGAGTCCGGGCAGCAGCTCGGCGGCTTCGTCGAGGGAGTCGGCCCACCGCCAGTGGTCCCCGTTTCCCGGCGACCACCCGGGACGGCGCAGCAGAAGAACCGGCACCCCGGCAAGCCCCGCGGCGACAGCGGCGGACTCGCTGATCCGCGCGGCGAACGGATGAGTGGCGTCGACGACGACGTCGGCACCTTCGGCCCGCAGCCAGTCGGCCATGCGCTCGGGCCCGCCGAACCCGCCGACCCGCACCTCGCCGACGGGAAGCCGAGGCTCCCGCACCCGCCCGGCAAGCGTGGAAACGACCCGCACTCCTTGGCGATCCACGAGATGCGCGGCGAGTTCCCGAGCCTCCCCGGTCCCACCGAGAATCACGACACTCCTGGTCACGGGCACCCACCCTCCTGCGAACGAGTGTCCCTTTCGCTCGCACTCACCGAGTGAAGATTATCCACACCCCCCGTTGACCAGCCGTTTTGTCCGCATCGGCCAGTATGATGGGACCGGGGCCGGCCCCCTGGGTTGGGTGGGGGACTGCCCACCCAACCATCTGTGTTCGCGTTGATCTTGAAACACGGGCGTGGGTGCTGGCGAGGTCGCAGAACCGGTGGTCAACGGGTGCGCGAAGGCCCGGGTCGGGGTTCTCTCGGCCGGCATGGCGGGTGGGCAACTCGGGAAATCGCGAACTTCACGCTTTTGCCTCGGTGCGCCGGGCTGGTCCGTAGGGGTCTGTACGCGAGCCGAAAGGCTGGAACCGCAGGAACTCGACCTTGCCGGGGCCCTCTGGGTTGCGCGGGAGAATGCCCAACCAACCACCTGCGTTCAGGTCGATCTTGAAACATGCGAACACGGGCGTGGGTACTGGCGAAGTCGCAGAACCAGTGGTCGACGGCTGCGCGAAGGCCCGAGTCGGGGTTCTCCCCGTCCGCTATGGCGGGTCGGCAACTCGGGAAAGCGCCGAACTTCACGCGTGTTGCTTCGCTGGGCCGGCCCGGCCCGGCATGGTCGATACGCTAGCCAAAAGGCTCCCTGGAACCGCGGGAACTCGACCTTGCCGGGGCCCTGCGGGTTGCGCGGGAGAATGCCCAACCACCACCTGTGTTCAGGTCGATCTTGAAACGAGCGAACACGAGCGTGGGTACTGGCGACGCGCCCGAACAGCACACAGACGCCCCCTGCTGGCTTGCGGGACTACCCACGCGACCACCCACGTTGGCGTCGATCAAGAAAGCCCCGGTCGGTGGGTTGCGGGCGGGGCTGGCACGCTGAGGCCGTGAGTTCCTCGCTGCGGCGTGGGTGGACGACAGGCGCCTGTGCCACCGCCGCCACCAAGGCGGCCGTCATCGCGCTGCTCACCGGCGAGTTCCCCGACCCTGTCCAGATCACCCTCCCCAAGGGACACACCCCCGCCTTCGCCCTCACGCAGACCGAACTCACCGGCGACACCGCCATGGCCGCCATCGTCAAGGACGCCGGGGACGACCCCGACGTCACCCATGGGGCGACCATCCGGTCCACCGTCCGGCACGGTCGGCCCGGCACCGGGGTCACCTTCCGTGCCGGTCACGGTGTCGGGACCGTCACCAAGCCCGGTCTGCCGCTGCCCGTCGGCGAGCCCGCCATCAACCCGGTCCCGCGCCGGCTCATCCGCGAGGTCGTCGCCGGCGCCGGAGCCACCGACATCGTCGTCGAGATCTCGGTCGACGACGGCGAGGAGATCGCCCGGCACACCTGGAACCCACGCCTCGGCATCCTGGGCGGACTGTCCATTCTGGGCACGACGGGCATCGTCGTCCCCTACTCGTGTTCGGCCTGGATCGACAGCATCCGCCGCGGGGTCGACGTCGCCCGTGCCGCCGGCCACCGGCACGTGGCCGCCTGCACCGGCAGCACCTCCGAGAAGGCCGTCCAGGACCTCTACCGCCTCCCCGACGACGCCCTCCTCGACATGGGTGACTTCGCCGGCGCCGTCCTCAAGTACCTCCGCCGCCACCCCGTCCCGCGCCTCACCATCGCCGGCGGTTTCGCCAAGCTGTCCAAGCTCGCCGACGGCCATCTCGACCTCCACTCCGGACGGTCGCAGGTGGACCTCGCCAACCTGGCGAGACGCACCGCCGACCCCCGGCTCGGCGCCAGGATCGCCAACGCCAACACCGCGCTCGAGGCCCTCCAGCTGGCCCAGGCGGCCGGCGACCCGCTCGCCGACGCCGTCGCCGAGGCCGCGCGCGCGAAGGCTCAGGACATCGTCGGCGACACCACCGTTGACGTCCTCGTCATCGACCGGACGGGGCGGACTGTCGGTCGCGCGCCGCGGAGTACAGGTGACTGTCCGGGAACTCCGACGCCGTGAGCACCGCGCCCACGATGATCACCGCGGTCCGCCGCACGCCCGCCGCGTGCACCTGCGCCGCGATCGTCGACAGCGTCCCGCGCAGCACGACCTCGTCCGGTCGTGACGCGTACGCCACCACCGCCACCGGGCAGTCCGGCCCGTAGGACGGCACCAGCTCGGCGACCACCTGGTCGATCCGCTGCACGGCCAGGTGCAGCACCATCGTCGACCGCGAACGCGACAACGACTCCAGGTCCTCCCCCGGCGGCATCGCCGTCGCACGAGCGGACACCCTGGTCAGCACCACCGTCTGCCCCACGCCCGGCACCGTCAGCTCCCGCCGCAGCGCAGCCGCGGCCGCCGCGAACGCCGGCACCCCGGGCACGATCTCCCACGGCACCCCCGCCGCGTCCAGCCGGCGCGCCTGCTCGGCCACCGCGCTGAACACCGACGGGTCGCCGGAGTGCAAGCGCACCACGTCGTGCCCCGCCGCGTTCGCCGCCACCAGCAACGCGATGATCTCGTCGAGCGTCAGGTCCGCCGTGTCCACCAGCCGCGCGTCCGCCGGACACGACGCCAGCAGCTCGGCCGGCACCAGGCTCCCCGCGTACAGGCACACCCGCGCCGCCTCCAGCAACCGCAACGCCCGCACCGTGACCAGGTCGGCCGCCCCTGGCCCGGCACCCACGAAGTGCACCGTCATGTCTTCACTACCTCCCACTGGGTCACCGGCATCATCGGCTTCCACCCCGTGAAGCCGCCGATCGGGGCCGCCCTGCTGACCTCGATCCTGGTCAACGCGCCCCCCACACCTGCCTGCCACCGCGTGAGCACGGACTCCGACTCGAGCGTCACCGCGTTGGCGACCAGCCGCCCGCCGGCACGCAGCGCCTCCCAGCACGCCGCGAGCACCCCGTCACCGGACACCCCGCCGCCGACGAAGATCGCGTCGGGGCGCGGCAGGGTCGACAGGGCGGCGGGCGCCCGGCCGTGCACGACGGTCAGCGCGGGCACGCTGAGCAGTTGCGCGTTCCGCAGGATCGCCTCGGCGCGCTCGGCCCGCGACTCGACGGCCACCGCCCCGCAGCTCGGGTGGGTGCGCATCCACTCGATCGCGACGCTGCCCGAGCCCGCGCCGACGTCCCACAGCAGCTGCCCCGGCAGCGGCGCCAGCGCGGCGAGTGTCACGGCCCGCACCTCGCGCTTGGTGAGCTGGCCGTCGTGGTCGAACGCGTCGTCCGGCAGGCCGGGTGTGCGGCCCAGCGGCGACACGCCGGGCGCCAGCAGGCAGTCGAGCGCGATCACGTTCAGCCCGCCCACCCGCGCGGACCACGTGGCCGCCGTGCCGTCGTGCCGGCGCTCCCCCGCGCCGCCCAGCTCCTCGAACACGACCATCGGCGTCGGCCCGTACCCCCGGGTGCTCAGCAGCTCCGCCACCTCACCGGGTGTGGCGGCACCGGCGCTGAGCACCAGGAGCCGCCGGTTCGGCTGCGCGAGCAGCGACTCGACCGGACGCCCGACCAGGCTCACGACCTCGACCTCCTCGACCGGCCAGCCCAGCCGCGCACACGCGAGCGACACCGACGACGGGTGCGGCACGACCCGCACCGCCGCGGCCCCGAGCAGTCGCACCAGCGTGCCGCCGATGCCGAACATCATCGGGTCACCGCTGGCCAGCACGCACACCCGCTTCCCGCGGTGCTCGGCCAGGAGCGGCTCGACCGCCGGCAGCATGGGCGAGGGCCACGGGACCGCGAGCGCGTCGGACGCCGGCAGGAGCGCGAGCTGCCGGCCACTGCCGATGATCACTTCGGCGCCGCCGAGCTCGAGCTGGGCGGACAGCGAGAGCCCGTCCCAGCCGTCCGCGCCGATCCCGACCACGGTGATGGTTGCCACGGGTCCAGCACGGTAATCGACAGCCGGGCCGCCGTCTGACACGATGCGAGAACACCTACAGCAGGGTGTCCGAGGAAATCCAGTGTGAATCTGGTGCGGTCCCGCCACTGTGACCCGGAGCGATCCGGGGAGCCAGACACTCGGCCCCAAGCTGGTTGCACCGACTCGGGCGCGGACCCGGGGAAGGATTCGCGGATGACCGCCGGTTACCCCTTCTCGGCCGTCGTGGGGCACGACGACCTTCGCCTGGCGCTCCTGCTCAATGCCGTGCACCCCGTCATCGGCGGTGTGCTCGTGCGTGGCGAGAAGGGCACCGCGAAGTCCACTGTGGTCCGTGGGCTCGCCGCGCTGCTGCCGTCCGTGACCGTGGTCGAGGGCTGCCGGTTCAGCTGCGACCCCGCCGCACCGGACCCGGCCTGCCCGGACGCGCCCCACGATCCCGTCGCCGCGACCCGCGGCGCGCGGCTGGTCGAGCTGCCCGTCGGCGCCACCGAGGACCGGCTCGTCGGTTCGCTGGACCTGGAACGCGCGCTGACCGAGGGCGTGCGCGCGTACCAGCCCGGCCTGCTGAGCACCGCGCACCGGGGCGTGCTGTACGTCGACGAGGTCAACCTGCTGCACGACCACCTCGTCGACCTGCTGCTGGACGCGGCGGCGATGGGCCGCGCGCACGTCGAGCGCGAGGGCGTGTCCGTGTCGCACGCCGCGTCGTTCCTGCTCGTCGGGACCATGAACCCGGAGGAGGGCGAGCTGCGGCCGCAGCTGCTCGACCGGTTCGGGCTCACGGTCGAGGTGGCGGCGTCGCGGGACGTGGCCACGCGCACGGAGGTCATCCGCCGGCGGCTGGCGTTCGAGGCCGATCCGGCGGGGTTCGCGACGGCATGGGCCGCGCAGGACGCGGAGCTCGCCGCGCGGATCGTCGCGGCGCGGGCCGCGCTGCCCTCTGTGGTGCTGCCGGACGTGGAGCTGCGGCGGATCGCGGCGCTGTGCGCGTCGTTCGGGGTGGACGGCATGCGCGCGGACCTCGTGGTGGCGCGTGCCGCGATGGCGCACGCGGCATGGCGCGGTGGCGAGGCGGTCGAGGAGAAGGACGTCGAGGTGGCCGCCCGGCTGGCGTTGCCGCACCGGCGCAGGCGCGACCCGTTCGACGAGCCCGGCCTCGACGAGGAGCAGTTGCAGCAGGCGTTGCGGGACGCGGCCGAGAGCGCGGAGCCGCCCGGCGACGGGCCGCCGGACGACGGACCGGACGGACCCGACGGACCCGACGGACCGCCCGGTGGCGGCGAGGCTCCCCCGGAGTCCGAGGTGGACCAACCGAGCCCGCCGGCGGCGGGCGGCGAAGAGGCGCCGAAGCCCGCGGCGGCACCGGATCCGGCCTTCCGCGCCCGGCTGCTGGCCGTGGACGGCGTCGGCGAGGGCGCGCCCGGCCGCCGGTCGCGGGCACGCGCCGGCTTCGGCCGGACGCTGCGGGCCACACAGTCCCACGGCCACGGGGTCCACCTCGTCGGCACGCTGACCGCGGCGGCACCCCACCAGCTGGCCCGTGGCCGCACGGACACGCCCATCCTGTTGCGCCGCACGGACATCCGGCAGGCGGTACGCGAGGGCCGGGAGAGCAACCTGGTGCTGTTCGCGGTCGACGCCTCCGGCTCGATGGCCGCCCGCAAGCGGATGTCCGCCGTGACGGGCGCCGTGGTGTCCCTGCTGCTGGACGCCTACCAGCGACGCGACAAGGTGGGGCTGATCACCTTCCGCGGCACGCAGGCGGACCTGGCGCTCCCGCCGACGTCGTCGGTGGAGGCGGCCGTGATGCGGCTGCGGCGGCTGGGCACCGGCGGGCGGACCCCGCTGGCGGCCGGCCTGCTGCGCGCGCACCGGACGCTGGCGATCGAACGGCTGCGTGACCCACGCCGGCGGCCGCTGCTGGTGGTGGTGACGGACGGCCGCGCCACGGTGCCGCTGCGGACGGACCCGGTCGAGGACTCGTTGCGGGTAGCGGGTTTCCTGGCCGCGCAGGGGGTGGCGAGCGTGGTCGTCGACTGCGAGCGCGGTCCGGTGCGGCTGGGGGTGGCGGCCCGGCTGGCGGCGGCGCTGGACGGGGCGTGCGTGCGGCTGGACGAGCTGTCGAGCGACGTGGTGACCGGAGTCGTACGCGCGGCGAGGAGTGTGGCCTGATGCCGCAGGGACGCGTGGAGAGCACGCCGGAGGACGGGCTGACGACGAGGCAGCGCCGGAACCGGCCGCTGCTGATCGTCCACACGGGCGAGATGAAGGGCAAGTCGACGGCCGCGTTCGGGCTGGCGCTGCGGGCGTGGAACCAGGGCTGGCCGATCGCGGTGTTCCAGTTCGTGAAGTCGGCGAAGTGGAAGGTGGGCGAGGAGAACGCCCTGCTGGCGCTGGGTGAGGTGCACGAGCGGACCGGTCAGGGCGGTCCGGTCGAGTGGCACAAGATGGGCGCGGGCTGGTCGTGGTCCAGAAAGCAGGGCACGGAGGAGGACCACGCGTCGGCGGCCGCCGAGGGCTGGCGCGAGATACGGCGGCGGCTGGCGGAGGAACGGCACACGCTGTACGTGCTGGACGAGTTCACCTACCCGATGGGGTGGGGCTGGGTCGACGTGGGCGAGGTGGTGGAGACGCTGACCAACCGCCCCGGTCACCAGCACGTGGTGATCACCGGCCGCCGCGCCGCGCCGGAACTGGTCGAGGCCGCCGACCTGGTCGTGGAGATGGCCAAGGTCAAGCATCCGATGGACACCGGCGCCAAGGGACAGAAAGGGATCGAGTGGTAGGGCGGGTCGTCGTCGCGGCACCCTCCTCCGGCAGTGGCAAGACCGTCGTCGCCACCGGGTTGATGGCGGCGCTTCGACGGGCCGGGCACGCCGTCGCACCCTTCAAGGTCGGACCCGACTACATCGATCCCGGCTACCACACGCTCGCCGCCGGACGTCCCGGGCGCAACCTCGATCCCGTGCTCGTGGGCGAGGACCTCGTCGGACCCCTCTTCGCGCACGGCTGCGCCGGCACCGACATCGCCGTGGTCGAGGGCGTCATGGGACTGTTCGACGGGCGCGTCGGCAGCGGCGCCGGATCCACCGCGCACGTCGCCGAGATCCTCGACGCACCCGTGCTCCTCGTCGTCGACACCCGCGGCCACAGCACCAGCCTCGCCGCGCTCCTGCACGGGTTTCGGTCCTGGCGCCCCTCTACCCGGCTCGCCGGGGTGATCCTCAACCAGGTCGGCTCCGACCGGCACGAGGCCGTCCTCCGCGATGCCTGCGACGAGGTCGGGCTCGACGTCGTCGGCGTCCTTCGCCGCCACGCCGCCGTCGAGGTGCCCTCCCGCCACCTCGGGCTCGTCCCCGCGGTCGAACACGGTGCGGCGGCACGGAAGGCCGTCGAGGCCATGGCCGGGCTCGTCGCCGACGGCGTCGACCTCGCCGCCGTCGTGGCGCTCGCGGGACAGGGCAGGACAGGCGAACCCTGGGCGCCGGACGTCGAACGAACACCCGGCAGACCCGTGATCGCCATCGCCGGCGGCCCGGCGTTCACCTTCGGGTACGCCGAGCACGCCGAGCTACTCCGCGCGGCCGGCGCCGCGGTCGTGACCGTGGATCCCTTGCGGGACAGCACTTTGCCGGACGGCACGGCGGGCCTCGTGCTACCCGGCGGCTTTCCCGAGCAGTACGCGCCCGAGCTGTCCGCCAACGCCGCGCTCCGGCGGGCTATCAGCAGGGCCACGACACCGATCCACGCCGAGTGCGCCGGGCTGCTCTACCTCACGAGAACCCTTGACGGCCAGCCGATGTGCGGGGTCCTCGACGCCGAGGCCACCATGACCGACCGGCTCACCCTCGGCTACCGCGACGTCGTGGCCACGAACGACACGGTCCTGTACCCGCGGGGAACCCGGCTCACCGGACACGAGTTCCACCGCACGACCGTCACCCCGAGACACGGCGAGCCGCCGGCCTGGCGCTGGCGCGGTGGATCGGACGGGTTCGTCACAGACCGGGTCCACGCGTCCTATGTGCACATTCACCCGGCGGCGGCGCCCACCGCCGTCGCCCGGTTCGTCGCCCGGTGCAGCAGCGCGGCGAACCCGACGCCGATCGTGGCCCACAGCACCACCTGCGTGCCCAGCGAGGCGAGCCGGAAGTCCCACAACGTCTGAGCCGGGAAGTCGTGCGGCACCTCGTCGAAGGTCGGCAGCAGCGAACCGGCCACCGACACGAGCACCAGGTAGGCGAGTGCCGCCCCGATCGCGGCGAGCCAGCCGGCGCGGCCCACGTACACGGCCACGACCGCGAGGACCACCGAGATCGCCATGATGCCGAAGAACGCGGCCGTGCGGTCGCCGATGGTCTCGGCATGCCCGACGGCGGGCGGGTTCGGCGGGTAGCTGACGTACGGCACGAGCACCACGGCCACGAACCCGATCGCGATGACCGCGGCCACGGTCGTCCGCGGCGTGCGGGTGCCCAGCCGCCCGTTGGCGAAGGCGAACAGCAGCGCGACGATCCCGCCGAGGGCGGTGCCGAACGCGCACGTCGCGACCGCGAGCCCGATCGTGCTCTGCACGTCCCGGGACACCGGCTCCGGCTCGGCCGAGCCCGACTCGGACTCGTGTTCGTGGCCGGCGCCCTGTTCCTCGATCGCGATGGCGGTGTCGACCGACGGCTCGCCGTACACCGACGCGAACCCGAACGCGAGCACACCGCCGAGCAACCCGGCGAGCAGACCCCACACCAGGAGGGAGCGTATGGACATCGGCGTCAGTGGCAGGGGAAGCCGAGCAGGTGACGGCCGTCGTGCACGAACTCGTGCACGTTCGCCCCGCCGAAGATCGAGAGCGCGCCCTGCTCGGTGCTGACGAAGTACATCACCAGCAGCAGGAGCAGACCGGCGAACACGGCCCACGGCAGGAGCTGCCGCACCGGTATCGCGGGAATGACAAGGGGAGTGGGGGCGTCGACTGCGTGCGACATGTCGCCTCCTCGGGCTCGTGCGACCCGTTCGGTGGAGCGGAAAGACGGTACAGGGTCTGACTCGTGCCGGAACGGCACATACAGCGGCGCGACCGTGCCGGAATCTCACCGGCTTCCTCGTACCATCAAGGTCCTTCGGAACCTACCACCCGCGGGAGCCCCATGACCAGCCGTGTTGTCCTGCTGTGCCACGCCGCGACGTCGGCGACCCGCCGGGCCGCCTTCCCCGCCGACGAGCCGGTCGAGACGGACCCGGCCCCGCTCCCGCTGCGCGCCGACACGTACCTGACCGCCCCGGAGACCAGCTGCCGGCAGACCGCGACGGCACTCGGCCTGCCCGCGACCGTCCACGAGGCCCTCCGCGACTGCGACTTCGGCGCCTGGCGCGGCCGCACCCTGGACGACGTCACGACGTCGAGCCCCGAGGACGTCGGCCGTTGGCTCACCGACCCGTCGGCCAACCCGCACGGCGGCGAGTCCACACTGGACCTGCTCGACCGCGTGGGCGCCTGGCTCGACACGCTGTCCGACGGCAGGACCGTCGCGGTCACGCATCCCGCGGTCGTCAAGGCGGCGGTGGTGCGGGCGATCCTGGCCACCCCGCGGTCGTTCTGGCGCATCGACGTGCCCCCACTGTCCCAGACCATGCTCTCGGGACGGGCCGGCCGATGGACCCTCCGCCTCGGCTCGGCCGCCGGGGCGACGACCCGACCAACGCCGTGACGTCGCGCCGGCTCGGCCGCTCCCCCGCGACCACACCGCCCGCCGTCGCCACGATCCCGTCGACGGTCCACCGGCGTTCCGACCCGGATCAGGCTCGCGTCCGCCCCACGTAGACGTTGCGGGCGCGGTAGACCGTGTCGCCGGACGGCCCCGGTGAACCCGACGAGCCCTCCATCTGCAGGTTGATGATCAACCACATCGGCCTGCCGACGAAGTTCGCGCCGCGGTGCTGCCCCACCCAGCCACCGTCGAGGTAGTAGTGGATGTCGACGTCCGTGGCGTTGACCTTCGCGATCCAGGCGCGGTAACCGTGCCAGCCACCCGGGTTCGACACCGGGACGATGGTGTTCGACCAGCCGCCGCTCGCGTTCTTGTAGGTGTTGAACCAGTTCCGGCCGTCGCCCTTGAACTCCAGGATGTCGCTCTCCGGCGGCCAGCTGCTCGCCCCGGTAAGCCAGAAGGCCGGCCAGGTGCCCCGGGCCGACGACGCCTGGAACTCGCCCTTCACCTCCCAGTTGGGGAACTGGTCGTTGACGACGATCTGCGGTTTCGCGTGGATGGCGCCCGAGTGGTAGTGGATCGGCAGGTGCGGGTCGGACGAGCTGGTGCCCTCGTCCCAGGTGATGCGCGCGGCCCTGATCGCCAGCACGCCCGGGCTCTCGAGGTAGAGGTGGTTGATGTCGCTGGAGCTCGCGTACATCCTGGCGCTGCCGTTGTGGTCGGAGCCCCAGGGGTACAGGTAGTGCCACGACGCCTCGAGCGCCGGCCGGTGCGCGAACGAGCCCTCGAGCACCGTCTCCCACGTCGCCCCACTCGCCGCACCGGATTCGAGCGCGCTCCCAAAGACACCGGCCGCACCCGCAACCAGCAGTTTTCTTCGGTCGAACCGGTGAGGTCGGCCATCATTACCGCCAGGCGGAGCCACGGGTAGAGGCATCGTTGCCACCCCTCGCTCGAAATTGCGGAGCTACTGCCAGGAAAGCGCTTGCCTTAGCACGTTAGAGCCGTCCGGCGACCCTCGTCAACTGGTCGGGCCGGTGCGCGATCTTCGCGTGATCGTTAGCGAACTTTATGAGAACGCGCCGAGCTGGGAATACTTGTTAACGTTCACACCCCTGTGGCACACTTCAAAAGCCAGGAAAGCGCTTCCCTGTTGACACCCCTCGCACCCGAGTGCTAACAATTTGTTCCACCTCGGCTGGGAGCGCTCCCAGCCCCGCGCCGGAGCGCGCCTCCCGAATGATCCTCAGTGGACATCGAGCGGCTCCCCCTCCCACGCCGACCGGCAGCACGCCCCCGGCGAACGATCCCACAAGGAAGTGGTCGATCATGCGGACAACCCACGCACTGGCCGCGGTGGCGATAGCCGCCGCGGCCCTCGTGGCACCTCACGCGAACCCCACCCCCGCGGCGGCGGCAGCTCCCGCCGCGGAGACCTACTCATGGCGCAACGTGGAGATCGCCGGCGGCGGGTTCGTCCCCGGCATCATCTTCAACCGCACCGAACAGAACCTGATCTACGCCCGCACCGACATCGGCGGCGCCTACCGGTGGAACCAGAGCACCGGCAGATGGGTCCCGCTGCTGGACTGGGTCGGTCAGAACAACTGGGGCTACAACGGGGTGGTCAGCCTCGCCACCGACTCCGTCGACCCGAACCGGGTCTACGTGGCGGCCGGCATGTACACCAACAGCTGGGACCCCAACAACGGCGCCATCCTGCGCTCGACCGACCGCGGCGCGAACTGGCAGGTCAGTGCGCTGCCGTTCAAGCTGGGCGGCAACATGCCCGGCCGCGGCATGGGCGAGCGGCTGGTCGTCGACCCCAACGACAACCGGGTGCTCTACCTCGGCGCCCCGGAGGGCAACGGCCTGTGGCGCAGCACCAACTCGGGCGTCAGCTGGTCGAAGGTGACGAGCTTCCCCAACCCGGGCAACTGGGCACAGGATCCCAATGACGCCAACGGATATCTCTCGCACCGGCCAGGTGTGGTGTGGGTGAGCTTCGACAAGTCGAGCGGCACGGCCGGCAGCCCCACGCGGGCGATCTACGTCGGCGTCGCGGACCTGCAGAACACCGTCTACCGCAGCACCGACGCGGGCGCGACGTGGACTCGCGTCGCCGGCCAGCCGACCGGCTACATCGCGCACAAGGGTGTGCTTGACGAGACCAACCACGTGCTGTACATCGCCACGAGCAACACCGGTGGCCCGTACGACGGCGGCAAGGGCGACGTCTGGAAGTACAACACCCAGACCGGCGCGTGGACGCAGATCAGCCCGATCCCGTCGTCCAGCGGCGACGACTACTTCGGCTACAGCGGCCTGACCATCGACCGCCAGCACCCGAACACGATCATGGTCGCGACGCAGGTGTCGTGGTGGCCGGACGCGATCTTCTTCCGCAGCACCGACGGCGGCGCGACGTGGACCCGGATCTGGGACTGGGCGAGCTACCCTAACCGCACCACCCGCTACACCCAGGACATCTCCGCCGCGCCGTGGCTGAACTTCGGCACCAACCCGCAACCACCCGAGGTGACACCGAAGCTCGGCTGGATGAACGAGTCCGTGGAGATCGACCCGTTCAACTCCAACAGGCTCATGTACGGCACGGGCGCGACCATCTACGGCACGACCAACCTGACCGCGTGGGACGCCGGCCAGAAGATCACCATCCGGCCGATGGTGTCCGGGCTGGAGGAGACCGCGGTCCTCGATCTCGTCAGCCCGCCGTCCGGCCCGCCGCTGGTCTCGGGGCTCGGCGACATCGGCGGCTTCCGGCACGACAGCCTCACGGCCGTGCCGTCGAAGATGTTCACCCAACCGGTGTTCACGACCACGACGAGCCTGGACTACGCGGAGAAGAGTCCCGGCGTGATGGTCCGCGCCGGCAACTTCGCCGACTCCGACCGGCCGAACGACAGCCATGTCGCGTTCTCGACCGACGGCGGCGCGAACTGGTTCCAGGGCACCGAACCCGGCGGCATCAACGAGGGCGGCACCGTCGCCGCCGCGGCCGACGGCAGCCGGTTCGTCTGGGCGCCCAAGGGCCAGCCGGTGTTCTGCTCGGTCGGCTTCGGCAACTCGTGGACCCAGGCACAGGGCCTGCCCACCGAGTCCATTGTGGAGTCCGACCGCGTCAACGCCGGCAAGTTCTACGGTTTCAACGGCGGCCGGTTCTACGTCAGCACCAACGGCGGCGCGAGCTTCACCCAGACCGCGGCGAGCGGGCTGCCGTCGACCGGGAGGTTCAAGGCGCTGCCGGGCGTCGAGGGCGACATCTGGCTCGCCGGGGACACCGGTGTGTTCCACTCGACCAACTCCGGCGCCTCGTTCACCAAGCTGTCCACCGTCACCAAGGCGACCAGCATCGGCTTCGGCAAGGCCGCGAGCGGCAGGACCTACCCGGCGCTGTACTCGCTGGCGACGGTCGGCGGAGTGTCCGGTGTGTACCGGTCGGACGACACCGGCGCGACCTGGGTGCGGATCAACGACGACAAGCACCAGTACGGCAACGCGGGCGACGCGATCACCGGCGACCCTCGGGTCTACGGCCGCGTGTACCTGGGCACCAACGGCCGCGGCATCGTCTACGGCGACCGCACCGCGACCGCGGCGAGCGTCACGGCGGCCAACGGCACCACCGAGAGGCTCGACCGCGGCCTGATCAGCGTCCGGTCGGACAAAGGGAACTTCGTCAGCTGGCGGCTGCTCACGTCCGACCCGACCGGTGTGGCGTTCAACGTGTACCGCGACGGCACACTGGTCACCCGGGTCACCGGTGTGACGAGCTGGCTCGACGCGGGCGCGACGGCGGACGCGAGGTACAGCGTGCGCCCGGTGGTGAACGGCGCGGAGCAGAGAACCGCGGCGGGCGAGGTGACCCCGTTCGCCACCTCCATGGACGTGCCGCTGCAGGTCCCGGCCGGCGGCACGACACCGGACGGCGTGGCCTTCACCTACAGCGCCAACGACGCGAGTGTCGGCGACCTGGACGGCGACGGCCAGTACGAGATCGTGCTGAAGTGGGACCCCAGCAACGCCAAGGACAACTCGCAGTCCGGCTACACCGGCAACGTGTTCGTCGACGCCTACCGGCTCAACGGCACCCGGCTGTGGCGCATCGACCTCGGCCGCAACATCCGGGCCGGGGCGCACTACACGCAGTTCCAGGTGTTCGACTACGACGGCGACGGCCGGGCCGAGGTCGTGATGAAGACCGCGGACGGCAGCAGGTCCGGCACCGGCCAGGTGATCGGCAGCTCCAGCGCGGACTACCGCAACTCCTCCGGCTACATCCTGTCCGGCCCCGAGTTCCTGTCCGTGTTCCGCGGCACCGACGGCGCCGTGCTGGCGACCGCGGACTACGTGGTGCCCCGCGGCACCGTGTCGTCGTGGGGTGACAGCTACGGCAACCGGGTGGACCGGTTCCTCGCCGGTACGGCCTATGTGGACGGTTCGCGGCCGAGCATCATCATGGCCCGCGGCTACTACACCAGATCGGTGGTCGTCGCGTGGGACTACCGCAACGGCGCGCTGACCAGGCGGTGGACGTTCGACTCCAACTCCTCCACCAACGGCTCCGCGTGGACCGGCAAGGGCAACCACCAACTGTCCATAGCGGACGTGGACGGCGACGGCCGCGACGAGATCATGTACGGCTCGATGGCCGTCGACGACAACGGCGCCGGCCTGTGGCAGAACAACACCCACCACGGCGACTCCTACCACGTCACCGACCTCGTCCCGTCCCGCGCGGGCCTGGAGGTGTTCAAGCCGACCGAGAACACCACCGACCCGGCTGACTTCGTCGCCGACGCACGCACCGGCCAGCTCGTCTGGAGCTCGCCGTCGTGCGGCTGCGACAACGGGCGTGGCGTCGCGGCGGACGTCTACGCCGGCAACCCCGGCGCCGAGGTGTGGTCGTCGGGTGTCGGCGGACTGCGCAGCGCCACCAACGGTGCCCAGGTGTCCAGCCGTAAGCCCGGTTCGGCGAACTTCGTGATCTGGTGGGACGGCGACGCCCAGCGCGAGCTGCTGGACGGCACGCACATCGACAAGTACGGCACGGGCGGCGACACCCGGCTGCTGACCGGTTCCGGTGTGGCGTCGAACAACGGCACCAAGTCGACCCCGGCGCTGACGGCCGACATCCTCGGCGACTGGCGGGAGGAGGTGATCTGGCGGACGTCGGACAGCCGCGCACTGCGGATCTACTCGACGACCGACAGCACGAGCATCTCGCGCCCGTCGCTGATGCAGGACCGCCAGTACCGGGAGGCGGTCGCCTGGCAGAACACCGGTTACAACCAACCACCACACCCGAGCTTCGCGATCAGTTGATCAAGAAGGATCCCTGCAACCAAGGAGTGGTACGCGTCATGCGTAAGACAGTTGTGAGAAGAGGGCTCGCCGGAATCGCGGCGGTCGCCGCCGCCTCGGCACTGACGGTGGCCATGCCGGGCGTGGCGTCGGCGGTCGGCTCGCCGACCGGGTTCGGCGCGGGCACCACCGGCGGCGGCAGCGCGTCGCCGATCACGGTGACCAGCGGCTCGGCACTGGTCAGTGCGATGAAGGCGAGCGGCGCCGCGGTCATCCGCGTCCAGGGCATGGTGTCGTTCACCGGCATGCAGGACGTCACGTCGAACAAGACGATCATCGGCGTCGGCGCCAACTCCGGCATCCAGGGTGGTGGCGGCATCGACGTCGACGGCGCCACCAACGTGATCATCCAGAACCTGAACTTCCGCGGCGGCAGCGACGACCTGATCAACGTCCAGGACAGCTCGACGAAGATCTGGATCGACCACAACAACTTCTTCGACAGTGCCGACGGCGCGCTCGACATCAAGCGCGGCTCGGACTTCGTCACCGTGTCGTGGAACAAGGTCCAGAACCACGACAAGTCGTTCCTGCTGGGGCACAGTGACGACAACGGCAGCCAGGACCGCGGGCACCTGCGGGTCAGCTACCACCACAACTGGTTCGCCGGCAGCACCCAGCGCCACCCGCGGGTGCGGTTCGGCAACCCGGTGCACGTGTACAACAACTACTACCAGGGCGTCACCTCCTACGGTGTCGCGTCCACGGTGGAGGCCGGCGTTCTCGTCGAGGGCAACTACTTCGAGAACACCAACCGCGCGTGCGACCTCGGCCAGGGCGACTCCCCGGCCGGCAAGCTGGTGCAGCGCAACAACACGCTCGTCAACTCGGGTGCCTGCGCGGCGACCGGGACGGTGAACGCCATCCCGTACTCGTACTCGCTGGAGCCCGCGGCGACCGCGAGGACGAACGTCATCAACGGCGCCGGCGTGGGCAAGATCGCCTGACCGGCGCGACCCACGAGGGCGGCTCCCACTCCCTGCCTCTGGGGAGCCGCCCTCCTGGCGTACCTGCGGATGTCGTACCCCCGGGTTACAGTCAGCGCCGTGGCTGACGTAGAGGTGCTCGAAGTGGCCGGCCGGTCGGTGCGGATCACCCACCCGGGCAAGGTGTTCTTCCCAGAGCGGGGGAACACCAAGCTGGACCTCGCCCGCTACTACCTCGCGATGACCGAGCCGCTGATGGCGGCC
>NZ_DASQCC010000142.1:0-40856 GCF_035634895.1 Actinophytocola sp. | reverse complement strand
GGATCAGCGGCCAGGTGTTCGTCGTGTACGGCGGGATGGTGGCGCTGCTCGCGCCGCCGACCGTCGAGGCCCGGTTCGACGATCCACAGTGGACACCACAGTCACTGGACGCGACCCTCGGCGCGTACTTCGACGACCGCGACCCCGGCAGGACCTTCTCCGCAACCGAGCTGATGTCGTTGAAGGAGGAGCGATGACGCTGAGCCTGAGCCCTCGCCGCGACGAGATCGGCCTGAAGGACGGGGCGCTGCTGGTCGATGGCAAGTGGCGGCCGGCCGCCGACGGCGCCACGTGGACGCACCGCCACCCGGCCACCGGCGAGGCCATTGGCACCATCCCGGTCGCCGGTGAGTCCGATGTGGACGACGCGGTACGGGCCGCCCGGCGTGCCTTCGACGAGGGCGACTGGCCGCACTCCCGTGCGCGCCACAGGATCCAGGTGCTGCTGAGGTACGCGTCGCTGCTGCGTGAGCACGCCGAGGAGCTGCGTGGGCTGCAGGCACTGGACAACGGCGTGCCGCTGATGTTCAGCACCAACATCTACGCGGGGTCGGTCGAGATCGCGGCGGACGTGTTCGCCCACCACGCGGGCTGGGTCGACAAGATCGGCGGCCAGACGCTGCCGCCGTACCAGGGCGGCGACCACCTCGCGATGACCTTCCGCGACCCGATCGGCGTGGTGGCGGCGATCCTGCCGTGGAACGCGCCGTTCCTGCTGTTCGCGCAGAAGCTCGGGCCGGCGCTCGCGGCCGGCTGCACGGTGGTGGTGAAGCCGTCGGAGTTCGCGTCCTTCGCGGTGCTGCGGATGGTGGAGCTGCTCGGCGAGGCCGGCCTGCCAGACGGCGTCGTCAACGTCGTCACCGGGCCGGGCGACCCGACCGGCGAGGCGCTGGTCACGCACCCGTTGGTGGACAAGGTCAGCTTCACCGGCAGCCGGGCCGTCGGCAAGCACATCGTCGAGGCGTCCGCGGGCACCCTGAAGCGCGTCTCGCTGGAGCTGGGCGGCAAGAGCCCGACGCTGGTGTTCCCGGACGCGCCGGACATCGGCTTGGCGGCCATGACCACGGTCGGCACCGTCACCATGGGACTGTCCGGTCAGGCCTGCGTGGCGCACACGCGGGCGCTGGTGCACCGGGACGTCTACGACCAGTTCCTCGGCGCCGCCGAGATGATGGCCGGCGCGGTGACCTACGGCGACCCGTTCGAGCTGAGCACCACGGCCAGCCCGTTGATCAACGCCAGGCAGCTCGACCGCGTGCTCGGGCTCATCGACCGCGGGCGCGAGGCCGGCGCCCGGCTGGTGTGCGGCGGCGAGCGTGCCGGCGGCGACCTGGCCGACGGCAACTTCGTGCGCCCCACCATCTTCGCCGACGTGGACAACGACATGGAGATCGCCCGCGAGGAGGTCTTCGGGCCGGTGCTCGCGGTCATTCCGTTCAGCTCCGACGACGAGGCCGTCCGGATCGCGAACGACACCGACTACGGGCTCGGCGCCGGGCTGTACACGACGGACGCCAGGCGGGCGTTCCGGCTGGCGCGCAGGCTGCGCGCCGGCACGGTGGGGATCAACGGTTTCCAGGTGGAGCCGCACCTGCCGTTCGGTGGTTTCAAACAGTCCGGGCTCGGCCGTGAGGGCGGGCAGAGCGCGTTCGAGGCGTACACCGAGCTCAAGACCGTGCTGATGCCGCTCAGTGAAGAGATGATGTAGACATGGGACGGTTGTCGGGAAAGATCGCACTGATCACGGGCGCCGCCGGCGGCCAGGGCGCGGCCGCCGCGCGCCGGTTCGCCGAGGAGGACGCCCGGGTGGTCGTCGCCGACGTCCGGGACGACGAGGGCAAGGCGCTGGCCGACGAGCTCGGCGCGCACTTCGTGCACCTCGACGTGTCCGAAGAGGACGGTTGGGCGGCGGCGGTCGCCGAGGTGACAGAGGTCTACGCGCCGCCGAACGTGCTCGTCAACAACGCCGGCATCCTGCACTTCGCGCGGCTGCAGGACACCACGCTCGCGGACTACCAGCGGGTCATCCAGATCAACCAGGTCGGCACGTTCCTCGGCATGCGGGCGGTCGTGCGCGGCATGGTCAAGGCGGGCGGCGGCTCGATCATCAACGTGTCCTCCATCGAGGGGCTGCGGGCCGCGCCGCTGCTGAGCGCCTACACGGCCAGCAAGTTCGCGATCCGCGGCATGACGAAGGTCGCGGCGCTGGAGCTGGCCGGCAAGGGAGTGCGGGTCAACTCCGTCCACCCGGGCATGATCGAGACCGGCATGCTGCCGAACGCGCTGGGCGGGCAGGCGGTCGACCTCACGTTCGCCGGGAAGAAGGTGCCGCTCGGGCGGGTCGGCCAGCCGGAGGAGGTGGCCCAGCTGACCGTGTTCCTGGCGAGCGACGAGAGCTCGTACTGCACCGGCGCCGAGTTCGTCGCGGACGGTGGTGTGACGGCGGCACATTCGCTGTCGAGTTTCGGGTAACCACGGCGGTTCCCGCTCGTTGAAACCATTGGGTGATGGCATTGAGCAATGACGCTGCGGTACGTGCCGCGCCTGTGCGAGCCCTCGCCCAGGTCGGCCGGATGTCGACGCTCGCGTGGGAGGTGGCGAGGAACACGCCGCGCCGCCCGTTCCAGTGGCGCGAGCTGATCCAGCAGTGCTGGTTCTTCGCGAGCGTCACGATCCTGCCCACCGCGCTCGTGTCCATCCCGTTCGGTGCGGTCATCGCGTTGCAGCTCGGGTCACTGACCCAGCAGATCGGCGCACAGTCGTTCACCGGCGCGGCGAGCGCCCTCGCGATCGTCCAGCAGGCGAGCCCGCTGATCACGGCGTTGCTCGTGGCCGGCGCGGGCGGCTCGGCCATGTGCGCGGACATCGGCTCCCGCACGATCCGCGAGGAGATCGACGCGCTCGAGGTCCTCGGCGTGTCGCCGGTCCAGCGGCTGATCGTGCCACGGGTGCTCGGTATGACCATCGTGGCCGTGCTGCTCAACGGGCTGGTCAGCGTCGTCGGCGTGGTGGGCGGCTACTACTTCAACGTCGTGATGCAGGGTGGCACCCCCGGCGCGTACCTGGCGTCGTTCAACGCGCTGGCCCAGCTGTCCGACCTGTGGGTGTCCGAGCTCAAGGCCGTGCTGTACGGGTTCGTGGCCGGCACGGTCGCGGCGTACCGCGGGCTGAACCCCGGGCGGGGCCCGAAGGGCGTCGGTGACGCGGTGAACCAGACCGTGGTGGTCACGTTCCTGCTGCTGTTCCTGATCAACGTGGTGATCACGGGGATCTACCTGCAGATCGTTCCCCCGAAGGGAATGTGACGCCCGTGGCCACGGTGGACATTCCGGAGAAGGCGCCACGGCGGCTGGTGACCGTCGCGAACCAGCCGCTCGACGGTCTCGCCACGCTCGGCCAGCAGCTCGCGTTCTACGCCCGCGTCCTCGCCTGGGCACCCCGCACGCTCGCGCACTACCCGCGGGAGATCCTCCGCATCCTGTCGGACGTCTTCTTCGGCTCCGGTGCCCTCGCCGTCATCGGGGGCACGCTCGGCGTGATGATCGGCATGACCGTCTTCACCGGCCTGATCGTCGGCCTCCAGGGCTACTCCGCGTTGAACCAGCTCGGCACGTCCGCCCTGACCGGGTTCATCGCGGCGTACTTCGACACCCGGGAGGTCGCGCCGCTGGCCGCCGGGCTCGCGTTGTCCGCCACCGTGGGGTGCGGGTTCACCGCGCAGCTCGGCGCCATGCGGATCTCCGAGGAGATCGACGCGCTCGAGGTCATGGCGGTGCCGAGCCTGCCGTACCTGGTGACCACCCGGGTGATCGCCGCGGTCGCCGCGGTGATCCCGCTGTACCTGGTGGGGCTGCTGTCGTCCTACGTGGCGTCGCGGCAGGTGACCGTGTGGTTCTACGGCCAGTCCAGCGGCACCTACGACCACTACTTCCATCTGTTCTTACCACCCGAGGACGTGCTGTGGTCGTTCCTCAAGGTGATCGTGTTCAGCGTGGTGATCATCCTCGTGCACTGCTACTACGGCTACACCGCCTCCGGCGGGCCGGCCGGGGTCGGTGTGGCCGTGGGTAGGGCGGTACGCGCCGCGATCGTCGTGCAGATGCTCCTCGACTTCTTCCTCTCCCTGGCCATCTGGGGTGCCACGACGACGGTTCGGATAGCCGGATGAGCGGGCAGTCGATGCGGAAGGAGAAACTCCGCCACCAGCTCTACGGGTTGGTCTTCCTGGTCGTCGCCGGGATGTTCGTCGTGCTGTCGGTCGCCTTCTACCGCAAGACGTTCACCTCGATCGTGCCGGTGACGCTGGAGACCGACCACGTCGGCAACCAGCTGCGGACGGGCGCGGACGTCAAGCTGCGTGGCCTGATCGTCGGCGAGGTGCGGGGCATCGAGCCCGAGGGCGACCACGCGGTGCTCGACCTCGCGATGGATCCCGACCAGATCGAGAAGATCCCGGGCAACGTCACCGCGCGGCTGCTGCCGAAGACACTGTTCGGCGAACGCTACGTGGCACTGCAGACCCCGTCCGTCCCGAGTGGACGGTTGCGGGAGGGCTCGGTCATCGGGCAGGACCGCACCAGCTCGGCCGTGGAGATCGAGCAGGTGCTCGACGACCTCATGCCGGTGCTGCAGGCCGTCCAGCCGGAAAAGCTGTCCGCGACGCTGACCGCCATGTCGACGGCGTTGAAGGGCCAGGGCGAGGACTTCGGCGACACGCTGGTCGACCTCGGCCAGTACCTCGGCCGGCTCGAGCCGTCACTGCCCGACCTGCGGGCGAACATCCAGAAGCTGGCACAGGTCGCGGACACCTACGCGACGGCCGGACCCGAGCTGGTGGCGGCGCTGCGGGACCTGACCATCACGACGCAGACGGTCGTGGAGCAACGCGGCCAGCTCAGCGACCTCTACTCGACGCTGACGAACGCGTCGATCGACCTCGGCAACTTCCTGGCCGCCAACAAGGACAACATCATCGACCTGGCCAGCACCTCGACCTCCACCCTCGCGGTGCTGGCCAAGTACGCGCCCGAGTACCCGTGCCTGCTCAAGCAGCTGGTCGACGCGATTCCCAGCGCGGACCGGGCGTTCGGCAAGGGCACGGACACGCCGGACGTCACCAGGGTGACCATCGAGATCACGGCCAGCCGCGGCAAGTACCTGCCGGGCGTGGACACCCCGCGGTACGACGACAAACGCGGGCCGCGCTGCTATCCGGTGGCGCATCCGCCGGCGGTGTTCCCGCAGTACCCGGAGGGCGGCGGGCTGAAGGACGGCTCGTCCAAGCCGCCGGCGCCGCACAACAACCGCCCACAGGACTTCCCGAACACGCTGCCGCAGTCGCTGACGAGCCAGCCGCGGATCGCCAACAGCCCGGCCGAGCAGCAGCTGATCGCCGCGCTGGTCGCACCCGGCCTCGGCGTGCAGCCCTCGCAGGTGCCGTCGTGGAGCTCCCTGCTGGTGGGACCGCTGTTCCGTGGCACGGAGGTGACCGTCCAGTGAGCGGAGCATTCCGGCGCCACGGAACGGGGAAGGCGGTGTCATGAGGAACTTCGTCGCGCCGCTGGTGAAGATGGTCGTGTTCGCGGCCGTGACCATCACGCTGACCGCCCTGCTGGGCCTCACGATCGCGAACAGCACCCTCGGTGCGACCACCGGCTACACGGCCAGGTTCGCCGACGCGACGGGCCTGAACGTCGGCGACGACATCCGGATGTCCGGGGTCAGGATCGGACAGGTCACCGACATCTCGGTGGCGGAGAACAGGTACGCGGACGTGCGCTTCGACATCGAGGCGAGCCGGGTGCTGCCGCGCATGGTCACCGCGACCATCAAGTACCGCAACATGATCGGTCAGCGGTACGTGTCACTGGGCCTCGGCGCGGGCGACACGAACGCGGTGCTGCGCCCCGGTGACACCATTCCGGTCTCGCGGACCCAGCCGGCCCTGAACCTGACGCAGCTGTTCAACGGCTTCCAGCCGCTGTTCCAGGCGTTGCAGCCCGGGGACGTGAACAGGCTGGCTGGCGAGCTGATCCAGGTGCTGCAGGGCGAGGGCGGCACGATCGACAGCGTGCTGGCGCACACCGCGTCACTGGCGTCGACGGTGGCGAGCAAGGACCAGGTGATCGGTCAGGTCATCGACAACCTGAACACCGTGCTGACGACGGTGAACGACCGCACGAACGAGGTGTCCGGCCTCATCGACCAGCTACAGCAGCTGGCGACCGGCCTGGCCCAGCAACGCGGCTCGATCGGCAACGCGATCGGCGCGCTGGGTGAGCTGACGACGTCGACGGCCGGTCTGCTGTCGTCGGTTCGCCCGCCGCTCAAGGACGACATCGCCGCGCTGGGCGACCTGGCGGGAACGCTTGCCGACCACGGAGACACGGTGGACAGGTTCCTGGCCGGCCTGCCGCACAAGGTCGAGACGATCAACCGCGTGTCGAGCTACGGCGGTTGGTACAACTACTACCTCTGCAGCATGAGCGGGCGAGTCGGCGTGTCGGACCTGGGGATCTCCGTGGACCTCCCGCTGATCCCCGTGCCCGGCACCCCGATGGCGAAGAGGTGCCAATGAGCGTCGAGGCAGCGGCCGGCACGGAGCCGGGACGGGGGCGGCGATGAAACGGCTCAAGGACAGGGACCAGGCCGCCGTCGGCGCCGTCACGCTCGTGCTCATCGCGTTGGGGATGCTGGTCGCGTTCAACGCCGACGACCTGCCGATCATCGGTGGCGGCACCACCTACACGGCCGAGTTCCGCGAGTCCGCCGGGCTGCGGCCGGGCAACGAGGTGCGGCTCGCCGGCGTCAAGGTCGGCGCCGTCCGCGACGTGGAGCTCGTCCGTAACAAGGTGGTCGTCGACTTCCGGGTCAAGGACGTCAGCCTCGGCGACCGGAGCACCGTGTCCATCGAGATCAAGACCCTGCTGGGGGACAAGTACCTCGCCATCTCCTCGGCCGGCCGGGAGCCGCAGAGTGCCAACGTCCCGATCCCCGTCGACCGGACGCGGACCCCGTTCGACATCGTTCCCGCGGTCGGCAAGCTCTCCCAGACCGTCGACCAGATCGACACCGGGCAGCTCGCCCAGAGCTTCCAGGTGCTCTCCGACACCTTTGCCAACTCCCCGCAGCACATCAGGGACACCCTCACCGGCCTGTCGCAGATCTCGTCCGTACTGTCCACAAGGGACGAACAGCTCCGCACCCTGCTGGCCAACACGGCCGGCTTCAGCAAGACCCTCGCCGACCGGGACGACCAGCTGAAGAAGCTGTTCGGCGACGCGTCGCTCCTGCTCGGCGAGCTCCAGTTCCGGCGCGACGCCGTGCACTCGCTGCTGACCGGCACCACCAACCTCGCGGGCGAGCTGCGTGGCCTGGTCGCGGACAACCAGGCGCAGCTCAACCCGGTGCTGACCGACCTGGACAGGGTCACCACGATCCTGTCCGACAACCAGAAGAACCTCAACGACAGCCTGCACTCGCTCGCGCCGTACGTCCGGATGTTCAACAACGTCGTCGGCAACGGCCGCTGGTTCGAGGGCTATATCTGCGGTCTGCTGCCACCCACCACCGACCTCGGGATATTCGACATCAACCCGCAGGGCTGCGAACCGCCGCTCGCGTACACGGGCGGTGGCCGATGAACGTGCGCGCCATGCTGACGGAGAACCGGACCAGCCGCCGGGCCGCGCTGGTCGCGGTCTACGCGGTCGCGATCATCCTGGTGGTCGCGTTCGCGCTGTGGTGGGTCACGATGCGCCCCACCGGCACCAGGATCACCGCGTACTTCTCGAAGACCGTCGGGGTGTACTCGGGTTCCGAGGTCAAGGTGCTCGGCGTCGGCGTCGGCCGGATCACGTCCGTTACCCCGCAGGGCGACCGGGTGCGGGTCGAGATGACCGTGGACGACGGCGTCGAGATCCCGGCCGGCGCGCAGGCGGTCGTCGTCGCGCCGTCGCTGGTCAGCGACCGGTACGTGCAGCTGACGCCGGCCTACGAGGCCGGTCCGCTCATGAAGAGCGGCACCGTGATCCCGCTCGACCGCACCGCCACGCCCGTCGAGCTGGACGACCTGACCGCCAGCGTCAACGACCTCGCCACCGCGCTCGGCCCCAACGGCGCCAACAAGGACGGCGCGCTGTCCAACGTGCTCGACACGGCCGCCGCGAACCTCGCCGGCAACGGCGAGCTGTTCAACCAGACCATGCGGCAGCTCTCCCAGGCCGCCGACACGCTCGCGGACTCGCGCGGCGACCTGTTCGCGACCGTCGACAACCTCAACACGTTCACCACGGCACTGGCCGAGAGCGACGCGCAGGTCCGGGACTTCAACGACAAGCTCGCCGACGTGAGCGGGTACCTGGCCGACGACCGGGACGAACTCGGCACGGCGTTGAGCTCGCTGAGTGTCGCGCTCACGGAGGTGCAGTCCTTCATCGCGAACAACAAGGACCTGATCGCGTCCAATGTGGACAATCTGACCGGCGTGACCCAGGCGCTCGTCGACCAGCGGGCGGCCGTCGCGGAGATCCTCGACGTCGCGCCGCTCGCCATGTCGAACTTCCTGAACACCTACGACGCGGCGTCCGCGTCGTTCGCGATCCGGGGCAACCTCAACGAGCTGACGTACCCGCCGGTGCTGCTGCTGTGCCGCACCCTCAAGGCGGCGACCCCGGTCCAGCTGCCGAAGACGCTCAGCGACCTGTGCCTGCAGCTCGCCCCGTACCTCGACGGCACGTTGAAGCTCCCCACCCCGGCCGAGGCGATCCGCGCGCTGGAACAGGGACAGCTGCCACCGCTGCCCATCCCACTCGTCGACCTCACCGGCGCGGTCGCGGCAGGTGGGCGATGAGCGGCGCGATCCACCGGTCCATGAGGCGACTCCTGTTGCCGGCACTGACGTTCGTGCTCGCCGGGTGCGGCTCCGGCGGGTTCTCGGGCATGTACCAGCTGCCCCTGCCCGGCGGCGCGGACGTCGGCGACCACCCCTACCACGTCGTCGCGCACTTCGGCGACGTCCTCGACCTCGTGCCGCACGCGGGGGTCAAGGTCCACGACGTCGCGGTCGGCCGAGTGGAGAAGATCGAGCTGGCCAGGGACAACAGGACCGCGGTCGTGACCATGCTGGTGAACGGCGACGTGCACCTGCCGGCCAACGCGGGCGCCGAGCTGCGTCAGTCCTCCCTGCTGGGTGAGAAGTTCGTCGAGCTGAACTCGCCGGACACGGCCGAGGGGACGCTCGGGGACGGTGCGGTGATCCCGATCGACCGCACCAACCGCAACCCGGAGATCGAGGAGGTGCTCGGCGCGTTGTCGTTGCTGCTCAACGGAGGCGGCATCGGGCAGCTGTCGACCATCGTGGCCGAGGTGAACAAGGCCCTCGACGGCAACGAGCCCGAGTTGCGGGCCACACTGTCCAACATAGACACCGTGGTGAAGGTGCTCGACGGCGAGAAGGACGACATCACGAAGGCCATCGACGCACTCGGCCGCCTGTCGGCGAACCTGGCCGCGCAGACCGGCGACATCAAGGTCGCGCTCGACAAGCTGGGACCCGGGCTGGCGATCGTCAACGAGCAGCGGGACCAGCTCGTCACCATGCTGAACGCCCTGGAGAACCTGGTCGAGGTCGCGGTCGACACGGTGAACCGCAGCCGCGACGACCTCGCCGACGACCTCCGGCTGCTGGCGCCCACACTGCAGCAGCTCGCCAAGTCCGGCGCCGACCTGCCGAACTCGTTGCAGTTCCTGGTGACCTACCCGTTCACCGACTACTTCCTCAACACCGTCAAGGGCGACTACGTCAACGTGGACGTCACGTTCGACCTGGACCTGTCCGGGCTGCTCCAGAACATCGAGAACGCGAGCACGCCGCTGATCCCGATCCCCGGCGTGACCCCGACGCAGACCCCGGCGCCCCCGTCGAGCTCCGAGCCGCTGCTGCCGATCCCGACCGTGCCGACGTCACCGGGGTCGTCACCGGGCGGGCTCCTCGGTGTGCTCGGCTCGCTGCTGGGTGGTGGTCACTGATGTTGTTGCGGGGAACCAAGGTCCGGTTGTTCCTGTTCGCTTTGATCGCGGTGGTCGGCATCGTCTACGTCGGCGGCACGTATGCGGGACTGGACAGGCTGTTCGGCGCGCGCGGCTACCGGGTGACCGTGCAGCTGGCCGACTCCGGCGGCATCTTCCCGAACGCCGAGGTCACCTACCGCGGCGTGGCCGTCGGCCGGGTCGAGCGGCTGGTGCTGTCGGACACCGGCGTGAACGTGATCCTCGACATCGAGGACGGCACGCCGTCGATCCCGGCCGACGCGAGGGCCGTGGTCGCGAACCGGTCGGCGGTGGGTGAGCAGTACGTCGACCTGCAACCGCCCGGCGACCACGGCCCGTACCTGGCGGACGGCTCGGTCATTCCCGTGGCCCGCACCAGGACGCCGTCCGGCCCGGAGGTGCTGTTGTCCAATCTGGACGATCTGGTGACGAGCGTGCCGCGGGACTCGTTGCGTACCACGGTGGACGAGCTGTACCTGGCGTTCCAGAACTCGGGCCCGGCGCTGCGGGTGCTGCTCGACAGCGCGGGCAGGCTGACGTCGACGGCGACCGCGCACCTGCCGCAGACGGTGTCGCTGCTGGCGAACGGGCGGGTCGTGCTGGACACGCAGGCCGCGCAGTCGCGCCAGATCCTGGACTACAGCTCGTCGCTGCACCTGCTGGCCGAACAGCTGAAGACCTCGAACCCCGACCTGCGCAACCTGATCAACGTGACGCCGACCGTCGCCGTGCAGGTGAACGACATTCTGCGCGACTCCGGTCAGGACCTCGGCGTGATCGTTGCGAACCTGTTGACCACCATGCAGATCACCGCCACCCGCACCGACGCGATCGAGGAGCTGCTGGTGGCCTTCCCGATGATCACGGCCACCGCCCCCGGCGCGAACCCGGACGGCACCGGCCACCTGGGCCTGGTGCTGACGTTCAACGACCCGTTCTCGTGCACGAAGGGGTACGAGGGCACGAAGCAGCGCGGCGCCGACCAGACCGAGGACGTGCCGGTGAACGAACAGGCCTACTGCGCCGAGCCGCCGGGCAGTCCGACCGGCGTCCGCGGCTCGCAGAACGCCCCGTACGGCGGGAAACCCGTGGAGGTCCCGGCCCAGGCGACGGCGCCGCGACCGGGGACGCCGGGCCTGCCGGGCATCCTGTCCTGGCCGGGCGGCCCGCCGACCACCCTCGCCGGCCTGCTCGCTCTCCCGGCCTGAGCCACTCGCTCAGGGCAGCCCCAGCTGCAACCGGTTGGCCTCGCGGACCGCGTCGCCCAGCTCCGGGTACTCGACGGTCGCGATGCCCGCCGCGGTCAGGTCCTCCGCGCCCTCGCCCACGACGAACGTGTCCGGTTCGCGCAACGCGAAGACCACGCGGGGAATGCCGGCCGCGCGGATCAGCCGGCTGCACGACGCCGGCCGCGACTTCCTGCGGTCGCAGGGTTCCAGTGAGCTGTACATGGTCGCCGTACGCAGGCGCGGATCGTCGGCCGCGAGCTTGGCCAGGGCCGCCTCCTCGGCGTGGACCAGGTCGTCGGTCTCGCGGGAGTAGCCCGTCGCGAGGACCTCGCCGGCCGGGTCGACGATGACCGCGCCGACGCTGAACGCCGTGGTGGACGGGGGACATTGGTGGGAAAGCTCGATCGCCTCGGTGAGCCAGTGCCGGTCGATCGCCGGCTCGCTCAGCAGGTACCGGTGCAGCACGACGTTTCCGATGGTCGCCACCGACGCGAGGACGGCCCGGTCGCCCCCGGTCCGGGGGAACCGTCCATCGTGGACGAAGCGCGGCGCGGTGGAGTCGCCGACGAAGAACGGGGCGATCACCAGCTGCAGTTCGTCGGCGAGCCCCGCGGTCAGGAACCCGGTGAGCACCCGGCCGCCGCCCTCGACCATGAGCCGTTCGACGCCGCGGTCCGCCAGCTCCCTGACGACCGCGTCGAGCGGGCCGTGCGTGACCAGCGCGTCGCCGTCGGCGCGGAAGGCCGCGCCGGCCGGCGGCTCCCGCGACGAGAGGATCACCTTCAGCGGCGTCGCGGGCTTCCCGGCCGCCTCGCGTGCCGCGCGGCGGGCCGGAGAGCGGACCGACAGGCGCGGGTCGTCGCGGCGGATCGTGTTGGCGCCGACCAGGATCGCGTCCACACCGGCCCGTTCCGCGTCGACGCGGTCGAGGTCGGCGGCGTTGGACAGGACGAGCCGTTTCTCCGTCGCGTCGTCGAGGTAGCCGTCGAGGGAGATCGCGCAGCTCAGCAGCACATACATGATGTCGCCTACTATCGCAGACATGTCCTTCTCCGGTGAGATCAGCGCGACGTACCGGCCGGCGGCGACCGACCCCGAGCTGAGTGGTCCCAAGGTGGACACGAAGTTCCTGGCCACGGGAAAGATGACCGGTGGGGACTTCGGTCTGTTCCAGTGGGACATGCGGCCTGCGGCGGGCGGACCGGCCGCGCACTACCACAAGACCTTCTCCGAGAGCTTCTACGTCCTGGACGGGAAGGTGCGCCTCTTCGACGGCGCGAACTGGGTCACCGCGGTGAAGGGCGACTACCTGTACGTCCCACCGAACGGCATCCACGCGTTCCGCAACGAGAGCGACGAGTTCGCGTCGATGCTGATCCTGTTCGCGCCGGGCCCGCCGCGCGAGAGGTACTTCACGGAACTGGCCGAGATCCGCACGTCCGGTCGCCAGCTGAGCGACGAGGAGTTCACGGAGTTCCTCGCCGGCCACGACCAGTACATGGTCTGACCTGCCGGTCCGCCACGGTGTGACCCATGTCCGGTTGACGTGCCCGGGCCGACGTCTACCCTCGGTTTTGAACACGTTCAACTCCGGGGGGCGAGCACATGAGGATCGTGGTCACGGGTGGGAGCGGACACCTCGGCGGGCTGCTTCGGCGCGGGCTGGGGCACGACGTGACGATCGTGAGCCGCGGCGAGGGAGTGCGGTGGGACGGCCGCACCCTGGACCCGCGGGTGGTGGACGGCGCGGACGCGGTGGTCAACCTCGCCGGCCGCACCGTGAACTGCCGCTACACGCCGGAGAACCTGAGGGAGATGACGTCGTCCCGGGTCGACTCGACACGTGCGGTCGGCGAGGCGGTGGCCAAGGCGGAGAACCCGCCGCGGGTGTGGCTGCAGATGAGCACGGCCACGATCTACGCCCACCGCTTCGACGCGCCGAACGACGAGGCCACCGGGATCCTCGGCGGCGCGGAGCCGGACGTGCCGCGGTACTGGGACGTCAGCGTCGACATCGCGCGGAGGTGGGAGGCCGAACTGGACGAGGCCGACACCCCGGCCACGCGGAAGGTCGCGCTCCGCACGGCCATGGTCATGAGCCCGGGCCGGGGCGGCGTGTTCAACGCGTTGCGGCGCCTGGCGATGCTCGGCCTCGGCGGCCCGGTCGCGGGCGGCCGGCAGTACATGTCGTGGCTGCACGGGGAGGACTTCGTGCGCGCCGTGCGTTTCCTGCTGGACACGGAACTGTCCGGCCCGGTCAACCTCGCGGCACCGAACCCGTCGCCGTACAAGGACTTCATGCGCGACCTGCGCAGGGCCGGCGGCATCCCGGTCGGTCTGCCCGCCACGCGCTGGATGGCGGAGCTCGGCGCGTGGGTCGCCCGCTCGGACACCGAGCTCCTGCTGAAGAGCCGCCGCGTCGTGCCAACCCGCTTGCTGGCGGCCGGTTTCACGTTCGAGTACCCGACCTGGCCGGTGGCCGCGCGCGATCTCGTGGCACGGTAGGGCAATGGATCTGCACACCGCGGCCGAGCGTGGCACCGCCGGCCAGGTGGCCGCGCTCGCGGCCGAGGCGCCGGACGTCGACGGGCTGGCGTGGGGCCGAACCCCGCTCTGGCGGGCCGTCTTCGAGAACAAGCCGGACAACGCGCGGGCACTCGTCGCGGCGGGCGCCGACCCGTACCGGGAGATGATGGCCGGCTGGTCACCCGCGCGCCTGGCCGCCGCCGGGCCGACACCGGACCTCTTCGGGCCGCCCGCCGAACTGTCCTCGGCGGAGACCGAGATGGTCGCCGAGGCGCGCCGGCTCGCGGCCGCGTTGGGGAGTGTCGTCGAGGAGGGCATCGGCCTGGCCTGTGTCGCCGGCATCGACGTCGCCGAGGCCACGCGGCGGCTGGCGGGGACGAGCTGTGCGGAGGAGGACACCCTCGACGTCGTCGGCGTCACCGGCGTGCCGGGTGGCGTCGTCGTGATGCAGCCGTACGGCTACCGGCCGCAGGACACGGACGTGCACGAGCGGCTCTCGGCCGGCACCGTCTGCTACGGCCTCTACGAGAACCCGAAGAGCGGCAGCCAGGGGTCCGTCTCCCGTGACGGCGAGCTGCTCGAGGGCGACCTGGTCCCGGGCGGCGACCCCGCGGACGACGACTCCGCCCGCGAGGTCCTGCTCGCCTACCTGCACCGCGACGACTCGGTCGCCTACGCCTGCGCGTACCCCGGGCTGCGCCTCACCGACGCCCGCGCGGTCGTCGGCCCGCCGGACGTCTGGCTGCGGCTGCCGGATGTGCACGAAACCGCAACTCGGGATGTCTGAACGCGGGACTCGGGGTGTCTGAACGCGCGACTCGCGGTGTTTGAACGCGGGACTCGCGGGTTAGCTTGCTGTGCGGCGGATTCGGCCCTCGTAGAGGGCTTCCAGCTTGATGTTGCGTTCGTGGCCGCCTGGCACGTTGTTCGACACGTACACCGGTGGGTCGTAGTCGGAGTCCAGCAGCAGCTTGACGGTCTCCGCCACCATCATCTGCACCAGCAACCCGGCGGTGAGCGACGAGACCCCGCCCACCGACGTGTCGTCCGGCAGCGGGAGGAGCGTGTCGCCGAACGGCGCGCCGTTGTCCAGCGTCACGTCGGCCAGGTCCGACAGCCGCTTCCCGGACTCGTGCCGGGCCGGCACCTGGCTGCTGTGCTGCAACGACGTGATCGCGACCAGCTTGTGGCCGGCCGACGTCACGATGTGCGCCATCTCCACGACCGACGAGTTCACGCCGGAGCTGGACGCGATCACGAACACGTCCTGCGGGCGTGGCGCGGCCAGCTCGTACAGCCGGGACACCACGTCCCCGCGCCGCTCCAGCATCGGGTCCGCGAGCACGGCCGGGTCCTCGCCGCCGAACTGCACCAGGTCGGTCAGGGCGATGCGGTTCGACGGGACCAGGCCGCCTGCGCGGCCGGCGATCTCCAGGGCGGTGCCCTGCGAGTGACCGGTGCCGAAGGCCTGGATGACCCCGTTGTTCCGCACCGAAGCGGCCAGCAGCGCGGCCGCGGGGCCGACGTCGGTGGCGGCGATGGCGGTCAGCCGTTCGAGAAGGGCGGCGGCGGACGCCGTGGCGGAGACGGTCATGGCGCCGTCACCGCCGCGACCGAGAAACGCACGACCTCCGTGATGAGCTCGTCCAACGTGATCCTTCCCCGGTTGAGCGAGTAGTGGTGCACCAGTTCGTTCACCGACGCGATGACCGCCAGCGCCGGCAGCGTGAAGTCCCGCGGTTCGGCCTCGCCGCGCAGCACCGCGCGGTCCGCCTCGCGGACCATGAAGTCCCACCACTTCTTGCGCCACGCCATGCGGTGCTTCTCCACGGTGTTGCTCACGCCGATCATCTCGACGTACGCGACCCGCGCCAACCGCGTGTCAGCTGCCATGGTCTGGATGAACGTGCGCACGGCCAGTTCGAAGCGTTCCGCCAGTGCGGCGTCGGCGGCGTCCTCGAACGCGGTGGTCACCGCCGCGAACGAGCGCTCGTTCGCCCGCTTGTGCAAGGCGATCAGCAGGTCCTCCCGCGAGGAGAACTCCTCGTAGAAGTTGCGCGTGGACACACCCGCGTGCGTGCACAGCTTCTCGATCGACGTGGCCGCGTAGCCGTCGCCGCCGAACAGCTGAAGCCCGGCCTCCATCAGCCGCTCTCTCCGTTCGGCTCTCCGGTCGGCTGCGGAGCGACCGCCGTAGGTGCGCCGAGCCATCGCCTCGGTACGCGGCATGCCGTTGGTCCTTCCCCGTCGCTAAAGCAGTGCGAAGAGAAAGGCTACTGGCACGTGACCAGGCAGGACAACGAGGCTGTTGCCCAACAAACCTGCAACCAGGCCGGTATCGTGCTTTCCCACGACGAAATCGCGGGTTCGCGAGGACCGCGCTCCGCCGACGGACAACGCGTTCGGGTGATCGTCGGCGAGTTGGTCACGCTTGGTTCAGCTCTTCTGTGTCCGGAGACCTTCCGCGAGCGCCTCCAGGGCGGGTAGTGCGTTCCGTAGAGCGTCGGTCACGTCCGGTGACAAACTGTCCAGGATCTGTCCGACCGTCGCCGTGCGCGCCGCGATGATGCGTTCGTGGACGACGCGGCCGCGGTCGGTGGCCTCCAGCTGCACGGCACGCTGGTCGTTCGGGTTCGGCAGGCGGCGCGCGAGGCCGTCGTCGACCAGCTTGGCGACCACACGGGACAGCATGGTCGGGTTGAGGCCCTCGATCTCGGCCAGTTCGGTCATGCCGATCGGTGCGCGGTGTGCGACCAGGGCCAGCACGGAGGCCTGGGTCGGTGTCAGGTTCTCGCTGACCGGGGCGGCGTTCAGCAGCCGGGCCAGCCGGCCGATGACCCGGCGCAGACGGGTCACGTTCTCGGCATCCACTTAACCAAACTCCCTGACGACTGGTTGGTCACACACTCTTGGTTGCTTGCCGGCAAGCAACTTACTCTCGTGGCTATGGGGATGCGAAGCATAGGAGTAACAGCGCCAGCCGCAATCCCCGCCGGCGCGCTACCCCGTCGTCACCTGGTGTTCGCCGTCGTCGCCATGGCGTTGTTCATGTCGTCGATGGACCAGACGATCGTCGCGACGGCACTCGGCGCCATCCAGTCCGACCTGCACGCTCAGCTCACGTGGAGTGGCTGGACGATCACGATCTACTCGCTCGGCCAGATCATCGCCATGCCGCTCGCCGGCAAGCTGGGGGACCACTTCGGCCGCAAGCGGGTGTTCCTCGTCGCGGTCGTGGTCTTCACGTCCGCCTCCCTGGCCTGCGCGCTGGCCGGCAACATCTACGTGCTGGTCGCGCTGCGGGCGGTCCAGGCGGTCGGCGGCGGCGGGTTCATCCCGTCGGCGACGGGGATCATCGCCGACCACTACGGCCCGGGCCGCGACCGGGCCGTCGGCATGTTCACGTCGATCTTCCCGATCGGCGGCATCCTCGGCCCGATCCTGGGCGGGATCTTCGTGACCTACCTGTCGTGGCGGGGGATCTTCTTCGTCAACGTGCCGATCGGGATCCTCCTGCTGGCGCTGGGGTGGCGGCTGATCAGGGAGACCGGCCGCAAGCCTGCGGAGCGCATCGACGTGCGTGGCCTGGTGCTGCTCGCGGGCGTGATGCTGACCGCGATGTACGGCATGACGAACCTGGGCCACGGCGTGACCAGCCCGTGGTTCCTGACCCCGGTCCTCGCGGCGGCGGTCCTGGCATGGGTGTTCGTCCGGCACACGGTCCGTGCGAGCGCGCCGTTCATCCCGATGCGACTCCTGCGCGGCCGGGGCTTCGGCGCGATGAACGTCCTCAACCTGCTGTTCGGCGGCGCGGCGATCGGCTTCGGCGCGCTGGTGCCGCTGTACGCGGAGACGCGGTTCCACCTCGACCCGCTGGAGGCGGGGACGGTGCTGACGGCCCGCGGCGCCGGCGTCATCTGCGTGGCCGCGCTGGCGGTCATGACACTCCGGCGCCTCGGCTGCCGCATCCCGATGATGGTCGGCTTCACGCTGATCGTGACGGGCTTCGCGCTGATGGCCTTCCCGCCACCGCACGTCAACGGCTACCTGTGGCTGATGGTGGCGGCCGGTATCACCGGGGTGGGCATGGGCGTGGCGGTCCCGGCGTCGAACAACGCTGGCCTCCAGCTGGCCCCGGACCAGATCGCGTCCATCGCCGGCCTGCGCGGCATGTTCCGCCAGAGCGGCTCGATCATCTCGGTCTCGATCATGACCGCGGTGGTGACCAACAGCACCGACCCGGCGATGGCGCAGGCCCACGGCTTCGTGGTGCTGTCGGTCCTCATGCTGGCCGCCCTCCCGCTGATCTTCACGATCCCCGACCACCGGGGAAGCTGGTGATCGCGGGAGGGGGCCACGCACGCCGGGTCAGGACACGTAGGCGAAGCCGTTGGCGTTCTGGCCGGCGAACTTGAAGGTGAAGTTGGTACGCGGACCGTCGGCCGGGCAGTTCTTGGCGAGTTGGGTGTCCGGGTCGCCCGGGAACCGTTCCCCGCGAACCCACACGCACTTGCCGTCGGCGGCCAGGTCGTCCACCCAGCCCTCCATGTAGACGTTCCACTCGGTGCCGGTCCACCTGCACACGACATTCCAGTCCGCCTCGCCGACGACCCGCCCACCGTCGGTGACCCTCGGGTGGAAATGGTCCCCGCAGGTGCCCAGGATGCCGATCTCGCTGTCGGGAACGGCGGGGGCGGCCTGTGCCGCGCCGGGTGCGAGCGTGGTCGCGAGGGCACCGCCGGCCGCGAGGGCCAGGGTGAGCAACGTCTTTCTTGGCTGTGTCATGATGCGACTCCTTCTTCCGGTTTCCGCTCACTTCGTGAGCCTTCTGGATAAACGGCGCAGATGTACTGTTCCCAGTAGCGCCCGGCGTAGTAGACGTGTTCGGGAAGAACTCCCTCGACCCGAAAATACTTGCCTTCTCCGCTGCGCATCTGAGGCCAGTTGTAACCCGGTATTTCGAGGTAGATCTTGCGCAGGGGAAAAACCTGGAACAGGTGCCGCGAGAACACCTCGACGATTTCCGCGGCGAATCCCGAACCGGTGTGCTCCGGGTCGAAGACCGCACCGACTGACACGTGGCTGGTGTGCTGGTCGGCGCCGTACGCGACGACGTGCCCGGCCAGCCTGCCGTCACTCCCGCGGCGCACCGCGTACTGGACGAGGACGTGGTTCCACAGCTCGTCGGTGAACCGCTCCGGCGACGGCGGGGCACCCCGGTAGCGCCAGCGGAAGCAGTTCTCGGGCCGGACGGCCAGCGCGTAGAGGAGCGGGACGTCACTCGGTTGCAGCGGCGCCAGCCGGAACGTGCCGCTCTCGAGGACGGGCACGAGCGGGTCCGCGGCCGGCTGGGGAACACGCGGCACGTGCGCTGGCCCGAGGTCCGGCCCCTCGGTGGTTCGTATCGACAGCGGGAATCCGTCTGTCTCCAGCAATGACCACAGTTCGGCGACCCGAGCAGGTTTCCGGTGTTCCGCGCCGAGACGCACGCCGTGGTCCGCCAACCACGTGAGAAGGGTCAGCATGGTGAGGCTGTCGAACGACAGGTCGTCGACGAGCCGGGCATTGTCGGTCAGCTCGGCGGCGTCGACGTCGAGAAGCTCCGCGAGCTCGCCGCGAAGTCTCTCCCTGCGCGAACTGTCGATTGACGAAAGCATGGCCCGAGTACAGCGAATGTGGGGCCGCTGTGGCGCCGTGCGGGAAACTCCTGGACATTCCTGGAGGCACGGGGAGGACGACGATGAACGGTCCGGATCCGAGACGGGTACACACCCTGACCGAACTGTCGCGGGAGCTGGAGCTGATGCGGGCACGCGCCGCCCGCGGCACGCACAAGACCAAGATGAGCCTCGCCGAGCTGGCCGGGCGGGTGGCCGAACCGCGGTCGACGATCCACTCCTACGTCACCGGCCGGTACCTCCCGCCGCCGGACGTCCTCGACCGGATCGTCACCGCGCTCGGCGCCTCTCCCGCCGAGCTGCGCGAGTGGGCCGAGGCCTGGTTCCGGGTCTTCGCCAGCCGGCACGGCGAAAAAGGCGCGCCCGGGTAGTTCCGGACGCGCCTTTTCGGGAGCGGGCTCAGCTTCGCAGGTCGTACACGGTCGCGTTGCCCACGGTCGTCGATTGGTAGTTGTCCGCCACCCACTGCGCGATGTCGGAGTTGCCGCCGGGGCCGCCTCCGCCGCCCATCCCGCCGCCCGAGACGTAGTAGGCGACCTTGCCGTCGGCGACGTACTGCTTGAACGCCGCCAGTGTCGGCGCCGGGTCGCCGCCGCTGAAGCCGCCGATGCCGATGACCGACTTGCCGCTGGCCAGCTCCAGGTCCGCCGCGCTGGTGGCGCCGGTGGTGGCCGCCGCCCACTGCGTGTCGGTCGACCGCAGCAGCGAGACCAGCTCGGCCGAGGTCGAGCCGCCGCCCAGGGCGCCACCCATGCCGCCGAAGCCCTCCGCCGTCGGGCCGGAGGTCGGGATCGAGCCCGAGTGCGCCACCGCCGCGGTCGCCACCGAGAACATCCCGGTGCCGAGCAGTGCCGTGACGATCCCGGCCACCGCCAGCACCCGGGCCTTCATCCCGACCGCGATCGCCGTCGCCACCGCGACCGACGCGATGACGATCACCCAGCGCAGCCACGGCTGCCAGTCCGACCACCGGTCCAGCAGGATGAACGTCCACACGCCGGTGACCGCCACCATGCCCGCCAGGAAGTACCGGGCCGGCGGGTGCGCCCGGCCGCGCCACAGCTCACGGGCGCTGATCGCGACCACGCCGGCGATGCCCGGCGCCAGTGCCACCGAGTAGTACGGGTGGATGATCCCGCTCATGAAGCTGAACACCAGCGCGGTCACCACGAGCCAGCCGCCCCACAGCAGCAGCGCGGCCCGGGTCCGGTCGGTCCGCGGCGCCCGCCGCGTGAACCACAGCCCGGCGACCAGCCCGACCAGCGCGGTGGGCAGCAGCCACGAGATCTCCGTGCCGAACGCGGCGCCGAACATGCGCCCGATCCCGGACGCGCCGCCGAAGCCGGTGTTCCCGCCGCCCATGCCGCCTCCGCCGCCTCCGCCGGGGTTGCCCTCACCGCCGAAGATGCGGCCCAGCCCGTTGTAGCCCAGCGCGAGCTCCAGGATCGAGTTGTCCGTCGAGCCCGCGATGTAGGGCCGCGAGTCCGCCGGCCACAACGCGACCAGCGCCACGTACCAGCCGGCCGACACGACCACCGCCGCGCCCGCGGCCAACACGTGCGCGATCCGTTTCCACAGGGTCGTCGGCGCCGCGACCAGGTACACCAGCGTGAGTGCCGGCAGTGTCAGGAAGCCCTGCATCATCTTGGTCAGGAACGCGAAGCCGATGGCGGTGCCGGCCAGCAGGAGCCAGCGAAGGCTCGCCTTCTCCACGGCCCGGATCGTCGCGTACGCGGCCGCGATCAGCAGGAGCACCAGCAGCGGGTCCGGCAGGTTGAAGCGGAACATCAGCGTCGCCACCGGGGTCAGTGCCAGCGCGGCACCGGCCAGCAGGCCGGCCAACTGGCCGGACGTCCGCTTCACTGCCAGGTACAGCAACCCCACCGACGCGACGCCGCAGAGTGCCTGCGGGGCGAGCACCGACCAGCTGGAGACGCCGAAGACCCTGGCGAACAGGCCGGAAAGCCACAGCGACGCGGGCGGCTTGTCGACGGTGATGACGTTGCCGGCGTCGACCGAGCCGAACAGGAACGCCTTCCAGCTCTGCGCCGCCGCCTGTGTCGCCGCCGCGTAGTAGCTGTTGGCCCAGCCGCTCGCCGTGAGGTTCCACAGGTACAGCACCGCGCTGCCGGCGAGCAGCAGGAGGACCCACGGGCGTCGCGCGCGTCGGGCCGGAGCGGCGTGTGTCGGCGCCGCCTTCGGTTCGGCCATCGTGATCAACGTGTGCTCATTTCGGTCTGGCGGCGCGGGTGGAACACCCAGCCGCGAAGGAGGAGGAACCGCAGCACGGTGGCCGCGAGGTTGGCGAGGACGAGCACGGCCAGTTCGAGGGCACGGCCGGGACTGGTCAGCGCGTGCAGCAACGCGAGCGAGCCGGACGTCAGACCGAGCCCGAGGCCGAACACGATCAGCCCCTCGAACTGGTGGCGTGCCGCGCCGGTCCTGCCGCGCACGCCGAAGGTGAACCGCCGGTTGGCCGCCGTGTTGCCGACGGCCGTGAGCCCCAGTGCGACGAAGTTCGCGCCCTGCGCCCCCAAACCGTCGCGCATCAACGAGTACAGCACCAGGTACGCGAGCGTGGAGACCACGCCGACGACCGAGAACCGGACGAGCTGGCGCAGCAGGCCGGTCTTCGGCGCGTCCCGGCCGAGCTGCTCACGGAGCTCGGCCACGGGGATCCGCCCGCTCGCGAAGCCGCGGACCAGCCGGGCGACGCCCTTCAGGTCGGCGACCGCGGTGGCCACGATGTCGACGCGGCTGTCCGGGTCGTCCACCCAGTCCACCGGCACCTCGTGGATGCGCAGGCCGCTGCGCTCGGCCAGCACCAGCAGTTCGGTGTCGAAGAACCACGCCGTGTCGGCCACGTGCGGCAGCAGCTTGGTCGCCACGTCCGCGCGGATGGCCTTGAAGCCGCACTGCGCGTCGGAGAAGCGGGTGGCGAGCGCACCCCGCAGGATCAGGTTGTAGCAGCGGGAGATGAACTCACGCTTCGGGCCGCGCACGACCCGTGCCCCACGCGCGAGCCGGCTGCCGATCGCGAGGTCCGAGTGACCGGACAGCAGCGGCGCGATCAGCGGGGTCAGCGCGTTGAGGTCGGTGGAGAGGTCGACGTCCAGGTACGCGAGCACCGACGCGTCGCTCGCCGACCAGACCGCGTGCAGCGCCCGTCCTCGCCCCTTCTCCGGCAGGTGCACGGCGACCACCTCGGGGATCGCCCTGGCCAGCTCGTCGGCGATCCCGGCGGTCCCGTCCGTGCTCGCGTTGTTCGCGACGGTGATCCGGAACCGGTAGGGGAAGCTGCCGCTGAGGTGTGCGTACAGCCGGCGGACACAGGGTGCCAGGTCCCGCTCCTCGTTGAACACGGGCACGACGATGTCGAGCACCGGGTGGTCCCCATCGGGGTCGATGGCCTCCCGGTCGGTGGGATTGGGCACGGTGAGCGTCATGGCGTCCACGCTCGGGCACCCCGCTTGGACGGTCGTGTGGCTCGCCTGTGTGAGAGCTGTGCGTGTCAGGACGGGTCGTGAACCACGACACCGCCGACTGTTTCGGTGCCGCCCGCGTCACTCCCACGAGTGGGTCGTGCGGGGAAGGCGGACGGTGAACCGCGTCCAACCGGCCCGGCTCTCGACCTCGACCCAACCGTGGTGTGCCTGCACGACCGCCGCCACGATGGCGAGGCCGAGTCCCGTGCTGCCGGCCGCCCGCGAGCGGGACGAGTCGCCCCGCGCGAACCGCTCGAACACCTCCGGCAGGAGGTGGGACGGGATGCCGGGTCCGTTGTCGGTCACCGTGAGCACCACCCATTCGTCCGTTGTGGACAGTCCGACCACGACGGTCGTGCCCGGCGGGGTGTGCGTGCGGGAGTTGGACAGGAGGTTCGCGACCACCTGGTGCAGCCGCGCGTCGTCGCCGGGGACGACGACCGGGTCCGGCGGCACGTCCAGCTGCCAGACATGGCTCTGGCCGGCCACCTGTGCGTCGCTGACCATGTCGACGACCAGCCGGGACACGTCGACGGGCGCGCGGTCGAGCGGGCGGCCGGAGTCCAGGCGGGCGAGCAGCAGCAGGTCCTCGACCAGTGTGGTCATCCGCGCGGCCTCGGACTCGACGCGGCTGAGCGCGTGCGCGACCTCGGGTGTCACGTCGTCGTCGCGGCGGCGGATGAGCTCGGTGTAGCCGCGGACGGCGGCGAGCGGCGTGCGCAGCTCGTGGCTCACGTCCGCGACGAACTGGCGTACGCGGGTCTCGCTCTCGTGCCGGGCCACCAGCGCGTCCCGCACGTTGCCCAGCATGCGGTTGAAGGCCAGGCCGACCTGGCCGACCTCGGTGTTCGGGTCGGTATATCGCTTCGGCACCCGCTCGGCGAGCTCCACCTCGCCCTGGTCGAGCGGCAGTTCCGCCACCTGCGACGCCGTGGCCGCCACCCGTTGCAGTGGATGCAGGGCCCTGCGCACGATGAACGCGCCCGCGCCCGCCGCGGCGAGCAGTCCGGCGAGCGCCACGCCGCCCATGATCAGGCCCGCGCTCAGCAGGGTCCCGTCGACCTCGGACATCGGCAGCCCGGTGATGGTCACCCCGAAGTCCGTCTGCCTGGCGACGAGCCGGTAGTCGCCGAGGCTGCTGCCGAGGTCACGGACGTAGATGTGGTCGTCGGCCGGCAGGTCGAGCAGTGCGGGGTACTCGCTGGCCGGCAGGTCCTCGTCACCGCTGGCGGGGGAGAACCGGCTGGCGTGGGCCACCTGGCCGTCGGGGCCGACCAGCGCGGTGAACGCCCCGGGCCCCAGGGAACGGACGTCGATGAAGTTGCCGGGCCGCGGGCCGCCGGGCGGCGGCTTCGCCGCCGTGAGCCGGTCGTCGAGCTGGCCGACGAGGAAGGCCCGCAGGGCGACCTCGGTCACCAGCACCACGACCACGCAGACCAGCGCCAGCAGCACGATCTGCTCGAAGATGAGCCGCCGGCGCAGGGACCAGGACTCGACGCCCCTACGCCCCTGGTTTGAGGACATACCCGGCGCCTCGCATGGTGTGGATCATCGGCGAGCGCCCCGCGTCGATCTTCTTGCGCAGGTAGGAGATGTACAGCTCCACGATGTTGGCCTGCCCGCCGAAGTCGTAGTTCCAGACGCGGTCCAGTATCTGCGCCTTCGACAGGACCCGTCGCGGGTTGCGCATCAGGTACCGCAGCAGCTCGAACTCGGTGGCGGTCAGCTCGACGGCCTGGCCGGCCCTGGTGACCTCGCGGCTGTCCTCGTCGAGGGTGAGGTCGCCGACGACCAGCCCCGCGCCGGCGGTCGCCTCGGTGACGCCGGTGCGGCGGAGCAGCGCACGCAGGCGCAGCGTCACCTCCTCCAGGCTGAACGGCTTGGTGACGTAGTCGTCGCCGCCGGCGGTGAGCCCGGCGATGCGGTCCTCGACGGCGTCCTTGGCGGTCAGGAAGAGCACGGGGAGGTGCGGCAGGTCGGCACGCATCCGGCGGAGGACCTCGAGCCCGTCGATGTCCGGCAGCATGACGTCCAGGACCACCGCGTCGGGCCGGAAGTCACGGGCCGTGCGCACGGCGGACACGCCGTCGCCGGCGCTCCTGATCTCCCAACCCTCCAGCCGCAAGGCCATCGAGACGAGCTCGGCCAGCGTGGCTTCGTCGTCGACGACCAGGACCCGGACGGGTTGCCCGTCGGGTCGCCGCAGCTCGCTCCGCTCCACCATGGCGATCATCGTCGCGCACGGATGTGTGGGTCCGCTGAGCGAATCCTGTGTGTTCGCTGTGTCGGGTCACGTCACAGGACCTGCCCACAGCGAACACAGGTCATCCACAGGTTCGCCCACCACCGTGTCGGTCATGAGTACCGAACAGTCTGAGTCGACGACCCGGCTGCCCGCCGAACCGGCGGCCGGTGGTCCGCCGCCGTCGGGCCCGCCACCGGAGCAGCCGGCCGAGTGGGGTGCTCCGCCGCCCCCGGCCGCGCCGAAGTCGGGATGGACGACGAAGCGCATCGTCATCGCGGTTCTGGTCGCGATCGGTATCGCCGCGGCAGGCGGTGTCGCGATCTACGCCGCGAGCGGCTCGGTGGACAACAGCCAGAACGGCCCGGGCGGCGGCCCCGGCGGCGGCCCGCGCATGATGGCCGGCCCGATGGGCGGTTTCGACCAGGCCCAGCACGGCGAGTTCCAGGTCGGCGACGTCACCGCACTGTCGGACGACTCGATCACGGTGAAGAGCCAGGACGGCTACGAGAAGACCTACACCATCGACAATGACACCCAGAAGAGTGACAACGTCGCCAAGGGTGGCCAGGTGACGGTCATCGCCAGCACCTCGAACGGCACGTCGACCGCCAAGTCCATCATGGAGCTGGGCAACTTCGGTAACCGCCGCAACGGCGGCAACGTCAACCCGCCCAACGGCAACGTCAACCCGCCCGGCGGCGGTAACTGACGGCGGCAGGCGACGGCTCACCGGTTGCCTTGGGCTCGCCGCCTGTCTCCTGTCCTGAATGGACCGTTCGCCGCCCCTCGACAACAGGACGGTCCATTCAGGCCTTAACGCCTACGGCGCCGCGACCGGGGACACCGGGGTCGCCGAGGTCTCGGCGGTCGCCGTGGTGTCCGGGGTCGTCGTCGCGACCGCGGCCGGAGTGGACAGCTCCAGATCGTGCACGCAGTCCGGGTCCTCGCCGATCAGGCCGGTGACCACGTCCAGCAGACCGCACTGCCCCTCGGTCGAGCTCGCCGGTGGCCCGCCGGACGGCGCCGCCGGGTCGGTGGTGGTGGGTGGTGTCGTCGGGTCCGTGGTCGAGGGGGTGGTGGTCGGTGGTGTCGTCGGGTCCGTCGTGGTGGGTGGTGTCGTCGGGTCCGTCGTCGTGGGTGGGGTGGCCGGGGGCGGCGGCACGGTGACCGGCGGCGTGGTAGGCCCGGGCGGTGGCGTGCTCGGTGGTGTGGCCGGCGTCGACGGCGAGGAGGTCGCCGGCGCGTCGTCGTAGACCGGCAGCGGGCCCGCGTCGAGGATGTCGTCCACGGACACCGTGCCGTTTTGGTAGACCGCCATCCACGAGCGGACCAGCGACAGGTAGCTGGTCGAGTGGTTGTAGCTCAGGACGGCATCGTCCAGCCCATCCGGCGTGCCGAGGTCGCGGTTGGCCGCGCACAGGTACCGGGCCGCGGCCAGTGACGCGTCGTAGACGTTGGACGGGTCGAGCTGCCCGTCCACGTTCCCGTCCGAGGCCCACTTCGACCAGGTCGACGGGATGAACTGCATCGGGCCGACGGCACGGTCCCAGGTCTTGTCCCCGTCGTACTCGCCGCCGTCCGTGTCGGCGATCGCGGCGAACGGGCCGCCGTTCAGCACCGGCCCCAGGATCGGCGTCAGCGTGCGACCCGCGGCGTCCACCCGCCCGCCACGGGCGTGCCCCGACTCGACCTTGCCGATCGCCGCGAGCAGCTCCAGCGGGATGTGGCAGTTCGGCTGGATCAGGTTCATCCGCTCGACCGCCCGCTGGTAGGCCGCCAGCACGGTCGCCGGGATGGCGGCGCCGCCCGTCGTGGGCAGCGGCATGCCGACGAACCGCCCGCTGGCCAGGTGACTCTCGAACTGCGGGAAGTCCATCAAGGGCATCGAGCCGCCGTCGGCCGGCACCGGTTCCGCGGCGGGTGCCGGGGGACCGACGGGCTCCGGCGTCGCCTGCACCGTCGACGAGGCGGCCGACGCGGCGAGCACCACCGCGCTCACCGCGATCAACCCGGTGGACGGCTGCCTGCTCCGGTGCCTCCCGTTACTGCCGGCGAGCCACGCGAACGTGACCGGTCTCCGCCCCTGGCGCCGGTGTCGTGCCTTGCTGTTTCTGCTGCCCAAGCCGACCCACCCCTTCGATCCCCATCGTCGGTACGCGCCCCCACGAAGGACCCGGATCTGGTTCGGGCCAGTCCGGCAGCGCGGATGGGTTTCCCATTGGAGTAGAACACCGGGTCGACACCCAGATGCTGGTCAGCGCGGAGGCGTACCCGATCGGGCAGCCAACCCCGCCTCATTGGTGATAGGTAGCTGCCCGAGCGTCATGACCAGCGAAGAAGGATCAGGCGTTCAGTCCACAATGGGCTCGCCGCGTGGCGGGATGGCGTCCGCGAGGGCCGGGTTCACCCGGTCGAGTGAACCGTCCGCCGCGGTCCGGACCACGGCCAGCATCGCCGCGTACGCCGACCGGATCTGCGACTGCTCGTCGCCGATCGCGCTCAGCTCCAGCAGCACGCTGGCACTGCCGAGCAGCCCGTACGCGTTCCGCGCGATCCCCTCGTAGTCACCGCCGGGGTACTGGCTCACGTTGCCGCCCGCGGCGGTGACCGCCCGCTGCGCCACGACCGTCACCCGCTTGGCCGCGGCGACGTTCGCGGGCGTCGCGTCCGGGTGCGTCGGCCACAGCATCGACGCGGTGATCTCGCGGCCGTTCGCGTCGGTGTACCGGCCCTGCATGTGGTAGTCCATCACGATCCGCGGCCGGAACTCCGCGTACGCCCGCTGGATGGCGGCGGCCTCCGGCACCGGGTTGTCCTCGGGCGCGACGGCGGGGTCGTGGTAGCGGTTGATGTCGTAGCCCTTGCCCTTCTCCCCGTACACGGGGTCGGCGGCCGGGTCGTAGTTGTACCGCCACCCGTGCACGTGCCCGTCCGGGTTGGCACGCACGACGATGTCGACGGTGACCCGCGACCGCAGCCACCGGTGCCACGCCGAGTTGGACAGGCCCACGGTCCTCAGGAACTCCACGGCGGCCGGCGTGCCGAGCGGCTCGTCGCCGTGCTGCTGGGTCACGTACTGGACGCGGACCGGGCCGTGCCCGACCCGTGCGGCCCAGATGGGCCGGCCCTCGTTGGTCGTGCCGATGGTGCGGACCGTGATGACGCCGTGCGACTGCCTGGCGAGCACCTTCAGCGACAGTGCGAGGGTCTCGTTGGTCGGCCGGGGGTCGACGGGGTGCGGGGCGGCCTGCGCCGGGGCGGCTGGAACGAGCGCCATGGTGGCGGCGGTGGCCAGTGCGAGCAGGGTGCGCATACGGACGAACCTGGCACGCCCGGTCGGGGATTGACAAGCCTCGGCGGGCCGCGGTCACCCTCTCGGCCCTCCGGCCGGCGAGCGGCGCGAGGCATGCGTCAGGTCGTCGTACCGCGGTCCGGCCGGGCGTGGCCCGGGTAAGGTCCGCCGTGTGAGGATCGCCATAGCTGCTGAGACGAGATCCGGTGAGCGGCGGGTGGCACTGGTACCGGGACTCGTGTCGCGCCTGACCGGCGCCGGCTTCGAGGTCGCGGTCGAGCCGGGCGCCGGCGCCGCAGCCCATCACTCCGATGACGACTACCGCGCGGCGGGGGCGGACGTGACCCCGGACGCGGTCAGGGACGCCGCCGCGTTGCTCGGCGTCCAACCCCCGACCGAGGCCCAGGTCGACGCGCTCGCCGAGAACGCGGTCGTGATCACCTTCCTGGCGCCCGCACAGGAGCTGGACCTCGTCGCCCACCTGCGGGACGCGAACGTGTCGGCGTTCTCGATGGAACTGGTGCCGAGGACGTCGCGCGCCCAGTCCATGGACGCCCTGTCCTCGCAGGCACTGGTCGCCGGCTACCGCTGCGCGCTGGTCGCTGCCGAGCGGCTGCCGAGGTTCTTTCCGTTGCTGATGACCGCCGCCGGCACGGTCGCCCCGGCGAAGGTGCTGGTCCTTGGCGCGGGAGTCGCGGGCCTGCAGGCGATCGCGACCGCCCGGCGGCTCGGCGCGGTGGTGCGGGCGTACGACGTGCGCTCGGCCGCGGCCGAGGAGGTCCGCAGCGTGGGTGCCGAGTTCGTCGACCTCGGGCTGCCGCCCCTGGAGGGCTCCGGCGGCTACGCCCGCGAGATGACCGAGGACCGCGCGGCGCGGCAGCTGGCGCTGCTGGCGCCGCACGTGGCCGAGGCGGACGCCCTGATCACCACGGCGTCGGTCCCCGGCCGGCAGGCCCCGCTGCTCGTGACCGGCGAGATGGTGGCGGCGATGCGTCCCGGCTCGGTGGTGGTCGACCTGGCCGCCGAACAGGGCGGCAACGTGGCGGGTTCGGTGGCGGGCGAGGAGATCGCGGTCGGCGGCGTGCGGGTGTGGGGTGGCCGGAACGTGCCGAGCCAGATGCCGGCGCAGGCGAGTCAGCTGTACGCGTCGAACGTGGTGAACCTGTTGCTGCACATGGCATCCGACGGCAAGGTCGTCCCGGACCTCGACGACGACATCGTCTCCGGCAGCTGTGTGACCCACGACGGCCTGGTCCACCACGCCCCGACGCGCGAGCTGATGGCATGACCTCGGTGTCGGCCCGGTGACCACAGTGGACGGTCCGGTGGCCCGGTAAGCCGGCACTTGGTTCAGGTCCCGATCGAAGTCCGGGGTCGGCTGCTTCTGGTGGGAAAGCGCTTTCTCAGGTACTTTCGGCCGTATGGACAACGGAGTCACCAGGCGAGGAGTCCTCGCCCTGCTGGGCGCAGGCGCCGCCACCGCCGGCATGGCCGGCGTCGCCCGCGCCGACACCGGAACCGCCCGCCACTGCCACCGGATCCCCCGCGGCGGCATCGGCATGCACCTCTACACCGTCCGCGACATCCTCAACGCGGACCCGCTCGGCACCCTGACCGCGCTCGCCGGGCTCGGCTACCGGTGCGTCGGCGTCAGCTCGTTCAACCGCCCGGCCGCCGAGATCCGGGACCTGTGCCGGCAGACCCGCCTCGACCCGGTCATCCTGCACGTCGGGCACGGCGACATCACCGGCGACTGGGCCGCGAAACTGGCCGACGCCAGGACGATCGGCGTCCGGTGGGTCGTGCTGTCGTCGTTCCCCAGCGACATGTACACCGTCGAGGGCATCCGGCTCGGCGCGCGGCAGCTCAACGAGGCCGGCGCGGCGGCCCGCGAGCTGGGCATGGGCATGCTGCACCACAACCACGACAGCGAGTTCGGCGTCGTCGACGGCATCCGCCTCTCGGACATCCTGTTCGGCGAGACCGACCCCCGGCTCGTCGACTTCGAGCTGGACCTCGGCTGGGCGACGCGCGCCGGCATGGACGGGCGGCGGCTGTTCGTCGACAACCCGGGGCGGTTCCCGGTGCTGCACGTCAAGGACCACGACGGCCGGGGCAACTGGACCGACGTGGGGAGCGGTGTGGTCGACTGGGCCCGCATCTTCGAGAAGTCCGGCCGCGCCGGCGTCCGGTACTGGCTGGTGGAGCGCGACGACCAGCCCGCGCCGCTGGACACGTCCCGCAACAGTTACGACTACCTTGCCTCCCTTAGGTTCTAGCGATCAACCTGCCCGCGGTGTAGGCAGGGGGGATGACTGAGAACTCTCGTCGATCGTTTCTCACCGCGACCGTCGCGGCCGGCGGCGTGGCACTCACGGGGGTGCCGGTGGCCGCGGCGGACTCGGGCCGGCCACCGCTGTCGCGACAGCCGGACAGGGAGTTGCGGGCGATCCTCCGCGAGGTCGACCCCGGACGCGTCGAGGCGATCGTGCGCAAGCTGGTCTCCTTCGGCACGCGCCACACACTGTCCACACAGGACGATCCGAACCGGGGCATCGGCGCGGCCCGGGACTGGATCCACGCGGAGCTGGGCAGGTACGCGGCGGCCTCCGGCGGCCGGATGACCGTCGAGCTGCAGTCGTACATCCAGCCGCCCGCCGACCGCATCCCGGTGCCGACCAGGATCACGAACATCGTCGCGACACTGCGTGGATCCGTGACGCCGGAACGGGTCTACGTCGTGTCGGGCCACTACGACTCGCGTGTCACCGACGTCATGAACGCGACCGCCGACGCGCCGGGCGCCGACGACGACGCGTCCGGCGTCGCGGTGTCGATGGAGCTGGCCCGCGTCATGGCCACCCGCGCGCCGAAGGCCACGATCGTCTTCGCCGCGGTGGCCGGCGAGGAGCAGGGCCTGTACGGCTCCCGGCACATGGCGGCGCAGTTCAGGGCGGCGGGCACCGACGTGCAGGCCATGTTCACCAACGACATCGTGGGCAGCAGCCGCGCCGACGACGGCACGCGTGACGCCCACACGGTCCGCCTGTTCGCCGAGGGCGTCCCGACGGCGGAAACCCCCGCGGAGGCGGCGATCCGGCGATCGGTCGGCGGCGAGAACGACTCGCCGCCGCGCCAGCTGGGCCGGTTCGTCCGCGAGGTGGCGGTCAACCACGACACGGACATGAACGTGCGGGTGATCTACCGCCGCGACCGGTACCTGCGCGGCGGGGACCACATCGGCTTCCTGGAGCAGGGCTACCCGGCGGCCCGGTTCACCGAGCCGAACGAGAACTTCGCCCACCAGCACCAGGACGTCCGGATGGAGAACGGCCAGCAGTTCGGCGACCTCCCGGAGTTCTGCGACTTCGCCTACATCGCCCGCGTCGCGAGGGTGAACGCGGCCGCCCTGTGGACGCTCGCGACCGCCCCCGGCACCCCCAAGAACGTGCGCGTCGTGACGTCGAACCTCACCAACGACACCGAACTGGTGTGGCAACGCGGCCCGGAACCGGACCTGGCCGGCTACGAGGTCGTCTGGCGCGAGACCACCGCCCCGGAATGGACCACCGCACGCCGCCTCGGCAACGTGACCACCACAACCATCGACCTGTCCAAGGACAACGTCTTCTTCGGCGTCCGCGCAGTAGACACCACAGGCCACCGCAGCCCCGTAGCCTTCCCAACCCCCCAAACCTAACCCGCGAGTCCCGCGTTGAAACCTAGCGAGTCCCGCGTTGGCGCACACCGAGTTGCGGTTTCGTGCAGGTCCAGGCCCGGGCGGTATGCACGAAACCGCAACTCGGCATGTCTGAACGCGGGACTCGCGCTGTTTGAACGCGGGACTCGCGGGGGGTTGGGTGGTGCGGGAGGGTCAGTCCTCGCGGTGGGAGTCGATGACGATGACGTTCGGGTTCACTACCTCGCCGTCGACCACCTCGCCGTCGACGACCGGGTTCGTCTGGCGTCTTGCCGCGGACCGCCGCAGCAACCGGCGGCGCACGATCCCGCGTGTCGGCGGGAACAGGAGGAACAACGCGGCGACGTCGCTCAGGAACCCCGGGAAGACCACCAGGCCCGCGGCGACCGCGAGCAGTACCCCGTCCGTGACCTCGGGGCTCGCGTCGCGGCGGTTGCGGGCCGCGTCGGACAGGGCCATGAGGGTGCGCAGGCCCTGCCGGCGCAGCAGCGTCACCCCCAGCATCGACACGGCGACCAGCAGCAGGATCGTCGCGAGAACGCCGACCGCCTGGCCCACCGCGATGATCACGGCGAGCTCGGCGACCACGGCGATGAGCAGCAGCGCGAGAACAGGCATACCGGTCCAACGTGCGACACCCCCGAATGGTGCCAATCGGCTACACCACGACGTGACACCCCCCGAATGGTGTGCCAAACGTCTACACAACCTTGACGGCCGCTGACATCTGTGTCGAGAATGGACCTCATGGTGTCGTTCGAGACACACCCCGACAGGTACCGGCACTGGCGGTTGCGAGTCGACGGCGACCTCGCCTGGCTCATCCTCGACGTCGACGAGCAGGGCGGCCTCACCCCCGGCTACGACCTCAAGCTCAACTCCTACGACCTCGGCGTCGACATCGAGCTCTACGACGCCACCCAGCGCCTCCGCTTCGAGCACCCGGCCGTCCGCACGGTGATCCTGACCAGCGGCAAGGACAAGGTCTTCTGCGCGGGCGCGAACATCCGCATGCTGGCCGCCGCGAGCCACCAGTGGAAGGTCAACTTCTGCAAGTTCACCAACGAGACCCGCAACGGCATGGAGGACGCCACCGCGCACTCCGGCCAGACCTACCTCGCGGCGGTCAACGGCTCGTGCGCGGGTGGGGGCTACGAGCTGGCGCTGGCCTGCGACCACATCATCCTGGTCGACGACAACTCCTCGACCGTCGCGCTGCCCGAGGTCCCGCTGCTCGGCGTGCTCCCCGGCACCGGCGGCCTCACCCGCGTCGTCGACAAGCGCGGCACCCGCAAGGACCTCGCCGACGTCTTCGCGACCCGTGCGGACGGGGTCAAGGGCCGTACCGCCGTCGACTGGAAGCTGGTCGACGAGCTGGCACCGCCACGCAGGTTCGAGGAGACCGTCGTCGAACGCGCGAAGGAGCTGGCACGGCGCTCGGACCGACCGGACACCCAGGGCGTCGAACTGACTCCGCTCCGCCGCGACCGCTACGTCACGTCGGTCCTGGACCGGAGCGCGGGCACGGTCGCCATCACGGTCCACGCGCCGGACACGGTGGGCGCCCTCGACCAGGGCGCGGAGTTCTGGCCGCTGGCCATGACCCGTGAGCTCGACGACCTCATCCTCAACCTCCGAGCCAACGAGCCCGAGCTGGGGACGTGGCTGGTCAGGACCGCGGGCGACCCGGACGTGGTGCTCGCCCACGAGCGGATCCTCGCCGAGGACAACTGGCTGGCCAACGAGATCACCCACTACTACAAGCGCACCCTGAAACGCCTCGACGTGACCAGCCGGAGCCTCATCGCGCTCATCGAACCCGGCTCGTGCTTCGCGGGCCCGCTCGCCGAGCTCGCCTTCGCCTGCGACCGCCAGTACCTCCTCGACGACCAGGAGAACGGCACCGCGGGCACGATCGTGCTGACCGAGGCCAACTTCGGCCGCTACCCGATGGGCAACGGCCTGTCCCGCCTGGAGTCACGCTTCTGGGGCGATCCTGCCCACGTCCAGACGCTGCGCAAGGAGCTCGGCAACCGGCTCGCGCCGGCGGAGGTCACCACGCTCGGCCTGGTCACCGACGTGCTCGACGACATCGACTGGGCGGACGAGATCAGGATCTTCACCGAGGGCCGCACCGCGCTGTCCCCGGACGCCTGCACCGGAATGGAGGCCAACCACCGGTTCGTCGGCCCGGAGACCATCGAGACGAAGATCTTCGGCCGGCTGTCCGCCTGGCAGAACTGGGTGTTCGTCCGCCCGAACGCGTCGGGCGAGGAAGGCGCGCTGCGCCGGTACGGCACCGGCCAGAAGGCGGTCTTCGACAGGAAACGAGTGTAGGGACGGCTGTGAGCACCTCCATCAACTACGAGGACAAGATCCCCAACAACGTCGACCTGTCGTCGGACCGGCGGCTCCAGCGCGCGTTGGAGGGCTGGCAGCCGAAGTTCATGAACTGGTGGGCCGAGATGGGCCCCACGCTGGAGACGCACGGCGTCTACCTGCGCACCGCGGTCGCCGTCGGCCGGGAGGGCTGGGCGCACTTCGACCACGTGCGCGTGCCGGACTACCGCTGGGGCATCTTCCTCGCCGAGCGCGACCTCGACCGCCGCATCGCGTTCGGCGAGCACCAGGGCGAACCCGCCTGGCAACAGGTGCCCGGCGAGTACCGCGCCGACCTGCAACGCCTGATCGTCATCCAGGGCGACACCGAGCCGGCCTCCGTCGAGCAGCAGAAGCTGCTGGGCCTCACCGCGCCGTCGCTGTACGACCTGCGCAACCTGTTCCAGGTCAACGTGGAGGAGGGCCGTCACCTGTGGGCGATGGTCTACCTCCTGCACGCCTACTTCGGCAAGGAGGGCCGCGAGGAGGCGGAGGGACTGCTGCTGCGCAACTCCGGCAGCCCCGACTCGCCACGCATCCTCGGCGCGTTCAACGAGGAGACCGCCGACTGGCTGGCGTTCTTCATGTTCACCTACTTCACCGACCGGGACGGCAAGTACCAGCTCGGCACCCTCAAGGAGTCCGCGTTCGACCCGCTGTCGCGCACCTGCGAGTTCATGCTCAAGGAGGAGGCGCACCACATGTTCGTCGGCACCACGGGCGTCGACCGCGTGGTGGAGCGCAGCGCCGGGCTGATCCGCGAGCACGACACCACCGACATCGGCCCCCGCGGCGGCATCCCGCTCGACATCATCCAGAAGTACATCAACTTCCACTTCACCGTGTCGCTCGACCTGTTCGGCAGCGAGACGTCCACGAACGCCGCCAACTACTTCACCGCCGGGCTCAAGGGGCGATGGCAGGAGACACGCCGCCGGGATGACCATAAACTGACCGAGGACGGCGTCTTCCTGGAGCGCCCGACATCGCAGGGAACGTGGGAGAAGGAGGAACTGCCCGCACTGCTCGCGCTGAACCTGGACCTGCGCGGGGAGTACGTGGCCGACTGCGAGACCGGTGTCAAGCGCTGGAACCGGATCCTCGAGTCGGCCGAGATCGACTACCGTTTCGCGTTGCCGCATCCGGGGTTCAACCGGTCGGTCGGGGTCAGCGCGGACGTCCACGTGACCCCGGACGGCACGATCGTCGACGAGCGGACCTGGCGGGCCGCCAGTCACAGGTGGCTGCCGACCGGCGAGGATCTCGCCTTCGTGCGGTCACTGATGCAGCCGGTGTACGAGCGCGGCAAGATAGCCAGCTGGGTCGCGCCGCCACGCAACGGCATCAACGGCAAGCCCTTCGACTACGAGTACGTCTACCTCGCCTGAACCCCGAAAAGGCGGTCAAGGATGACTCCCACCACGTTCAACGCGGCCGACTACTTACTCAACCGGCACGTGCGGGACGGCTTCGGCGACCGCACCGCCGTCCTCTGCGCCGGGGTCTCCCTGACCTACCGGGAGCTCGCCGACGAGACCGGGCGCGTGGCCGCCGGGTTCCGTGCCATCGGGGTCCGCCCGGAGGAGCGGGTCATGCTGTGCATGGCCGACGGTGTCGAGCTGCTGACCGGCATCCTCGGCGCCATGTACCTGGGTGCCGTCCCCGTGCCGGTGTCCACAATGGTCACCGGCGCCGAGCTGGCGGCCGTGCTCGCCGACTCCCGCGCCCGCGTTCTGTGTGTCTCCGCCGAGTTCGCCCCCGCGGTGGCCATCGCGCTCGCCTCCGCCCCCGAGGTCACGCACGTGCTGGTCGACGGGGAGAGCGACCTGCCCGGCACGTCCTGGTCGGAGCTGCGCTCCCAGGACGGGCTCACCGAGCCGTACACGACCTGGCCGGAGTCGCCGGCGTTCTGGCTGTACACCTCGGGCACGACCGGCAAGCCGAAGGGCGCGATGCACCGCCACGGCAGCGTCCGCGACGTCGCCGAGCTGTACGGCCGCGGCGTGCTCGGCGTGGCACCGGACGACCGCACGCTGTCCGTCGCGAAGCTGTTCTTCGCCTACGGCCTGGGAAACTCGGGCTTCTTCCCGCTGTCCGCCGGCGCGACGACGATCCTGGAGCGCGCCCGGCCGACCCCGGCGACGGTCGCCGACCGCGTGCGGGCCACCCGGCCGACGCTTTTCTTCGGCGTGCCGACGTTCTACTCCGCACTGCTCGGCTCCGACATCCCCGACGACACGTTCTCCTCGGTGCGCCAAGGCGTCTCGGCCGGCGAGCCGCTGCCGCCGGTGCTGTTCTCCCGGTTCCGCGAACGGTTCGGCGTCGAGATCCTGGACGGCCTCGGCTCGACCGAGGCCCTGCACATCTTCCTGTCCAACCGGCCCGGCACGGCCCGTCCTGGCTCGTCCGGCATCCCGGTCGACGGCTACCGCGTGGAGCTGCGTGACGACGAGGGAACCCCGATCACGGCGGCCGGGGAGCCCGGCGACCTGTACCTGTCCGGCCCGTCGGTGGCCACGGGTTACTGGTGCCGCACGGAGACCACGCGCGCGGTGTTCCAGGGTGAGTGGCTGCGTACCGGCGACACGTACATGCGCAACGAGGACGGCACGTACACGTGCCTCGGCCGGTCGAACGACATGCTGAAGGCGGGCGGCATCTGGGTGTCGCCGGCGGAGGTGGAGGAGCGGCTGCTGCAGCACCCGGACGTGGCGGAGGCGGCGGTGGTCGCCGGCCGCGACGCGGAGGGGCTGGACAAGCCGGTCGCGTGCGTGGTCCCGGCGCCGGGCCGCACGGTCGACGCGGCCGCGCTGGTGCGGTGGTGCCGCGAGGGCCTGGCGGCGTACAAGCGGCCGAGAGCGGTGGTGGGCATGGCGGAGCTGCCGAAGACGGCGACGGGCAAGATCCGCAGGAACGTCCTGCGCGAGCTGGTCGCGGACGAGCTGGTGGTGCGCCCGGTGGTCCCGGAGGAGACGGTGCTGACCTGATGCTGGACGGGATGCCGTTGGTCGACGCGCACGTGCACGCGGCGCGGCTGTCCACCCTGAAGCCCGCGTGGCACGACTGGGCGGCGAACTTCGCGTCCGGCCACGACTGGCGCGCGGTGTACGACGACGTGGGCGACCCCGTGCCGGCGCTGTTGGACGCGCTGCTGGAGGCGCAGGGTGTCGACCGGGCGCTGCTGTTCTGCGAGTACAGCCCGAGGTCCACCGGCATCCAGCCGATCGAGGACAACCTACCGATCGTCGAGCACAATCCCGTGCGGTTCCGGTTGGTGGCCAACGTGAACCCGCACCTGCACCACCCGTTGGCGTCCGAGGTGGAGCGTCAGCTCGACCTGGGTGCGGTGGCGCTGAAGGTCCATCCCGTGCACGGCGCGTTCGACCCGGGCGACAAGGAGATGTACGCGGCGTACGGAGTGTGTGCCGACCGCGGTGTGCCCGTCATCGTGCACACGGGAACGTCCACCTTTCCCGGCTCCCGCGCCCGCTGCGGCGACCCGGCGCTGATGCTGGACCCGGTGGAGGACTTCCCTGGCGTGAACTTCGTCCTCGCGCACGGCGGCCGCGGCTGGTGGTACGACACGGCGGCGTTCCTGGCGCTGCAGAAGCCCAACGTGTGGCTGGACATCGCCGGCCTGCCGCCGAAGAACCTCCCGAGCTACTACGAACGCTTCGACCTCACCAGGCTCGCCACGAAGATGATCTTCGGCACGGACTGGCCGGGCGTCCCCGGCGTGGCCGCCAACGCCCGCGCACTGACCACCCTGGACTGGCCGCCCGAGGTCCTCCACGACGTACTGGCCGGCAACGCCGCCAAACTCTTCCCAGGCCTAGCCATCTAACCCCCGCGAGTCCCGCGTTCAAACACACCGAGTCCCGCGTTCAAACACACCGAGTCCCGCGTTCAAACACCTCGAACTGCGGTTTCGTGCAGTCGGGATGTGCACGAAACCGCAACTCGGTATGGGTGAACGCGAGACTCGCGGATGGTGGGGGTCCGCCTACTTGAGGTAGATCCTTTCCTGGGTGACCGGGTAGCCGGCGCGGGCGAAGGTAGCGGCCATGGGGGTGTTCGTGGTGTCGGTCTCGGCGGTGATCTCCTCGACGCCCTCGGCCACGAGGAGGTGGGTGGCCTCGACGAGCAGGTCGTAGGCGTACCCGTGCCCGCGCTGTTCCGGCACGACCCCGACTATCCCGATCACGGGCGTGGCGTAGTTGCGGCCGGGCACCGTCAGGCCGACGAGTTCACCGTCGTGAGTGAACGCCAGCCGCCACCAGTTACGCGGTGACGGCATCCACCGGAGGAACGTCAACTCTTCGAGTGCGGCCGCGTCGACGCCGTCCTTCTCCCGTGTCTGTCTCTCGTGTGCGTCGAGTGACCCGTGCACGATGCGACGCAGGGCGTCCAGGACGGCGTCATCGTCGGGCTCTTCCCGGAAGACCAGCCGTTCGGGCCGTGCGGGGAGCCCGTCCCGCGGTGTCCACCGGTACCGCAACCGCTCGACGAACGGCTTCATACCAGCCTTCTCGGCGACTTCGAGCCTGGCCTCGCCGGCGACGCGAACGGCCGGCTCGTCCCGCCAACCGGGCGGCAGCAGCAGGCAGTACTCGGCGTCGAACCCGGCCTCGCGCAGGAGCCGTACGGCGGCGTCGGCCTCACCCGGGACGAAGTCGAGCCAGTCGAGCGCGATCGGCCGGTCGTCGTCCGGCCCGGCCCACCACGCGGCCCGGGCCACGACCTTGTTGCCGCGCAAGGCGATCCAGGTCCACTCGGGACGGTACTGGCCGAGGGAGGCGAGCTCGCGGTAGTCGCGTCCGACGCTCTGGACGCCGACGAGCGCGGGCTCGTGCAGGGACAGGAACAGGTCTTCCTCACCCGCGGTGAGCGGGCGCAGTTCAAGCATGTCAGTCCTCAGGGGAGTGACGTGCTCCCAACAGGTGCGGAGCACGTGGCCGTTTCGGGGAACATCGCGCTCACCTCCTTTCGCGTCGGTCTCCAGCCAAACACGCAGGTCAACCGGTTTTGTCGGTGCTCCGTGGCAGGGTGCCCACCATGACCACACCGACGCGGCGGCAGCCGGCCGCCGACCCCAACGACCTGGCCAGGTTCTTCGTCGAGCGCGCCAACGCGGGCGACGTGGAGGGCCTGGTCGCCCTGTACGAGCCAGGCGCGGTACTGGCGTTCCCGACGGGGGACGTGGTGACGGGCCATGCCGAGATCCGGCAGGTGTACGAGGAGTTCCTGGCCGACGGCCCGGTGCTGACGCCTGGCCGCCAACGCCCGCCGCTGGTGAGCGGGGCACTGGCGTTGACGTCGACCGAGCTGGACAGCGGGGCGGTGACGGTGGAGATCGCCCACCGCCAGCCGGACGGCTTCTGGTTATGGGCCGTGGACCAACCCGCCCTGCTGTGACCGTGCGGCCCGGCGGCGGGTGTCATGAGCGCCGCGGCCCGCCGGGTGGATGAGCTGCGGGCACGCAGACAGGCCCGCGCGGCCGACCGAGCCGCCTTCGAGGCACGCCGCATGCACGGCCTACAAGCCCGCCACGCGGCGAAAATGGCCCACCTGGCGGCGGCGAGGGAGAACGCGACGACCCGGACAGAAGAGGAGTTGACTGAGGAACCTGAAAACTCAGTACCGCCTGCGCAGGGCACGGAACCCGAAGTCGCCTAGCCGCAGTGCCGGCAGGATCGTGCGCTCGCCGGCGATGACCTCCGCAGGCCTGAGCCGCAGGTGGCTTCGGTGGGCAGGGCCGTTGGTGACCTCTGCGGTTTGGCCTGCCGCGAGCCATGAGCGAATCGGGCCGCGGGCGCCGTCAGGTACCGGAGGACCTCCTCCACGAAACCGTGGATCGCCGCGTCGTCGTCGTGGACCAGCTCGAACGTGTCCCTGTCCTGCAGCAGCACAAGCGCGCCCAGGGCCAGCATGCTCGCCGTCGTCTCGAAGCCGCCGGTCAGGATGCCGTCGGCCAGGCCGGCCAGTTCCTGGTCGCTCACCTGGTCGCCGTGGTCCTTGATGATCATGCCGAGCAGGCCGTCGCCCGGCTCGGCACGCTGCTTCTTGACCACCTCGGTCAGGTAGGCCAGGGACTCGGAGATCGCGCCCAGCGACGCCGGACCATTGGCCGGGTAGGGAGCGGGCGCGTTGGGCGGCCGGCCGCCGCGGCGTGTCAGCGCATCTCCTGGCGCCGGTGGCGGATCGGTGTCCGCGTTGGTCGCCGGCCGGATCGTGCGCTTGGTGATTCGGCCGGATCGTGCGCATGGTGGCCC
>NZ_DASQCC010000141.1:0-28293 GCF_035634895.1 Actinophytocola sp. | reverse complement strand
CGGCGCCAACACGGACTGGACCCCCGCGTGAGCCCGGTCATCGTCGTGCCCTACCACCAGGACGAACGCCTCCCGGCGGGCAGCCTGCCGGTGCCGGGCGACGGTCACCGGACCGTCTCACCGGCGCTCCCCGACGGCGATGTCTGGCACCGGCTCACGTCCCTGTACGACGCGGTCGCCGTTGCGGTGGCCGCGTCCGAGGCGCCACCGGTCGTCGTGTCGGGCGACTGCCTGGTCTCGCTCGGTGTGCTCGCCGGCACGCAGCGCGCCGGCGCCGACCCGTCGCTCATCTGGTTCGACGCCCACGGGGACGTGCACACGCTGGAGACCTCGACCTCGGGCTACCTCGGTGGGCTCTCGCTGCGACTCGCCATCGGCGCGCACGCGGACCTGGTCGCCGGGCCGCTCGGGCTGCGCCCGGTCGGCGAGGACCGGGTCACCCTGGTCGGCGCACGCGACCTGGACCCCGCCGAGGTCGACTACCTCGCCACCGCCGCCATCCAGCGCCGCTCGGTGACGGACACCCTGGTGCCGGACGGGCCGGTCGTGCTCCACATCGACCTGGACGTGATCGACGCGGACGACCTCCCCGGCCTCCTCTTCCCGGTACGTGGCGGCCCGTCCACCGGCACCGTCGTCGACGCCGTACGGCGGATCGTCGACACGGGGCAGGTCGTGGCACTCGACATCGCCTGCCCATGGCACCCCGCCAACGACCCCCAACGAGCCGACCTACTGGCCGCCCTAACCCACTGTCCAGCCCCTCTCCCGTAAACGACCAGCCCTCTCCCGAAATCTTTGCCAGAAAGTCTCCACCCCATCAGCAGTTACCTCAGGGGAACGTGACGCCACCCAGCCACCATCCACCTCCACACCCGCACCATCGCCGGAACGCAACCAACACTCAAAAATCCCGGGGTGGCGGACTGGTGTCCCGCGCCGGAGATCAGGCAACTAATTCGGCGGCCCAGCTTCCTGCTGGCGGCGTTGCCGGTTCGCCCAAGTACGACCCAGTACGAGGACGAACCGGCGCCTTGCCAGCAGAAACCTGGATCCACCGACTTAATCACCGCATTTCCGGCGCGGGACACTAGCGGCGGACTTGTTGCGGCGGATGGTGTGGGCTACGAACAGGGTCAGCAGCAACAGGACCAGACCGCCGCCGGAGCCGATCATCGCCACCAGGAGGGGTGTCCAGTCGCGGTGTTCCGGGGCGGGTACCGCGTACGGGGACGGGATGGCCGTGTCGTTCGGGATCCCTTTCTCCGCCGGGATGAACGCCGTCAGGGCCGCGACCGGGTTGATCATGCCGTAGCCGATGCGGTCGTCGTGGCCGCCGGTCGCGGCCGGGTGGGAGGCGGTGGTCCTGATGCGGTTCATGACCTGCTTCGCGGTCAGCTTCTCGAAGCGCTCACGCACCAGCGCGGCCAGACCCGCCACGTAGGGGGCCGCGAAGCTCGTGCCCTGGATCGGGCCCTGCTGGTTCTTGTCGCCGACCGTGCGGTTCGCCAGTTTCGTCGGGTCGCCCGGGTTCAGCGAGATGATGTCCGTGCCGGGCGCCGCCACCGAGACCCACGGCCCCTGGATCGAGAACTCCGCCAGGTCGCCCTTGTCGTTCACCGCCGCGACCGACAGGACGTGGTCGGAGAACCACGGTGGGAACACCAGCCACGTCGGGTTGTTGGGATCGGGGCCGTTCTGCTCCGCGCACGTCCCCTCGGGGAAGTTGCCCGCCGACGCCACGACGACGATGTCCCGCTGCTCCACGGCATACCGCAGCGCGGCCTGCAGGTCCCGCTCAATCGGGTTGACGGTCCCGTCGGTCACGCGGCAGTTGTTGATCGAGATGTTGATGACCGTGACGCCCGGGGTGTCGGCCGCGTGGACGATCGCCTTCGCCAGGGTGATCAGGTTGCCCGCGCCCTGGGGCTCGTTGGTCGCCGGGTCCTTGAACTCGTAGTTGGCGCTGGTCTGGCGAATGCTGACGATCCTGGCCGCCGGCGCGATGCCGCGGAAGCCGATCCGGTCGTCCCGCGGGTCCGCGGCGATGATCCCGGCGACCATCGTGCCGTGGCCGTCGCAGTCCTCGAGGCCGTCGCCGTCCTTGGCGACGTAGTCACCGCCGCCGTCGAGCCGGCCACTCAGGAAGTCGTGCTGGGACACGCCGGTGTCGATGACCGCGACCGTCTGGTCCTTGCCGGTCGCGAACCTCGGCAACTCGTTGAACCGCAGGAGATCCTGGCCCCACGGCTTCTCGTCGAGCTGCTCGGTCGACGGCAGCGCCGAGACGCACTCCTTGCTGAGTTGGTAGTCCTTGTCCGGCTGGCCGTCGTCGCGTGGCGGTTGGTAGTCGGGCGGAAGCGGCGGCGGCGTCGGCATTCCCACGCTCGGCCGCGCCGAGGACGGTGGCTCGGACGACGGCTGCGCGGCGGCGGGCGGCGCGAGGGCGGACAGAACAGCGGCACATGCAGACGCCGCGACCCAGCGAGCTGACATGACTCCCCCAAGAGACCTGTTGCACAGGGAGTATAGGCGGCGTCACGGAGCGAAGGACTCCTTCAGCGCGTTCACCACCGCCTGGATCGCCGGCCTCCGCGCGGCCTCCGCGCGCCACACCGCGAAGACGCGTCGGTGCAGGGCCGGCTCGACCGGCACCAGCGACACGTTCGGCGGCACCGAGTCGGCCGCCAGGCGCGGAACGACCGCGACGCCGAGGCCGGCGGCCACCAGCGCGAGCTGGGTCGGGAACTCGGCGGCCTGGTGGACGACCCGCGGTTCGTGGCCCGCGCGGCGGAAGGTCGTGGTCAGCCAGTCGTGGCAGATGGTGCCGGCGGTGGACGCGATCCACGGCTCGTCCGCGAGGTCCAGCAGTGCGATGCCGTCGCGTGCGGCGAGCGGATGTCCTTGCGGCAGGGCGATGTCCGCGAAGTCGAGGCCGATGTCCGCGCTGGCGAGCCGCTCCGGCACGGCGACCGGGAGGTTCATCCAGTCCTGCGCCACCGCCACGTCCAGGTCACCCGCCGCGACGAGGCCGAGCGACTGGTAGGGCTCGACCTCCCGGAGGCGGATCCGTAGGTCCGGGTACCGCTGCGCACACGTCCGCAGCACCGCCGGCACCAGCCCCCGGGCAGCGGTGGCGAAGGCGCCGAGGTCGACCTGGCCGAGCACGCGGCCGCGGCGCTCGTCGAGGTCCGCGGACGCCTCGGCGACGGCCGAGAGGATGCGGTCGGCGTGGGCGGCGAGGACGCGGCCCTCGTCAGTGAGGCGGAGGCGGCGGCCCTGGCGTTCGGCGAGCGCGCAGCCGGCCTCGCGCTCCAGCTTGGCCATCTGCTGCGACACCGCGGACGGGGTGAGGTGCAGTGCCTGTGCGGCCGCGGCGAGGCTGCCGTGGCCGGCGACGGCGTGCAGGACACGCAGGCGGGACAGGTCGAACATGTAGCGACTCTAATGTATGGCCGCCAGGACAATTGACTTGTACTTCACTTCGGCCGGCCGGAGGCTGGTCGCATGTCGCCTCGTCACCTGCTGCTAGCGCTCGGCATCGCCCTCGTGTGGGGCGTGAACTTCGTGATCATCGATGTCGCGCTGGCGCGGCTCCCGCCACTGCTGTTCTCCGCGTCGCGGTTCCTGGTCGCGGCCGTGCCGGCGATCTTGTTCCTCCGTTCGCCGGGCGTGCCGTGGCGGTGGGTGGCGCTGATGGCGTTGTTCCTGGGCGTGGTCAAGTTCGGGTTGCTGTTCTCCGGGATGGCGGCGGGGATGCCGCCGGGGCTGTCGTCGCTGGTGTTGCAGGCGCAGGCGCCGTTCACGCTGGTGTTCGCGGTGGCGCTGTTGAAGGAGAGGCTTACCCGGCAACAGGTTCTGGGCATGGCGGTGGCGCTGGGCGGGATCGGCCTGATCGCACTGGACCTGGGCGCGACGAGCCCGTTGAGGGCGTTCGCGATGGTCATCGGGGCGGCCGCGGCGTGGGGGGCGAGCAACGTGGTGATGCGGCGCGCGGCGCCCCCGGACATGTTGCGGTTCATGGTGTGGGTGAGCGCGTTGGCGGTGCTGCCGCTGGGTGTGCTGTCGGTGGTGTTCGAGGGTCCGCGGCGGGACTGGGCGGCGCTGCGGAACATGACGTGGTCGGCGGCCGGGTCGGTGCTGTTCGTCGGGCTGGTGGCCACCGTGGCCGGGTTCGGCCTGTGGGGCCTGTTGATCCGGACCTACTCGGCGTCCACGATCGCGCCGTTCTCGTTGCTGGTGCCGGTGTTCGGGATGACCTCGGCCGCGCTGTTCACGGGCGAGGAGCTCACGTGGTCGCGGATCGTGGCCGCTGCGCTGATCATCGCCGGCGTCCTGAGTGGACTGCGGAAGGCGCCGGCGACGACCGCGCGGAGGCGTCGTGGTTCGCGGCTGGTAGCGGGGCAGGCCGGCGTGTCCACTGTTGGGCCGACCACCGAATAGTAGCTTTGTCTTATATAAGTGTCGCCGGGCAGGACCGAGATCACCCACCGAGAGGACATGACAGGAAGGACGTACTGGACGAGCTGGCCGCCGTGCACCGGGTGATGGGCAAGGGGGACGTTCCAGCCGGCGAGGCGTACACGGTGGAGCTCCGGCGCCGGTACGACGCGGAGATCGACGACGTCTGGGACGCCATCACCAACGCCGATCGGCTGCGCCGCTGGATGAAGCCGGTCACCGGGGACCTCCGGCCGGGCGGAAGGTTCGAGTTGGCGGGTGGCGAGCACGGCGAGATCCCGCGGTGCGAGCGACCGCGGCTGCTGAAGGTGTCCTGGCTCTACGGCCCGGATGCCGACGCCTGGCCCGGCACGAGCGAGGTCGAGGTGCGCCTGACCCGGGTCAGGCCCAGCGACACCGAGTTCGAGCTGATCCACGCGGCGGTCGTCGGTGAGCCCTCCTTCCCGACGTACGGTCCCGGCGCCGGCGGTGTCGGCTGGGACTGGAGTCTGCTCGCCCTGGCCCGGTTCCTGGCCGGCGACGAGATCGTGAACCTGGCCGAGCTCGAGAAGTCGCCCGAGGGCGCGAGTTCAGCCGCCGCGGCTCCGCGGCGTGGGGTCAGGCTCATCTCGCCGCCGGCGGCGCCCCGGAACAGGTCGCGGCCGCGGTCGAGGCCACGACGAGGTTCTACGTGCCGGACGTGGCGGATCGAAGTGCGGATCGGGTTGCGGACCGAAGTGCGGATCGAGGTGATGTTCGGTGAGTCCCCCTCCCGGCGCGCGGGGCGGTCAGAGACTGAACGCCAGCAGGACATGCCCCTGAGCGGTCGAGTACTCCGGGACGTAACCCGACTGCACGTACACCATTCCGTGGGAGACGACCACGCCACCGCCCGTGCCGGCAATCGCGCTGCCCATTCCCTGCACGCCGTTCACGCCGGTGAACGTTCGGATCGTGTCGTAGCTCCACAGCACGCTGCCCGTTCGCGAGTCGTACGCCCGCACCTTGCCGTCGTTCGCGCCCTCCCAGACCAGGCCGGGACTGCTCGTCGCGGCCGGGGCGTGGGCCAGCGTGCAGATGTCCGGATACCGCGCCGCGCCGCCCGTCGTGCAGCCGTCCGCCGGGTTCGGGGTCTGCCACAACACCCTGCCGTCGGCCGGGTTCACGGCGAACATCGTCCCCGGGTCGGCGAAGTACGTGGCTATGTACAGCCTCTTCCCGTCGAAGCTCGAACCCCACTGGATGCCCGAGATCCCACCAGACGGCAGCGGCACGCCCAGCTGCCTGCGCCACACGACCTCGCCGGTCCGCGCGTCGAACGCGTGGTACACGCCCAGCTTCTGACCCACACCGACCAGCGTTCGCCCGCCGGCGCGGAAGATGTTCGGGGTGGAGCCGATGTCGTAGTCCAGCGCGGAGCCGTCGCCCAGGCCCGGGCAGTAGCCCGCCGGCTCGGGGTCGTTGCACAGTGAGCGCCACGTGTCGGCCTTCGTCACCTGGTTCTTCCACCGCACGCCGCCGGTGCGGGCGTCCAGTGCCAGCAGCGTGTCGAAGTCGCCGCCGCTCCCGGTGTAGTTCTGGCCGGTGCCCACGTAGAGCGTCCCGGACCGGGGGTCCACCACCGGAGAACTCCACACGCCGACGCCCGACGGCTCGTACTTCGCCGCGCCGCTCGGCCAGGTGCCCACCTGCCGCGGCTCCGGCACCGTGTAGTACCGCCACGCCAACGCACCCGTCCTCGTGTCCAGCGCGTCCAGGTGACCCCGGAACGTGCAGCACGGGTAGTCACGGCCGGCCGTGTTCTCGCCACTGGACACGCCCACGTAGACGCGTCCTTTGTAGACGATCGGCGAGCTGGTCACCGTGGCCGCCGGGTGGGAGTCGATGCGGGTCGACCACCTCAGGGTGCCCCTCCGGGCGTCCAGCGCGTAGAAGTAACCGCGCGCGTCGCCGAAGAAGACCGTGCCGCCGGACACGGCCGGGGCGTCCCACACCACCGCGAAACCTTCTGGCGACACGGAACGCAGGTCGAACTCCCACTTCGCCGCGCCGGTTCTGGCGTCCCGTGCGTAGAACCTGCCGTCCGAGCCGCCGAAGTAGATGGTGTCGCCGACGATCGCCGGCTCGCTGCGGACCAGCGTGTTGTCGGTCTTCGGGTAGGCGAACGCCCACCTCAGCTTCAGGTTCCCGACGTTCATGGCGTTGATCCGGTACTCGGCCGCGTTGTAGCGGGACCCCACGAGGTCCTTCTGGAACGTCGCCCAGTCACCCGGCGACTGTTCGGTGGCCGCGGACACGCTGCCCGTCAGGCCGGCGGACAGGGCCGCGACGGCGCCCAGCGCCAGCAGTCTTCTTCCCCAGGACAAGATTCTCACCCCTCCGTTGAGTGGACACGGCAAACCCTGCCACCGGTGGCGCGAGTGGGCATCAGGCCACGGGTTGATTCCTGGGGTCAGCCGTTCGGTTGATGCGTGTCCACCAGACCTGTGCGGACGGCGTGCAGCGCGGCCTGGGTCCGGTCCTGCACCCCCAGCTTGCCCAGAATGGCGCTGACGTGCGTCTTCACCGTCTTCTCCGACAGTCGCAGCGCCCTGGCGATCTCCCGGTTCGACCGGCCGCGGGCCAGCTCGGCCAGCACGTCCCGCTCACGCGCGGTCAGCTCGGCCGGCCGCGACTCCGCGGCGGCCAGCAGGCGCACCACGTCCGGATGCAGCAGGACGTGCCCCGCGTGCACGGACCGGATGGCGGCCGCGAGCGCGGGCGGGTCGATGTCCTTGTACACGTAACCGGCCGCGCCGGCACGCACCGCGGGCAGCACCGCGCTCGGCTCGGTGTAGCTCGTGACCACCAGCACCCGGGCCAGACCGTCCCGCAGGCCACGCAGGGCCGCCACCCCGTCCGCGCCCGGCATGCGGAGGTCGAGCAGGATCACGTCCGGACGCAACCGAACGGCATCGTCCACACAGGACTCACCGTCGGCGGACTCACCCACCACCGTGATGTCGTCCTGCAGATCGAGGAACGTGCGCAGACCCTGCCGCACGACGGGATGGTCGTCGACGACCAGGACCCGGATCATGCCGGGACCGCCAGCCGCACCGTCGTCCCGCCGCCCGGCTCGGACGTCACCGTGAGCGTGCCGCCTGCTTCCGCCGCCCGTTCCCGCATCGACGCGAGCCCAAGCCGACGGCCGGCGACCGCGCTGGCCGGCGCGAAACCCACACCGTCGTCGGTCACCCGCAGGACGGTGCCGCCGTCGTCGGCCGTGAGCACGACGTCGATCCGGCCGGCGTCCGCGTGCCGCAACGCGTTGTGCATGGCCTCCTGCGCGATCCGGTACACGGCCTCCTGCCCCTGCTCGGTCAGCACCGGCACGCAGTCGCAGCCGGCGAAGCGCAGAACCGGCGCGTGCACACGGTCCAGCAGCTCGACCTGCTTGCGCAGCGCCTTGTCCAGGCCGTCGCCGTCGAGGTCGGGCGGCCGGTGCCCGACGACGATCTCCCGCAGCTCGCTGCTCGCCTCGGCCGCGAGCCTGCGCACGGTCGCCAGCTCCGCCTTCGCCCGGGACGGGTCGCGGTCGATCAGCCCCAGGGCGGCGTCGGCGGTGAGCCGGAGGCTGAACAGCTTCTGCGAGACGGCGTCGTGCAGCTCGCGGGCGATCCGGTTGCGTTCCTCCACGATGGACAGCTCGCGGCTGTGCTCGTAGAGCCGGGCGTTGACCAGCGCGATCGCGGCGTGCGCGGCAAGCAGCCGGACCAGCTCCTCGTCCTCCGCCGTGAACCCGTCCGGCTTGCAGCTGTTCGCCAGGAACAGCTCACCGACGATCTCGTCGCCGTCGCTGATCGGCATGCCAAGGAAGTCGGTCAGCCACGGGTGCGCCTTTGGCCACCAGCCGAAGTGCGGGTGCTCGCGGATGTCGGCCAGCCGCACAGGGTTGGGGTCGCACAGCATGAGGCCCAGCACGCCGTGCTGCCGCGGCAGCGGGCCGATCGCGTCCCATTCCTCGTCGGTCAGGCCGTCGGCGAGGAACTCCGCGAAGCCGCCGTCCTCGTCGGGCACGCCGAGCGCGGCGTAGCGGGCGCCGACGAGCTTGCGGGCGGCGGAGAGGATCGTGGTGAGCACGTCACGGACGGACAGGTGCGCGGTCACGGCCAGCACCGCGGCGCTGACGTCCCGCAGCTCGCTCCGGACGTTCACGCCGTCCACGGTACCCACACACCACGCCGCCGCGGCCGGACCTAGGTCCAAAGACCGAGGTCCCGGCGGTCCCGGGACCGATGGCAGCGCCTCCGCGCGTCCTTAGCGTCGGTCACATGAAACGTGTAGCGATCATCACCGGTGCGTCCCGGGGGCTCGGCCTCGCGCTGGCCACCGGACTGTCGGAGGCGGGATGGCGGCTCGTCGTGGACGCACGCACGCCGGCCGACCTGACCGCCGCCGCGGAGTGGATCGGCGGTGACGTGGTCGCCGTGCCGGGGGACGTCCGCGATCCCGCGCACCGCGCCGCGCTGCTCGGGCACGGGGCCGACCTGCTGGTCAACAACGCCGGCATCCTGGGGCCGAGCCCTCGGCCGCGGCTGGCGTCGTACCCGCTCGACGAGCTGCGCGAGGTGTACGAGGTGAACGTGCTGGCGCCGCTCGCGCTGACCCAGCTCGCGCTGCCGGTGCTGCGGTCCCGGGCGGGGGCGGTCGTCAACGTCACGTCGGACGCGGCGGTCGAGCCGTACGAGGGCTGGGGCGGCTACGGCTCGGCGAAGGCGGCGGTCGAGCAGGCGAGTGCCGTGCTGGCGGCCGAGGAGCCCGCGGTCCGCGTGTGGTGGGTGGACCCGGGTGACCTGCGGACGCGGATGCACCAGGAGGCGTTCCCGGGCGAGGACATCGGCGACCGGCCGCTGCCGGAGGCGGTGGTGCCCGCGTTCCGGCACCTGGTGACGTCCCGCCCGCCGTCGGGCCGGGTCCGGCTGGCCGACCTGACGGTGCCGGCGTGACCCGCGCCCGGTGCCCCGAGGGACTCTCTCGGGGCATGGCGGCAGGGGGCCGGCGGTGACACTCGAGTTCACGCTGCCGGCCACGCTGGAGGCACACGAACCACCCGAGGCCAGGGGGCTCGGGCGGGACGAGGTGCGGTTGCTGGTCAGCTCGTCCGCGGGGGTCGGGCACCACCGGTTCACGGAGCTGCCGTCGCTGCTGCGGGCGGGAGACGTGCTCGTGGTGAACACGTCCGCGACCGTGCCCGCCGCGGTGCCGGTGCCGGACAGCCGGCTGGTCGTGCACTTCTCGACCGAGCAGCCGGACGGCACGTGGCTGGTCGAGCTGCGGCGGGCGGCGGCGCCGTTCCACGACGGCCGGGCCGGCGAGCGGTACGCGCTGTTCGGCGGCGGTTCCGTGACGCTGCGCCGGCCGTTCTCCTCGGGCCGGCTGTGGGAGTCCGAGGTGGACACGCGGGGTCGCGGGGTGCCCGCGTACCTCGCGGTGTTCGGGTCGCCGATCCGGTACTCCTACGTCGGCGGCGGGTGGCCGATCTCCTGCTACCAAACGGTTTTCGGGGTGACGCCGGGGAGCGCGGAGATGCCGAGCGCGTCCCGGCCGTTCACCGACCGGCTGGTGACGCGGCTGGTGGCGCACGGGGTGCAGTTCGCGCCGGTCCTCCTGCACACCGGTGTGGCGTCGCCGGAGGCACACGAACGCCCGTACCCGGAACGGTTCGCGGTCCCGCGCACGAGCCGCGACCTGGTGGCTCGGGCCCGCGCGGAGGGCCGCCGCGTGATCGCGGTGGGCACCACGGCCGTGCGCGCCATCGAGACCGACGGGGACGAGGGCTGGACGGACGTGATCATCACGCCGGAGCGCGGGGTGCGGCACGTCGACGGGCTGCTGACCGGCTTCCACGAGCCGAGGGCGTCGCACCTCGACATGCTGGCCGCGATCGCCGGGCACGCCCTCCTGTGCGAGACGTACCGCGAGGCGACGGCGGCAGGCTATCTGTGGCACGAGTTCGGCGACGTGAACCTGCTGCTCCCCTGAGCCTTTTTGGGAGCGTTCCCAGTTTTCGGTGGGCGGTATTCTCGCTGGCCTGACCGGTGACCACGAGCAGTGACACGTCGGCGGCTCATTGCGCCGATCAGGGCACCTCACCGCGGCCGGCCGAGTGAATTGCCCACGGCCGGCCGCCGGGCGATTGACAGTCTCGGCCTCCAGGCGCGACGGTTTGCACCACGGACTCTGGGAGCGCTCCCAGAGAACACGCGCACAAGGGAGTGCTGAATGTCGAGAGCCGTCAAACTCGCCCTGTCCGGTGTCCTGGCCGCCATGGCCTGCGTGGCCCTGCCGACGAGCGGGGCCACCGCCGCACCGGCCTTCGCCTGCCGGGTCGACTACTCGGCCAACGACTGGGGCGCCGGCTTCAGCGCCACCGTGAAGATCGGCAACGTCGGCACCTCGTCCGTGAGCGGCTGGTCCGTGACCTACTCCTACGCCGGCAACCAGACCCTGCAGCAGGGCTGGAACGGCGTGTGGTCCCAGTCCGCCAACCGGGTCACCGTCACCAACGCGACGTGGAACGCCGCCATCCCCGTCGGCGGCAGCGTCAGCCCGGGCGCGAACTTCTCCTACAGCGGCACGAACTCCGCCCCGACGGACTTCGCGGTCAACGGCGCCGCCTGCACCGGCACCGCCCCCGAGGAACCGCCGCCGACCGGCCCTGCCGCGCCGGCGCTACACGTGTCCGGCAACAGGCTCCTGACCAGCACCGGCGCGAACTACCGGCTCCTGGGCGTCAACCGTGCCAGCGCCGAGTTCGCCTGTGTGCAGGGCAAGGGCATGTGGGACGGCGGCCCGGTGGACCAGGCGTCGGTCGACGCGATGCGGGCCTGGCACATCAGGTCCGTGCGGATCCCGCTGAACGAGGACTGCTGGCTGGGCCTGTCCGGCGCGCCGAGCGGCGCGACCTACCAAAAGGCCGTCAAGGACTACGCGAACCTCCTGGTGGCCAACGGCATCAACCCGGTCCTCGATCTGCACTGGACGCACGGCCAGTACACCGGCAACGTGTCCGCCTGCACGGACGTCAACGCGACCTGCCAGAAGCCGATGCCGAGCATGCAGTACACGCCGACCTTCTGGACCCAGGTGGCCAACGCCTTCAAGGGCAACGACGCCGTGCTGTTCGACCTGTTCAACGAGCCGTACCCGGACGCGGCGGACAACTGGGCGAACCCGGCCGCCGAGTGGCGCTGCCTGCGCGACGGCGGCACCTGCGCCGGCTTCACCTACGAGGTCGCCGGCATGCAGGACCTGGTGGACGCGGTCCGCGCGACCGGCGCGACCAACGTGATCCTGAGCGCCGGCCTGCGCTGGACCAACGACCTCTCCCAGTGGCTGACCTACGCGCCGGCCGACCCGACCGGCAACCTGATGGCGTCCTGGCACTCGTACAACTTCAACGCGTGCGTCACGGTCTCCTGCTGGGACAACGAGATCGGCGCGGTGGCGGCGCGGGTTCCCGTGCAGGCCGGCGAGATCGGCCAGAACACCTGCGCCCACGACTACCTCGACCAGGTGATGGCGTGGCTGGACCAGAAGGGCCTCGGCTACCACGCCTGGACCTGGAACCCCTGGGGCTGCGGCTCTGGCAACGTCCTGATCGAGGACTACGCCGGCACGCCGACCCAGACCTTCGGCTCGGGGTACCGAGCGCACCTGCTCACGGTGGCCTGAGGAGGACGACATGCGTGGAAGGCTCCTCCCGTACGGCCTCGTCGCCGCACTCCTCGCGGCAGTGGTGTTCGTGACCGGCCAGTCCGCCGCCTCGGCGCCCGCCCCGCTGCGGATCATGCCGCTGGGCGACTCCATCACCGCGGGGCCGGGCTGCTGGCGCGCGTTCCTCTGGGACCAGCTGCAACGCGCCGGGTACACCAACATCGACTTCGTGGGCACCCAGAACAGCGGCGGCTGCGCGGTCCCGCTGGACGCCGACCACGAGGGCCACAGCGGCTTCGCCGCGACCGGCATCGCCGACCAGAACCAGCTGCCGCCGTGGCTGTCCGCGGCCCACCCCGACATCGTCCTCATGCACCTGGGCACGAACGACATGTGGGGCGGCACGATCAGCACGGCCCAGATCCTGGCCGCGTACTCGAAGCTGGTCGACCAGATGCGTGCCAGCAACCCGAACATGAGGATCATCGTCGCGAAGATCATCCCGATGGAACCCAGCACCTGCACGGGATGCGCGCAGCGGGTCGTGGACCTCGACAACGCGATCCCGGCGTGGGCGGCCGGCAGGACCACCTCGGCGTCGCCGATCACCGTCGTGGACCAGTGGACCGGCTTCAGTGCCGCGACGGACACGTTCGACGGCGTGCACCCGGTCGACTCCGGCTTCCAGAAGATGGCGAACCGGTGGTACCCGGCGGTCGCGGCGGCCCTGGGCGAGCCGACCCCGCCGGACACCGACCCGCCGCCGGCCGGCGCCTGCGCCGCGACGTACAAGCTGGCCGGCCAGTGGGGCGACGGCTTCCAGGGCGAGGTGACGGTGCGCAACGGTGGCACCACGAGCACGTCGTCGTGGACGGCCACGTTCAGCTTCGCGAACGGGCAGAAGATCACTCAGTCGTGGAACGCCACGGTCACCCAGAGCGCGGCGGAGGTGACGGCCCGGAACGTGGGCTGGAACGGCCCGCTCGCACCGGGGGCGACCACGACGTTCGGTTTCCTGGCCAGTCACACCGGTGCCAACACGGCCCCGACGGTCAGCTGCACCGTGACGTGAGGTTCACCCGAAGGTAGGACAGAGGGGAACCGCGTCAGTACTGCTGCCATTCGGCCACGTTCAGGCGGACGATCCTCGGGTCGTCCAGAGTGGACGGTGCCTCGGCGTTGCTCGGCCTGCGGTCCACCGGGAAGATGGCCGCGGCGGCCAGGTTCTGCTCGTCGAGGAAGCGGAGTGGCTGGGGTGGATCCAGGTTCAGGCCCGGCTTCCTGCCGACCTGGGCCAGGACGAAGCCCCAGTCGCCGAAGCTCGGGACGTTCACGTGGTACGGGGTGGTCTCCAGGCCCGCGGCCCTGATGCCGGCGTCGATGCAGTCGAAGCTGCGCGGCGCGAAGTACGGCGAGCCCGCCTGCACCACGAGCCGGCCGCCGGGGACGAGCGCCCGGCGGGCCAGCGAGTAGAACTCGACGGAGTACAGCTTGGCGGTGGACGTCGAGTCCGGGTCGGGCATGTCGATGATCACGGCGTCGAAGCGTTGTTCCGTCTCGCGCAGCCAGGTGAACGCGTCGGCGTTCACCACGCGCACCCGCGGGTCGTCCAGCGAGCGCTGGTTGAGCGCGGCGATCTCGGGGTTGTCGCGTGCCAGCCGCAGCACGGCCGGGTCCAGCTCGACCTCGACGGCCTCGCGGACGTCGGGATATTTCAGGACCTCCCGCATCGCGAGACCGTCACCGCCGCCGAGGACGAGCACCCGGTCGTGCTTGCCGGTCAGCGCCGGGTGCACGAGCGACTCGTGGTAGCGGTACTCGTCGACCGAGCTGAACTGCAGGTCTCCGTTGAGGAAGAGCCGCAGGTCCTTCGGGCCGGGCACGACCGGCGACGACTCGGTCAGCACGATGTCCTGGTACTGCGTGGTTTCCGAGTAGACGACCGGGTCCTCGTACAGCTCGTCCCGCGCGTAGCGGAGGAACGCGTTGCTCTGCGCGAACGCGAAGACGAGGATCGCGAGCACGACGGCGATGCCGCCGGCGAGCGCCGTCTTGCGGGATGCGTTGGTATGGAACAGGAACAGCGCGACGGCCGCACCCGCGACGGCGTTGACCATGCCGACCAGCAACGCGCCGCGCGTCTGCCCGAGCAGCGGCAGCAGCAGGAACGGGAACGCGAGGCCGCCGACGAGCGCGCCGATGTAGTCGGCGGCGAACAGGTCGGCGGTCGCGGATCCGGCGTCCTGCTCGCGGATTCGCTGCAGCAGCGTCATCAGCAGCGGGATCTCGGCGCCGATGAGCGCGCCGACGATCAGCGCGATGCCGATCAGCGCCGGCCAGTACAGGTCGAGCCAGGTGAACGCCGCGTGCAGGCCGAGGACGGACAGCCCGCCGGTGACCGCGAGCAGTCCCTCGATGGTGACGAAGCTGAGCAGTGGCCGCCGCTGCAGTGGTTTGGCGGTCAGCGAGCCGATCCCCATGGCGAACACCATGGTGGCGAGCACGACGGAGGCCTGCGTGATCGAGTCGCCGAGCAGGTAGGAGCCCTGCGCGACGAGTGCCAGTTCGTAGACGAGGCCGCACGCCGCGCAGACGAACGTGGCGAAGAGGAGCCCGGCGCGAGCGACCCGAGTGGACACCTAGAAGATGGCGACGGCGACGATCGCGGAGACGGCGATGTGCGACGCGGCGTTGACGTAGACGGCGGGATGCGGCGCCTCCTCGACGACGATCTCGCCGAGCTTGCCCGGCGTGACCGCGTCGAGCACGACGAAGGAGACGGCCATCAGGACCAGTCCGAGGATCCCGTAGGCGGCGGTGGAGAGCAGGCCCTCGGCCCAGTTCCCCTGGCTGGCCGCGATGGCGGTGGCCACGATGATGCCGACCCCGAGGACGTTGCTGGCGAGCAGGATCGAGGCGTTCCGGTTGCGCTGGACCCAGATCTGCTCACGCAGGTTGCCGGGGGTGAGGATGTCGACCAGTACGAAGCCGAGGGCCATCAGCACGAGCCCGACGAGCCCGTAGGTAGCGGCGATACCGACTTCACCAAAGACGTCGGAAACCATGCTGGGGTTACTCCTTTGTGGACTCATCGGATGAGGTTGGCTTCTGGGGTGGCCGCCCGCCGCCGGAGCGCTTCTCGACAGCGGGATCGCCATCAGCCGGGTCGGCAGCCGGCTCGCCGGCAGCTTGTTCAGCGCCGGACGGTTCGGCGGCAGCCGACTCAGCGGCAGCCGACTCGGCATCAGACGGCTCCGCATCAGACGGCTCAGCGGCAGCCACCTCATCGGGCGCCGGCTCAGCGCCAGCCGAATCGGCACCAGACGGCTCAGCGGCAGCTGGCTCAACGCCAGAAGGATCGGCAACGGGCGGCTCAGCACCGGCCGGCCCGGCGGCGGCCGAATCGGCGTCGGCGCCGGCCGCGTCCGCGGCACGCGGCTCGGTGACGGATGTCTCGTCCTCGGTCTCGACCTCAGCCTTGTTCTTGGCCTCGTCCTCGGTCGACGGTGGTCCGGTCTCCGGTTCCCGGGGGGCCGCGGTCGTCATCCCCTCCCACGGCTCCGACACGTAGTCGGGCACATAGTCGGGCACGTGGTCGGGCACCGCCGCTGCCGGCGCGGGCCTGCGCCGGCGGTTCACCCTCAGGATCCACCAGATCAGCACGCCGCTCGCGGCCATCAGGACCAGTGCCCAGATCAGCATGCCGCCGCGGTCTCGCCACCAGTCCGAACCCGGGTCGTCGGTCAGCTGGGCGTCGGCCGGTGCCGTCGCGGTGTCGGGGGCGGCCGACAGTGGCGTCGCTATCCCCTTGTCCGCGGCCAACAGCGGCAGCGCCGTCACCGCCTTGCCCACCACCGCGCCCGGATCGTCGCCCGTGAGTCCGTCGAAGTCGAGGCCGAGGGCGTCGAGGTCGTCGCGGGTCAGCGAGGACGGGGTGCTGTGCAGGTCGTACGACGCCGAGTCCTCGGACTCCGATGACTCACTCGTATAGGTGATACTCGCCCGGAACTCGACCGTCGCCTTGCACGAACCCGTGTCGGCCGACTTGCCGGCACCGAAGTTCGAGCCGACGCTCACCTGCTGGACCCCCACGTTGTCCACGCTGACGTGCCAGCCGTAGCACACACCCTGGTCCGTGTACGCCTCCGCGAGCACCGAAGCCAGCTCGTCGGCGTCGGCCGCGTCGAAGATCACGTCCGCCGACGCCGGCGCCGGCGCGGCCAGGAGCAGCACGCCGGCCAGCACGACCGCCGCGCGCCTCACTTCCCGCCTCCGGGGCCACCGCCGCGGAAGTTGTCGCCCGAGCCCCCAGTGCCCCACACGCCGCCCACGAACAGGAGCCAGTGCGAGTAGCCCCGCCGCTCGTCGTCCACGTAGATCTTCGATCCGGTGCCGTTCGACGTGATCGCGACGATGTCGTCGGAGTACCGGAGGAAGTAGCCCGACGGGTCGAACTGGGTGTCGGCCGGCGGACGGGCCGAGCGGATCTGCTCGTACACCGCCTTCGGCTTGGCCGTGGAGGTGTACACGATCGAGTTACCCGATGCCGACTGGCGGCGGAAGTTGTCGTCCAGATAGGACCGGATGCCGCCACCGCCGAAGATGGCGAACAGCAGCACGATCAACCCGACACCGCCGAGGGCGCCGGCGATCAACAGCTTGGTGCGCAAGCTCATCGCGGGGTCACCACGCTCGAGGTCCAGACCAGCTCACCGGCCTGCGGGTACGCGTGCCAGGTCTCCCAGCGGGCCCCGCCGGCGAAGGAACGGGCCGACAGGGCGGTCACGGCCAGGGGCGAACCGGGAAACTCGGCCACCAGCGAGTCGGGGTCGGCCGCGCAGGCGGTCACGACCCGTGACACCTCCGTCGCGAAGTCGGCAGGGCGCGAGCACAGTGCCGCGAACTGCACCGAGTAGTCCCCGAAGGTCCGCGTCGAGCTCGACGGCAGCGCACCAGGCTGGTCCGGCAGGCACGCCACCGTCTCGGAGAACTCCCCGAGCACGACCTGGTGTGACGCCCCGAGCACACGCAGCTCCAACGTCATCTCACCCAGTGTCACCCGATGGGTGCCGAGGGCGGGCAACGGTCGCAGCCCATAGGCGAGGCTCAGATCCGCCGCACGCGAGTCGGCGAACCGTGTCGCAACCCGCGTTCTCACGTGCGGTCACTGCCGGCCGGGTACACGCGCAACGCGGGCAACGCGACCGCCTCGCCGAGCCCGGCCTCCCACTTGCTGCCGTCGAACCGCTCGAAGCTCAGCGCCTTGCCGTCCGGCCCCTCGTAGTCGACGTACTCCACCGACCCGCGCTCGGCGAGCGTCGTCGTGCCCTCCGAGACGTACGCGGCGGTGCCGTCCTCCTCACGCCGGTAGGTGACGCCGCCGACCTCCATCGTCTTGCCACCCGGCTCGGTGACGTCCGCGGTCTCCCGCCACAGGACGACCTCCAGGTCGGGGTCCTCCTCGACCGACACCCACAGCCGGGACCCACGCGCGTCGTCGAGGAAGTGCTCGGACCAGGAGTAGCCACCCTCCTTGAGCCGCAGCGAGCCGCGCACGAAGTACAGCTGGTCGCCGTAGTCGATCATGTCGCCGGCCCGCACCGTGCGGATGTCGGTGACCCCCTGGTGGTCGGCGAGCGGGTCGACGGGCCCACCCGGCCGCGCGCTCTGGTCGCCCAGAGCGGCCGTGCGGTTCCGGCGCGCGCGCAGGTACAGCACGACGCCGCCGACGATCACGGCGAGCAGGATCAGCACCAACAGCACGGTCATGGCCCGGAGCATAGTGGCAGGCCAGCGTCCGGTTGGGCCGGCCAGGCAAAGTTCGGGACACGTTTCAACCCGCGCCGAGGCAGATGAACGGGCGTCTCAACGGGTCCACCGCCACCGCCGCCGCCAGTGCCGCCGCGGGGCGTTCTCCCGCTGCCACTCGTTCGTGGTACTCCACCATCGTGGCCGCGGCCGACGCGTCACCGACCCGGCTGTTCGCCGCGACCACCGTGCGCACCCCGCTTGCCAGCAACCCGCCCGCGAAGCCCAGCGCCTCGTCCCCCGGCCGGATGTGGTTCATGGCCAGCTCGCACGCCGCGAGCACCACGTGCCGTGGCGGGTGCGACAGCCGCGCCAGCTCGTAGGCGAACAGGGGCCCGTCGGCCAGCTCCAGCCGGGAGAACATCGCGTTCGTCGGCTCGTGTTCGCCGTGCGCGGCCAGGTGGGCCATCGCCGCACCGTCCAGCGCGGACAGCACGTCGCCGACCGCCGCCTGGGACAGGCGGGCCGCGGACGGGTACAGCTTGGTCAGCGCCGTCTCCTCGGCGACGGTCTCCCGCAGGCGCGGCCCACGGGCCAGCACCACGTGGCCATCCTCGTCACGAGACGACTCGGCCGTCAGCCACGCCGTCGCCGACGGGGCGACCACCACCGGACGCCCCCGCAGCGACGGCAGGCTCCCCCACGGCACGGCGTAGAGCGGACCCGTCGGCACGACCACCAGCTCGCGGTCGCCGACCAGCGGAAGGACCGGCAGCACCAGCCGCGCGTCGACCGTGTCCGCGCTGTGCGACGCCGACCTGCCGACCACCGCGCTGATCGCCGGCGGCAACCCGTTCGGGGCATAGGTGTCCAGGTCCGCGTGCAGCCGCTTGGCCCACTCGAACGTCTCCGTCGCCGACGACAGCCGGACCAGCCGGGTCCGCCCACCCGCGACGACCACCGCCACCAGCTCGTCGCCGGACGCCGCGAACGTCACCAGCGCCCGCTCCCCCAGCGCGTCGGACACCTCGGCCAGCGACGCCACCGGCCGCGGTCGGCCCCACGGCGAGGCGTACCACCCCTGCCGCAGCACCTCCCGCTCCAGCGCGACGATCTTCTTCTCCTCGCCGCGCGGCACCCGGCCGGCCAGCCGCTCCTGCTGCGCGGCCCGCCGCAATGACCGCAGCGACGTCACCTGCTCGGCCAGCACCGGGTCGTCGATCTCCGGCAGCGGCTCGTACCGGTACACCTGCGCACGCGTGCGCTCCAGCCAGCCGAACAGCCGCCGCGCGTCGCGCCGAGGGCCGTCGAGCACCAGCCGCACGGCGAGGTCGCCGAGCTGCTGGCCGTGGATCGCCGTGCCGCACACCAGCTCCAGCCCGCCCATGCGGTCCCGCGCGCGTCCCAGCTCCACCAGCCCGGCACGCGCCTCGGTCAGTGCCCGCCGCCGGTCGCCGCGGGAGGTGGCCAGCTCGGCGCGGCACAGCCGCAGCAGCATCCGGTGGTCGAGCGGGGTCGTGGGACGCTGCCGGGGCAGCTGGTCCAGCAGCAGCTCGGCCGCGGCCGGGTCGCCCCGACGGACCTCCAGCCGAACGGCCAGCATCAGCGCGAGCCCGGTCTCGTCCTCCAGCAGCAACGCCCGCAACGCCTCGGCGAGCTTCACCGCCCGCTCGGGCAACCGTCGCGGGACCCGGGGCGCGGCGAGGGCGCTGGCAGTCTCCGTGCGCAGGGCCGCCAGCGCCGCGACCGCGGCCCACCGGGTGTTGCCGCGCCGGGTGAACCGGCGTTCGGCGGACCGTGCCAGGCGCCGGGCCTGGTCGGCCCGACCGTCCAGCAGTGTGGCGGCGGCCATGGTGACCTCGGCCTCGGCCAGGTCCTGACCGGCCCGCTGTGCACGCAGCCGCGGTATCACGTCGTCCAGGTGCTTTGCGGCGTCGGCGGCGAGTCCCGCGGCCAGCAGCGCCCGCGCCTGGTCCAGCCGCAGCGCGGGCAGCAGGCCCGGGGTGTTGACCTGGTAGCTGCGCTCGACCTCGGTGTAGTGCCGCAGCGCCGCCGGCAGCTCCCCCATCATGTACTGGACGTAACCCAGGTTGTGGCGCGCCTTGTCGGCCACCAGGCTCAGGCCGTGCTCGGTGCACAGTGCGAGGCACAGCTTGAAGTCCTCGCCGGCCCGCACGACCTGTGCGAGGTCGATGAAGGCGTGGCCCCGGTTCAGGTACGTGGCGGCCAGCAGGTCGGGGTCGCCGACCTGCTCCGCCTCGGTGAGCCGCGCGACCGCCGCGTCGAAGAACTCGATGCCCTCGACGATCTGGCCGGCCCGGTGCAGCAGCAGACCTCGATAGCACAACACCAGACCGTCCAGCTCCGCGCGGCGCGGACCGGACACCGCGTCGAGCTGGGCGGCGGCCTCGTCGAGCCGGGCCAGACCGTCGATGTGCGAGCCGGACTCCGCAAGGGCGTACCCGAAGCTGACCAGGACGCGGATGCGCAGCACCGCGGCCGGCGGCGAGTCGGGCCCGATGTCGTCCAGCAGCTGCTGGGCATCGCGAAGCAGGGTGATGGCCCGGCCGAACCGGTAGGCCCACCCCGCCTCGCGGGCAAGTTGGTGCAGCGCCACGACCTGGCCCAGCACCTCGGCGTGGCGAGCCTGCCGTGACTCGCTAGGCAAGCTCGCCATTCCGCAACACTACGACGCCGAGATCTCTTCTTGGCTCCGCTTCGCCGAAACGGGTGACTTCTTCTTCCAGCCGCGGTCGACGATCTGGGAGTTCACCGACCGCAGCGCGTCCTTCGCCCTGGCGACGCCGGCGGAGGTGCCCAGCTCGCAGGCCTTGACCGTGGTCAGGGCGCTCGCGAGCAGGCCGGCGATCACCGGGGTGGCGAAGGACGTGCCGGCCCACACCGCGAAGCCTGTGCGGAGGTCGTCCGGGTCGGGTGCGGTGCGCACGTCCGGCCCGAGGCCGGCTCCGTCCAGGAGGGACAGCCCACCCTCGGCCGCGCCTTCCCACACCGGCACCGTGCTGACCAGACCGTCGCCCGGCGCCCACAGGCTGACCCACTCGCCCCAGTTGCTGAACGCGGCGGTGGTGTCGCCGGGCGCGTTGCGTGCGCCGACCGCGCCGAGCAGCTCGATGCCGCCCGCCGCGCCGCCGGTCCCTTTGGCGAAGGCAGCCGGCATGAACGGCCGCGTCGTGGCGTCGTTGCCGGCCGCGGCCACCACCAGCACGCCGAGCGCGGTGAGCTGCTCGACGAGCCCGCGCACCTGCTGCTGTTCCGGCACGGACGCCGTCTCCGCGTAGAAACCCAGCGACATCGACACGACGTCGATCTGCCGCCCGTGGTTGGTCACCTGGTCCACCAGCCAGTTCAGTGCGAGCACCACCGCGCTCTCGGTGGAGAAGCCGTCGCTGTGCAGCACTCGCAGCGAGAGGATCTTCGCGGCCGGGCACAGCTGGTGCACGAGGCCTGACACGAACGTGCCGTGGCCGGAGTGCGAGTCGATCAGCCCGAGCAGCGGGTCGATCTCGTCCTGCGTCTCGAACGGACTGGACAGCGGGCTCGGCTGCGTCGGGCTCAGCTGACCGATGCCGATCTCGACGTTCGCGAGCTGGTTCTGGAAGTCCTGGGCCACCTCGTAGATCGGGTCGGCCGGGTCCTGACCGTTCCACCACGGGTGCGGGCCGATGCCGGTGTCGAGCACGGCCACAACCGGCCGCCGGCCGCCGGGCAGCGAAGCGGCCTTCGGCCGGACGGGCCGCGGCATGAGCAGCGCGACCGGGTTGCGGTCGCCGGTGTGCATGACGATGCCACCGTCGATGCTGGGACCGTGTGAGACCGGCGAGCCGATGCTGGGGCCGTGGCTCACCGGGGCGCCGCCGAACGTCAGCGACGCTCCCATCACCATGTGGTCGACGCCGTAGTCGTTCACGCGCTCGCCGAGCGCGTCCTTGAGCACGACGTAACCCGCCCACGGGTCCGGCGCGCGGTCGGCGGGACGGTCGTCCTTCCACTTCAGCGGCACCGGCACGCCCACGTTGTCCGGCAGGCGGTTGACGACGCTCTGCCAGCCCTCGTCCCGCGGCGGGCGCAGTTCGTAGTCGATCCGTGCGAGCACACCGTTGATGTCGTCGTCCGGCTCCGGGCGCCGCTTCGGGTCGGACCGGAGCCTCTTGGCGTCGCCCGCGGGGACGAGCAGCACGTCGGACCTGTAGACGGTCGACAACGGCCACGTGCCGTCCTGTGACCTGACGGCGGTCGTGGGGTCGAGCACGCGGGCTCGGTGCCGGGTGAGGATCTCCGGCGGGATGGTGATCGCGTCCGGCATCAGTTGACGCTTCGGCCGTGGCTGGCTGCTGCCGTCGCCGTTGCCATGGTGAGACGCGCTGGTCATTGATCAACTCCTGACGAGTGGCGGTGTCGCGCACCTCGTTAGTCGATGACCACCCGCCTGGCGTAACGGCCATGCACCAAATGGCACCCTATTTGGTTACCCAGTCGACACGATGGTGGCGCTCGCAAGCACCACATCACCCTTTTGGTCCTGACGGTAGAGCACAATGGCCTGTCCCGGCGCTACTCCGCGTAGTTCCTCGTCGAGGCGGACCACCAGTCGACCGTCCACAATGGACGCCGTGCCGGGCGCCGTGCCACCGTGGGCCCTGACCTGTGCGACACAGCGCATACCGTCCGCCGGCGCGACACCGGACGGCCAGGTCGGCTCGCTGCCGACGATCTCCGTGACCGCGAGCCGCTCCGCGCTGCCGACCCGCACGTTGCCGTTCACCGGCTCGAGTGACAGCACGTACCGCGGCCGGCCGTCGGCGGCCGGGACCCGCAGGCCGAGCCCGTGGCGCTGCCCGACCGTGAAGCCGTGCACGCCCGCGTGCGCGCCGAGCACCGCACCGGTCTCGTCGTCGACCAGCGCGCCGGGGCGCTCGCCGAGGTGTCTGTCGAGGAACGACCGGGTGTCGCCGTCGGGAATGAAACAGATGTCGTGGCTGTCGGGCTTGTCCGCGACCGCGAGGCCGCGCCGTTCGGCCTCGGCCCGCACGTCCGGCTTCACCGAGTCGCCCAGGGGGAACATGGCGTGGCGCAACTGGTCAGGCCGCAGCGACGCGAGCACGTACGACTGGTCCTTGCCGTAGTCGGCACTGCGCCGCAGCTCCGGCCGCCCGTCCACAAGGGACAGTCGGGCGTAGTGCCCGGTGGCGACCGCGTCGAAGCCGAGTGCCGTGGCCTTGTCCAGCAACGCGGCGAACTTGATGCGCTCGTTGCACTTCAGGCACGGGTTGGGGGTGCGGCCCGCGGCGTACTCGGCGACGAAGTCGGCCACCACGTCCTCGGTGAACCGCTCCGCGAAGTCCCACACGTAGAACGGGATGCCGAGGATGTCGGCGACGCGGCGGGCGTCGTGCGCGTCCTCGACCGTGCAGCAGCCCCGCGCGCCCGTGCGGAGCGTCCCCGGCTTGGCGGACAGCGCGAGATGCACACCGACGACGTCGTGACCGGCGTCGACCGCACGGGCCGCGGCCACGGCGGAGTCGACGCCACCTGACATGGCGGCCAACACCTTCATGAACGCTCCCCACGGTCACCAGGCACCAGCCGTGCCCGCTGGTTCGCTCGGCAGGCCACGCTCACAGGATCTCCACCTTCGCGGCCTTGCGCAGGTTCACCAGGCCTGCCCGGCGGGCCCGCTCGACGACCGGGCCGACGGCCTCGGCCACGGCACGCACGTCCGCGGCGGTCGAGGTGTGCCCGAGCGAGAACCGCAGCGAGCTGCGGGCCGTCTCCGGCGGCACGTCCATGGCCAGCAGCACGTGGCTCGGCTGCGCCACGCCGGCCGTGCACGCGGACCCGGTCGAGCACTCGATGCCACGTGCGTCCAGCAGCATCAGCAGGCTGTCACCGGCGCAGCCGGGGAACGTGAAGTGCGCGTTGCCCGGCAGCCGTGACGGCCCACCGTCCACATCGGACTGACCGGGGTCGCCGTTGAGCACCGCGTCCGGCACGATCTCCTGGATCGCCGCGACCAGCTCGTCGCGCAGGCCCGCGAGCCGCCCCGCCTCGACCGGGCGGGCGTCCACGACGGCGCGGACGGCGGTGGCCAGTGACACGATCGCGGGCACGTCCAGCGTGCCGGAGCGGACCTCGCGTTCCTGCCCACCGCCGTGCGACAGGGGTGTGCACGCGACGTCGCGGCCCAGCAGCAGCACGCCCGCGCCGAACGGGCCGCCGAGCTTGTGCCCGGTCAGGGTGAGCGCGGACGCCTTCGACGCGGCGAAGTCGACGGTCAGCGCGCCGACGGCCTGCACGGCGTCGGTGTGGAACGGGATGCCCTGCTCGGCGCAGGTAGTGGCCAGCTCGCCGATGGGGTTGACCGTGCCGACCTCGTTGTTGGCCCACATGACGCTGACCATCGCGACGCCCGCCGGGTCCTCCGCGATCGCGGCCCGCAGCGTGTCGTCGTGCACCCGGCCGAACCCGTCGACCTCCAGCAGCGTCAGCTCGGCGCCCTCATGCTCGACGAGCCACTCGGCCGCGTCCAGCACCGCGTGGTGCTCGACGGACGACACGAGCAGGCGCCTGCGGCACGGGTCGGCGGCGCGGCGGGCCCAGTAGATGCCCTTGATCGCCAGGTTGTCGCTCTCGGTCCCGCCGGCGGTGAAGATCACCTCGGAGGGCCTGGCCCCCAGCGCGGCCGCGATGTCCTCGCGGGCCTCCTCGATCATGCGGCGGGCCCGCCGGCCCGAGGTGTGCAGTGACGACGCGTTGCCGCGAGTGGTCCGCGCGTCGGCGAGGAGCGCGGTCATCGCCGCGGCCGCTTCCGGCAGCATCGGCGTGGTGGCCGCGTGGTCGAGGTAGGCAGTCATGACAAGACAAGAGTAGACCGCTGCGGGGAAATTCGGTCATGAGGCTTGCCTTTCCGGGCGGAAGACAAGGGCACCGAACAAGGCGAGCCCCGCCAGCAGGAGGTTCAGCGGCACCATCGCGGCGGACGGCGCCTCGGTGGAGGCGAACGTGGCGAGCATCACGCCCCCGAGGCCGACCGAGATCGCCGAGAACGTCATGTCGTTGACCTGTAGCGCCGAGGACACGAACCCCCGGTCGCGGGGTGGCGCGAAGTCGAGTGAGAGCACGCTGATCGACGGGTACGACAGGCCCATCGCGGTGCCCGCGACCAGCCAGAACGGCAGCACGAGCCACGCAAGCCCCCAGTCGGCGCTCACGAGCGACATCAGGCCGAGCCCGGCGGCCAGCGCGAGCAGGCCGAACCGGATGAGCCTGGGCCGGTCGAGGTCGGGGCGACGGCCCTGCCAGTGCGAGGCGCCCGCCCAGCCGATCGCGCCCACGGTCAGCGGCAGACCGGACATAGCGGGTGAAAAGCCGTGCACGGCGGTCAGTGTGAGCGGCACGTACGCCTCGACGCCGAAGAACGCGCCGGCCAGCACGCCACGCATGAGCACGGTCGCCGGCAGTCCCGGCCGGGCACTGAACGTGCCCCGCGGCATGAGCACCCGCAGCGCGGGCACGAGCGCGGCGACCCCGGCGATCCCGAGGAACAGCATGCCGGCCGACGGGTGCTGGGCCGCCCAGGTGATGGCGGCGATCCCGAACGCGGTGGCGACGGCCGCGGCGCCGAGGCCGCGTCTCGGCGCCGACTCCGGCGCGTCGACGCTGGGCAGGTCGCGGATGATCGGCGTGAGCAGCAGGACGCCCAGCAGCGCGAAGGGCGCGATGCCGAGGAACACCCAGCGCCAGCCGATGTGCTCGGTGATCAGCCCGGCCGCGGTGGGGCCGATGAGCGACGGGACCACCCAGGCGGCGGCGAGCAGCCCGAACACGGCCGGGCGGCTGCGGTGCGGGTAGACGAGCGCGACGAGCACGTAGATCGCGACGGTCTGCGTCCCGAGGCCGAGACCCTGCAGGACGCGGCCGGCGAGCAGCACCGGCATGCCGGTGGCGGCCCCGGACGCGAGCAGCCCGGCCAGGAACAGCCCCGGCCCGGTGACCAGGGCCAAGCCGGGGCCGAACCGGTCGCAGAACCGTCCCGAGAGGACCGTAGCCATCACGCTGGCGGCCAGGAACGCCGTGAAGGGCCAGGAGTAGAGCGCCGCACCGTGCAGCTCCGCCACCATCCTCGGCATGGCGGTGCTGACGCCGAGGTGCTCGAACGCGGCGATGGTGACCAGCGTCAGCATCCCGATCGTCGTGGCGCGGTACCTGCCGGCCCAGACGGATTCCTGTTCTTCCCGCTCCGGCGTCTCGAGGGTCACCCCGCCTATGGTGCTACCTCGACCGTACTGGAGGTCCAGTGTTTTTCCGCGGGCAGCGTGGCGGGCGTCAGCACGTCGTCGACCGCGCGCTCGGCGAGCGTCGCGAGCTCGCGCCGGTCTCCCGCCCGGCCGGGTGCGATCTCGTCGCGGACGTGCACCTCCAGCACGAGTCCCCGGAGCGCGGCCGTGCGCCGGACGGAGTCGACGATGGTCTCGTCCCCGATGAAGGCCGGCGCGGTGGTCCTGGCGCCGTCCCGGAGCCGGAACCGCAGCGCGACGGGGAGCACCGGCACGCCGCCGTCGATCGCGGCCTGGAAGAGCGCGGGGCGGAAACGTCCGTGTGTGAGGCCGCACCAGGTGGTCCCCTCCGGCGTGACGTTGACCATCGAGCCGGCGCGGAGCGAATCGGCGAGCGTGGTCACGGTGCCGGACAGCGACCGGATGTTCGCGCGGTCGACGTAGATGGACCCGGCCGCGGACACGAGCCACCCGAGCACGGGCCAGGACGCGATGTCCAGCTTGGCCACGGCACGCATGGGACGCACGGCGTTGACGGCGACGATGTCCAGCCAGGACGTGTGGTTGTTGACCACCAACGCGCCGCGGCCGGGTCCGGGAATCGTGCCGTGGACGACCAGTCGCACCCCCATCGCCAGCAGGACGCCGCGGAAGATGGCCCTGGTGAGCCAGTTCCTGCCGGTCCTGCCGACGACCGGCAGCAGGACCAGGCTGAGGAGGCTGAGGAGGACGACGGCGAGCAGGCCGGCGATGCGGAGTGTTCGCAGGATCCGCCCCACCGTGGGCTCCTGGCCGCCGAGACAGCCGGGCCCGCACGGCGAGTGCGGGAACCAGGCGTGGTTCATGCCTGCTCACCCAGGAAGTAGCTGAGGTACCGCTTGTCGATCCGGTCCAGTCCCAACAGGACGAACAGGTCCGCCACACCGAAGTCCGCGTCGATGGCCGGCTCACCGCACACCCAGGCACCGAGCCGCAGGTATCCCTTGAGCAGCGCGGGAATCTCCTTCCGGCGCGGCACCTCGACGCCCGTGTGGTCCCACGGCCGCAGCGGCCGGACCCGGTACTCCTCGGGCGCGTAGTTCTTGCGCCGCACGGTGTCCCACACGCCGGCGGCCAACTTTCCGCCGTCGTGCAGGGGAACCGAGGCGCAGCCGGCCAGCCAGGAGTGTCCGGACAGGAGCATGTACCGCGCGATCCCGGCCCACACCAGGCTGACGACGGCCCCGGTCCGGTGGTCCGGGTGGACACACGACCGGCCGGTCTCGACCAGGCCGTTTCTCAGCGGCGCGAGGTTGCGGAGGTCGAACTCGGTCTCGGCGTAGAGCATCCCGGCCTCGGCCGCCCGCTCGGGCGGCAGCATCCGGTAGCAGCCGACGATCTCCCCTGAGACGTCCTCACGCACCACGAGGTGGTCGCAGTGCTCGTCGAACGCGTCGATGTCCAGCCCGGGGGTGGGAGTGTGGAGGGTCGCCCCCATCTCCTCGGCGAACACCCGGTGGCGAAGCCGTTGTGCGGCAAGGACTTCCTCCCCGTCTCTGGCGACGAGGAGCGAGTAGCGGGGTGGGGTGGCACCACGACCGGAGGTGCTGACGAGAAGCTGTGCCTGCGTCATGGCATCAGGTGTACGCGGTGCGTGGGAAACCCCACGTGCCTGTTCCGATGACGAGGGCGTGGCCCTCCGGTGAACATTCCTGAGAGCAAGCTGAGAGGGGCCGCCGCGAGCGAGTCGCGACGGCCCCTCCGAGGTAGCGGGAGGCTACTTGCGCTTCTGGACTTCCTCGGTGAGCTGCGGCGCGACCTTGAACAGGTCGCCGACGACGCCGAAGTCGGCGATCTCGAAGATCGGCGCCTCCGGGTCCTTGTTCACCGCGACGATGGTCTTCGAGGTCTGCATGCCGGCGCGGTGCTGGATGGCGCCCGAGATGCCCAGCGCGATGTACAGCTGCGGCGACACGGTCTTGCCGGTCTGCCCCACCTGGAACTGCGCCGGGTAGTACCCGGAGTCCACCGCGGCACGGGACGCGCCGACGGCCGCGCCGAGCGCGTCCGCCAGCTTCTCGACCACGTCGAAGCTCTCCGCCGAGCCGACGCCGCGGCCACCGGACACGACGAC
>NZ_DASQCC010000140.1:0-50135 GCF_035634895.1 Actinophytocola sp. | reverse complement strand
CTAGTGTCCCGCGCCGGAAATCAGGCAACTAATTCGGCGGCCCAGCTTCCCGCTGGCGGCGTTGCCGGTTCGCCCAAGTACGACCCAGTACGAGGGCGAACCGGCGTCTTGCCAGCAGAAACCCGGATCCACCGACTTAATCACCGCATTCCCGGCGCGGGACACTAGTTAGATGACCTCATGGCTACAACCGCACAGTGGGTGGCTGGTGCTCGGGTCCGGACGCTGCCCAACTCGATCGCGCCGGTGATCGTCGGGGCCGGGGCGGCCGCCGCTGTCGACCAGTTCAACTGGTGGGCGTCCCTGCTGGCGCTCGTCGTCTCCCTCGCGCTGCAGGTGGGCGTCAACTACGCCAACGACTACTCCGACGGGATCCGGGGCACCGACGACAGGCGGGTCGGGCCGTTGCGGCTCGTGGCCTCCGGGGTCGCGCCCGCCGCCCAGGTGCGGCTGGCCGCCTTCGTCTGCTTCGCGGTCGCCGGGGTGGCCGGGCTCGTGCTCGTCGCGTTGACCGGTTACTGGTGGCTGGTCACCGTCGGCGTCGTCTCCGTTGCCGCCGCCTGGTTCTACACCGGCGGGCCGCGGCCCTACGGGTACGCCGGGTGGGGTGAGGTCGTCGTCTTCGTGTTCTTCGGGCCCGTCGCGGTGCTCGGCACCCTGTACGTGCAGACCGGGCAGCTCACCTGGGCCGGGGTCGCCGGCGCGGTCGCGCTCGGGTGCATCTCGGCCAGTGTGCTTGTCACCAACAACCTCCGGGACCTGCCCACCGACTCGGCCAGCGGCAAGATCACCCTGGCCGTGCGGCTCGGGGACCGGCCGACGCGCCGGCTCTACGTGCTGCTCGTGGCGGTGCCGTTCCTCGTGTCGGTCGTCGGCGCCATCTGGTCACCGTGGTTGTTGCTCGGGTTGCCGGCCGCGTTCCTCGCCGCGCCGGCCGCACGGACCGTGACCGGTGGGGCCACCGGGATGGCACTGATCCCCGTGCTCCGCGACACCTCCTTCGCCATGCTCCTGTGGGCCGTGCTCGCCGGATTGGGACTGGCGCTGAGCTAGTGTCCCGCGCCGGAGATCAGGCAACTAATTCGGCGGCCCAGCTTCCTGCTGGCGGCGTTGCCGGTTCGCCCAAGTACGACCCAGTACGAGGACGAACCGGCGCCTTGCCAGCAGAAACCCGGATCCACCGACTCAATCACCGCATTCCGGCGCGGGACACTAGTGCGGTGTCCGCACTAGTTGTTCGAAAATCGGTAACGTTGATCGGTCTGTCGCGACATTCGGGACAGAGACAGAACTCTGGGGGATCGTCATGGCGCGGTGGGCTCGTCACCCATTACTCGGGCTGGTCGTGCTGGCGCTCGTCACCACGGGGTGCGCCAACAAGGTCTACGGCACGCCCACCGCCGTCCGCGTTCCCGAGAAGAGCCGCGACTTCGACGACCCGGACCGGCTCACCGCCGAGGACGCGCTCGGCGACCTCACCCTGTTCAACCCCTGCAGCGTGGTCGATCCCGACGAGATGCCGGACGACTGGACCGCGCGCGTCGACGTCCCCGCCGCCTTCGAGTACTGCGCCATGGCCGTGACCACCAAGGACGGCGCCACCGCGGAGGTCCAGGTCGGCTACCTCTACGAGTCGGAGCACGACGGCGGCCGCGGGGACCGGAAGGGCGGGCTCAGCGTCGCACCCGCCGAGGACTCGGACGCCGCCTGCACCCGTGACATCGTCTTCGCGGACGGCATCGCGCTGGAAGTGCGCAGCTGGGCCGAGGACCCGGCCGACGCCAAGGCGATGTGCGGGATCGCCGACGAGACCGTCGACCACGTCATCGACGCCGTCGCCGCCGGCAGGGCCGAGACGCTGAGCCTCCCGGAGCACTCCGTCGGCGAGGTCGACCCCTGCGACATCGTGACGGCGGACATGGCCGCCGTGGTGCGCGGGGTCACGGCCGGGGTGCGGCCGGAGCGCCAGACCAGCGGGCACACCTGCTGGTGGCAGAGCGACGAGGGCACGATGCTGCAGGTCGCCTTCGACATCGGTCGCGTCCCCGTCGGCGACACCGGCGACACGATCCACGACCGCTACACCGCGACCACCCAGTACGCCGACAGCGCCGAGTCCTCGACCTGCGCGGTGGTGGGCGAGCACGTCCCCTTCGAGTACGGCTCGACCACCGGCCTCATGGAACGCGCCGGCATCTGGGTCTACCTCAAGCCGGGCGAGGTCGAGGCCGCCTGCGCCGCCGGCAAGCAGATCGCCGACAAGCTCTGGCCGGCGCTGCCGAAGCTATAGCCACTCGCCCGAGGACAGGAACCGGTCCACGGTCGCTCGGTGCGGCGCCAGGTCAAGGCCCTGCGCGGCCAGCCACGCGTCGTCGTAGTACGTGCCGGCGTAGCGCTCGCCGCCGTCGCACAGCAGCGTCACCACGCTGCCCGCGCGGGACGCGGCCAGCAGCTCCGCCACGAGCTGGAACGCGCCCCACAGGTTCGTGCCGGTCGAGCCGCCCACCCGGCGCCCCAGCAGCGGCTCCACCGCGTGGATGGTCGCCAGGGACGCCGCGTCCGGCACCTTGACCATGCGGTCGATCACCTGCCCCACGAAAGACGGCTCGACACGCGGCCTGCCGATGCCCTCGATGCGTGATCCCTGGCACGACGTCAGGTCCGGCAGCGTGTCCCGCCACGCGTCGAAGAACACGGAGTGCTCGGGGTCCACCACCGCGAGCCGGGTGCGCAGGCGCCGGTAGCGGATGAACCGGCCGATGGTCGCGCTCGTGCCCCCCGTGCCGGCGCCGACCACCACCCACTCCGGCTCCGGGTGCGGCTCAAGCGCCATCTGCTCGAAGATCGACTCGGCGATGTTGTTGTTGCCACGCCAGTCCGTCGCCCGCTCGGCGTGGGTGAACTGGTCCATGAAGTGCCCAGCCAGCTCGGCGGCCAGGCGGTGGGACTCCGCGTAGAGCTGGCTCGGCTCGTCGACGAAGTGACATCGGCCACCCTGGCGCTCGATCAGCTCGACCTTGCCGGCACTGGTCGTGCGTGGCATGACCGCGATGAACGGCAGGCCGAGCAACCGGGCGAAGTACGCCTCCGACACGGCCGTCGAGCCCGAGGACGCCTCGATCACCGGCGTGCCCTCGACGATCCAGCCGTTGCACAGCGCGTAGAGGAACAGCGAGCGCGCCAGGCGGTGCTTCAGCGAGCCCGTCGGGTGCGTCGACTCGTCCTTCAGGTAAAGGCGGACATTCCATTCGAGCGGGAGCGGGAAGGGCAGCAGGTGCGTGTCGGCGCTGCGGTTGGCGTCCGCCTCGATGACGCGGACCGCCTCGCACACCCAGTCACGGGTCTTCTCGCTGCCGCGGTCGACCGCCGTCATTCCTCGTCGCCGCGCAGCTCACGACGCAGGCGTTCCCTCGTCTGCGCCCGCTCGGCGCCACGCTCGGCCAGGCCGGCCGTGACCCGCTGGTTCAGGCCGCGGAACACCAGCAGGCCCAACGGAAAGCCGACCACGAGGGCCACCGCGACCGCCGGCAGCAGCGGCACGTCGAGCAGCATCAGCGCGACCGTCACCGCGCCGACCAGCACCAGCCGGCCCAGCGTGTACAGCGTGAGATCGCGGCCCAGGGTGTCCGCCTCGTCGTGGTCCGCTCCGCCAGCTCCGCTCACGGCGGGAACGTTACTCGTCACCCTCACCTACCTGCGAAGTGTTGGGCCGACCCTCGAAACGGGTCGACAGCACGAGTGTGGTTCGGGTCCGCGCGACGCCGTCGATGCGGCGCAGGCGGCCGAGCGTGTGCTCCAGGTCGTCGACCGTCGCGACGCGCACCTTGACGATGAAGGACTCGTCGCCCGCGACGCGGTAGCACGACTCGACCTCGTCGAGGGCGGCGAGCGCCTCGGCCACGTCGTCGTCGTCCGCGGTGTCGGTCGAGTAGATGCCGATCAACGAGGTGACGCCGAGACCGACCATGGTGGGGTTCACGACGGCGTGGTAGCCGGTGATGACACCGCTGGTCTCGAGCTTGCCGACGCGCTCGTGGACGGCGGACGCGGACAGGCCGACCTGCCGCCCGAGCTCGGCGTAGGTCGCCCGGCCGTGCTCCCTGAGCGCGGCGATGATGCGGTGGTCAACAGCGTCCACGGCGGGCACTCTAGCCAATGGCTCAGCCTGTCCGAACCGGCCGTTTTGTCCCTTACTACCTCTTTACCATCAGACAACCGTTCGAGTACCCGATGGTCGAGATGCAACGATTGACGTGTCCAGGCCAGATCAACTGAGGAGGACACGTGACTGCGGCACATGTCGGAGAGCGGCTCCTTACCCCCGGCGAGGTCGCCGCGCTCTTCCGCGTCGACCCCAAGACCGTCACCCGGTGGGCCACCGCCGGACGCATCGGTTCCATCCGCACGCCCGGTGGGCACCGCCGGTTCCGCGAGTCCGAGGTGAAGACCCTGCTCGCCGAGCTGACGACCGAGGCCAACCTCGGCAACGGCCACGCGTAGCGCACGCATCGCCCCCTGTGGCCCCCAAATCGGTACAAAAGGGCTAACCTCGATGCGGAGGACCTCAGGAGGTGGCCAATGCTGTACTTGCTCGCCGCGATCGGCGCGATCTGCGTCGTAGTCCTGCTGTGGCGGGCGTTCGTCGCGAACCCCACCACGACGACCACGGTGGGTGACCGGCGGGTGAGTCGACCGAACCGGGAGAGCCGTCGCACCGGGCCGGTGGCGCCCGACGACGACCCGGAGTTCCTTCGGAGCCTCAACCAGCGAAAGAACCCGCCGGAGGCGGAGGGCAAGGAACCGAGCTGAGCCCGCTCGGTCGTCGGCGACCCCTGCTCGCCGGGCACGGCTTCGACCGGGGCGACCTTCGCCGTGTCTTGTGGGGGCCGAGCCCCCACACCCCCAACCGGGGGCGAGCCCCCGGACCCCCATTGTCGGTGGTCGTGCAGGGTGGCCCCAGTGGTCGTCCATGGTGGCCCCGGTGGTCGTGCAGGGTGGCCCCGGTGGTCCGTGCATGGTGGTCGTGCTGGCTGGGTCGGGGGTGCTCCGCACGCTCAGGCAGATCATTCGGGGCTGGCCGCAGGCCGCTCTTCGCCGCGGCTTCGAAAGCTTCTGCCGGGTGTTCGCGTTGCGGGGGCGTTTGTTAGCGCATGTAGTAGAACTCGCTGGGGAAGCCGTCTGCGACTGTGGCCGCTAGTTCTAGTAGGGCTAGGCGGGTTGGGGCGCTTAGGCGGTCCAGTTCGATTTCCGCGCCTTCTTCCAGGTGTGGGTCGAACGGGATGCGGCAGACGGCGCGGCAGCGGGCGCCGAAGTGTTGGGCCAGCTTGTCGAGGTCTACCGAACCGGCCTGGGGGCGTACCGAGTTGATCACGGCGACCGAGCGGGCGACCAGGTCGCGGTAGCCGTGGGCGTCGAGCCAGTCGAGGGTGGCCGAGGCCGAGCGGGCGCCGTCCACCGAGCCGGACGACACGACCACCAGCGAGTCCGCCAGGTCCAGCACGCCCTTCATCGCCGAGTGCATCAGGCCGGTGCCGCAGTCGGTCAGGACGATGTTGTAGAAGTGTTCGAGCAGCGTGACCGTGCGCCGGTAGTCGTCCTCGCTGAACGCCTCCGACACGGCCGGGTCCTGCTCGGACGCCAGCACCTCCAGCCGGCTGGGGCCCTGTGAGGTGTACGCGCGGATGTCGCTGTAGCGCTTGATGTTGTCCACGTCGCGCAGCAGGTGCCGGACGGTGGCCGTGGTCTCCAGCGGGATCTTCTGGCTGAGCGTGCCGCGGTCGGGGTTGGCGTCGACGGCGATGACGCGGTCACCGCGCAGCGAGGCGAACGTCGAGCCCAGCGTGGTGGTCGTGGTGGTCTTGCCCACGCCGCCCTTGAGGCTCAACATCGCGATCTTGTAACAACCGCGCAGTGGCTGGTTCACGCGGGTGATCAGCTCGCGGCGGTGCGTCTCGTTCGGGCTCTCGCCGACGTTGATCAGCCGGCCGCTGGCCACGAAGACGGCCTTGCGCCAGCCGGACTGCGGCGGCCGCTTCTGCTGCTTGATGAGCTTCTGGGACGACAGCTCGCTGTGCCCGTGCGCCTGCTGGGCCTGTTGGGCCTGCTGGCTCTGCACCGGGTACTGCTGCTGGTAGACCTGCTGTTGGTAGGCCTGCGGCGGGACCTGGTAGGGGCCGGAGCCCTGGGTCACGTGGTGGGGACCCGAGCCCTGCTGGACCTGATGCGGTCCCGAACCCTGGGGGACCTGGTGGGGACCCGAACCCTGCTGCATCTGGTGCGGGCCGGACACGGCAGGCTGCGACCCCGACGGTGTCTGGTCCACATAGGGCACCCGGTACGGGCCCGACACGGCAGGCTGCGCACCGGACGGTGTCTGGTCCACATAGGACGGCATCGCCGCCTGGGAGCCCGACGGGGTCTGATCGACATACGGCACCCGGTAGGGACCGGACACGGCCGGCTGCGCACCGGACTGCTGCTGCTGGGGGGCCGACGGGTCCGCGTACTGCGGGTTCGGGTCCTGGTAGGGCCGCGACTCGGATCGGTCCTCGTTCTCCAGGTCGGATACGAGCGGCCGCGGGCCGAAGTCCTCAGTCGGGGGTTCCTGACCTACGCCGACGCGGGGCACGCCCCCCTCCGGCTCGCCGTGCGCACTCACCGCTGGGTTCCTCCCTGAAGCACTGACCGGGTCCGCCTCCGAACGCGACGGTAGTCGCACGTGCTCGCGAGCGTCGACACGGGGGTTACCGGTCTTCGCACCAGCAACCGGTCAGGACACCGCAGGTCACGGGCAGGTTTCGACGCACCGACCGACGGCGTGGGCCGAGTGCTGGAACCGGTGCCGCCGAACGGCGTCCCGTCAGCCGACGGCGAGCAGGTCGCCCAGCGGGTTGATCATCGTCAGCGCGGGGCCGGCCGGCGCGGACTTGGCGGAGGCGGTGCTGTTGGTCGAGGCCGACGACGGGGAGAGGATGTCGCCGACGGCGCCGGTCACCGGGGAGAGCACGTCGCCGACGGTGCCGAGGAGCCCGCCGCCGTTGGACCCGGAGCCGGAGTTCGAGTCGGAACCCGAGTCCGAGGGCGTCGTGGGCTCCGGCGCGGGCGTGTCGGTCCCGGTGCTCGGTGCGGGCGTGCTGGTGCCGGTGCTCGGCGACGAACCGCGCTGGTTGCTGCCGCCACCGGTGGAACCCGTGCCGCCGGTCGCGGTGTTCGACTCGACCGGGGTGCCCTGCGCGTTCGTGCCGGCCGAGGCGGGCGTCGTCGGCTGCGCCTGCTGCCCCTCGGGCCGGGACTGTTGGTGCTGGTCGCCCTTGCCGGGCACGGGGGCGCCGACCACGGGGCCGCTGCCGTCCGGGGCGTGGCCGGGGGCCGCGGGTGCGTGCTCGGGGGCCGCACCGGCGGCCGGCGCCGCGCCACCGTGGAGGCCGAGGGCGCCGGCGGCGAACGTGCCGGCCATCAGCAGGGCCCCAGCCGCTACCCCAAACGTCCAGCGCTTGTGGGACGCGGAAGTCTCCGGCTCCTCGATCGCGGCCTTGGTCGCCTCAGCTCGGCGAACACCCAGTGGGTGGCCTTCGCGACGTAGTACCCGGTCGACAGGTAATCCGTCGTTACCCCCATACAGCCCTGCGTAGGTCACAGTGCCCTCCTGCCCAGCTCAGCGTCACCCAATTGGGTGTACCGTGGCGAACCCCGAAGCGGAGAGTACTGATCTCTGTGCAGCTTGTCCAACGGTCGAGGTCAAACCCCCGCATAGGAATGCAACCCGGCCGTTACCAGGTTGATGAAGAACAGGTTGAAGATCATCGCCGCCATGCCGACGATGTTGATGACCGCGGCCCGGCCGCCCCGCCAGCCCGCGGTCGCGCGGGAGTGCAGGTACGCGGCGTAGACGACCCACGCGACGAACGCGACGGTCTCCTTCGGGTCCCAGCCCCAGAACCGGCCCCAGGACTCCTCGGCCCAGATCGCGCCGAAGATCACGCCTGCGGTGTAGATCGGGAACGCGAACACGGTGGCGCGGTAGGCGACCCGGTCGAGCACGTCCGCGGCCGGCAGGCGCGCCGCGAGCCCGGTCGACCACCGCGGCTCACGCACCTTCAGCAGGTACAGGATGCTGACGACGCCCGGCACCAGCAGGATGCCGCTGCCGGACGCGATCGTGAACACGTGGATCACGAGCCAGTAGGACTGGAGCGCGGGCTGGACGGGCGCGGCGGTCGTGTACAGGAGGACGCCGCCGAGGAACATCAGCACGACGACCGGCAGCAGCACCCACACGCCGAGGTGGCGGACCGGGTACTTGCGCAGCACCACGAGCCAGGTGCCGACGGCGACCAGGCAGAGAACGGCGCCGAACTCGTACATGTTGCCCCACGGGGCGCGGTGGGTGGCGAACCCGCGCAGCGCGAGCGCGGCGACGTGCAGCATGACGCCGAAGACCGTCAGCGAGACCGCGAGCTTGCCGATCCGCTCGGCGCGGTTGTTCCGTTCCAGGACGGTCTCGTCGGCCGGCCTCTCGTCGGTGGGCGCGTCGCTGGCCGGCTCGGTGTCGGCCGGCTCGGTGTCGGCCGGCTCGGTGTCGGCCGACTCGCTGCCCGCGCCGACCGCCACCAGCTCACGGTTCCGGACGGTGGTCCTGCGGCGGTAGCCGAAGGCCTGCTCGTACAGGTAGAAGAGCATGGCCACGACGTAGGCGCCGACGGCGATGCCGTAGCACCAGTCGCTGTAGCCGGACAACGTCTGGTTGATGTCCATCAGGACTCCCTCCCGGTTACCGCGTCCGCGTGCTCCCGCTCCGGCCCCAGCAGGTCGAGCAGGTCCTCGGTGACGCGGCCGAACTCCTCGCCGTATCCCGCCTGGTCGGTGCGGGCGAGGCCGCCGAGCAGCAACACCGTACCGCCGTCCGCGGGCACGGCCCGCACCCACAACCTGCGCCGTTTGACGACCAGGGACGTGCCCAGCCCCAGCACGATCAGCACCGCGAACACGAGCACCCAGACCTGCGCGGGGTCGTGCGAGACCTGCAGGTACACCCACTGCTGCACGCCGTCGAAGCTGATCTTCGTGCCGTCGTCGAGGGTGACCGTCTCGCCCGGCCGCATGTTCTCCCGCGCGACCCGCTTGAGCCGGCCGGAGTCGACCATCTCCTGGTTGACCTCGTAGATCGACTGGCCGCGGCCGGACTCGTTGCCCAGGTCGCCCTTCAGCACGTCGACCGCGACGGCCGGGTCACGCAGGTCGGGGAACGCCGAGCCGAGCAGGTCGCCCTGCAGCACGGCGGTCGGCGCGAACAGGCCGGTGATCGCGAGCTGGCGCTGGCGCCGCTGGGCCGGGTCGGTGACGCCCGGCGGGTCGAACTTGGTCGCGCCCTCGGACAGGTAGGTCATCTGGTTGACCGGCCGCCACTGCGTGGTGTGCGTGCGTTTCTGGCCGTCCGGGAAGGTGACGGTGAAGACCGGCGCGTAGCCGTGGCTCAGCAGGTAGACGCGGTCGCCGGCGGTGCGGAGCGGCGAGTTGACCTCGAGCGGGTAGGGCCGCCAGGTGTTGGTGGCCAGGTCCTCGCCGGACTGGTACTCGATGTCGGCGCGGTAGTGGTCGGCCTGGCCGGTGGGCAGGTAGCTCGCGGTGAAGCCGTCGACCTTGACGCAGAACGGATCCAGGTCGGTGCCGTCGACCCGCAGGCCGGGGCGGAACGTGTCGTAGCTCAGCGTGCCCGAGTTGCAGAACTGGGAGCCGTTGGCGAGGACGATGACCTGGCCCTCGTACTGGTACATCTTGCCGATGGCGAGCGCGATGATCAGGCCCAGCATCGCGAAGTGGAACACCAGGTTGCCGGTCTCGCGGAGGTAGCCGCGCTCGGCGGAGATGCTGCGGGCGCCGTCCTCTTCTTCCCGTTCTGCCATGCGCCAGCCCCGGAGGCGCTGCCTGGCCGTCGCCATGACCTCCTCGGGTGTGGCGTCGACGGTCGTCTCGTGGTGGTGCGGGAGGCGGGCGAGGTTGCGTGGCGTGATGACCGGCCTGCCGCGCGCGGCCTTGGCGTACTCCAGGCTGCGCGGCAGCAGGCAGCCGACGAGCGAGATGAACAGCAGCAGGTAGACGGCGGAGAACCAGACGCTGCCGTAGACGTCGTAGAACTCGAGCCGGTCCAGCAGCCCGCCCCACCAGCCGTGGCTCGCGACGTACTCGTCGACCTTCTGCGGGTTCAGCGAGCGCTGCGGAAGGAGGGCGCCGGGCAGTGCGGCGAGGGCCAGCAGGAACAGCAGCACGAGCGCCGTGCGCATGGAGGTGAGGCCGCGCCAGGTGTTGCGCAGTAAGGCGATCACAGGGGCAGCTCCGTGTCGGTGATCACGGCGTACTTGAGCCAGGACGTGAGCTCGCCCCACAGGCCGGTGACCAGCAGCACGCCGACCACGAAGAGCATGCCGCCGCCGACCAGCTGGATCGTGCGGGCGTTGCGGCGCAGCCAGCCGTTGGCGCGGACCGTCCAGCGGGCGCCGAGGGCGATCAGCAGGAACGGGACGCCGAGGCCGAGGCAGTAGACCAGCACGAGCAGCAGGCCGCGGACCGCGGTTCCCCCGGTGCTCGCGGCGACGACCATGACGCCCGACAGCGTCGGGCCGATGCACGGGGTCCAGCCGAGGCCGAAGATCGCGCCTAGGACGGGGGCGCCGGCAAGGCCCATGCGGGGCCGGGAGTGGAAGCGGATCTCCTTCTGCATGCCGGGGATGAGACCGACGAAGACCAGCGACATGGCGATGATGAGCACGCCGCCGACCCGCTGGAGCACCTCCTGGTTGGCGAGGATGGCATCGCCGAGCCAGTACAGCAGGCCACCCATCCCGGCGGCGAAGACGACGGTGAAGCCGAGCACGAACAGGGCGACCGCGCCGAGGACGCGGCCCTTCTTGCCCTTCTCGTCGGGGGTCTCCGCGCCGACGAGGGCGGCGAGGTAGGCGAGGTAGCCGGGGACCAGTGGGACCACGCACGGGGACGCGAAGGAGACCATGCCCGCGAGCAGCGCCACTCCGGCGGCCAGCAGGAGCGGCCCGCTGGTGGCGATGGCGGTCGGGTCCACGCGGTTCAGGGTAGGCATGGGACCTTGGTCCTACGGGGACCGGGTCGGCCTCGGGAGACGGCGGTCCGCGGCCACCGCCACCGACCGCTGGTGAGCTCGACCTGTTGGCCGGCCCGTTCGAGGCCGGCCAACGGTCACTTCTCGGCCAGTAGCCGGTCCAGCCGCGGGGTCAGGTCGCTCGCCAGCAGGTCACGAAGGTAGACCGCCGCGACGCGGTGCTGCTTGTCCAGCACGATCGTCGACGGGACGGCCGCCCGCGGGTAGCCCTGCAACGCCAGCAGCGCGCGCTGCGGCGGGTCGTAGATGGACGGGTAGGTCAGGCCCGTGTCCCGCATGAAGTCCTCCGGGAAGCTGCGGTCGTCGTCGCGGACGTCGATGCCCAGGACCTGCACACCCTTGTCCTCGTAGGACTCCCACACCTTCTGCAGCTGCGGGGCCTCGACCCGGCACGGCGGGCACCAGGCGCCCCAGATGTTCAGGACCACGACCTTGCCCTCGTAGTCCGAGATCTTCAGCTGCTTGCCCTGCTCCATCAGGCTCTCACCCTGGATGTCGGGGATCTTCTTGCGCTCGTCGCCGTCGTAGGGGATGTCGGTCCTGCCGCCGGGGCTCACGAAGTTGAACTCCGTGCCGTTCTCGACCGCGTCCGCGCCGGTCGAGCAGCCGGCCGCGAGGAGTGCCGCGGCCAGCAACAGAGCCGCTGTCCCCAGCACCCGGCGATGCGCTCCGCTCATGCCCCGGTCACCTTCGGGCTGGTCGCGCCGGCCGGCTCGGCGTACCGGATCGAGACCAGGCTCTCGTCCTCGAACAGCAGGCTGGTCAGCGAGGCCAGCGAGCACTGGCGCCGGCGCGGGTCATGCCACAGGCGCCGGCCCTCCAGGAACCGCCGCACCGTCCAGATCGGCAGCTGGTGGGACACGCACACGGCCTCGTGCCCTTCCGCCGCGGCCCGCGCGCGGTACACGGCGCCCAGCATGCGGCGCGCGATCGCCAGGTACGGCTCGCCCCAGGACGGCGTGAACGGGTTGTACAGCTTCGGCCAGTGCTTCGGTGAGCGCAGTGCGCCGTCGCCGATGGACACCCGCTGGCCCTCGAACGCGTTGCCGGCCTCGATGAGCTGGCCGTCCGTGGCGAGGGCCAGCCGGTGGGAGTCGACGATCGGGGCCGCGGTCTCCTGCGCGCGCTGCAGCGGGGACGCGACGACGTGCACGATGTCGTTGCCCGCCAACTGTTCCGCCACGATCAACGCCTGCCGCTGGCCCAGCTCGGACAGCTTGAAGCCGTCGAGCCGGCCGTACAGGATGCCGTCCGGGTTGTGTACCTCGCCATGCCGCAGCAGGTGCACGATCGTCCTGGTGCTCACTTCTCCCCCTCAGCCGCCGCGGCCGCCGCGGCGGGCAGTGCGGCGGCGATGATCTCGAAGGTCTCGTCGGTCATCGCCGCGTTGACGAACCACGCCTCGAACGCGCTGGGTGGCGCGTACACGCCCCCGTCGAGCAGTGCGTGGAAGAACGCCGGGAACCGGCCGGTGGCCGTCGCCCTGACCTCGGCGAAGTTCCGCACCGGCGTCTCGGTGAAGAACACGCTCAGCAGGTTGCCCGCGAACTGGACCCGGTGCGGCACACCGGCTTCGCTCAGCGCGGTGCCCAGCAGGGCGCCGAGGCGGGTCGCGTTGGCGTTGAGCCTCATGTACGTCCCGGGCTTCGCCTCCCGCAGCGAGGCCAGGCCCGCCGCCACCGCGACGGGGTTCCCGGACAGCGTGCCCGCCTGGTAGACCGGGCCGGCCGGGGCGAGCAGCGCCATGACGTCCGCGCGGCCGCCGAACGCCGCGGCGGGCAGCCCGCCGGACATGACCTTGCCGAACGTGTACAGGTCGCCGGCCACCGTGTCGATGCCGTGCCAGCCGGCCTCGGTCACGCGGAAGCCGGTCATGACCTCGTCCATGACCAGCAGGGCGCCGTGCTCGGCGGTCAGCGCACGCAGGCCCTCGTTGAAGCCGGGTTCCGGCGGGACCGCGCCCATGTTGCCGGCCGCGGCCTCGGTGATCACCGCGGCGATCTCCGTGCCGTGCTCGGTGAACGCGGCCCGTACCGCGTCGAGGTCGTTGTACGGCAGGACGATCGTGTCCCCGGCCTGCGCGCCGGTGACGCCCGGCGAGTTGGGGAGCGCGAAGGTCGCGACCCCCGAGCCGGCCTCGGCGAGCAGCGCGTCGACGTGACCGTGGTAACAGCCGGCGAACTTGACGATCTTGGCCCGGCCGGTGAAGCCGCGGGCGAGCCGGATGGCGCTCATCGTGGCCTCGGTGCCGGAGTTGACCAGCCGCACCCGCTGGACGGGATCGACGCGGCGGACGATCTCCTCGGCGAGGTCGATCTCGGCCTCGGTCGGCGTGCCGAACGAGAGACCGCTCGTCGCGGCGGCGCGGACCGCGTCGACGATCGGGGGGTGCGCGTGCCCGTGGATCATCGGGCCCCAGGAGCTGACGAGATCCACGTACCGGTTGCCGTCCGCGTCCCACAGGAAGGGTCCTTCGCCGCGGACCATGAACCTCGGGGTGCCGCCGACCGCCTGGAACGCGCGGACCGGGGAGTTCACCCCGCCGGGGGTCACCGACTGAGCACGCTTGAAGAGAGCCCGAGACTGTTCGGTCGTCACCCAACCAGTCTTACACCGCTACCTTTCGCGCCTCGGCCGGGCACGGACGGCGAGAATCGCCTGGCGCAGCGCGTCGACGACCAGGAGCGCGGCGACCGTGCCGAGCAGGATCGCGAGCGCCATCCAGCTGCCGACCCAGCGTGTCGACTCGAGCGTGATGTCGTTCGGGTAGTGCTCGACGATCTTCGCGACGCCGAGCGGCCACACGTCGAACGCGAACCAGACGGCGACCGCGGCGACCACCAGCTCACCGGCCGCGACGAACGCCCGGACGGGCTTGTGCAGCCGGCCCGGCTCGGTGGGCGGCGGGGCGACGAGCTCATCGGTGGCCACGGTCACGTATCCACTTTCTCACGGTCGCCGCGTGGAGCGCAGCCGGCGCTCCTTGTACTCGGCGAAGTACTTCGAGGACTCGGGACGGAACATGTAGATCACCGCGGTGACACCGAAGGCGACCTCGGCGAGGCTCCACATCAGGCTCAGCTCCGCGCCGCTGCTGGCGATCGCGGTGAGGAAGCTCCAGACGCCGAACACGGTGTAGATCGTGATCACGATCCGCGCCCAGTTCCTGCCGGCCCGCATCTTGACGGCGAACAGCACGAACAGCCCGGCGAAGATCGCGATGCTGAGGCCGAGGATGACCTGCATGGCGCCGACCATCGCGCTCGGGTCGAGCCGCTGGTCGGGCGGCATGCTGTCGATGGTCTCGGTGACCCACCTGGTCAGCAGTGCCTTGTCGAGCAGGACGGTGACGACCGTGCCGATGGCGCTCACGACCACGCTGGCGAGCACCGCCTGGAACGCCGAGTCAACGGCCTTGGGCCTGACGATTGGCTCGTCCATGGTGCCTATTCTTCCTCTGCTTCTTCCTCTGCTTCTTTCTCTACGAGGCGGGTCAGCGCGTCCTTGAGGGCTTCGCCGTCGCGGGCCCAGGCCAGGGCGACCGTGCCGTCGCCCAGACGGACGGGTACCTCGATGGTCTTGCGCGGCGCGGTCCAGCCGCCGCCGAGGATCCGCGCGCCCGGCGCCGCCCCGACGTCGGTGACCTTGGTGATGGACTCGGTGTCGATCGTCTCGCGGCCCTGCGTCAGCCGGCTCGGCGTGAGCTCCACCCGGTAGACCTTGCGGCGGGCGTTCACCCACAGCGACGCGACCCCGAACAGCACGATGCCGACGACCAGCCACGGGACGGTGTGCACCGGACCGGTGAGCGCCTCGAGCCCGGCGCCGACGGCCGCGAACGCGGGTCCCCAGAGCAGCGGCCACCAGGTGGACCCCGGTTCCGTGTAGAGGACCCGCTCGTAGCTCACGACGTCCCCTCGCGGCCTCGGTGACGTTCGCCGGCGGTGTTCCTGATGTTCGCTTCGCAGGCTCCGCTCACCGTAGTTCGCGCGGCGGGAAGTAGGCGCGCGAGGACGGCGCCCAGAGCAGTCCCAGGCCGACGAAGCCGAACAAGGCGCTCAGGATGCCGAGCTGCGTGCCGTTCAGGAACACGTGGAAGATCACGAGGATGGCGGCGAAGATCGTGACCAGCGTTCTGCCGCGGCGGGCCCCCTCGGTGGCCTTGTAGCCGAACAGGGCGAGGAAGATCGTGAACGCGAGCGCCGCGATGGTCACGATCCACAGGATCTGGTTGACCGCGCCGGCGAGCTGCTCCGGGGTGATCTTCGGATCCTTGTTGGCCTTGACCTGCGCGTCGATGATCTGCTGCTTGTAGAACAGGGACAGGACCATGCTCCCCAGCCAGACGAGCCCGGCGGCGGTGAAGAAGTAGAACGAGAAGCGCAGCATGCGCGGGGGCGGTTCCTCGAAGCGACGCTTCGCCTGGGCGCGGAGGACTTCGGCGTTCGGTGGCAGCGGGGCCTTTTCGAGTTCCGCCATGAGCGGCTCGGGCTCCTCGTCGGCCGCGGCGGCCCTGGCCCGCGTCTTGGGGACACGCTTGGCCGCGGCGGGCTCCGGTTCGGCGGGCTCGGCGCCGGCTGGCTCGGCCGTCGCTCCCGTGCCGTCCTCCGCCGTCGCATCGCTGGAACCGGAATTGTCGGTGCTCTCCGGTAGCGTGGAATTCGGGGGGCCCCCCGGCGCGCGAGTGGGACTTTCGTGCGAGGAGGGGGGCGCCGAGGCCGGGTCCTCGGCCGGTGTGGTGGGTAACTCGGGGGTGCCGTCAGCCGCTTCCGTGCCGGCCACGGTCGGCTCGGGAGCCTCGTCGGCCGTGGGCTCTGCTGGATCCGAATTGCCTGGCTTCGTCACGGCCGCAGGTTACCTTTGCCTTTTCGCCTTATCGCAGCCAGGCCGCTGCCTCGGCGGCCCAGTAGGTCAGCACGATGTCCGCGCCGGCCCGCCTGATCGCGGTCAGTGACTCCAGGATCGCCGTCCGGCGGTCGCACCAGCCGCCGGCCGCGGCGGCCTCGATCATCGCGAACTCGCCGGAGATCTGGTATGCCGCGACCGGCACGTCCGAGATCTCCGCCACCGCGTGCAGCACGTCCAGGTACAGCATGGCCGGCTTCACCATGACCATGTCCGCGCCCTCGTCGAGGTCGAGCCGGACCTCGCGGAGTGCCTCACGCAGGTTGGCCGGGTCCTGCTGGTAGGTCCGCCGGTCACCCTGCAGCGACGACTCCATCGCGTCGCGGAACGGGCCGTAGAACGCCGACGCGTACTTCGCCGAGTAGGCCAGGACGCCGGTGTCGGTGAAACCGGCCTCGTCCAGCGCGGCGCGGACGGCGGCCACCTGGCCGTCCATCATGCCGCTCGGGCCGAGCAGGTGCGCGCCCGCTTCCGCCTGCGCGACCGCCATGCGGCCGTAGACCTCCAGGGTCGCGTCGTTGTCGACGCGGCCGTCGGGGGAAAGCACGCCGCAGTGGCCGTGGTCGGTGAACTCGTCAAGGCACAGGTCGGACATGAGCACGGTGTCGTCGCCGAGCTCGGCCCGCAGGTCGCGCAGCGCGGTGTTCAGGATGCCGTCCGGGTCGACGCCGCCGGAGCCGACCGCGTCCTTGTGCAGCGGCACGCCGAACAGCATCAGTCCGCCGACCCCCGCCTCGACCGCCTCGACGGCGGCCTTCCGCAGGCTCTCGCGGGTGTGCTGGACGACGCCGGGCATCGTCGCGATCGGGGAGGGCTCGGTCGCGCCCTCCTTGACGAACATCGGCAGCACCAGCTGGCCGGGCCGCACGGTCGTCTCGGCCGTGAGCCGGCGCATGGCGGGCGTGGTCCGCAGCCGCCGGGGCCTCTGTGCAGGAAACATGGACAGCTCTCCCAGATGCCAGAAGGACCCCTCCGTGAAGGGGTCCTCCATGGCGTGTCAGCGGCGGGCGCGCTTGGTCTTGCGCGGCGGAGGCAGTGCGCCCTCGGCCCGCAGGCGGGCGGCATGCTCGGCCAGCGCGTCGACCAGCGCCGCCACCTGCGCGATCTCGGGCTGCACGTCCACCCGCAGGCCGAACTCCCGCGCGGTCTCCGCGGTCTTCGGGCCGATGCAGGCGACGAGCGTGCGCGTGTGCGGCTTGCCGGCGATGCCGACCAGGTTCCGCACGGTGGACGACGAGGTGAAGCACACCGCGTCGAAGCCACCCGTCTTGATCATCTCGCGGGTCTCGGCGGGCGGCGGCGCGGCACGCACCGTGCGGTACGCGGTCACGTCGTCGATCTCCCAACCGCGGTCGCGCAGACCGGCGGCCAGCGTCTCCGTGGCGATGTCGGCCCTCGGCAGCAGCACGCGGTCCACCGGGTCGAGGATGTCGTCGTACGGCGGGAACTCGTCGAGCAGGCCCTCGGACGACTGCTCGCCTGAGGGCACCAGCTCGGGGATGATCCCGAAGCCGCGCACCTTCTCCGCGGTGGCCTCGCCGACGCAGGCGATCTTCACGCCGGAGAACGCCCTGGCGTCGAGCCCGAACTCCTCGAACTTCTCCCACACCGCGCGCACGGCGTTGGTCGAGGTGAACACCAGCCACTGGTAGCGGCCGTCCACCAGGCCCTTCACCGAACGCTCCATCTGCGCGGGGCTGCGCGGCGGCTCGACGGAGATCGTCGGGACCTCGGACGGGATGGCGCCGTGCAGCCGCAGCCGCTCGCTCATCTCGCCGGCCTGGTCCTTGGTGCGCGGGACGAGCACGCGCCACCCGTACAGGGCACGCGACTCCCACCACGACAGCTTGGTCCGCGCGGCGACGGCCTGGCCGACGGTGACGACCAGGTTGCCGCCGATCTCGCCGGCGTCGGCCGCGAGGGTGGCGAGCGTGGCGTCGAGCGTGCGCTGGCCAGCGCCGGTGCCGTCCGCCGTCACCGCGACCGGGGTCTGCGGCGCCAGGCCGTGCTCGACGAGCGCGGAGGCGGCCTCGGCGAGGTGGCTGGACGACGCGAGCAGCACGATCGGGCCCGGTGTCTTGGCGAGGCCCGCCCAGTCGACGTCACCGCGGACGTCGACCTCGGTGTGCGTGCCGCCGAGCGCGATGCCGGCGTAGGCGGGCACGGCGGTCGCGGCCGGCACACCCGGCACGACGTCGAACACCGCGGCGGTCCTGGCCACCGCCTGCGCCTCGGCGACGAGCCCGGAGTGGGTTAACGGGTCCCCGGAGACGAGGCGCACGACGACGCGGCCGGCCTTGGACTCGGTGACGAGGTCCTTCGCGACGTCGGCCGGTTCGCCGACGGCGGGACGGATCTCGGCACCGGCGTCCGCCAGCGCGAGCACGCCGGACGGCACGTCCGGATCGATCACCAGGAGCTCCGCGCGCTGGATGAGCTCCTGCGCACGAACGGTGAGAAGCCCGGCATCGCCGGGCCCCGAGCCCACGAACGCGATGCGCCCTGAGGACTTTCGGGACTGGGTGGTCATTTCTCGGCCACTTCCTCTTAATTACCTGTTGTGCTCAGCGTCGTTGTTGCTGGTGGTCAGCAGCCCCGCACCGAGCTCGAGCAGCTCCGCGGCCAACGCACGCCCGAGCTGCTCACCTTCTGTCAGGTCACCGGTGGCCGACGCCCGGATCAGCTCGACGGCGGGCCCCTCGGCCGCGCTGCCGGGTATCCAGTTGGCGGCCGCGACCCCGCGCAGCGACAGGCGATACACGATCCTGTCGTCCGCGTCGAAGTCCTCGACCACGTCGGCCAGTGCGCCGACCGGGGCCTGGCAGCCGGCCTCGAGCGCGGCCAGCAGGGCCCGCTCCGTGCCGACCGCGGCCCTGGTGGCTGCGTCGTCTACCACGGACTGGAGAAGATGCTCCGTGTCCATGTCGTCGACCCGGCACTCCACGGCCAGCGCACCCTGCGCCGGCGCGGGCAGCACCTGGATCGGGTCGAGCACCTCGGTGATCACCTCGAGCCTGCCCAGCCTGGCCAGGCCGGCTCGCGCGAGCACCACGGCGTCCAGCTCGCCGCTCTCCACCTTGCGGAGCCTGGTGTCGACGTTGCCCCTGATGGGCACGATCGAAAGCCCCAGGCCGAGCGCCTGGATCTGAGCCGCCCGCCGGGGCGACCCCGTGCCGACCCGCGAGCCCGCCGGCAGCTCACCGAGGGTGAGGTTGTCACGGGCGATGAGCGCGTCCCTCGGGTCCTCCCGCGGCGGCACGGCCGCGAGGGAGAGCCGGGGGTCGGGTGCGGTCGGCAGGTCCTTGTAGGAGTGGACGGCGATGTCGACCATCCCGTCGGCGAGCGCGTCCCGCAACGCGGAGGTGAACACGCCGATCCCGATCTCCGGGATGGGCGCGGACGACTTGTCGCCGGGGGTCATGACGGTGATCAGCTCCGTCGTCGCGCCGGCCGCCTCGAGCCGCGCGGCGACGATCCCGCTCTGGGCGAGCGCCAGCGCGCTGCCCCTCGTACCGATCCGGATGGCACGGCTCACCGAGACTCACCATCCACGAATGGGACTTTCGCTCGGGTTCCCACCGCGAAGTTGTCCACAACCCCGCTTTCCGCCCCGGAACCGTCGGTCCCACCCGATAGCGTGGAAACCGGGGGGGCCCCCGGCGCGCGAGTGGGACTTTCGTGCGAGGGGGCGGCGATCGCGGCCGGTGCGGTCGGGGTGAGCTGGAACAGCTCGCGCAACGCCTCCGCGTACTCCACGCCGTTCGGGCCGGACGCCAGCTCCTTCACGCGGACGGTCGGGGTGTGCAGCAGCTTGTCCACCACGCGCCGTACGGTCTGCGCCACCTCGGCGCGGGCCGCCGGCTCCAGGTCCAGCCGCGAGCTCAGGCGCAGCAGCTCCGAGTCCACCACCTCGGCCGCCCGCCGGCGCAGGGCGGTCACCGTCGGCGTGACCTCCGCCGAGCGCTGTGTGGCCAGGTACCCGTTGACCTCGTCGCGGACGATCTTGGCCGCGCGGCGGGTGTCGAGGCCGCTCGGCGACTCGGCCAGCCGCCGCTGGAGGCTCTCCAGGTCGACGATCGTGACGCCGCGTACGAGGGCCACGTCGCCAGCCACGTCGCGCGGCAGTCCCAGGTCGCAGACGACCAGCGGACGGTCCCGCTCGGCGATCATGGTCGCGTCGACCACCGTCGCGGTCGCGCCCGTGCAGGAGATCACCACGTCCGCGGCGGCGATGTGGGTGGCCAGGTCCTCGATGCCGACGGCGAACGCCGGGGTGCCGTGCTCGACCTGCAGCGCCGCCAGGCGGGCGCCGGTCCGCTCGGTGCGGTTCGCGATGACGATCTCGGCGATGCCGGCACGACGAAGCGCGGCAGCGGAGAGGCCGCCCATCGAACCGGCACCGACGATCAACGCGCGGCGGCCGGTCAGGCCGCCCAGCACGGACGCCGCGTCCGCCAGCGCCTCCGACACGACCGAGCCGCCCGCCGCGTCCAGGCCCGTCTCGGCGTGCACCCGCTTGCCGACCCGCAGCGCGCGCTGGAACAGCTCGTGCAGCGTGCGGCCCGCGGTGTGCAGCTCGCGCGCGGTGTTGTAGGCCGTGCGGACCTGGCCGAGGATCTGGGACTCGCCAACGACCATCGAGTCGAGGCCCGCGCTCACGCCGAACAGGTGCTCGGCGGCCGCGGCCGCGTAGTGCACGTACAGGTGCTCGTACAGCTCGGCCTCGTCGAGGCCGGAGTGCCGGCCGAGCACACCGACGACGTCCGATAGCCCCGCGTGGAAGGCCTGCACGACCGTGTAGACCTCGACCCGGTTGCACGTCGTGACCAGTGCGGCCTCCACGACGTTCTCGCACCGCATCAGCTCGTCGAGTACCTTGCCGGCCTCACCGGCCGGCACCGTGGCGCGTTCGAGCACTCGCAGGTCCGCGGACCTGTGCGAGACGCCTACCGCCAGGACACTCATCTTCTGACCACCGCCCCGTTGTCGACAGCGTGGCGCGGCGTTCCGTTCACCCGGCCACTGTTCCGTGGCTGCGGCGCGGTCTCCCCGGTCGGCGCACTGTCCGCGCGCCTGGCCTGGTGGAACGACAGGATCTGTAGTTCCACCGCGAGATCGACCTTGCGGACCTCGACCGTCTCCGGCACCTGGAGCACCACCGGAGCGAAGTTCAGGATGCACTCCACCCCGGCCGCCACCAGCCGGTCGCACACCGTCTGCGCGGCGGCCGGCGGCGTGGCGATGACACCGATGGTGATCTCCCTGGCCCTGCACACCGGCAAGATGTCGTCGATGTGGTGCACCGGGATCCCACCGACGGGCACGCCCATCAGGTCGGGGTCGACGTCGAAGAGTGCGGTCACCGGAAAGCCTCTGCCAGGAAACCCGCCGTAGTTGGCGAGCGCATGTCCGAGGTTACCGATCCCCACCACTGCCACGCTCTGTTCACGCGTGAGGCCGAGTACTCGTTCAATCTGATCGATGAGCACCTCGACCTCGTAACCAACACCACGCGTGCCGTACGTGCCGATGTAGGAGAGGTCCTTGCGGAGCTTCGCCGAGTTGACGCCGGCCGCGACCGACAGCTCCTCGCTGGACACCGTGCCGATGCCCTGCTCCTTCATCCCGGACAGCACCCGCAGGTAGACGGCGAGGCGCGCGACGGCGGCCTCGGGGATGGCCCGCGGGGAGAGCGCGCCCTGACCGTTGGTCAGTGGCGGCATGGGGGCGGTGACCTCCGCGGCGTTCTCCGCGGGCGCTACTGGCCTTCTACCGTTCGAGCCGGACTGGCCACGCTGCGCCACGCTGATGCTCCTCGAAAGACTCGCCCCTGGGAATGTTCATACGGTAGCCGCTTGTGAACGCAGGCACAAAGTCGCCGGCCAGAGCCGGTTTTCAACGCGCTGCTGCCAACAGATTTAGCAGGCGCCTCTGGATGTCATCTAGTGCCCTAGGGGGTTCCGCGCTAGCCGGCGGTCACCTCGATCGTGTGCCAGCCGGTCGCGCCGTTGGGCACGGGGTCGGCCAGCGCCTCGGTCTGGGTGTAGCCGGACTTGTCGGTGGCCCGGACCTGGATGCGGTGGCTGCCGGACCGCAGGTTCACCCGCACCCGCCACATCCGCCAGGTGTCGAGGCCGACCTCGGTGCTCAGCTCGGCCTGGTGCCACTCGTCCGCGCCGTTGTCGCTGACCCGGACCTCGACGCTCCTGATGCCGATGGTCTGCGCCCACGCGACGCCGGCGATGGTGGTGCGGCCCGTCGGCAGGTCCGCGCCGTCCTGGGGGTTGTCGATGCGGGACTCGGTCTTGATGGGGCCCTTCGCGGACCAGCCGCGCGGGATCCAGTAGGCCTGCTTGTCCTGGAACGTCGTCAGCTCCATGTCGGCCACCCACTTGGTGGCGGAGACGTAGCCGTACAGACCGGGGACCACCATGCGGGCCGGGAAGCCGTGCTCCTGCGGCAGCGGCTCGCCGTTCATGCCGATGGCGAGCATGGCGCCGCGGTTGGGGTCGAGCAGCGCGTCGACCGGGGTGCCGGCGGTGAAGCCGTCCACGCTGGTGGAGAACAGCTGGTCGGCGCCCGGTTTGACGCCGGCCTCCATGAGCAGGTCGCGGAGCGGGACGCCGATCCAGTTGGCGGTGGAGATGAGGCCGCCGCCGACCTCGTTGGACACGCAGGTGAGCGTGACGGGCCGCTCGATGAGGGCACGGCCGCGGATCTCTTCGAACGTGAACTCGACGGGCTTGTCGACGAGGCCGTGGACGCGCAGCCGCCAGTCCTGGGCGGAGACGCGGGGCAGCGTGAGGGCCGTGTCGATGCGGTAGAAGTCGCGGTTGCTGGTGATGAACCGGGCGCTGCCGCTGCCGGCGAAGTCGGCGCCGGCCGGGAGCTTCGGCGCGGGGCTCGCGATCCTGAGCCGGCCGACCTCGGCACGGGACTGCTCGACGTCGACCCGGTTGCCGGCGAGCTGTCCGATGACACCCGCGGCGCCCGCGCCGATGAGGACGCCAGCCCCGGTGCGCAGGAACCGGCGGCGGCCCTCGCGGTCGAGCTCGGCGGGCCAGGCCCGCGCGTGCAGCCAGCTGAAGGTGAGCAGGCCGGCGACGATGCTGACGGCCGGCGCGACGATGCCGAGCTGCCCGAGGTCGGGACGGCTGAGCACGGCGACGAACCCGACGACGCCCTGGCCGCCCGCGATGATCAGCCCGGGGGTCGGTCGCGTTCGCGAGAGGAGCCCGGCGAGCACGGTGACGCCGAGGATGACGACCGTGACGCCGATGAAGAGGACGGTCTTGTCGGCCGTGCCGAAGGTGTTCTTGGCCCACTCGACGACCGGGTGGGGCGAGCTGTCCCGCACCCAGTTCTCGACCGCGACGAACGGCGAGGCCGACGGCCCGACGAACGCGGAGACGAGGTGGCCGGCGCCGAGGGCGGCGATGAGGGAGACGAGCGCGACGGCGATCGCCCGGGTCCGCGGTAGCCGCCCGGGTGGGGCGGCGGGCGTGCCAGCGGCACGCGTGTCGAGTTGCACACCTCTACGTTCGGCGCGGAGGGCCGTTCGGTTCAACCCAATCTCGATTACGGACTTCTTACCCCACCCTTTCGTGAGGTGCGCCGAACGCGTCGGTGACTCCCCGATGACGAAGGTGGCCCCCGAGGCGGCTCCGCCACCGCGAGCGAGCACGACGCGCGGCAGAAGCCTGCCGGTGCCGGGTCAGCGGGCCAGTGCCGCCCGGAGGCGGGGCTCCTCGACGCGCCAGTAGCCGTGTTCCTCGCCGTCGATCAGGATCACCGGGACCCGTTCGCCGTACTCGGCACGCAGCTCGGGGTCCGCGTCGACGTCCATGGTCTCCCACGGCACCGCCAGCTCCACGCAGATGCGCTCGACCTCGGCCTCCGCCACCTCGCACAGGTGGCAGCCCTGCCTCGTCACCACGGTCACCACGTCAGCCGCCACCCCTCAACGCCGCCCGCCGGACCTTGCCCGTCGCCGAGTGGGGTAACTCGTCGGCGAAGCGCACGGTCCTCGGCACCTTGAACCGGGCGAGCCGCTCGGCGCAGTGCTCGCGGACCTCGTCCTCGCTCAGCGCCGCACCCTCCCGCAACACCACGACCGCGACGACCTGCTCGCCGGTCCGCTCGTCCGGCACGCCGACCGCGGCCGACTCGAGGACGTCCGGCAGCTCGTCGATGACCCGCTCCACCTCGTTGGGGTACACGTTGAAGCCGTTCACGATGATCAGGTCGTTGGCGCGGTCGACCAGCCGCAGGTCGCCGTCCGCGTCCAGGTAGCCGACGTCGCCGGTGCGGAACCAGCCATCCTCGTCCGGACCGCCCGCGCCGTCGGGCCAGTAGCCGCTGAACAGGTTCGGCCCGCGGGCGGCCACGCGGCCGGTCTCGGGCTCGTCCTCGTCGAACCAGCCCTCCTCGTCCGGGTCGGCCGAGCCGCCCTCGCTGTCCACGATCCGCAGCTCCACGTCCGGCAGCGGGCGGCCGACCGAGCCTGCCTTCGCGACGCCGCTGACCAGGGTGGACGTCAGCACCGGGCCCGTCTCGGTGAGGCCGTAGCCCTCGAACACGGGCAGGCCCGTGGCCTGCTCGACCGCCGACAGCACGGCCGGCGACAGGGGCGCGGCGCCGGAGGTCAGGAGCCGGACAGACGCCAGGCCCTGGGCGAGCCGCTCGGGATCGGCGGCCGTCAGCGCCTGGTACATGGCCGGCACGCCGACCAACGCGGTCACCTGGTGCTCCGCGCACACGGACAGCGCGCGCTCGGTGCCGAAGGTCTCCATCAGCACGGCCGTGGCGCCCGCGGAGGTGACCTGCAACAGGCCGGGACCGAGCCCGTAGGCGTGGAACAGGGGCACGACCAGCAGGACGCGGTCGGTCGACGTGACCGGCGGCGGATCGAGCTGGGCGCACTGGCGGACGTTCGACAGCAGGGCGCGGTGGGACAGCATCACTCCGCGCGGCACGCCGGCCGTGCCGGAGGTGTAGCAGAGGACCGCGATGTCCTCGCCGCCCGCCGTCGCCTCGCGTGGCTCGCCGGTCGCGGCCAGGTCGGGCGCGTCGATGGTTTCCGAACCACCGCCAGTGCCACCGCCAGCGCCACCGCCAGTGCCACCGCCACCGCCACCGCCACCGCCACCGACCACGAGCTTCGCGCCGCTGTGCTCGATGAGTCGCGGCAGCTCGGGGGAGGTCGCCGCGGCCGGCACCGCGATGCCGCCGGCCCGCAGCACGGCGAACAGCGCCACGCAGAACGCCGGCCCGTTGGGAAGCGTGATCGCCACCCGGTCCCCGGTTTCCAGCCCGGCCTCGGCGAGTCTCGCCGCGTAGGCGTCGACGGCATGGTTGGTTCGTGACCAGGTGAGTGTGTGACCGGTGGCCGCGTCCACCAGGGCTGGGTGGTCCGGGATTCGTCCGGCCGCATCGGCGACCAGGTCGGCAACGTTGCCGGTCAGCGCGTCGACCATGGAAAGCCCTTCGTTAGGCGCAACTTTCCGGCAGTGTGGCACGACTCACTTACGTCATGGTTGTCCGCCTACCGAGTCTTCTCAGTAGGCGAACCTACCTACTATCGAGTAACTACACGTATGCTGCCAAGGCCGCCGGCTGTGCCCCGTCACCGCCGGTGGGCCAGCCGAGGGAGTCGAGCATGCAAGCCGCAAGCCCAGCTCAGCGGGCTGCGGTGGCGGTTGCCCGAATCCCGCGACAGGAGTCTGCCGTGGAGGCACCCGAGCCCGGTGGATCGTGGGAGCTTGTTCGCGCCGCCCAGGAAGGTGACCGGTCGGCGTTCGCTCTGCTCTACGACAAGTACGTCGACGTGGTGTTCAGATATGTCCTATTCCGGGTCGGGGACCGGGAACTCGCCGAGGACGTCACCAGCGAGACCTTCCTGCGCGCCCTGCGCAGGATCACCTCGGTGACGTATCAGGGCAGGGACGTCGGCGCCTGGTTCGTCACGATTGCCCGAAACCTCGTGTTGGACCATGTGAAGTCCAGCCGTTTCCGCCTGGAGGTGACGACGGCCGAGGTCGATGACTCCGGCCGCGTCGAAGCCGGGCCCGAACAGCAGGTGCTGGCGGGCGCGACGAGGTCCGCGTTGCTGGAGTGCGTGTCGCAGCTGGGCGATGACCAGCGGGAATGCATCGTGCTGCGGTTCCTGCAGGGCCTGTCGGTCGCGGAGACGGCGGTGGTGATGTCACGCAACGAAGGCGCGGTGAAGGCACTGCAGCACCGGGCCGTCCGCCGGTTGGCCCAACTGTTGCCGCCCGACCTTCGCTGAATGCGTAACTTTGCTGGCCGCAGATTCGTTTTTCCAGTCGTGGACGGCGAGAACAGAGGGAAGCACGACCGGCCGGTCGTGCGTGCTCTGCGGTCGCTGGATCCACTGACGGTCCCCACGGCGGTCGAACGTCAGCGGATCCGCGACCGGATCCTGCTCTCCCTGGATGCCGACGAGTCCGGGGAGCCTGTCAGATCCGTCCCGTCGGACACCACCGACTCGCCGGCCGCCTCGCGTTCCCCATCGCGTTCCCCATCGCGTTCCCCGTCGCCTCCGCCTGAGGTCGCGCCGCGGGAGCGGGGCCGGACGGGGCCGGACACGCCACGCGGGCGGTCCCGGCCGGCCGGGACAAGACCGGACGACAAGAGGCGTGGCGCGTTCGCCGGAGCACGCGGCCGGTTGGCGGTCGCGGCGCTGGCGGTGCTCGCGCTGGTCGGGTCGCTGGCCGGGATGAGCGTGCTGCTCTCCCGCGACGCCCTGCCCGGCGACGCCCTGTACGGCATCAAGCGCACGGCCGAGGCCGCCTCGCTCGGGCTGACCTTCGGGGACGAGCCCAAGGCGCTCAAGCACCTGGAGTTCGCGTCGGCGCGGCTCAGCGAGATCGAGACGCTCGCGCGGCGCTACCCCGACCCGGCCGACGCGCCGGTCGGCGGTTACCTCACCGCGCTCACCGACTTCGACAACGACGCCGTCGCCGGCTCCCGGCAGCTGATCGCGCTGGGCACCGGCAGCGACGGGCGACTGCTGGAGTCCCTGCGGGACTGGTCGAAGGCGCAGGCGTCCCGGCTGCGGCAGGTGTCCGCGCAGCTGCCGGAGGCCGCACGCAACCGCCAGCACGCGTCCCGCGCGCTGCTCGACGGGATCACCGAACGGGCGAGTGGCCTGCTGGCCCGCATGGACTGCTACCAGATCACCTCCGGGTCGTACGACGACATCGGCGCGCTCCCCGCGACCGGACCGTGTGAGGTGAAGGACCCCGCGCCCGCGTCGAGCGCCGCGCCGACTGTGCCGGCGCCCCCCGGCGACCCCGGTGCGCCGACCGGCCCGGAGATACCGAGCCCGCCCGTGCCGTCGGCCGAGCCGACGCCGCAGTTGCCGCTCCTGCCGGTCCCCGGCGCGACGGTGTCCGTCCCGGCGCCGACCCGCGACCCGGCCCCGGCCGCCGGCACGACGACGACACCGCCGCTCATCGACCTGCCCTCGCTGCTGCCCGGCCTGGGCATTGGCTGACCACCCCGCGCACCCCACCCGCACGAAAGTCCCTTTCGTGCGGCCCAAGGGGGACCCCCGGTTTCAACGCTACCGGGGAGCACCGACATTCGGCGGTGCGTGGCTGGTGGGCGCTGGTGACGCGAAAACCCGGGCGAGCCTGCTCGCTACGCTGTTGGATGTAGAAGCCGCCTGAACCAACTCGACCGCGGAGGCGATGCCGTGTCCCTGTGGCGTGGCCGTGGGAAGGAGCCCGAGCTGCTCGCCACGATCGCCGGCGAGGCCTCGGCCGAAGCCGCTTTCGTGCTCGAGCACGCCCAGCAGCCGATGGCGCCGGTCGATCTCACCGCGGCCGCCTTCTTCGACGTCGACAACACCATGATGATGGGCGCGTCGATCTTCCACTTCGCGCGCGGCATGGCGGCCAGGAAGTTCTTCACCACCGCCGACCTGACCAGGTTCGCGCTCCAGCAGGTCGCGTTCCGCGTCGGTGGGCGGGAGACGCACGACAACATCCGCAACGCCCGCGAGTCCGGGCTGTCGTTCGTCGCCGGCCACTCGGTGGCCGAGCTGACCACGCTCGGCGAGGAGATCTACGACGAGCTGATGGCCGACAAGATCTGGCCCGGCACCCGCTCCCTCGCCCAGATGCACCTCGACGCCGGCCAGCGGGTCTGGCTCGTCACCGCCACCCCCGTCGACCTCGCCGCGATCATCGCGCGCCGGCTCGGGCTCACCGGCGCGCTCGGCACCGTGCTCGAGAGCGAGGACGGCATCTACACCGGCCGGCTCGTCGGCGAGATGCTGCACGGCCCGGCCAAGGCACACGCGGTCCGCGCGCTCGCCGCCCGGGAGGGCCTCGACCTGCGGCGCTGCACGGCCTACTCGGACTCCGCGAACGACGTCCCCATGCTGTCGGTGGTCGGCACCGCGGTCGCCGTCAACCCGGACGGGACGCTCCGCGAGACCGCGCGCAAGCGCGGCTGGGAGATCAGGGACTTCCGCACCGGCCGGAAGGCGGCGAAGATCGGGGTCCCGTCCGTGCTCGGCGCGGGTGCGGTCGCCGGCGCGGTGGTCGCCGGGCTCGCCTACCGGAAGCGGGGCTCATGACCGGAATACTGATACTGCTGGTCGCGGTCATCTGCCTCGGCATCGGCTTCATCTACGGCCGGCGCAACGGCATCGAGTTCGAGCAGCGACGCCAACTCCGGGACCGCGACCCCGACTGGCCCCTCTAGCCCCTCAGTCCCGTCAGCCCCGGAAGACGGACCGGCGCCCGGCCACCATGCCGTCCAGCGTCTGCTGGACCGTGTCGCGGACGTGCTCGGCCGTCTCCAGCGCGGCGCCGTGGTCGTCGGTCTCGTCCGGGGTGGCCAGGTCGGTGCGGACGGGCGTGCCGAAGTCGATGTGCCACTTCGTCGGCAGCGGGACCGCGCCGAGCGGGCCCAGCAGCGGGAAGAACGGCGTGACCGGGAAGTACGGCAGGCCGAGCAGCTTCGCGACCGGCTTCAGGTCGGCGATCTTCGGGTAGATCTCCTCGGCGCCGACGATCGAGCAGGGGATGATCGGCACGCCCGCCCGCATGGCGGTGCGTGCGAACCCGCCCCGGCCGAACCGCTGCAGCCGGTAGCGCTCGCTGAACGGCTTGCCGATGCCCTTGAAGCCCTCCGGCCACACGCCGACGAGCTCACCGGACCGAAGCAGGCGCTCCGCGTCGGCGCCACACGCCAGGGTCTGGCCGGTCCGGCGGGCGAGCGTGCTCAGCACCGGCACCCTGAACACCAGGTCGGCGCCCAGCATGCGCAGGTGCTTGCCCCGCGGGTGGTTGTCGTGCACGGCGATCGCGGTCATGACCGCGTCCCACGGCAACGTGCCGGAGTGGTTGGCGACGACCAGCGCGCCGCCGTCGACCGGCAGGTTCTCCGCACCCGTGACCTCGACGCGGAACCACTTCTCGTACATCAGCCGCAGCGGCGGCATGATCACCGCGTCGGTCAGCTGGGGGTCGAACCCGAAGTCGTCGACCGGGTAGTCGCCGGTCAGGCGGTTGCGGACGAAGCCGGCGAACGTACTCGCCAGCGACTCCGGCCGGGGTCGCAGCTCGATCACCGGCGCGAGCCGGCGCGGCGGTGTCTCCGGCGCCCCTGGCTCTCTCGGGCGCAGCGGAATGACTTCGGCTTCCTGTACAGGCACGTCTTCCCCTCAACGAAGCTTCGCTCAGAACCGCGCGGTGGCGGAGCGGCCGTGGACGTAGTCGTCGAACGCGGCGGCGGTGGTCCACTTCGGCGTGAACCCGAACGTGGTCTTGAGGCGGGTCGTGTCGATGACCCGGCCGTAGCTGAGCAGCCGAGCCTGGCCCGGTGACAGGTCGACCCTGCCCGCCAGGCGGGTACCGAAGCCGATGGCGGCCCGGGGCAGCGGCAGCGGGACGCGGCCGGCGCGGCGGATCGCCTGGGACAGCATCAGCACCCCGTCCCCGCCCGCGTTGAAGACGCCGGGCAGGTGATGGGTCGCGGCGCGGTTCAGCACCGCCAGCGCGTCGTTGACGTGCAGGAGCTGCACGCGGGCGTCGAAGCCGAGCACGGTCGGCACCACGGGCAACGAGAAGTACCTGGCGAGCGCGTTGTCCACGCCAGGGCCGATGACCTCGGCCAGCCGGATGACGGTCAGCTCGACGTCCGGGCGGCGGCGGGCGAAGCCGCGGACATAGCCCTCGACCTCGACCTCGTCGGCGTGGCCCTGTTCCGGGGCGTCCTGCTCGGTGAACACGGCCGGCGAGCTCGCGCTCGCGCCGTACACCTCCGCGGTGGACTTCACGACCAGCTTGCGCACGCTGTCCGCCCGCTGGCAGGCGGACAGGAGCCGCATCGTGCCGATGACGTTGAGCTCCTTGATGGCGGCCCGTCTCGGCCCGACACTCGGCCGGGGCGCGGCGTGCACCACCGTGTCGACCCGCGCGGAGTCGATCACCTTGGCGATCCTCGGTCCTCGGATGTCCGCGCGGACGAACTCCACCCGCGCGTCGCGTGGGCCGGGTCCTGGCGTCACGTCGACACCCAGCACCCGGTCGATGGCCGGATCGGCCGCCAACCGGGCGGCGAGCTGGCCACCGAGCTGGTCGGCGACTCCGGTGACGAGGACAACCCTGGACGCCATGCGACTCCGATGACTCGAGTTCGGCGGTCCGCGCCCTAGCATGCGTTGCGGACCGTCCGCGACTCTACATCCGAATCGTGATCGATTCGTCGCCGGCAACGAGTAGTTAACGCAGGTCACACGCTGTTTTGGTGGATGTCACCCGTTTGGCGGACACCCACCAATCGGCGTTACTTCTTCAGCTTGCGACGCTGCACGCGGGTCTTCCGGAGCAGCTTGCGGTGCTTCTTCTTGGACATGCGCTTGCGGCGCTTTTTGATGACCGAGCCCATGCGGAACCTCTGCTTCATCGGTGGTCGGGTCTACCTGGACAGCAGCGACCATCTCGACCAAACAGGTCCGGTAACGGACGCGCCCCATGACACCAGGCAACGGGCATCAAGATTACCTGGGCGTCATGGGACGCTCGGCACCGGCCACCTAGCCGGCGTCGAAATAGGCACTACGCAGGTAGTCGTGCACCGCCTGCTCGGGTACCCGGAACGACTTGCCGACCCGTACCGCGGGCAGCTCGCCGTTGTGCACCAGGCGGTACACCGTCATCTTCGAAACTCGCATCATGGTGGCCACCTCGGCCACGGTCAGGAACTGCACCTGTGCGAGACCAGGTGGCTCCGGTTCTTTCCTGTTCGCCGGCATGCTCACCGCGTCCTTCGACACGTGTCGCGCCGCCGGCTTCCCCACCGACGGTATCGACACGCACGTGCTACTCCCGAGACTAGCGGGACTGGTGTGACTGATGCGATGCCACGCGCCACGAATTTTTGATCATTTCGGGTCGTGCGCCTTCCCCAGCTCCTGCGACCGGTCCCGCGCGGCCTCGATCGCGGCGAGCAGCGCGGCCCGGACGCCGTGCTTCTCCAGCTCGCGGATGGCCATGATCGTCGTGCCGGCCGGCGAGGTCACCGCCTCGCGGAGGATGACCGGGTGCTCGCCGGTCCTGGCCAGCATGGCGGCGGCGCCGACGGCCGACTGGATGATCAGCTTCTCGGCGACCGCGCGCGGCAGGCCGAGCAGGATCCCGGCGTCGATCATGGCCTCGACCAGGTAGAAGAAGTAGGCGGGACCGGAGCCGGACAGGGCGGTCACGGCGTCCTGCTGCGACTCCGGCACCCGCACGACCTGGCCGACGACCGAGAGCAGCTCCTCGACCGTCCTGAGGTGGTCGTTGGTGGCGTGCCGCCCGGGCGAGATGGCGGACATGGCCTCCCCGACGACCATCGGCGTGTTGGGCATCACCCGGACGACGGGCACGCCCTCGCTGAGCCGCCGCTCGTACAGGCTGGTGGGCAGGCCCGCGCAGAGCGAGACGACGAGTGTGTCGCGGGTGGCGTAGGGCGTCAGCTCGTCCAGCAGCGGCTCGATGTCCTGCGGCTTCACGGCCACGACGAGCACGGTGGCCGTCTTGGCCGCCGTGGCGACGTCGACGGCGGGGAGGCCGTAGCGAGTGGTCAGCTCGGCAGCCCGCTCGGGGTGACGTTCGGTGAACATGAGCTCGTCGACCCGGCGGCCGCCGGAGAGCAGCCCGGAGAGGAGTGCCTCCCCGATCTTCCCGGCCCCGAGCACCGCGATGGAATCTGTCATGCGGGACAGCGTGCCACGCTAGCGTCTCCAGGCATGTCGACCGGTACTGCCTTCGTCCTCGGTTTCCTGCTCGGTGTCGTGCTGATGCTGGTGGTGTTCCTGAGCGTGCGCCACCGACCCCAGCCACCGGTCGTGCTTTCGGAGGTGGGTGAGGAAACACTGGGCCGGGCCCGTGACCTGGTGGCCCGCGGCGAGATCGTCCACGCGGTGAAGGTCGTCCGCGAGGAGACCGGCCTCGACCTCGTCCGCGCCAAGGCGGTCGTCGACCGGCTGCCACGAACCACCGGGAAGGACGACGACCTCCCGTAAGCGGCGCCGGCTAGGGCTTCGCCGACAACGCCAGCTGGCGGGACTGGCAGACGAGGCGTCCCGTGGCGTCCACGACCGTCGCGTCGGCGTCGAACCACGCGCCGTGGACGGCCTTGCAGTCGACCTGGACGCGTAGCCAGCCCGGGGCGGGGCGAGAGCGGAGCAGCCCGGTCATCTGGACCGTCGGGGACCAGCCGAAGCGGCCGAGGTTGAACGTCACCGGTGGCGAGATGTCGCCCACCAGCAACGCGAAGAACGGGTCAACCTGTTCGTTCCTCGGCCTCGCCCACAGCCGCAGCCGGGGCGGGTCGTTCGTCTGGCCGTGCAGGAAGCCGGCGCCGTTCGGGTCCAGGCGCACGTCGCAGCCCTCGGTCAGGCGGAACACCGAGGCCATCGGCAGCGCCGCCAGGTCCAGTGCGTTGCCCGGTGGCTCGGACGGCAGGTTCGGCAGGTCCGACCACGCCGCCCGCTCGCGTGGCAACCGGCCCGTCGTCACCACACCCTCCACGCACGACTGACCGCGCTGCTCCAGCTGCACGCCCACGACCGTCGTCTGCCGGCCGCTCTTGCGGACCTCGGTGCGGATCAGCACCGGGCCCAGCTCGGGCGCACGCAGGAACTGGGCGCTCACCGTCAACGGGTCGGCCGCCGGGGCGCCGCCGGCCGACGCGACCCCCGCACGGGCCAGCAGGGCCACCAGGAAGCCGCCATGGGGCTTGCCGGCGATGGTCCATGGGCTGGACAGCGTGGCGGCGAACGTGCCGTCGCCGAGCGGGCGGACGCGTGACGCGGTGGTGAACGGCCCGGCCGAACCGTGCCCGGCGCGCGCGTCGCCATGACCCGCAAGACTGCTCATGATTATTACCCTGCCACGTTCTCGGGATCTTGATCAGAGAATGCCGTCAGATTCTTGATCACCTGCGGGATACCAAGGCACGCAAGAAGAACGCGGTGTTCGCGGGGCGCTCGGCGAGCCTGCGCATGAGGTAGCCGTACCACTGCACGCCGTAAGGAACGTACACGCGCACGGTGTGTCCTCGACCAGCGAGCCGCAGTTGCTCGTCCGGTCTGATGCCGTACAGCATCTGGAACTCGAAGCTGCCCGGCTTTCTGCCGAGCGCCTCCGCACGAGTGCCGATGATCTCGACGAGTCGGGGGTCGTGGGTGGCGAACATGGGGAAGCCGTCGCCACGCAGGAGGACGTTCGCGCACCGCACGTAGCCGAGGTCGACCTGGTGCGGTTCCGCGAAGGCGACCTCCGGCGGCTCGGCGTAGGCGCCCTTGCACAGCCGCACCCGTGAGCCGTCGCCGGACAGGCGGGCCGAGTCCAGCTCGGTGCGGTGCAGGTACGACTGGAGCACCGCGCCGACCCACGGCCAGGTCGCGCGCAGGTCACCGAGGACCCGCAGGGTCGAGTCGGTGGTGGTGTGGTCCTCCATGTCGAGGGTGACCGTGGTGCCGGCCTGCTCGGCGCGCGCGCAGATGCGCCCGGCGTTCTCGAGGGCGAGCGCCTCGTCGAACGCCTGGCCCACGGCCGACAGCTTGACGCTGACCTCGGCGTGCTTCGCCAGGCCCTCGCGCTGGAGGCCGTCGAGCAGGTCCAGGTAGGCCTCGACGGTCTGCTCGGCCAGCGCCTTGTCGGTCGTGTCCTCACCGAGGTAGTCGAGGGTGACGTTGAGTCCCTGGTCAACGAGTTTCCTGGTGACGGTGAGCGCGTCGGCGGTGGCCTCACCGGCCACGAACCGCCGGACGACATCCCGGCTCACCGGAGCGGTCGCGACCAGCCGGCGGATCACGTCGTTGCCGGCCGCGGCCAAGATGAGGCTGCGTAAGGGGTGCACGGACGGGACTCTACGGGCAGCCGCCAACCCTTGGGTGGTGTGCGGCTCGGTCGTCTCGCGTGCCAGCTCAGCGCGTGTGTGGGCGCGATGTCGATCGTGCGGCCGGCTCCGGGTGCCGGCCGGGCGGCCGTGTGCACGAAACCGCGACTCGGGGTGTGTGAACGCGGGACTCGGGGTGTGTGAACGCGGGACTCGCGGGTTACTGGCCCAGGTGCAGGCGGGCGAAGAGGAGGGACTCGGCCAGGTCCTTGGTGCGTTCTGGGCCGGTCCTGGCCCGGCGGGTGTTGATCTCCACGACCACCTGGCCGGTGAAGTCGGTCACCGACTCGCAGACCTGTGCGCACGGCTGGGTGCCGCGGCCCGGGACCAGGTGCTCGTCGCGGGGGAGGCCGGTGCCGTCGGCCAGGTGGACGTGGTGGAGCGCGTTGCCCATGCGGCGGCGCAGGGCCATCGCGTCCTCGCCCGCCGCCGCCGTGTGGGACAGGTCCAGGGTGTAGTTGCGGTAGCCCACGTCCGTCGGGTCGATCGACGGGTCGAACGCGGTCACCTGGCGGCCGAAACGGCGCACCGGGAACATGTTCTCCACCGCGATCGCGATGCCGGACGAGTCTTCCAGCTCCGCGACCAGGTCGGCGAAGCCGTCGGCGTACCGGCGCTGCCAGCGGAACGGCGGGTGGATCACGACCGTCGGCGCCCCCAGCTCGACCGCGGCCGCCACCGAGCGGCGCAGGCGCTCCTCCGGCAGCGGCGACCACACCCGCTGCGTGATCAGCAGGCACGGCGCGTGCACCGCCATGACCGGCACGCCGAACTGCCGTGACCGCCGCCGCAGCGCCACCGGGTCCTGGCTCAGGGGATCCGCCCAGACCATCACCTCGACGCCGTCGTAACCGAGCTGGGCCGCCAGCTCGAACGCCGTGGAGGCCGTGCGTGGCCACACCGACGCGGTCGACAGCCCGACCCGAACGGTCACGTCAGCGGTTCAGCAGCAGCAACGCCGCCGGCGACACGGTGACGACCAGGCCCACCAGCACGGCCAGCACGGTGGTCTGCAGGTCCTCCGCCTTGCGGATCTTCCGGACGATCAGCACCAGGCCGGTGGTCACGACCAGCGCCACCACCAGCGCGGCCGCGGGCAGGAAGCCCCACAGCCAGTTGAACCCGAGCCAGACCGCGGCGCCGCCGATGACACCCAGCGCGAGCTGGGCGAGCATGATCAGCCATTCCCGCACCGGCGAGCGCTCGCGGTCGCCGTCGAGGTCGTCGTCCTCGAGGTCCTCCAGCTCGTCGAGATCGTCGAGGTCGTCCCTGTCGCGGTCCCTGTCGCGGTCGCGGCGCAGGTCGTCGTCGTCGAGCAGGTTGTCGTACTGGGCCGAGTCGTAGCGGTCGCCCGGGTAGGACCGCTCGCCGGTGTCGTACCGCTCGTCCGGGTCGGCCGGCGGGTACGCGTTGCGGTAGCCGCTCTCCTCCGGCTCCGCGTACGGGTCGTAGGCCGGCGCGTACTGCGTCGGGACGTCGGCCGGCGGCATCGGGCGGCGCCCGGACATCGAGCCGTCCACCGGGACGCGGCCGGGCACCCTGGGCAGCTCCTCGGTCGTCTCCGCCGACGGGCCGGCCATGGACGGCGGCGTGGGCAGCGGAGGGGAGACGGGCGGCGCCAGGTCCCCGTCCAGCCGCGAGCGGATGCCCGAACGGTCCCGGGTGCCGCCGGGGGGCGGCGGCATGGGCATGCGCTGGGACGGCTGCGGGCGCGGCATCTGCCGCGACGGCTGCGGTGCGGGACGGGGCGGTGGCTGGTCGCGCACCGGGGGCGGCTCGACCCGTCCGGTGAAGCCGGACGGCATCCGGCTGGACGACTGCTGGCCGGGGCCGGGGGACGGCGCGGGCTGCGGCCGCGGCATCTGCTGTGAGGGCTGTGGAGGCAGCGGTCTCGGTATGCGCTGCGACGACTGCTGGCCCGGTGTCCCGCCACGCGGCGTGATCTGCCGCTGGTAGCCACTGCGTTCGGCGCCCCTGCGGTGCGACGTGCGCTCCGGCGGCGGCATGTCGTCGCGGATGGCCTGCATCTCGCCGGACTCCGACATCACCCGGTCGATGATCTGCTGAGCGCCGGTGTCGCCCATGTCGTCCGCACGCCGACGACGGCGCCGGGGCTGGTTGCCCGCGTCGGCGCCGTACTTCGCGAGCAGCTCCGCGACCGTCCGCTGAGGCTGCTCTGGTCCGCCTTCGTGACTCATCGACTCCACCGTGCCCGGCGCCGGCCGATTCGTCCAGCGGCGACGCCCGAAGGGCTCTCATATTCGTAACGTGCGAACCACATTATGAATGGCCCCCGGTGAGGTCCTCGTCGTGCATCACGGCTACTCCCCATCAGCCTGGTCGAGCCGCCGCAGGATGACTCCCTCACGCAGCGCCCATGGACAGATCTCCAGCTCCGGCAGGTCCAGCGCGTGCAACGTGGCCTGCGCCACCAGCGCGCCGGCGACGAGCTGGTGCGCGCGGCTCGCGCTGACGCCCTCCAGCTCGGCCAGATCGGCGGCACTCATCCTGGAGACGAACGCGATGAGCTGCCGCAACCCCGCCTGGGTAAGCACCCGCCGCACCCGTGGACCGGCCGTCGACGGCGCGGCCCCGGTCAGCCTGGCGAGCGTCCGGAAGGTCTTCGACGTGGCCACCACACGGTCCGGGTCACCGTGCTTGGCGACCTTCCGCGCCACCGGCGCGAGCTGGTCGGCCAGCCACGCCGAGGTCTCGGTGATCTCGGTGCGGGTCGGCGGGTCGCCCGCGAACCGCTCCCGGCTGATCCGGCCGGCCCCGAACGGGACCGACTTGGCGTAGTCGGGTGCCTCGTCGATGCCGATCCCGAGCTCCAGGGAGCCGCCGCCGATGTCGAGGACGAGCAGCCGGCCGGCGGACCAGCCGAGCCACCGGCGGGCGGCGAGGAAGGTCAGCTTCGCCTCGTCCTTGCCGGTGAGCACCTTCAGCTCGACACCCGTCTCGTCGCGGACCCTGGCCAGCACGTCGGTCACGTTGCCGCAGTCGCGAACCGCCGAGGTCGCGAAGGCCATGAGGTCCTCGCAACCCAGCTTGGCGGCCGACTTCTTGGCGTCGGCGACCGAGCTGACGAGGTCGTCCACCCCCTCCGCGGAGAGGTCGCCCGCGCCGGTCAGCCGCTCGGCCAGCCGCAGCACCGAACGCCGCGAGCTGGCCGGCATCGGGTGCGCGCCACGATGCGCGTCCACGACAAGAAGGTGGACGGTGTTGGACCCAACGTCCAAGACCCCAAGGCGCACGAGGCGAGAGATTACCTGTAGGTCGCGGTTAGGGAAGGGTTTCCGTCACGATTCGAACTTGTAGCCCAGCCCACGCACGGTCACGAGGTGGCGCGGCGAGGCCGGGTCGGGCTCGATCTTGGACCGCAGCCGCTTGACATGGACGTCCAGCGTCTTGGTGTCGCCGACGTAGTCCGCCCCCCACACCCGGTCGATCAGCTGCCCGCGGGTGAGCACCCGCCCGACGTTGCGCAGGAGGTACTCGAGCAGGTCGAACTCCTTCAGCGGCAGCGGAATCTCGGTGCCGTCGACGGTCACCACGTGCCGTGCGACGTCCATCCGGACCGGGCCAGCGGCGAGTACCTGCGGCAGCAGCTCGCCGTCGCCGGACTCACCCCCGCGGCGCAGCACGGCGCGGACCCGGGCGATCAGCTCACGGGCCGAGTACGGCTTCGTCACATAGTCGTCCGCGCCGATCTCCAGACCGACGACCTTGTCGATCTCGCTGTCCCGGGCCGTGACCATGATCACCGGCACGGTCGAGCGCTGGCGCAGCGCCTTGCACACGTCGGTGCCGCTCATCCCCGGCAGCATCAGGTCGAGCAGCACGATGTCCGCGCCGTTGCGGTCGAACTCCTCCAGCGCCTGCTGGCCGGTACTCGCGACGGCGGCCGTGAAGCCCTCCTTGCGCAGCAGGAAAGCGAGCGGGTCGGCGAACGACTCCTCGTCCTCGACGATCAGCACCCTGGTCACTGCTTTCCTCCTGTGCTGTTGACACCGCTGGAGTTGGAATGGGCGGGGATGCGCAGCGTGAACGTGGACCCGGTGCCCGGCCGGCTCCACAGCTTGACCTCGCCGCCGTGGTTGGCGGCGACGTGCTTGACGATGGCGAGCCCGAGACCGGTGCCGCCGGTGGCCCGCGAGCGGGCCTTGTCGAGCCGGTAGAACCGCTCGAAGACACGTTGCTGCTCGTCCTCCGGGATGCCGATGCCCCGGTCGGTGACGGAGATCTCCACGAACTCGCCGACGCGGCGGCGGCTGATCGAGACCGGGCTGCCCGGCTGGGAGTACGCGAGTGCGTTCTCCAGGAGGTTCGCGAGGGCCGTGACCAGCAACGTCCGGTCTCCCTCGACGAGCAGTGCGCTGTCGGTGTCGGTGGCGATGTCGATGCCGGTGCTCTCCGCGGCCAACTTCGCGCGGCCGAGGGCATCCCGCACGACCGCGTCGACGTCCACCGCGTTCAGCTCGGGCAGGCGCTCGGCGCCCTGGAGGCGGGACAGCGCGATGAGCTCGGTGACGAGCGTGCCGAGGCGGGTCGCCTCGTGGAGGATCTTCGTGGTGAAGCGGCGGACGGCCGCCGGGTCGTCCGCCGCGTTCAGCACGGCCTCGGCCAGCAGCGCCATCGCGCCGACCGGGGTCTTCAGCTCGTGGCTGACGTTGGCCACGAAGTCGCGCCGGGTGGCCTCCAGGCGGACCGCCTCGGACTCGTCGGCCGCGTCCACGACCAGGAAGCCGTCGCCGAGCGGGCGGATCTCCCCGCGGACGGCCTCCGGGCCGCGGCCGAAGGCACGCTCCTGCGGCCGCAGCTCGATCTCGACCGGCTCACCGGTCTCCTTGGCCAGCTCGGCGGCCTTCTTGGTGTGGTTGTCGACGCGGCGGTTGCGGACCACACCCAGTTCCTCGGCGCGCCGGTTGTGCTGCACGACGTCGCCGAACTGGTTCAGGATGACGATCGCGTTGTGCGCGGAGAAGACCAGCCGCTGGAGTAGCACCGAAATGGTCGGACCGGCCGGAGGCTGCGCCGCCGACCGGTGTCGTGCCCCGGCGATTCCCACACCGGCCACGAGGCCGACGACCAAAGCACCGGCTGTCAGGAATGTCCAGACCAAGTCGGTCACGGGCGAATCGTAAGCAGGTCAGGGGTGCCGCGGGCCAGTGCGCCACGGGCATAGGTGATTGTCCCGACACCTAACAGGGGCGTTGTTCGTCCTGGCGCAAGCCCGCGTTCACCTGATCGTGTCCAAGCGGGACATCTCCTCGTCGGTCAGCCGCAACCCGGCCGCCGCGACGTTCTCCGCCAGATGGGCCGGGTTGCCGGTGCCGGGGATGGCGAGGACGTTCGGTCCCTTGTGGAGTGTCCAGGCGAGCCGGATCTGGGCCGGCGTGGCGTCGTGCGCGGCGGCGACCTCGGCGATCACGTCCGCCTCGGTCTCGTCCGGCGGCCCGCCGGGAACTCCCCCGACGGCGAAGAACGGGACGAAGGCGACGTCGTTGGCCGCGCACAGCTCGATGAGCGCGTCGTCCTCGCGGCGGGTGGTGAGTCCGTACTGGTTCTGGACGCACACGACCGGTGCGATGTCGATGGCCTCCTTCAGGTGCTCGGGGCCGACGTTGGAGATGCCGAGGTGCCGAATGAGACCCTCCTGGGCAAGCTCGGCCAGCGCCTCGAAGCGGTCCCTGAGCGGGGTCGTGCCGCGTTCGAGCCCCTCGCCGATGCGGAGGTTGACGACCTCGAGGTGGTCGAGGCCGAGCTGGCGGATGTTCTCCTCGACCTGTCCGCGGAGCTGGCCCTTGGTGGTCGCCCGGACGAAGTTGGACTCCAGGTCGCGGCCCGGGCCGACCTTGGTGGTGATGACCAGGTCCCGCGGGTACGGGCTCAGCGCGGTGTTGATCAGCTCGTTGGCGGAGCGGAGGTTGGAGAAGTAGAAGGCGGCGGTGTCGATGTGGTTGACACCGAGCTCGACGGCCTTCTGGAGGACCTCGATGGCCGTGGCACGGTCACTGGGCGTGCCGTCCGCCCTGGCCATGAGCCGCATGGCCCCGAACCCGAGCCGGTTGACGGTACGGTCGCCGAGCCGCCAGGTGCCGGCAGCGCTTGCGTTTGTCATGGGTTCCAGCCTGCTGTCGGCGCGTTCCGGCCGCCGGTTTTGGCAACTTCCTGCCGACATTGGCGACCGCGGTGCCGCTCGGGAAGACTTGCCGTATGAACGCTGACGTCGTCCACGGCGAGGAGGAGCTGTTCGCGCGGACGTCCCACCTGTTCGCGACGGCCAGCGAGATCTTCTGTGCGGCGAAGGACCTGAACACCTTCGCGACGACCCGGCCGCCAACCGAGCCGGTGTCGATGCCCCGGCTGCGGAAGGTCTACCAACCGGCGGCGCTGCTGAACCCGTCGACGGCGCAGCACATGCGGACCGTGTCGCGGCGGCGTGCCGCCGAGATCCGCATCACCACGGACGACCTGAACGAGACGATCATCATCGACCGCCGGTTCGCGATCCTCGCGGGGGACCTGCGGGACGGCCAGCGGAGCTACGGGGTGGTGACGGCGCCCGCGGTGGTCCAGAACGTCCTGTCCCTGTTCGACGCGGCCTGGCGGTCGGCAACGGATCTGGCTGTGTACGACGCCCGGTACGCGGAGCTGCGGTCGCTTGCACCGCGGGTCCTGGAGCTGCTGGCGTCGGGCTGCAAGGACGAGACGGCCGCACGAACGCTCGGCCTGGGCGTACGGACGTACCGACGGCGCGTGGCGGAGCTGATGACCGCGCTAGGCGCCGAGTCCCGCTTCCAGGCAGGCATGCGAGCCCGCGACCTGGGCCTCCTCTAACCGCGAGTCCCGCGTTCAAACCTAGCGAGTCCCGCGATCGAACAGTACGAGTTGCGGTTTCGTGCAGGTCTGGTGTGCACGAACCGCAACTCGGTGTGTGTGAACGCGGGACTCGGTGTGTGTGAACGCGGGACTCGGTGTGGGTGAACGCGGGACTCGCGGGGTTAGCGGCCCTGGTTCGCTACGGCGGCGGCGGCTTTTTCCGCTTGTTCGGGGTCGAGGTAGGTGCCGCCCGGGTTCAGGGGCTCCAGTTGGTCGTTGAGGTCGTAGCGGAGTGGGATGCCGGTCGGGATGTTCAGGCCGGCGATCGCGTCGTCCGAGATGCGGTCCAGGTACTTCACGAGGGCGCGCAGTGAGTTGCCGTGGGCGGCCAGCAGGACCGTCCTGCCGGCGCGCAGGTCCGGGATCACGGCCGACTCCCAGTACGGGAGCATGCGGGCGACCACGTCCTTCAGGCACTCCGTCCGGGGAATCTCCGCGCCGGCGTACCGAGGGTCGCCCTCCTGCGAGAACTCCGCGTCCGGCTCGATCGGCGGGGGCGGGGTGTCGTAGGAGCGGCGCCAGAGCATGAACTGCTCCTCGCCGAACTCCTCGAGCGTCTGCTTCTTGTTCTTCCCCTGCAACGCACCGTAGTGCCGCTCGTTGAGGCGCCAGTCGCGCTTCACGGGGATCCAGTGGCGGTCGGCGACGTCCAGTGCGATGTTCGCCGTCGCGATGGCCCGGCGCAGCACCGAGGTGTGCACGATGTCGGGCAGCAAGCCAGTCTCACGAAGCAACTCACCCCCGCGCCGGGCCTCCGCCTGGCCCTTGGTCGACAGGGGGACGTCAACCCAGCCGGTGAACAGGTTTTCCGCGTTCCATTCGCTCTCGCCGTGGCGGAGCAGGATCAGGGTTCCGACCGAAATCGATCCAGACATGCCCAGCAGCCTGCCAGACCAGCACAAGCTGCACTTCAGCGCCCACGGACGTGACGACCGTTCGGGCCAAGCTAAGTGCTCCGAACAACGCTGTGTTGAACTGGCCAGTAAGGTTCGTGACCTAATAGTTACCTACGGAGCGCGATTACCCCTTCGCGTATTGAACAGTGGCCTTGTGTAACCGCGCGACTTCTGACAGGTTGACGGAGCCCTTGCGGATCAGCTCCCACGCACTCCCTGATCCGGGAGGGCAGCAGTACGGCTCGTCTCCCCTGCCGAGCCGTACCCCGCCCGGAATCCCAGGGTGCCCCCCGCTCAGGGCTCCGACGCGGCGGGAACCTAAACGCGGGGCGGCTTGGGATCGCGACTCCCCCCTCGCCCAAGCCGCTCCGCGAACCCCGTGTGCATACAAAATCAAACCTTCCCCGAAGGCGTCAGCATGTGCTCGAACGCCTTCAGGTTCGCCAGGGACTCCCCGCGGGACACCCGCCATTCGTACTCCCGGCGGATCGACGTCGCGAAACCGATCTCCAGCAGAGTGTTGAAGTCGCCGTCCGCGGCCTCCAGGACCTGGCCGAGCAGCCGGTCCAGCTCGTCGTCCGTCACGTGCGAGACCCGCCCGACCAGGTAGATGTCGCCCAGCTGATCCACTGTGTACGCCACCCCGTACAGACGAGCGTTCCGGCGCAGCATGAACCGGTACACGTCCTCGTGTGCCTCGTCCGGGCGCCGGCACACGAACGCCTCGACCACCAGCGCGTGCGGGTTCACCCGCAGCCACACGTTGGTCTGCAGCTTCTTGGTCCCGGGCAGCGTCACGAAATACCGCCCCGCGCCCGGCGAGGTGTACTTCAGCTCCCGCTCGGCGAGAAAGGCCTCGATCACCTCGGCCACCCCTCGCTCCGGCCGTTCCGTCACACCGCCACCTCCGCCTCGAAGACCGCCCGCCGGAACGCGTTCGCGGCGTCGGCATATCCCGCCACCAGCGCGTCGGTCGTACGGTCCCACGAGAACTCCCGTGCGTGCGCGACGGCGCCCTGTGCCAGCAGCGGACGCGACCGCAGCGCCGAGACCAGCGCGGACGCCCACGTCTCGGCCCGGTGTCCGGCGACCAGCAGCCCGGACCGGCCGTTCGCCACCGCCACCGGCAGCCCGCCGACCGCGGCGGCGACCACCGGCGTGCCACATGCCTGCGCCTCCAGCGCGACCAGCCCGAACGACTCGTTGTGGCTCGGGACCGCGACGACGTCGGCCGCCAGGTACACGTCGCGCAGGGCCATGCCGCGGCGCGGCGGCAGGAACCGGACGACGTCCGCGATGCCGAGCGAGGAGGCCAACTCCTGCAGGGCCGTGGGCGCCTCGAGCCCGGTCCCGGACGGTCCGCCGACGATCACGACGACCAGCCGCGACCGGTCGACCGAACCATGCGCGACCAGCTCGGCCGCGGCGCGCAACAGCACGTCAGGCGCCTTCAGGGGCTGGATCCGGCCGACGAACGCCAGCACGACCGAGGACGGCGAGAGGCCGAGCGCCTGCCGGGCCGCCAGCCGTGACCCCGGCCGGAACATGTCCAGGTCCACCCCCGGCGCGACCGTGTGCACCTTGTCCACCGACGCCCCGTACAGGTCGAGGAGCTGCGCGGCCTCCACGTCGGTGTTGGCGATCAGCTGGTCGGCCTCGTCGACCACCTGCTGCTCGCCGATCTCCCGCAGCCGCGGCTCCGGGGTGTCCCCCTCGGCCAGCGCGGCGTTCTTGACCTTCGCGAGCGTGTGCGCGGAGTGCACCAGCGGCACGCCCCAGCGGTCCCGCACCAGGTACCCGACCTGCCCGGACAGCCAGTAGTGCGAGTGCACGAGGTCGTAGTAGCCGGGCTCGTGCCGGGCCTCGGCCCGCAGCACGCCTGCGGTGAACGGGCACAGCTGCGCGGGCAGTTCGTCGCGGGCGAGCACCTCGTACGGACCGGCGGTCACGTGCCGGACCAGCACGCCGGGCGCCAGCTCGGCGGTCGGCGGCAGGTCGGAGGAGGTGGCCCGGGTGAAGACCTCGACCGCGATGCCCTGCCTGGCCATTCTCGTGGCGGTCTGGGTGATGTAGACGTTCATGCCGCCCGCGTCGCCGGTGCCGGGTTGCTCCAGCGGCGACGTGTGCAGGGACAGCACGGCCACCCGCCGGGGCAGCCTGCGCAGCCTCACGACGGACCCATCTAGGACCGACACACGGACCCCCGACTCAGTTGGTAGCGGTCGACCCCGCGAACTCGAGCAGGGCCGCGTCGAACTCCTCACGACGTTCTGTGAACGGCAGATGTCCTACTGATGAGAACCAACGCACGACCGCGCCCGGAATCTTCCCGGCCGAGTACTCGGCGCTGCTCGGCGCCACGACCGCGTCCTCGGTCCCGTGCAGGATCAGCGTGGGCACGTCGACGCCCGCCAGCACCTCCGCACTGCCGACATCCCGCCTGAACAGGGCTTTCCGCACACTCGGCGGCACCGAGAGCATCTCGCCGACGTGCCGCTGGAGGTCCGGACCGGGCCGCGGGGTCGTCGTCATCCGCTTCGCGAGCGTGGTCAGCGCGGGCACGGCCTCGTCCGGGTCGTCGGACACCGACTCCCGCATGATGCCGTCCCAGGCGCCGCCGACCGCGCCGCCGGGGCGATCCCGGCCCAGCTCGGTCAGCGCGCCGACCAGCACCAGGCCCGCGACCCCGGCGCTGCGGCGTTCCCGCAGGTAGTCGGTGAGGACGAGGCCGCCGTAGGACCAGCCGACGAGCACCGCGGGCCGGCCGGCGTAGGCCAGCACGGCCGCGATGTCGTCCGCCCAGGTCGCCGCCCGGTCGTAACCGCTGACCGGCACGTCCGAGGCGCCGTGGCCACGCAGGTCGACGGCGATGAGCCGGTGCCGGGCCGCCAGCTCCAGGTCGGTCAGCTGCGCCGACCAGGCCCTGCTCGACGACGCCCAACCGTGCACGAACACGATGGGCGGCGCCTGGGGGTCGCCGACGGCTCGAACCGCTATGCGCACCCCCTCGGCGCCCCTGAGTTGGTGCTGCGTGGATCTGGTCGCTTCGCTCATCCGCCTGGCCGCCTCCTTCCCTCGTCGCGGGCTCGACGCTCGTTCCTCGCTCGCGAGCCCGCTCCTCGGTCAGTCCGGCGGGAGGCTCCTCCGCTCCCGCTCCTGCTCAGCTCAGCGCCGACATGGTCTTCCACTGGTCCCACGAGATGAGCCAGTCGAACACGTCCGAGGTGGTCGGGTAGTTGGCCACCGAGCCGGTGATCTCCACCGGGTCGCCGATCAACGCGCTGTCGAAGTAGGACTTGGCGTCGTTCTCGAGCAGGTTCACGCAGCCGTGCGAGCTGTTCTTCTTGCCGATGTTGGCCGCGTTGTCGTTGTTCTCGTGGATGAACTCGCCGTGGTTGGAGATGCGGACGGCCCACTTCTTCATCACGTTCGTGTACCCGTACTTCGGGTTCGAGAAGTCGCCGACCGGGTCCTTCTCCATGACGATCACGGTGCCGTTCGGCGTCGTGCGGTCCGGGTCGCCGTCGAGACCGTTGCTGGACGGGTAGCTCGCGGTCAGGTTGCCGTCGCGGTAGACGTTCATCACGTGGTCCGGCGTGTGGATCTTCACGACCTGGTTGCGGCCGATGGTGAAGCTCGTCGACAGGTCGGCCTTGCCGTACGCGCCGCCGCCGTAGGCCAGGCCGTACAGCTTCGCGGTGACCGTGACCTGCGTGTTCGCCGGCCAGTACGCCTTGGGCCGCCAGTCGACCTGGCTCTTGCTGATCCAGGCCCACGAGCCTTCGACGGGCTGCGAGGTCTGCACGTTGAGCGCCTTCTCGACGGCTGCCCGCTCCTCCTTCGTGGGGCCACCCTCGGGGAACTTGATGCTGACCGGCATGCCGACGCCGACCGTGGCGTTGTCGCTCGGGTTGATCGTCGCGCGGGGCGTCGAGCCGGGGTTCAGCGTGGTGAAGGAGCCCTTCTCGGTGGTCTCCTTGCCCTTCGCGTTCTTGGCGGTGGCCGTGTAGCTGTAGGTCTTGCCGTAGCCGAGGACCTCGCCGCTGGCCCAGCTCTTCTTGTCCGCGGCGATCGCTCCCTTGATCGGCGCGCCCTCGGCGTTCGTGACCGTCACCACGGTCAGGTCACCACCGGACGCGGTGACCTTGACGGGCTCGGTCACCGCGACGTCCTTCGCGCCGTTCGCGGGCGCGAAGGCGATCTTGGCCGGCATCTCCTTCTTGTCGACGGGATTGGCGCTCCCGCCCTCCGTCGACGTACAGGACGCGAGCATGGCGATGGCGGTGACCAACATCGTGGCCGTACCCATCAACCGCCGTCCGGATCTCACCGTTCAACCTCCGACCTAGCTAAGTCCCTCTAGTGGTTAAGGACGCCCCACCGCCGTCAGGGGTGTGCCTCCGAAAGTGTGACTGTCGTCACCGGAGGCCCGCTCTGCGGGTCGGTTACCCACGGAGAGAGGATCGTCAACGTGAACAACCTCGGCACAGCGATTGTTACCGGTGCGAGCTCGGGAATCGGCGCCGCCACCGCGAGACACCTGGCGAAGGCCGGATTCCGGGTGGTTCTGGGTGCGCGCCGGATGGACCGCCTGACCGAGCTGGCCGCCGCGATCGACGGCGTGGCCCTGCCGCTGGACGTGACCGATCCCGCGTCGGTGACCGCGTTCGTCGAGGCAGCGGGCCCGTGCCGGGTGCTGGTGAACAACGCGGGCGGCGCCATGGGCCTGGCTCCGGTGGCCTCCGCCGACGAGGACCACTGGCGCTGGATGTGGGAGACGAACGTCATGGGCACCCTGCGCGTGACGAAGGCCCTGCTGCCGGCCCTGGTGGCATCGGGCGACGGACATGTGGTGACCATCACGTCGGTGGCGGCCGCCGAGGTGTACGACAACGGCGCCGGCTACACGAGCGCCAAGCACGCCCAGTCGGCGTTGCACCGGACGTTGCGCGGTGAGCTGCTCGGCGAGCCGGTGCGGTTCACCGAGGTGCTGCCGGGCCTGGTGGAGACGGAGTTCTCGCTGGTCCGCTTCGAGGGCGACGCGGCACGGGCGGACGGGGTGTACTCCGGACTGACGCCGCTGACCGCGGACGATGTGGCGGAGGTGGTGACGTTCGCGGTCACCAGGCCGTCGCACGTGAACCTGGACCAGATCGTGATGAAGCCGCGGGCCCAGGCGTCGGCGTCGCGGGTGCACCGGGAGTGAGCTCGGCTCTCGACGGCTAGAGCGTGCAGCCCACCAGCACCGGCTCCGCGGCCAGGGTGACGCCGAACGTCGTGTGCACGCCGTCGCGGACCTCCCTTGCCAGGGCGAGGATCTCCGACGTCGTCGCGTGGCCCCGGTTGGTGAGGGCCAGGGTGTGCTTGCTCGACAGCGCCACCGGGGCGTCCGCGCCCGGGTAGCCCTTCGCGAAGCCGGCACGTTCGATCAGCCACGCCGCCGACAGCTTCGACGTGCCCACGCCCGCCGGGTACTGCGGCACCGGCGTCTCCGCGCCGACGACCGACGCGATCCGTTCGAGCACCGCGGGCAGGTCCGCCTCCGTGACCACCGGGTTCGTGAAGAACGAGCCCACGCTCCACGTGTCGTGGTCGTCCGGGTCCAGGACCATCCCCTTGCCCCGCCGCAGCTCAAGCACCGCCGCCCGCGCGTCCGGGGCCGGCACCTGCTTTCCCTGCCGCACACCGAGAACACGGGCCAGCTCGGTGTACCGGATCGGCGCGGACATGCCGCCGTCGGCCAGCTCGAACCGGACACGCAGGACCACCGCGCGTTCGGTGTTCTTCAGCATGCTCGTCCGGTAGCCCAGCGCCAGCTCATCGGCCGCGAGCGTGCGGACTTCGCCGGACGCGCGGTCGAGCAGGTCCACCGAGATCAGCAGCTGGCCGATCTCCACGCCGTACGCGCCCACGTTCTGCACCGGCGTCGCGCCAACCGAGCCGGGGATGCCCGACAGGCACTCCAACCCGCCGAGCCCGGCCTCCACGGTCTGCCGGACGACCGCGTCCCAGTCCTCACCAGCCTCGACGGTCAGCGCCACGCGGCCGTCGCCCAGGGAGTCGATCTTGCTGCCACGGTTGGCGACGCGCACGACCGTGCCGTCGAAGCCCTTGTCGGCGATGACCAGGTTGGAGCCGCCACCCAGCACGAGGAGGCGGTCGCGGGTCTCCCGGATCGCGGTCACGACCTCCTCGGCGGACTCGGCCGACACGAACCGGGTGGCAGGGCCGCCGACACGCAGGGTCGTGTACCCGGAGAGTGGCACCGCGGCGAGGGGGAGGCTCGTCATGGGGAGCAACGGTAACCTCCCGTTCATGCCGAGCCGCTTCGAGCACCGCGCGACCCTCGCCGCGCCCGTCGACACCGTCTACTCGACGCTGGTCGACGAGGCGTTTCTCACCGCCCGCCTGCGGGACATCGGCGGCAAGGGCGCGGCGCTGCTCGACCACCGGACCAGCGCCGACGGCGCGGCCTACAAGCTGCGCCAGGGCGTCGACGCCAACCGTCTGCCCGGCGCGGTCCGGTCGATCCTGAGCGGCGACCTGATCGTGGAGCGGGAGGAACGCTGGCAGGGCCGCGAGTCGGCGGGGCGGGCCACGATCAACGGCGTGCCGGCCGAGATCAAGTCGCGCGGCCGCCTCGCGTCGAAGGGCGACGGCACGGAGCTGGTGGTCAGCGCGGAGGTCAAGGTCAGCATCCCGCTGATCGGCGGGAAGATCGAGAAGGTCGTCGCCGAGCAGGTCACCAAGCTGCTGGCCGCCGAGGCGGAGTACGCCGAGAAGTGGCTGGCCGAGCGCGCCTAGCCGGGTCCGGTGCGCGCTCCGCGAAGCCGCTGGGCAACCCGACCCGCGGCACCACCAACCCGAACCGGCTGCGACGGTCCGACCGCTGGCTGACCGGCACGCCGTGGGTCGCCAGGGCCCTCGCCGGCGCCGCCGACCCACTGGTCGTGGACCTCGGCTACGGCGCGACCCCGGTGACGACGATCGAGCTGGCGCGCCGGCTCGCGTCGGTCCGGCCGGACGTGCGGGTCCTCGGGCTGGAGATCGACCAGGAGCGCGTGGACGCGGCACTGCCGGCCGCCGATCCGCCGCGGCTGGACTTCCGGCGGGGCGGGTTCGAGCTGGGTGGGACGCGGCCGGCGCTGGTGCGGGCGTTCAACGTGCTGCGCCAGTACGAGGAGGCGGAGGTCGCGGCCGCGTGGACGACCATCACGTCGCGGCTCGGCCCGGGTGGGCTGCTGGTGGAGGGCACGTGTGACGAACTGGGCCGGCGCTGCTGCTGGGTCACACTGGACGCGGCCGGGCCGTTGACGATCACGTTGGCGTGCAGGCCTGCCGACCTGGCTGTCCCGTCCGACCTGGCGGAGCGGTTGCCGAAGGTGCTGATCCACCGGAACGTGCCGGGTGAGCGGGTGCATGCGCTGTTCACGGCGCTGGACCGCTGCTGGGCGCGTGCGGCGCCGTTCGCCAACTTCGGTCCACGGGCTCGCTGGACGGAGGCCGTCGCACTCCTGAGACAGGACTGGCCGGTGCGGGACAACCGCCGCAGATGGCGCCTCGGCGAGGTGACCCTGGACTGGGCGGCCGTCACACCCGGCTAGCGCGCCGGCACCCGGGACGACATCGGGGTGTTGGACGTGACCTGGCACTAGTAGGACTTTGTTAGTTCGTCATGGTGGTCGTTGGTGGCAGGTGGGGCATCGGCCTGTCCAGGTGGCCAGCAGGACCTGGAGTTCGGTGAGGATCTTGTTGAGGGTTAGGCCGCCCCAGCTGCTTTTGGGCTGTGGAGGCGGAGTTCGGTGAGGAAGAGGTGGGCGGCGGTGACCAGGGTGACGTGGCGGTGCCAGCCGGTCCAGTTGCGGCCTTCGAAGTGGGTGAGTCCGAGGCCGGTT
>NZ_DASQCC010000139.1:0-47542 GCF_035634895.1 Actinophytocola sp. | reverse complement strand
GCCCGCATTCCTGTCCCTGCTACGGATCCTGACTCTCGGCGGACGAGGACAGTTCGAGGTCGGCCCCGTCTGCTTCTGCGAGGACGACCACGACGCCGACACCCGGAGGCGGGCCCAACGGTCGGCTCAGTCTCTCCCAGGCCCGACGCAACTACGCACACGCCGTTGCGTGCGAAGAACGTTACCTGCGACACCTACGAGAACCGATCCCGGACGAGCACCCAGTCATGTAGACGGTTCATTCCGCAGCACCCCGTCGGACTTGGGGAAGGCCACCACTTGCGCCGGCTCGTCGAGCGGCATGGCGATCCGGGTCGAGAACAGGTGCCGGAATTGTCCTGCAACAGGCACGCAACGTCCCATGTCGACGATGGCGCCGGCGAGTACAGGACCACCGGCCGGTGCCATCGCGGGGGTCTTCAGACGAAGCCGAGGACCGCGCTACAGCGCGCCCTCGACCGGTACCGGTATCGACGGCAGCCATCGGGCGCGTTGTTGTTCGACTGCGGTGTCGATGGCCTGCAGGATGCTCGTGATGACGAGGTCGTAGATCTGGTCGGCGTTCAACCCGCGCTCGGCCGCGGCCTTCGCCAGGGACGGGTACTCCTCGGTGGCGCTCTCGGCCGGGCCGCTGCTCTGGGTTTCGTGTAGGGCGCTGCTGATGGCGAACGCCGCGAGGGCGCCGAGCAGGGGCATCACCACCGCGCTCGGGACGCCATCGCTCAGGAGGCGGGCGGCGGACGCGTCCAGCAGCCGTGCGCCCTGGCCGTGTGACCGGGCCGCGACGACCACCGGCAGCAGGGCGGGGTGGGCGAGCAGAGCGTGACGCAGGGCACGCGCGTTCTCCGGCAGCCACTGACGCCAGGACGCGCCGGGCTCGCCAACGCCGCGGACCTCCGCCAGCGCCAGGTCCACCACGCCGATGACGATGTCCTCCTTGCTGCTGAAGTGGTGGTAGAGCGAGGCACCATTGACACCCAGCGCGGTCGCGAGGCGCCGGATACTCAGCGCGTCGAGTCCGTCGCTGTCGATGATCTCGAGAGCGACCTCCAGCGCTTTGCGCCGCGAGATCAACGGAACCTTGGGCCTGACCACGTCGTTACTATAAACAACAACTTGCCAGCGTCCGGGCGGGCCGAAATTTACGTTGGCGTCAATTACGTTCGATCCGGTTCGCCGCGTAGCGGCTGTTCAGGGGGTCGGACCGGTGGTCGGGGGCCTCACCAGAGGGCGCCGGCGATCAACCTTGAAAATTGGTCTACTACCACTTCCAACTGATCATGGGTGCCCACGAAACCGGCGTACAAAGCCATTCCCCACAAAATGGCGATGAGCATTTCCGTCACTGCCGGAATATCGAGATCCTCGCGAACCTCGCCCGACTCGACGGCGGACCGCAGTGCCAGGCGCACGAACTCGCGAACCTGCTCGATCTGCTCCAGCGTGCTGCCGCGTAGACCCTCGTGCCGGTACCCGTCCAGCACCGAAGCGGCCATGAACCTTGCGAACGACCGGTCCCCCGAGTCGATCTGGACGGCCGCGTCGAGGAACGCCGACAGCTGCCCCGGGAGGGTCTCCTGCGCGACCGCCTGCCCGACGCTGGCGCCGACGACACTCTCCTTTACGGAATCAAAGAGCGCTCGATACAACGCCGTCTTGTCCCGGAAGTAGTGGTTGACCGCGGGCCTCGTCAGACCCGCCCGGGTCGCGATCTCCTGGAAAGTGGTGCGCTCGTAGCCAAGCTCGCTGAACACCTGACGGGCCACCCGGAGGATCTCCTCGCGCGTGTCCGCGCCCTCGGACCTGGGCGGCCTGCCTCTTCGACGCTTGTCCGCCACGCTCCCCGCCGCCTTCCACGTCACCAGGGCCCCAGCCTAACAAGATGACCCCGCTGACCTGGATCGATGCCTCTGAGTTAGCGGATCCGTAACCATGCGTTGCTGGATTTGCGTGTCCACGCCGACGGGCTTCGAAACCGTCTCACTTTTTCTTCGGGCACAACCTCTTTCCGCCCCTTACGTGTCCATCGCGGACCGGACTACGATCCGTCGGTCCCTTTGAAACCAAACGATGATTGGTGTCGCACATGCTCTCTCCCACACCAGGATCCGACCCGCTCGACAACGCGGCGTGCGATCCCGGCGTGACGTGGACCACCGGCAACGTCGCCGAAGCGTTCCCCGGAGTCTCCACGGCGCTCGGCTTCACCTTCATCCACCGGCCGATGGAGCTGGCGTTCCGCAAGATGTTCCGTGGCATGGGGGTGTTCGGGAAGGCCTCGCTCGCGGTGCCCGAGCGCATCGAGGACCAGTTCTGGACCGCCTTCGCCGGGCGTGCGGCGGCCAACATCAACCAGTTCCGCACGGTCGCCGGGTTCCTCCCGGGCACCTCGGCGACCGCCATCGAGCAGCAGCTGTTCGGTTACGTGCGGGAAGGCACCGTCGACGACAACTCGATGCGCCGGTACCCGATCATCGCGGTGAAGGCGCCGCGCGTCGTCTTCACCCTGCCCAAGAAGCACGACCGCATGTTCGCCGAGCTCCGCGAGTGGCGCCTCTCGACCCTGCCGGAGATCGCCGAGCGGCCCGCCGCCGACAGCCTGGCGATCCTGCAGGACGCCCGGGAGCGCTTCGAGCGGATCATGATCCTCCACCTGCTGGTGGCGTTCGTCAGCTCGGGAATCACCGACCGGCTCGCCCCCATGGTCGCCGCCGCGAAGGTGCCCGGCCTGGAGTCCCGGCTGTTGTCGGGCGTGGGCTCGGACGAGAACGAGGTCGCCAACGACCTCTGGCTCCTCGCGCACGAGCGGCTCGACCTGGCGACCTTCCTGGACCGGCACGGCTACCACGGCCCGCACGAGGGCCAGCTGCACAGCACCTCGTGGCGGGAGGACCCGGCGCCGATCCTCGCCCGTCTCGACGACTACCGCGCGGTGTCCGAGGACGACCCGAGGGCGCCCCGCAACCGCAGTGCCGAGCAGACCCGGATCCGGCACGAGGCGGCCGAGGAGCTCAAGAAGGCCGTTTCCCCGCTCCAGCGTCGGTCCATCAAGCTGCTGACCAACCTCGCGGCCCGCTTCCTCGCGCTGCGCGAACAGGGCAAGGCCGGGTACCTCCTCACGTTCGACGTCGCCCGCGCCGCCGCCCGGCGAGCCGGGGCGGACCTGGTGGCGCGAGGCCTCCTGGACGACGCCGCCGACGTCTTCCACCTCACCTTCGACGAGCTGGTGTCCGGCGACGCGGTCGACCGTCGCGAGCTGGTGCGGCAGCGTCGTGCCCAGTACGAGGACCGGTTGCGCTACCGGCTCCCCGTGGCGTGGGCCGGGTTGCCCGAACTGATCGAGATCGGCGGTGACGCCGCGACGGACGCACCCGAGGGCACCACCGTCACCGGCATCGCGGCCAGCGGGGGCGTCGTCGAGGGGCGCGCGCGGGTGGTCCGGGACCCGGCGGCGACCGAGCTGGACGACGGCGACATCCTCGTCTGCGAGACGACCGACCCCAGCTGGGTGTCGCTCTTCCTGGTCGCCGGGGCCGTGGTCACCGACTTCGGCGGACTGCTCAGCCACGGCCCGATCGTCGCCAGGGAGCTTGGCCTGCCGTGTGTGTGCGGGACGGAGGACGGCAGCCGCCGCATCCGGGACGGCCAGCGGATCCGCGTCGACGGCGACCGCGGCGTGGTCGAGGTCCTCTCCCCCGTCCAACGGACGGAGCCGGCCACCCGATGACCACCGACTGCATCGGTCTTCGCTGACAAGGCGCCGGTTCGCCCACGTACCAGCTCTCGGTACCTGGGCGGACCGGCGCCGCCGGCGGGAAGTCGAGTCAGCCGCCGGATTCCCGGCGAGGGACGGGCGGGAGGGTCACCACCTGCTGGCGGTCGCTCCGGCTGTCGCGACGGTCATCAGGTGCTCCAGCAGTCGCACGAGGACACGCTTGCTCGAGTCGCGGTCGCGCACGTCGCACAGCTGCACCGGCACGTGGGCCTCGAGGTCGAGTGCCAGGCGCACCTCTTCCTCGTCGTAGACCTCCGCGCCGTCGAAGCAGTTCACCGCCACGATGAACGGGATCTCGCGCGACTCGAAGAAGTCGATCGACCCGAAGGAGTCGTCGAGGCGCCGCGTGTCGGCCAGCACGACCGCGCCGAGCGCACCGACCGACAGTTCCCTCCACATGAACCAGAAGCGGTCCTGGCCCGGTGTGCCGAACAGGTAGAGCACCACGTCCTGGTTGATCGTGATCCGGCCGAAGTCCAGCGCCACCGTGGTCGTGGTCTTGCGTTCGACGCCGGTCAGGTCGTCGACCCCCGCCCCGATCGCGGACAGCCGCTCCTCGGTGCGCAGGGGTTTGATCTCGCTCACCGCGGTGACCAGGGTCGTCTTGCCGACCCCGAATCCGCCCGCGACGAGGAGCTTGACCGCCCGCACTCCGGTGAGGCCAGGAGAGCCGGCGGTCGGGTCAGAGGTTTCGAACGCCATCGAGCACCGCCTGCAGAAGTTTGATGTCGGGCCTGCCCGAGGTGGGCGGAGGCGGCGACCGGTAAATGAGATGACCGGAATTGATCAGATCGCTGACGAGCACCTTCACCGCTGCCAGCAACAGGCCCAGCTTGGCCGAGATCTCGGCGACGGAGAGCGGCCGGCCCTGACACATCCGCAGGATGTCGCCGTACTCCCGGTCCAGCCCGGCGACGTCCGCCTCGGGACGCACGGCCACGACCAACGTGATGATGTCGAGCTGATGCAGGTCCTTCCCGGCCCGCCCGCGGGTCACCGCGAACGGGCGGATGAGGGGCCCTGGATCGAACTCGAAGGACCTGTCGTCCCTGCCGTGCTTCATGGTGCGTGTGGAACGGGCATCTCCGTGAACATCCCGCGGGGCGTCGCCACCATGCTGTCCCCGACCTGCTGCACGATCACGTTCAGCTCGTAGGCGATCATGCCGAGGTCGGCGCTGGCCGAAGCCAGCAGCGCGAGGCACGCGCCCTCCCCCGCCTCGGTCACCACGAGGTAGCCGTACTCGAGCTCGACGACCGTCTGCTGGACCAACCCCTTGTCGAACTGCGTGCCCACGCCGCGTGCGAGGCTCCGGAACGCCGACGCCATCGCCGCGAGGTGTTCGCCGCCCTCCCGGTCGAGGTTCGCGGACCGGCCGAGCAGCAACCCGTCAGCGGACAGCGCGGCGGCTCTCTCGGCCCCGGGCAGACGCTTCACCAGATCGTCGAGCAACCAGTTCAGGCCGCTCGCGTTGCTCCTGACCAGATCTTCGTTCATCGCCTGACCATTCGTGTTCATCGGTTGTGCTCGGACGGCAGACCACGCCCCTGACGCGTCCCGCGCTGGAAGGACGCCATCGAGTTGTGGGCTTCCTCCGGAGTGCGGGTGCGCCGGGGCCGGCTGGTCTTCGGACCGGCTTCGGTGTCCAGTTGCAGCTGTGGCACGAGGTTCGCCTGACGCTGCCGCCGCGGTAACGGTGGCCGTTCACGCGGAGCAGGAGTGGGCGGCCGTTCGCGGGGTGGCGGACTCGCCGGCCGCTCGGTCGCCGCGACCGGGGTCACCGGTTCGAACGCCCCGAAACTCGTCCGAGCTGTCGGCGAGACATCCTCGGGCTCCTCCATGGGCCAGTGCCGGGGAATGTTGTCGGCCGTGCGGGTCAGGCGCGGCACGGGGTCCTGCGTCGGTTGCGGCACGAAGTTCGGCGGTGCCTGGTGCCTGCCGGTGCGCGTCGCCGGGGACGACGACTCCTGCGGGGACTCGCGGCCCTCGGTCTCGGTCGCCGAGGACGGGATCAGGACGATCGCCTTGATGCCGCCGTAGGCCGACTCCTGCAGGCTCACCGAGATCCCGTGCCGTTTCGCCAGCTGGCCGGTCACGAACAGACCGAGGTGTCGCTGTCCCGCCAACGCCATGGACTGGAAGTCCGGTGGGTTGCGCAGTGTCTCGTTGAGATATTCCCGTTCCCCGAAACCGATGCCCAGACCCTGGTCCTCGACCTCCACGACGACGCCCTTGCCGACCAGGTTGCCGCGCACCGTCACCGGGGCGTCCGGCGGCGAGAACGACGTCGCGTTGTCCACGAGCTCGGCCAGGAGGTGGATGAGGTCGGCGACCACGTTGCCGAGGACCTTCACGTCGGGCAGCCGGACCGCGCTGACCCGGACGAAGTCCTCGGTCTCGGAGATCGCGCTCCGCACGATCTCCTCGAGCGCCACCGGTGTGCGCCACTTCCGGCCCGGCTGCCCACCGCCGAGGATCAGGAGGTTCTCGGCGTTGCGCCGCGCGTGTGTGGCTAGGTGGTCGAGCTGGAACAGCAGTTCGAGGTGTTCGGGATCGGCCTGTTTGGACTCCGCCAGGTCGAGCACCTCCAACTGCCGGTGCACGACGATCTGGCTGCGGTGCGCGATGTCCAGGAAGACCTTGTTGATGCCGCCGCGGGTCTTCGCCTCGGCGGCGGCCGCCGCGACGGCGGTGCGTTGCGCGGTCTCGAACGCCTCGGCGACCTGTCCGATCTCGTCGGTGCCGTGGTCGACCCGGAGCAGCTCGGCGTCGACGTTGACCTCCTCGCCGTCGGCGATGCGTTGCACCATCGCGGGGAGCTGCTTGTCAGCCAGGTCAAGGGTGTTCGTGCGCAGCTTCCGCAGCCGGCGGACGAGCGCGTTGGCCATCCGGACGGCGATGAGGAACGCCACGATGGACAGCACGAGCACGACCGAGCCGGCGATGATCGACTGCATCAGCGACGTGTTCGCGGCGTCCTCGGCCAGGGACTCGGCGTAGCGGAAGTGGTCACCCCACAGCCCGAGCAGCTCGGTGGAGACCTCCTTCTCCGCCGAGAGCCAGTCGCCGAGCGGGATGTCCAACTCGCCACGCGAAGCGAGGCCGTCCTCGGCCGCGGTGGCGGTCTGCCATGCCGAGGAGGCGGTCAGGCGCTTGAAGTGGTCCTTCTCCGAAGGGGTCAGGCGGGTGGTCAGCGCCATGAGCTGGTTGCGGTACGCACCGGTCAGCTGAGCGATGACCAGTCGCTCGGGGTCGCCGAGTTCGCCCTGGGCGACGCCGTTCGCGGCCAGGCCGACCGCCCGGGAATGCTGGTCGGTCACCCAGAACAGGTCGACCGCGGTCGTCTCCTCGGCCGCGGTCGCCGCGTCGGGGGTGGTGCGCACCGTGCCCTCGAGCCCGGTGATGATCACGCCGGCGAGGCCGGAGTAGAAGGCGTCGACGTCGGCGGCGCGCGCCTGGTGCACGTCGACGCCCTGACGTAGCAACGCCAACTGTTTGGACAGCTCGGCGAACGCGGCATTGGACTGCGAGACCGCGTCCGGGTTCAGGTTCTGCACCACGCCGGCGAGATCGGTGATCTTGGCGAGCACCGCGTTCGTGGTGTCCCGCTGCGCCTGCAGTCCGCCCTGCGCCTCCGGGTCACCGCCCAGCGCACGCAGGGAGATCGTGCGTTCGTCCTGGACGACGGTCACGAACTCGACGAGCGGATCGATGGCCTGCCCGAGGTAACCGGAGAAGTCCCGGGCATCGAGACCCTCGGAGATCAGGTAGCCGGCGACCGACGCGCCGGTGACCAGCAGGGCGGTACTCGGGATGAGCACGATCGCGAGCACGCGGTTGCGGATGCTCCTCGTCGACTTCCGGCGCGAGAACAACCGTCGCCGCGGTCCCGCCTGGGTGTTCTCTGCGGTTGGTTCACGCAACTGTTTCGCCCTGTCCTCGCTGACGTCTAGGCATCGGCATAGCCCCGGTGCCGGTGACGGCAAATCAAACCACACGCCGATTGGTTACGGAACCCGGGCGGTGACCCACCGAATTCGCGTGGGCACGTTTTCACAGGTGGATCCCGGAGTTCGGGGCCCGTGGCGCAGCCGCGGGTCACCGTCGCGCGTGGATCGCGGCCAGCAGCACCGGCAGCGGATACTCCGTGACCACAACGCCCACGCTGTCACGCAACGCGTTCTCCACGGCCGCGTCGGACGAAACGTCCACTTCGGGCACGATTTGGGCGCCTGCCGGGACTTCGTCCGATCGCCATGCCGCCAGCGGCGAGATGTCGCGCGCCCACTGGGTGAGAAGGCGCAGGTCCTCGTCGTCGTGTTCGGACGGTGCCCGGAGCGGGATCGCCCCTTCGCGCACCTCGCCGGTGTCGCCGCACACGGTGACCATCCGACCATCGAATCCGATCATGGTGTCCTCACCACATCCGACCACACAGGGCACACCCAGCTCGCGACTGACCACGGCCGCGTGTGAGGTCGCGCCGCCGATCTCGGTGACAATGGCGGCGGCGGCAAGCATTCCGTGCAGATCGTGCGGGCTCGTCGTCCGGCGCACGAGCACCACCTCCTCGCCCTCGGCGGCACGGGCCTCGGCCTCGTCCGGGTCGGTCACGACCACTCCGGTGCCGACGCCGGGGCACGCCGGGGTGCCGGTGGCGAGCAGCGGAGCGGCCGCGCGTTCGCGGGGATCCAGGCCGGGCACCAACACGGCGCGCACCTGGTCCGCCGTCACGCGGGAAACGGCCTCCGCCGGTGAGATGAGCCCTTCCCGGCCGAGCGCGGCGGCGATCGCGATCGCACCTCGCGGAGAGCGTTTGGCCGAGCGTGTCTGCAGCAGCCAGAGGCGGCCGCTCTCCACGGTGAACTCGATGTCCTGCACGTCGCGGTTGCGTTGTTCGAGACTGCGCGCGTGGTCCATGAGCTGGGCATGGACCTCGGGCAGGAGCCCGGCGAGGGCGTCGAGCGACTCGGGTGCCCGGGTGCCGGACACGATGTCCTCGCCCTGTGCCCGGGTCAGCCATTCGCCGAAGGGTTCCGGGTCGCCCGTGGACGGGTTCCGGGTGAACAGGACGCCGGTCCCGGAACGCTCGTCCGCGTTGCCGAAGACCATGGCCTGCACGGTCACGGCGGTGCCGGCCTCGTCGTCGAGACCGTGCCGGCCGCGGTAGGCTGCGGCCCGCGGCGAGCGCCAGGACCGGAAGACCGCCGCGATCGCGAGACGCAGCTGGACCCACGGGTCGGCCGGGGTGTCGCTGACGCCGACGACCTCGGCGAAGAGCTGCTCGAAGCGCTGACGGGTGTCGCGTGCGTACGCCGTCCCCTGGGTGCGCGCCAGGCCGTCCGAGATCTCCTGGTTCAGGCCCAGGTTGAGGATGGTGTCCATCATGCCGGGCATGCTCGTCGGCGCGCCGCTGCGCACGGAGACGAGCAAGGGCGCGTCGGCCGAACCGAACAGCCTGCCGGTCCGCCGCTCCAGATAGCTCATCGCGGCACGGACCTGCGGCCACAGCGCGTCCAGGACACCGTCACCCGCCGCGAGGAACTCCCGGCAGACGGAAGTGGACAGCGCGAACGCGGGCGGTACCGGGAGCCCGGCCGAGATCATGCGCGCGATACCGGCCGCCTTGCCGCCGACGACCACCGGGTCCGGGTCGACGGAGCCGTCGAGGATCAGTAACCTCGTCGCTCCCATCGCTGCCGCGCTCATGCTTCTCCTGCTCTCCGGGTGTGGATGCCGTGCGGGACAAGGAAGTCCGGCAGCGTACCCGCCCTTGGGACGAGGAGGAACCACCGATGCCCGCCGACATCGCGGACCAGACGCTGCACATCCTCCGCATCAGAGGACGCGCCACCCCCGAGTCGCTCGCCGCGGCGCTCGACGCCCCACCGGAGCTGGTCAGGGCCACTCTGCTCGACCTCGAGTCGCGTGGTTTGGCCGAGGACAGCGGGAAACCACGGCTGGGTTGGAAGATCACCGCGAACGGTCGCCTGTTCGCCGACCGGCGGATGACGGACACCAGCCCGCGGGCGCTGACCCTGGTGGCCGACCACTACGAGACGTTTCGGAAGCTCAACGACGAGCTGAAGCAGCTGTGCGCCGACTGGCAGGCGCGCACCGAAGGCCAGCGCCCCGCGGACTTCGTCGACCGACTTTCCCCGATAGATCAGCAGGTCCAGCGGATCCTGGACGAGATCACCCCCGAGGCACCGCACTTCGCCGAGTACGGCGCGCGGTTCGCCCGGGCGCACAGCCAGTTCGCGTCCGGCTCGGACGCTCACCTGACAGGAGTTCTGGTCGACTCCTACCACAACGTCTGGTTCGAATGTCACGAGTGCTTCTTCATCACGCTGGGCCGGTCGCGACAGGCGGAGGAATCGGGCGCCTGACCGCCGGTCGCGGTACTACGCCAGCGCGGCAACGTCCTCGGCGAGCACCTCGAAGCCGGGGCAGGCGCGGGCCTGCCTGGACATCGCCGCGGCGCGGTGGCGGTAGGGGTCTCGCAGCGCCTCCGCGCAGCTCTCGGCGACCGACGCCGGGGTGACGGCCTCGGCGTCGAACTGGACGCCGAGGCCCAGTTTCGCGGTACGCGCCGCGTTGTGCGACTGGTCGGAGAACATCGGCAGGAGCACCATCGGCGTGCCGGTGCGGATCGCCTCGGCGAGGCTGCCGAAACCGCCGTGGGTGAGGAGGAGGTCCGCGGACTCCAGCAGCAGTGGCTGCGGGACGAACGACATGAGCCGCACGTTGCCGGGCCGCGACCCGGCCCACTCGCCGGGGTCACTGCCCAGTGCGACCACCGCGGTGCACGGCAGCTCGCCCAGCGCGGTGATCATCGTCTCCAGCACCTTCGGCGTCTCCGGCACGAAGGTGTGCGCGACGCTGCCGAGCCCCGCGACGACCAGTGGCCGGTCGCCGGGAAGGTCGAGCAGGGACTTCTCAAGCGGGCCCGCGGGGGAATCCGGCCGGTAGTAGCGGGCCGAGGAAACCCGCAGCTCGTCCGGGTACCAGGCGCCCGGCACCACCCCGGCGAGCAGGGAGTTCGCCGGGTGCCCCGGCTCGTCGACGGTGTCCAGCCCGAGCTCGGCCCGCTGACCGTTCAGCGCGTCCCGCACCATCGGCAGATTCAGTGCCGAGTAGGGGGAAGTGTCCAGGACCGCCTGCGGCAGCCCCAGTTTCTCGGCGGCGAGGTAGCCGCCGAACTCCTTGCACTCCCGTACCAGCACGTCGGGCCGCCAGGATTCGGCCACTGCCAGGACATCTCGCGCGAAGGTCCCGGCCAGCGAGCCCGCGAAGGCGATCGTGAGCGTGCTGGACGCCTGTCGCACGTCACCCTCCGGCACGGCCGCGGGATTGGCCACCAGCTCGGTCAGGGTCAGCACGTTCGGCAGCGGCAGGTGCTCGATCCCGGCGCGGGCGAGGTGGGGCGCCATGGCCGGCGCCGTGGCCACGGCCACCTGGTGCCCGGCGCGCCGCAGCGCCTTCGCCGCGGGTACCAGCACCGGCACGAGGTGTGAGTAGAACGGCTGGCACGTCATGAGCACGCGCATTCAGGATCTCCAAGCTCTCCGTGCGGAAGACCGTCGCTGTTCGGGCATCTTTTCGCCCCGCCCCGGTACGGCCAAGATCACATTCTTTGCTGGTGAGACCCGCGCTCGCAACCACGTCCACCCGCGAGTCCTTTGTGGACAGATGAACGAAGGGTTGACTGGAGGTTGATCCACTCTGCCGCTGCCGCTATGGTTCAAGTGATCGACTTCGCCGCCGACTGAACGGATGTACTGCCCTGTAAGGCATTTGTTCCACTTCAATCGAATTCGGGCATCCTTGCGGATGCTCGGCGACGAACAGGGGATCTCATCATGGTGGCTACCCGCTGGACTCCTGCGGTGCACTGGTTCGGGGAACAGGCGCCGGACTCGGATCTCGTGATCAGATGTCCTTTCCCCGCCCACCTGAACAAGCACTTCGACCAGCTCGTCGTCGATACCGAGCGATGGTTCCTCGAACAGGACATCTTTTCCGGCTATGAGGACGCCGACCGCCTTACCAGACAGTTCCTCAACTTCCAAGGCGCCGAAGAGCACGCGCGGATGTGGCCCGACGCCGACTATCCCGGACTCTGGCTGGCCGGCCGATTACTGACCCACATGTCCTGCCTGGACGACTTCCTCGACGAGATCTGGGGACCCGACCAGGACGAACACGCCGCCCATGTCGTCGGGCTCATCACCGACATCCTCACCGGCAAGGCCAATCCGGCCGAGGTGGCGGCCGAGCCGCTGGCGGTGCTCCTGGACTCGCTGTGGACCGAGACCCGGGCGGTCGCACCGGACCACTGGCTGGACCGAGCCGCGCGGATTCACCTGGCCTACCTGGAAACCAGCATGGCCGAGCGCACGCACCGGGCGGCGAGCTCGGTGCCGACGACGGCGCAGTACGTGACGTCCCGCCACTACAACGGCGGGATGTTCTACGCCGCCGCGCTGATCGAGCTGGCGAACGAGGCCTGGCTGCCGGAGGACGTGTCCAGCCGCCCGGAGATCTCCGACCTGGCGCTGCGCCTCAGCAACGCGAGCACCTGGGCCAACGACCTGTTCTCCTACGAGCGAGAAGCCGCCCACGGCGCCGGCGACAACCTGGCTGTGGTGCTGACGACGCACGAGGACCTGACCGAGCAGGAAGCGGTGACCAAGATCGTCGAGCTGGTCAACGCCGAACTGCTCACCCTGGACTTCCTGTGCGACGCGGCGGCCGCCCTGCCGGATCCGGCCCCCCGCTACGCGAAAGGCGTGCGTGCACTGGCATCCGGACTGATGTACTGGATGGCCACGACCGCCCGCTACGGCTCGACCCCGAACGCCTGACGCCGGTCCACCCGAGTTCCGCACTCGCCAAGGTCGAGAGTGTCGCCGGGCTGGATGTTGGGTAGTCCCAGCGGATGGCAGAGGATCATGAGCTGGACGAGGTCGCCAAGAAGATCAACGAGGCCAAGACCGCCGCCGAACAGGAGAAGCAGTCTCGCCCGTTCGGGTCGGACGACGACGTGACGCCGCCGGAGCCCGCGACGGACGATGAGGCTTCTCCCAGCTGAACCCGACGGCCGGGAGGTGCGCCTGAGCTTCGCGCCCAGGCGCACCTCCCGGCACGAGCCCTCACGGCTGTCCTGCCGGCGCGGCGGCCGCACGACGCTGCGTCAGACCGACGCCTGACGAGGGTCCGGGAGTCGGGTGATCAGAAGCCCGATCACCACGGACAGTGCCGTCATCACCAGAAGGACGAGCACCAGCGCGTCCCGCACGCCGAGGGCGGTCGGACCGGCCAGCGCCACGAACAGCGAGCCGAGGGTCGCGACACCCAGCGCCAGGGACGTCTGCTGCGTCGTGGTCAGCACCCCGCTGCCGGCGCCCGCGGACTCGGCCGGCACCCCGGACAGGATCACCCGGAAGAGCACCGGGCCGATCGCGCCCTGCCCAACCCCGTAGACGAACGCGCCAGGCGCGAGGCCCCACACGGTGACGTTCGGCCAGGACGCGAGCAGGGTCAGCACCAGCACGATCAGCCCCGCACCCTGGAGGAACGCGCCGGCCAGCAGCACACGACGGCCGTACCGGGCGACGAGCCTGCTGGTCTGCAGTGACATCAGCAGGAAGCCGAGGGCGCCGGGCGTCAGCGCGAGGCCGGCCGTGAGCGGGCTGAAGTGCAGGCCGGCCTGGAAGACCAGCGCGAAGACGAACATGAACCCGCCGAACCCGGCGAACACCGGGATCGCGGCCAGCATGCCGAACCGCATGCTCGCCGACCGCAGCAGCGTCGGCGGCAACAGCGGGACGCCGCCGGCCCGTTCCAGCCTGCGGGCCGCCGCCAGGTACCCGGCCGCGAGCACCGGCACGGCCGCGAGCAGCGCCCAGCACCACACCGGCCAGCCCAGCGCCCGGCCTTCGAGGAGTGGCACCAGCAGCGCGAGCAGTGTGCCGGACAGCAGCACGGTCCCCCATCGGTCGACACCGATCGGGTTCGCGGCCCGGCTCTCCGGCAGGGTGCGGTTGACGAGCAGGATCACGATGATGCCGATGGGCACGTTGACCAGGAAGATCGGCCGCCAGCCGGCGCCGAACAGGTCGGCGGCCACCAGCACGCCGCCGAGCACCTGCCCGGCCACCATCGCGACCCCGGCGACGGCGCCGATGTAGCCGATGGTCCTGGCGCGGTGCTCGCCGGTGGACGTGGCCTGGATGATCGAGAACACCTGCGGCACCAGCAACGCGGCGGCCGCGCCCTGGGCGACCCTGGCCAGGACCAGCACGGCCTCGTTCGGCGCGAGGCCGCAGATCATCGAGGTGACGGTGAAGGCGGCGAGTCCCCAGGTGAGCACGCGCCGCCGGCCGAACGCGTCGCCGAGGCGGCCGCCGAGGACCAGCAGCATGGCGAAGGCCACGCCGTAGCCGGCGAGGACCCACTCCAGCGCCGAGGTGGAGGTGTGCAGGTCGGACTGGATCGTGGGCAGTGCGACGTTGACGATGAACAGGTCGATGGGCGCCAGCGTGTAGCTGAGCAGCAGAGTCGCGAGACCCGCGGCGGTCAGCCCGGTCCGCGCCCGTGGGTTGAGCGTTGTCGTCACGAGTACCAGGAAACGCGTGAGCGTAACCTAGTACCAGTTTGTGTTTGTCCTGGTACCCGCACTACCTGGTAACCGTGTCCGGTGCGTGTCAGAGTGGAGGCATGGCGATGCCCGACCAGCTCGACGTCCGGCGCCGTGAGCTTGCCGGCTTCCTGCGCAGCAGGCGGGAGCGGATCACACCGGACCAGGTCGGCCTGCCGCCCGCCGGCCGGCGGCGGACGCCCGGGCTGCGCCGCGAGGAGGTCGCGCAGCTCGCCGGTGTCGGGGTGACCTGGTACACGTGGCTGGAGCAGGCCCGGGACATCAACGTGTCCGAGCAGGTGCTGGAGGCGATCGCGGGGACGCTGCGGCTTGACCCGTCCGAGCGGAAGCACCTCTTCACGCTCGCCGGCGCGCCGCCGCCGCCGCGGGAGAAGGAGTGCCGGGCGATCCCGCCGGGCGTGCACAAGATGCTCATCAAGCTCGATCCGCTGCCGTCGGTGGTGGCGAACGCGCGGACCGACATCCTGGCGTACAACAAGAGTTACGACACGCTCATGGGCGTGTCGAGCCTGCCCCCCGAGGAACGCAACGCCACGGTGCAGGTGTTCACCAACCCGGAATGGCAGTGGCGGATGCCGGACTGGGAGGAGCGCGCCGACCAGCTGGTCGGACAGCTGCGTGCGGCGATGGCGGAGCATGTCGCGGAGCCGGCGTGGAAATCGTTGATCAAGCGCCTGCGGCGGGAGTCGCCGGCATTCGACGAGCGCTGGCAGCGGCATGACGTCAGACCAATGCGGAACCTGACGAAACGTTTTCTCAACGAGACGGTCGGTGTGCTGAACTTCGAGTACACGTACCTGTGGTTGGGCCAGCGTTCCGAGCTTCGCATGACGACCTACACCCCGGCCGACGCCGAGACGGCGGCGAAGTTCGAGTCGCTGTTCTAGTGACGGAACCCACTTTTTCCTGCGGAACGCGGCCGACCCGTCCGCCGTTGTAATGGTTGGTCGCCGCGGAACTCAGGGACTTCCCGGCACGTGTCGATACCCCAGGACACTGCTGATGTGGCCCAGTTCGCCTTGCGCGCGACCGGAAACGCCGGCCGGAAGTACCCCCCAGCCTCCGGCCGGCGCCCTGACCCCCGCGAGTCCCGCGTTCAAACATGCCGAGTCCCGCGTCCGGACACACCGAACTGCGGTTTCGTGCACACGGACCTGCACAAAACCGCAGTTCAATGTGTGCGAACGCGGGACTCGCGGTGTGCAGACGCTGGACTCGCGGGTTAGTCGGGGTCGTAGGCCAGGTTGGGGCGGAGCCAGTGTTCGGCTTCCGCGGTTTCCTGGCCTCGGCGGGTGGCGTAGTCGACGACCTGGTCGCGGTTGATGCGGCCTACCGTGAAGTAGCGGGCGGACGGGTGCTGGAAGATCAGGCCGCTGACCGCCGCTGCCGGGGTCATGGCGTAGTTGTCCGTCAGGGCGATGCCCTGGGACTGTGCTTCCAGGAGGTCGAACAGCAGGGCCTTCTCGCTGTGGTCCGGGCTGGCCGGGTAGCCCAGCGCGGGGCGGATGCCGCGGAAGCGTTCCGCGTGCAGGTCCGCCAGGTCCGGGTCGGCGTCCGGCTCGAACCACTGGCGGCGGGCCTCCAGGTGGATGTACTCCGCGAACGCCTCCGCGAGCCGGTCGGCCAGTGCCTTGACCATGATCGCGCGGTAGTCGTCGTTCTTCGCCTCGTACGACGCGGCCAGGTCCTCCGCGCCCTGGATCGCCACCGCGAACCCGCCCAGGTAATCCCCTGACGGCGCCACGTAGTCCGCGAGGGACCGGTTCGGCCGGCCCTCGGGCTTCTGCGTCTGCTGGCGCAGCATGGGGAAGCGGTCGCCCGACGCCAGCACGATGTCGTCGCCGTCCGAGTGCGCCGGCCAGAAGCCGTACACGCCCCGCGCGGTCAGCGAGCCCGCCGCGATGATCTCCTCCAGCATCGTCGTCGCGTCGTCGAACAGCTCACGCGCGACCGGCTGGTCCAGGATCGCCGGATACTTGCCCTTCAGCTCCCAGGCCAGGAACAGGAACTGCCAGTCGATCATCTCGCGCAGCTCGGCGATGGTCGGCGTCACCACGCGGGTGCCGGTGAACGTCGGCGTCGGGGTGTCGTCGAACGCCACGACCTCGCGGTTCGCGCGTGCCTGCTCGAGGGTCAGCAACGGCTGGCGGCGCTTGTGCTCGTGCTGCTCGCGCAGCGTGTCCTGGTCCTCGCGGGTGCGCTTGGCCAGCGCCTCGGCCCGGTCCGGGTCCAGCAGGTCCGACACCACGCCGACGACCCGCGACGCGTCCAGCACGTGCGCCACGATGTTCGAGTACGCCGGCGCGATCCGGACGGCCGTGTGCTGCCGGGACGTCGTGGCGCCGCCGATCAGCAGCGGGAGCTTCAGGCCGCGGCGCTCCATCTCCGCCGCCACCGAGACCATCTCGTCCAGCGACGGCGTGATGAGACCGGAAAGGCCGACGACGTCAGCGCTTTCGGCCACCGCGGTGTCCAGGATGGTCGCGGCGGGCACCATCACGCCGAGGTCGATCACCTCGTAGTTGTTGCAGCCCAGGACGACCCCGACGATGTTCTTGCCGATGTCGTGCACGTCGCCCTTGACCGTGGCCATGACGACCTTGCCCTGGCCGCGGCCGGTGTCGATCTTGCCTTCGAGCCGCATCTGCTCCTTCTCGGCCTCCATGAACGGCTCGAGGTAGGCGACGGACCGCTTCATCACGCGGGCGCTCTTCACGACCTGCGGCAGGAACATCTTGCCGGACCCGAACAGGTCGCCGACGATCTTCATGCCGTCCATCAGCGGACCCTCGATGACCTGCAGGGGCCGCGGGAGCTTCTGCCGAGCCTCCTCCGTGTCGGCCTCGATGAAGTCCACGATGCCGTGCACCAGGGCGTGCGACAGTCGTTCCTCGACCGTCCCCTCGCGCCACGACAGGTCGACGACCCGCTTGGTGCCGCTGCCCTTCACGTTCTCCGCGAAGGAGACCAGCCGGTCGGTCGCGTCCTCGCGGCGGTCGAACAGCACGTCCTCGACCAGTTCGAGCAGGTCCTTCGGGATGTCCGCGTACACCGCCAGCTGGCCGGCGTTGACGATGCCCATGTCCAGACCCAGCCCCACCGCGTGGAACAGGAACGCGGAGTGGATCGCCTCACGCACGACGTTGTTGCCACGGAAGGAGAACGACAGGTTCGAGATGCCGCCGGAGATGTGCACGCCCGGACAGCGTTCCTTGATCCTGGGCAGCGCGTCGAGGAAGGCCTTGGCGTAACCGTTGTGCTCGGCCATGCCGGTGGCGACCGCGAGCACGTTCGGGTCGAAGATGATGTCGTCGGGTGCGAACCCGACCTTCTGCGTCAGCAGGTCGTAGGCACGGCCGCAGATCTCGACCTTGCGGTCGGCGGTGTCGGCCTGGCCCTGCTCGTCGAACGCCATGACCACGACACCGGCGCCGTAGCCCTGGATCTTGCGGGCGTACTCCAGGAAGGGCTCCTCGCCCTCCTTGAGGGAGATCGAGTTGACGACTCCCTTGCCCTGCAGGCACTTCAGGCCGGCCTCGATGACCGTCCACCGGGAACTGTCGACCATGACCGGGATCCGCGCCACCTCCGGCTCGGTCGCGATCAGGTTCAGGAACGTGGTCATCGCCTGCTCGCTCTCGAGCAGGTCGGCGTCCATGTTGACGTCCAGCAGGTTCGCGCCGCCACGCACCTGGTCCAGCGCGACGTCCACGGCGGCCTGGTGGTCGTCGCCTTCGATGAGCCGGCGGAACTTGGCGGAACCCGTGACGTTGGTGCGCTCGCCGATCATGACGAAACCGGTGTCCGGACCGATCTCGAACGGCTCGAGGCCGGCGAAGCGGGACCGGCGCTCGACCTCCGGCACCGTGCGGACGGGCCTGTCCTGCGCCGCCTCGGCGATCTTGGCGATGTGCGCGGGCGTGGTGCCGCAGCAGCCGCCGACGATGTTGACCATCCCGGCGCCGATGAAGTCGCCGAGCAGCTCGCTGGTCTGCTCCGGCGTCTCGTCGTAGCCGCCGAACGCGTTGGGCAGGCCGGCGTTCGGGTGGCAGGCGACGTAGGTGTCGGCGAGCCGGGCCAGCTCCGCGACGTGCGGGCGCATCTCGGCGGCGCCCAGCGAGCAGTTCACGCCGACGACCAGCGGGTGGGCGTGCGCGATCGAGCGCCAGAACGCCTCGACCGTCTGGCCGGACAGCGTGCGCCCGGACAGGTCGACGATCGTCACCGAGATCCACAGCGGCAGGTCCGGAGCGACCTCACGGGCCGCGGCGACGGCGGCCTTGCAGTTGAGCGTGTCGAAGATCGTCTCGATGAGCAGCACATCCACGCCGCCCTCGGCGAGCGCCGAGATCTGCTCCGCGTAGGCGGCCTTGACCTGGTCGAACGTGACGGCGCGGTACGCCGGGTCCTCGACCTTCGGCGACAGCGACAGCGTGACGTTCAGTGGGCCGATCGAGCCGGCGACGAACCTGCCGTCGAACTCGTCCGCGGCCTGGCGGGCCAGCCGCGCGCCGGCGAGGTTCATCTCGCGCACGTGCTCCTGGAGGCCGTAGTCGGCCTGACCGATGGAGGTCGCGGTGAACGTGTTGGTGGTCGTGATGTCCGCGCCCGCCGCGAGGTACTGACGGTGGACGTCCAGGATCACGTCCGGGCGGGTGATGTTGAGCAGGTCGGGGTCGCCCGTCACGTCGTGCGTGTGGTCGTCGCCGAACCGGTCACCCCGGTAGTCCTCGGGCGTCAGCGAGGCGGTCTGGAGCATGGTGCCCCACGCGCCGTCGAGCACGGCGATCCGTGAGTCGAGCAGTGCGCGAAGAGCGTCGACCTTGCTCATGCGGCCTCCCGTTTCGAGTGGGAGGCGCCCTTGCTTTCGCGGTTCAGCCGGGTCGAGCGTGGCGGACCCCAGTCCGTTGCAGCGCCTCTCGGCCCGACCCTGACTTTACCGAGCCGGCTTCGCCAGCGCGACGTCGGTCACGTGGTGGGAAGGCCGGCTCGTTCGGTGCGGGCGCCCGAGCCGACGCGCGACCAGGCGGTCAGCCCTGGCCAGCGCGCCACAGAGTTTGGTTGTTGTCTCCACCGGGTCCCGCCAACACGTACGTGGTGTCGCCGACCCGCACGACTGCCGTCACCACTCCCGTGGGGCCGGCCGCGTCGCGAACTTCACCACCGAGGGTAGCAACGTGCACGCTACTCCGATCGGAGTACACCAGGGTGTCACCGGTTGGTGGCACCGGCCGGTCATGGTCCCCGACGGGCACGTCCGGGACCCCGGAAACCCGTTGCCACGTGCTACCCGTCTGCCGCCACACCGCCAGCCGCCCGTCCACCCGGCCGGCCACGGCACACGTGTCCGCGCAGCTCACGGTGATGGCCATGGCCGCCCTACCCCCGTCCGGGAGCGTCGTGAGGGTGTACCTGCCGTCGCGCAGCGTCCACACCACCGGCCGCTGCCTGCCGCCCGTCAGCTGCCAGCCCGCGATCAGGACGTCAGCGCCGTGCGACGTCGCGGACATGGGAAACTTGAGGGAGTCGCCAGTGCTCTCCAGCGGGGTCCCAGCCGAGCTCTGGCGGTTCCACTCGGTGCCGTCGGTGGTCCACACCGCCCCGTCGGAGCCGCCGCTCGCGCCCTGCCAGACGCCGACAAGCAGCGGTCCACTCGTGGGGTACACGCCGTCCACGAGCGCGCCGGCGCCGTACCCGCCGAACGCGGAGAACCTCTGCGGCTGCTCGGACAGCGCCGTGCCCCGCATGCGCCAGACGCTCCACCGGACGTTCATGTGCGCGCCGCCGGACTTCCCGCCGACGGCGAGGATGTCGTGGCCGTTCGCGGCGAGGGAGACCCAGTCGGCGACCTGGCCGTACGGGGTGACCGGGGTGACCGGAATCTCAGTCGTGCGCCCGTTCTCGTAGCGCAGCAGGCCCGGCCCGCCGTCCTCGCGGACGCCGATGATCAGGGCGTCGCCGTCGGCCGTGACGCGGGTCGGCACGGCGCCGGACGGCAGATCGATCCTGGTGAACGGGGCGCTGGCGGGCGTTTCGGAGCCGCAGCCCGCGACCAGCAGGAGCACGGCGGTGATCGTGAGCAGGCGCACACCGGTAAGTGTGCCTCAGGTGGTTAGTTCATGGTCAGGTGCTTAGCCGGCCCGGTTTTCGGGAATACGTGTATCAGAATCCCCCAATGGCCTGGTTGAGGTGAGTGACGGTGGCGAAGGTGGAGAGGAGCCCGGCGCGCGGCTCGAAGGTCACGTTCCTGCTGCGTGACGAGCACGGCGAGCGGTTTCGCGTCGGTGAGGTCGTCGGCCCGCTGGAACCTGACCCGATCACGGGCGAACGATGGGTGGGCATCCGAATGGCTGACGGGCCGAGACGGCAGACCGTGACCATGATCCCGACCGCGACGGTCCTCAACGTCACACCACCGGAGCACGGGGTGGTCTGAGCGCGGCTCGTGCGGCGGTCCCGATGTCTCGAAAGCACAACTCGTCGGCGGCGAATGGGCTCGTAACCAACTGAATTCGCGCTGTCACTCTTAGTGTCAACCTGATGACCGCGCTCGCCGAGCTCTCCGCCGATCCACACTCGGCGTATACGCGGCTGCGCGCGGAGGATCCGGTCACCTGGCTGCCGGAGACCGGGCAGTGGCTCGTCACCCGTTGGCACGACGTGCTCCGCGTTCTTTCCGACCCGGCGTCCTTCGCCTACGAGCACGAAGAGCTGCACGAGGTGTTCCGCACCGCCTACGGGCCGGGCCTGACCGCCGCCGAGGTGGACACCATCACCCGGCCGATCGCCCGCAAGGCCGCCGACGACCTGTTCGCCCTTGGCACGGCCGATCTGACCGCCGAGTACTTCGAGCCGGTCGCGGCCGTCGCCGGGGCGACGGTGCTCGGCCTGGGCCTTGGCTGCGCGGACACGTTGCTGCACTGGGGAAACACGCTCGCACGCGATCCGGACGCGGACGCCGGCGACGATGCCGCGGTGATCATCGATCGGTTGCGGCGCCGGCCGGACGACTCGCTGGTGGCGCGGCTGGTGCACGCGGACGCGGATCCCGTTCCGCTGCTGAAGAACCTCGCCGTGAGCGTCCTGGAGCCCGGCTGGCTCGCCGCGTGGACGCTGGCGGCGCTGTGGACCGAGCCCGAGCAGTTCGCGGCAGTGCGGGAGCACCGGCACCTGCTGGGCGCCGCCGTGTACGAGGCACTGCGCTGGGCCGGGCCGGTCGGCGTGCTGACCCGGCGGACGACCCGCACGGTGTCGTTGGGCGGCAAGGAGATCCCCGCCGGCGGCGCGCTGGCGGTGTCGGTCGCGTCGGCCAACCGGGACGAGTCGGTGTTCCGGCTGCCGCACCGGTTCGACGTGCACCGCGAGATGCGGCCACATCTCGGGTTCGGCGGCGGGCCGCGGCACTGCCCCGCGTACCCGACGGTCATCGCGCTGGCACGCACTGCGCTCGACGAGCTGTTCGACCGGATGCCGGACCTGCGCCCGGCGCCCGGCGCCCGGCCGGCGCCGGAGGGCTGGCGGCTGCGCCTGCCCGGCCCGGTCGACGCCGTGTGGTTTTCTTGACCGTTCGTTCCAGATACGGATAGCCTCCCGCCCATGCGCTTTGTGGACCAGGTGGTGCTCGTGACCGGTGGCGGGTCGGGGATCGGCCGGGCGGCGGCGGAGGCGTTCGCGGCCGAGGGGGCGACCGTCGCGGTGGCCGGGCGGTCGGCGGAACCGTTGGCACAGACGGTGAAGCTCGTCGAGTCCGGCGGCGGGACGGCGAGTTTCGTTGTCGCGGACGTGACCCGTGAGGACGACGTGGCCGCGCTCGTCGAGACGGTGGTGCGCCGGCACGGCGGCCTGCACGTGGCGTTCAACAACGCGGGGGTGTTCGTGGGTGGCGGGGTGGCGGACCTGTCCCTGGCGGAGTGGTCGCGTGCCGTCGACGCCAACCTCACCGGCACGTGGCTGTCGATGAAGCACGAGATCGCGCACATGCGGTCCCATGGCGGCGGCACGATCGTGAACACGGCGTCGAACCTGGGCGCGCACGCCCGGCGCCCGGGCATCAGCGCCTACGTGGCGACGAAGGCGGCGGTGAGTGCGCTCACCCGCAACGCGGCGCTGGAGCACGTCTCGGACGGCATCCGCATCAACGCGGTCAGCCCCGGTCCGGTGGACACGCCCATGTCACTGCTGCCCGGTGAGACGCCGGCCGACCGGGCGAGCCGGCTGCGGTCCGCGCTGCCGATCGGCCGGGTCGGCACGCTGGCGGAGGTCACGTCGGCCGTGCTGTGGCTGGCGTCCGCGGAGTCCGGCTTCACGGTCGGTCACGACCTCGTGCTGGACGGCGGCGCGACGGCCTAGGAGCGCGGCCCTACTGTCGTGAGCGTGCGGATCGGGATTCTGGGGTCACTCGAGGTGACCGGCGCGAACGGTGCGCCGGTCACCGTCGGCGGCCCGCGGCCACGGGCGTTGCTGGTGCTGCTGGCGCTGAACGCGAACCGGGTGGTCGGGGTGGACGCGATCATCGCCGCGCAGTACGGGGACGAGCCGCCCACGGACCCGGCGGGGGCGGTGCAGGCACACGTGTCCCGCCTGCGCAGGTCGGTCGCGGTCGAGTACGACGGGGTCGGCTACCGGCTCGCGGTCGACCCCGACGACGTGGACGCGCTCCGGTTCGAGCGGCTCGCCGGGGAGGGCCGGCGGCTGCTCGCGGCGGGGGGCCACGACAAGGCGGCGGCGGTGCTGCGGGAGGCGGTCGGGTTGTGGCGGGGGCCCGCGCTCGCCGACCTGCCACACGGTTCCGCTCAGGCCGCGCGCCTGGCGGAGCTGCGGCTCGGCGCGCTGGAGGACCTCGTCGACGCCGAGCTGGCGCTACCGGAGGGGACGTCCGTGGCGGAGCTGCGGTCCCTCGTGGCGGCGAACCCGTTGCGGGAACGGCTGCGTGGCCAGCTGATGCGGGCACTGCACGCGACCGGGCGGCAGGCCGAGGCGCTCGCCGCGTACGAGGACACCCGCCGGCTGCTGGCCGACGAGCTGGGCGCCGACCCCTCCCCCGAGCTGTCCGCGACACACCTGGCGATCCTGCGTGCCGACCGGTCGCCGCGGCGGGTCGGGGTGCCGGCGCAGCTCACGAGCTTCGTGGGCCGGGCCGAGGAAATGGCGCGGCTGCGTGGACTCGCTTCGGCGCGGCTGGTGACCGTCCTCGGGCCCGGCGGTACCGGCAAGACGCGGCTCGCGTGCGAGTTCGCGCGGGACGCGTGTTTCGTCGACCTGTCGCCGGTCGAGGACGGCGATCTCGTGCCGCATGCCGTGCTCGGGGCGCTGGGGCTGCGGGAGTCCGGGTTCGTGCCGTCGGCCGGGGACCCGGTCCGGCGGCTGGTGTCGTCGCTCGACCGGCAGTCGTCGACGCTGGTGCTGGACAACTGCGAGCAGGTCGTGGATGCGGTCGCCGGGCTGGTGCGGACGCTGCTGGGCGCCTGCCCGGGGCTGTCGGTCATCGCGACGAGCCGGGAGCCGCTGGGGCTCACGGGCGAGACGCTGCTGCCGCTGGCGCCGCTCGGGGCGGACGCGGTGCGGTTGTTCGCCGACCGGGCGGCGGCGGTCCGGCCGGGCTTCGCGGTGACGGACGCCAACCGGGCGGACGTCGCCGCGATCTGCGCGGCGGTCGACCGGTTGCCGCTGGCGATCGAGCTGGCGGCGGCGCGGCTGCGGCAGTTCACGGTGGCGGAGCTTTCGTCGCGGCTGGCCTCGGACGGCCCGTTCCGGCTGCTGTCCCGCGGCGACCGGACGGCCGCCGCGCGGCACCGGACGCTGACGGCGGTGGTGGAGTGGAGCTGGGACCTGCTCACGCCGGCCGAACGGGCCGTCGCGGCGCGGTTCTCGGTGTTCGCCGGCGGTGCTTCGCTGGCGGCGGTCGAGGCCGTGTGCGAGACGACCGACGACGTGCTGGCGGACCTGGTGGATCGGTCTCTCGTCGAGACGGACGGCCGGCGGTACCGGATGCTGGAGACGATCCGGCTGTTCTGTGCGGCCCGTGCGCCCGAGGACGCGCGGGCCGCGCATGCCCGGTACTACCTGGCACTGGCGGAGCGGGCCGACCCGCACCTGCGGCGGGCCGAGCAGCTGGACTGGCTCGCGACGCTGTCGGCGGACCACGACAACCTGATGGCGGCGCTGCGGTGGTCGGTGCTGGGCGATCCGGCGACCGGGTACCGGCTGGTGGCGGCCCTGACGGCGTACTGGTGGCTGTCCGGACGGCACAGCCAGGCGAGCGAGTCGGCGATGAGACTGCTGGCGGTGCCGGGCTTCGCCGACGGTGAGGAGTACGTGGCGTGTGTGGTACACGCCGTGCCGCGGCAGCTGTCGCACTGGACGAGGGCCCGCGAGATCCTGCGTGGCCTCGACGGGCCGCCGCGGTTCCCGTTCGTGCCGACGGTGTGGGGCATGACCGCCGGGCCGTGGGCGGGCGCGCCGTGGGACCCGGTGGACTCGATGGAGGCGCTGCCGGGCACCGACCCGTGGACGATGGCACTCAACCGGCTGAGCATGGGGATCATGCTGGTGCTGGACGGTCGGCCCGCGCCAGGGGAGGCCGAGCTGCTGGACGTGCTGGCGACGTTCCGGGCGCTGGGCGAGCGGTGGGGAATGGCGCAGGCGCTGGACTGGCTGGCGGAGGTGGCCGGTTGGCGGGGTGAGTGGGAGCGGGCGCTGTCGCTGTGGGCGGAGTCGCTGGGGTACTACGAGCGGTTCGGTGCGCTGGAGGAGTGCGTGGACGTGCTGTGCCGGCGGGCGGACAGCCTGATGCGGCAGGGGGATTCGCCGGGGGCCCACGCGGACCTCCTGCGTGCCGGTGAGCTGTCGCGGCGGGCCGGGCAGGAGGCGCCCGCGGTGCTGCTGGGGCTGGCGCGGTCACCCGAGGACCTGGCCGAGGCGCTGGCCGCGGCCCGCGACGACTTCGGCGGCACCCCCGTGCGGGCGCGGATCCTGACCGCGCTGGGCCGGCACGAGGAGGCGATGACGGCGGCCCGCACGTCCCCGTTCGTGGCGACGCTGGCGGCGGCGGTGGAGGGGCTGGCGAGTACCGCGCATGCCGAGCGCGCGGCGTTCCTGCTGGGGTCGGCGGTGGCGTTGCGCGGAACCGCCGTCGCGGGCGATCCCCTGGTCACGGCGACGGCGGCACGGGCGACGGCCGAGCTGGGCACGGAGGCCTTCGCGGCCGCGTACGCCCATGGCGCCCGCCAGACCCGCGACGAGGCGCTGGCCGAACTGCCCTGACAGTGCCCGCCGGCGGCTGTCAGCCGGGTGTCGGTGGGCTGTCGGCGGTCCCCGCGACCCTGCGGGACATGAAGAACACGACAGTCCTCATCTCCGGCGCCAGCATCGCCGGTCCGGCCCTGGCGCTCTGGCTCGCCCGCTACGGCGCCACCGTCACCGTCGTCGAGCGGTCGCCCGTCCTCCGCGCCGGCGGCCAGGCCGTCGACTTCAAGGGCGACATCCACCGCACGGTCCTCACCAGGATGGGCATCCTCGACGAGGTCCACCGCCGCCAGACCGGTGGTCACGACCAGACCGTCGTCGACGCGCGGGGCAGGCCGCTCACCGTCATTCCCGGCGAGTTCACCGGCGGCGACGTCGAGATCCGCCGCGGTGACCTCGCCGACATCCTCCACCGGCGCACCAGGGACAGCTGCGAGTACGTCTTCGGCGACTCCGTCACCTCGCTCACCGAGTCCACCGGCGGGGTGCACGTCACCTTCGAACGCCAGGCCCCGCGCACCTTCGACCTCGTCGTCGGCGCCGACGGCATCCACTCCAACGTCCGCCGTCTCGCCTTCGGCCCGGAGCAGGACCACGTCCACTTCCTCGGCCACTACTACGCCCTCGCCAGCCTCGGCGTCCCCGGCGACGCGTTCATGTACAACGAGCCCGGCCGCATGGTCGCCGTCGGCGGTCCCAAGGCCGAGGCCTTCTTCGTCTTCGCCTCCCCCGAGCTGACCTACGACCGCTACGACCCCGACCAGCAGAAGAAGCTCCTGCTCGACGCCTACCGCGGTGGTGGCTGGCGGATCCCGGAACTGCTCGCCAAGGTTCCCGGCTGCACCGACCTCTACCTCGACACGATCAGCCGCGTCGCGATGGACGACTACGCCAGGGGTCGGGTCGTGCTGCTCGGCGACTCCGCGTACGGCAACACGCTCGGCGGCTTCGGCACCGGCCTCGCGGTCGTCGGCGCGTACGTGCTCGCGGGCGAGCTGCACCGGGCCGGCGGGGACCACACCGTCGCCTTCCGCCGGTACACCGAGCTGTTCCGCCCGTACGCGAAGGTCTCCAGGCAGGGCAACGCCGGCCGGTTCCTCGCGCCGCACACCAGGCGTGGCATCACCATGCGGAACTGGACGTTCAGGCACGCCGCCCTCTTCGGCGCGATGATGAAGCTCACCGACCGCTTCGCGACGAGGATCGACCTCCCGGACTACTGACGACCGCCGGATCGGGCGAACGCGCGGAGCCGATCAGCTCGACTCCTCTCGCACGTGCACACCTGACCCGAGCGCCAGAGGACAGCGCACTCGGGTCAGGTGTGCACGAACCCGCAAGTTCGGTGTGTCCGAGCGCGGGAGTCGGTGTGTTTGAACGCGGGACTCGCGGTGTTTGAACGCGGGACTCGCGGGGGGTCAGGGGTGGAGGACGTTCGTGCCGAGTTTGTGGACCAGGTCGGCGAACTCGGCGCGTTCGGTTGGGGAGAGTGCGCGCTCGTACTCGGCCGCGAGGAGGCGGTCGGTGATCTCCTGGGCCTGGACGTGGCGGTCCTTGAGGTGGTCGCAGTTCGGCAGTTCGGCACGCCAGCCGAGGAACCGCGCCTGCGACTCTCCCTCGTTGGCGAGGATGGCCTCGAGGGGTCCCAGCCCGACCGCGGTCGTCGCGACCAGGTGGACCGAGCCCCGCCACTCACGCATCACGTGCACGAGCTGGAGCAGGCGGCCGACGCCGCCGTCGGCGCGCGGTTCGGCCCGCCACCCGGCGAACAGCGACAGGCACGACTCGTCGGCCGCGTCGACGACCCGCTCGGCCAGCTCGGACAGCCGGTCGGTGTGCTCGAAGCCGGTGAGGTGGTCCTCCGCCCACGCCGCGCAGGCCTCGGCGTACCGGCGGGCGCTCTCCCTCGGCGTGGCGAACGCGAGGCCCCGGTCCCACATGAGCCGCACGAGACCCGGGTCCCACCAACCGAAGGCCGCGATCACGACGCCGGGGTCGACGTCCCCGAGCACCCCGCCGCGCCCGGCGAAGTAGAACGTCCTGGGCTTGTCGTAGCCGTACTCGACGCCCCGTCGTCCCGTGTCCTCGTGGATCATCCACGCGGTGCCGACATCGTGCAGCACGTGGTCGGCGGCCTGGACGGTCTGTTGTCCACTCAGCTCTGGCATAGCTTCGGAGACTACTTGGGTTGCCGGGCACTCCAGTCGTCCTGCCTGGCCTTCAGGCCGTCCCAGACCTCGGCCGGGACCAGCTCGCGCACCGCGTCCGCGACACCGTCGAGCAGTCGCGCACCGCGCTCGCTCGCCCCGAGCGGGCCGGGGTCGTAGGTCATGCCGCCGGCCATGCCGCCGTCCATGGCCTCGGCCGGGCCGAACACCCCCAGGTCACGCAGCCGCCCGTACAGGGCCGTCCGCTGCTCGGCGTTGATGTCGACGCTCTCCCGCCACGGCGTCGACTCGCCGTACCCCGGCCGCCACTCGACCACGGCCGTCGACGCGTCGAACGTCAGCCGCCACCGGAAGTGGTAGGGCGGCGGGACCGAGCCGTTGGCGTACTCGACCGTGCCGGCGAAGTCGGCCGGCATCACCTGCCCGTCGGCCTCCGGGGCGCCGGCATGGCGCTCCGCACAGCCGGCCACCAGCACCAACACGACGAGGAACACGGCACGCATGCCGGTGGACCACCGGTGGCGTGCCGTGGTTCCCGTCAGGTCGGCGTGGTCGACATGGACGCGGCGATCCTCGGCAGCTCCTCGGCCCACTCCTGCGCACCGAACTGCCAGTTGTGGCCGCCCGGCTGGACGACCACCTGGGCGTCGATGCCGTCCGTCCGGCACGCCGCCGCGAGGCGGTACGCGGCCCGGGTCGTCCGGTGCTCCAGCGTCCCGTCCGCGAAGACGCCGTACACGCCGTGGTAGCGGGGATGGTGCGCGAGCACCGTCAGCGGGTCGTGCGCCGCCCACGCCGCCCGGCTGCCGCCGTACAGCGTGGCGATCGTGGTCGCCCGGTCGCCGACGTTCGGGCCGACGTCGCCGGAGATGTCGAGGAAGCGGGTGAACACGTCCGGGTGCTCGACGGCCAGGTCGACCGCGCAGGTGCCGCCCATCGACCAGCCCGCGACGCCCCAGCCCGTCGGCGACACGCCGAAGTGCGCGGCCATGTAGGCCGGGATGTCCTTGACGAGGTGGGCCTCGGAGTTGCCGTGCGGCCCGTCGACGCACTCGGTGTCGACGGTGAACCCGCCCGACGCGTCGGCGAACACCAGGATCGGCGCGCGGCCGTGGTGGTGCCGCGCGTACAGGTCGGCGACGCCGATCGCGTTGCCCGCCCGCAGCCAGTTCTGCGGAGTCGAGAACTCGGCACCGATCATCTCGATTACCGGAAACTGTTCTTTTCGACCGGACCGGAACCACGCGGGCGGCAGGTAAACGAATTCCTCCCGATGAGTAAAATGACTGTAAGTGTCGGGAATGTTCACCGGGACCACCCGCCCGTCCGGGGTGCTCCGATCCACCGTGGACAGCTGGCCGGCACCCACCTGCGATGGCACCGGCTGCCCGGCCAGCTCACCGAACGCGGCACCCACCGTCGGGTAGTAGCCGACGAAGGTGTTCACCGTGCTGGCCGCCGAGGCCGCCGCGAGCACAACCGCACCCGCCGCCGCGAACCGCCGCCACGACTGCCCGCGCCACACGGCCATGACCAGCGCGAACACAATCACTCCGACCCAGAACCACACCTCGTCCGGCAGCGGCTCGGGCTGCTGGAGCGCGTCGTTCGCGACGATCGAGACGATCACCGCGACGGCGACGGCGGCCACGAGGGCCACCGGCACGACACGCGTCCACCAGCGCCGGTCCCACCGCGCGACCGCCACGACGGCGGCGACGAGGGCGGCGATCCGGAGGGTAGTCGGCAACCATCCGGACAGCAGTGACACACTCACGCCCGCCATTGTGATGGAAATTCCTGAGAGTTGGCTGAAATACGGACTCCGGGATGGCGATCACGTTTTTCCGGGCGTATCAATTGAGGCGGCGAAGGGGCGATGCCATGCGAAACACCTGGGGTGTCTACAACGGAGGCGCGGTCCGGGTGCTGGCGACGACGACACGGGTCGCCGGCCTGCTGGCGATCCTCGTGGTCGCACTGCCGTTCGGACGCCGGATGTTCCGGCCCTCGATCGCGACCTGGTTCGGCGTGCCGTACCAGGCGCATGTCGGCGCGTTGATGGTGACCGCGGTCGCCGGGGTCGGGCTGCTGATGCTCGCGACCGGGCTGCGGCGGCGCAAGCGGCGCGCTTGGCAGCTCGCGGTGACCCTCACGGCGCTGATCGCCGTGCTCCAGCTGGTGTTCCGGCACGCGATCGTGGCGCCGGTGGTCACGGCGGCGTTGTTCGTGGCGCTGGTGGCGTACCGCCGCGAGTTCACCGCCGCGCCGGACCCGGTGACCGGCCGGTGGCTCGGCATCCGGGTGTTCCTGCAGGTCGCGCTCGGCGGCGTGCTGATCAACTTCGTGATCATGCTGTTCGCGCGGCACCGGCTGCTCGGCCACCCGTCGGTGGACGACCGCCTGACGCACGCGGCCCTGTCGCTGGTCGGCATCGAGGGCCCGGTCGGCTTCCGGGTGGAGTTCCTGGACGACCTGACGGCGGCGATCGGCCTGGCGAGCGGCATCACGGCGGCCGTGCTGGGCGGGTACTTCCTGCTGCGGTCGGCCGAGCCGGCGCCGCTGGGGTGCGCGGACGCCAAGCTGCGGCGGCTGGTGGGGCCGCAGGACTCGCTGGCGTACTTCGCGTTGCGGCCGGACAAGTCGGTGGTGTTCTCGCCGTCGGAGAAGGCGGCGGTGACCTACCGCGTGCTGGCCGGGGTGGCGCTGGCCTCCGGCGACCCGCTGGGCGATCCGGAGGCGTGGCCGGGCGCGATCGAGGCATACCTGGAGACCTGCGCCGGACACGGCTGGGTGCCGGCGGTGCTGGGCTGCTCGGAGCGCGGCGCGACGGTGTGGACGAGGCATGGCCTGCGTGCGCTGGAGCTGGGTGACGAGGCGGTGGTCGACGCGACGACGTTCACGGTCGACGGTCGCGCGATGCGGGACGTGCGGCAGCTGGCGGCGCGTGCCCGCCGTGCCGGCTACACGGTCCGCGTGCGCCGGGCCGCCGAGGTGTCCGAAGTGGAGCGTGCGCGACTCTCCGAGCTGGCCGAGGAATGGCGTGGCACGGAACCGGAACGCGGCTTCTCGATGGCCCTGTGCCGCACGGCGGCGGCGGACGACCCGGACTGCGTGCTGGTGACGGCGGAACGGGACGGCCGGTGCGACGGGCTGTTGCAGTTCGTCCCGTGGGGCGCGGAGGGCCTGTCGCTGGACGTGATGCGCCGTGACCGGGCGGCGACGGGTGGGCTGAACGAGCTGATGATCACGTCGTTGCTGGCGGGGTGTGCTTCGCTCGGGGTGCGGCAGGTCTCACTGAACTTCGCGGTGTTCCGGGCGGCACTGGAACGCGGCGAGCGGATCGGCGCCGGACCCGTGGCCCGCGCGTGGGCGTCCCTGCTGCGCCTCGGCTCGAGGTGGTGGCAGATCGAAAGCCTGTACCGCTTCAACGCCAAGTTCCAGCCGACGTGGGTGCCTCGCTTCATCGCGTTCCCGGCCGCCAGGGAACTACCCAGGATCGCGTTGGCGGCCATGGAGGCGGAGGGTTTCGGCGGCCGGCCGCGGGTGCTTCTCCGCGCCCTGCAACGGGTCTGACGGTCCGCCCGGCAACCCGTGCCGCGGTCTCACAGCTCCGGCAGGCGCCGCCGCAACAGGCAGAACTCGTTGCCCTCCGGATCCTGGAGGGGGTACCACGCCTCCTCGCCCGTCTGGCCGATGTCGGCCGGCCGCGCGCCCAGCGACAGCAGTCGCGCCAGCTCCGCGTCCTGGTCCCGGTCGACCGGGTTCACGTCGAGGTGCAGCGGCAGCTTCCCCGCCTTCGGCGTGGCGGTCCGGCTGAACACGAGCGTCGGGGCCGCGCCGCCGAAGCCCGAGGCGGGGCCGATCTCGATGCCGTCGTCCGGCTCCTCGCGGCTCAGCTCGACATAGCCCAGCACCTCCGCCCAGAAACGCGACAGCGCCACCGGGTCGGCGCAGTCGACCACCAGCTCAGAGATTCGGCAGCTCATCAGAACCTCGACAGTGTCCGGTCACGGGCGGTCTCCAGCTGACGGGTGATCGAACCCGCCGCGACGATCCTACGGTGCGGGCGGATCGCCCGCGTTCGTGGAACGGACCAGGTGCCTACCGCAGTGGGAACTCCACGCCGTGCTCCGACTCCGGGCGCGGGCCGAAGATGCGCCGCTCCGACTCGTCGATGGCCAGGTCGTTGATGCTTGCCTCGCGGCGCGCCATCAGCCCGTTCCCCGCGAACTCCCACAGCTCGTTGCCGTAGCTGCGCCACCATTGCCCGTCCGCGTCCCGGCACTCGTACTGGAAGCGGACACCGATGCGGTTGCCGTCGAACGCCCAGAGATTCTTGCGCAGCGCGTAGTCCAGCTCCCGCGCCCACTTCCCCGCCAGGAACGCGACCACCTCGTCGCGACCGGACACGAACGTGTCCCGGTTGCGCCACACGGTGTCCGGCGTGTACGCCATCGCGACGCGGTGCGGGTCGCGGGTGTTCCAGGCGTCCTCCGCCGCCTGGACCTTTCTCAGCGCGGCCTCCCGGGAGAACGGGGGAAGCGGCGGGCGGCTCTCGGACACGGCGACCTCCTCGGGACGAGAACGAGCGTTCTCACGTAAGCTAGAGAACGATGGTTCTCAGAGTCAAGGAACACGATGGATCTCCAGACCGCCCAGGCCCGGGTGCTCGCCACCGCGGCGGACCTCTTCTACACCCGCGGCGTGCACACCGTGGGCATGGACGACATCCGCGACGCGTCCGGTGTGTCGCTCAAGCGTCTCTACCAGCTGTTTCCCAACAAGGAACGCCTGGTGACGGCCTACCTCCAGCGCCGGGACGTCTGGTGGCGCGCCCGCCTGGCCGAGCACGTGGCCGCCTGTGCGGACCCACGTGAGCGGCCACTGGCCGTGTTCGACTGGATGCATGGCTGGTTCCACCAGCCGGACTACCGCGGCTGCGCGTGGATCAACTGCTACGGCGAGCTGGGCGCGACGTCCGGCCCGGTCGCCGAGGAGGCCCGCACGCACAAGGAGGGCTTCCGCGAGTTCCTGCGTGGACTCGCGGTGGACGCCGGCCTGACCGCGGAGACCGGCGACCACCTGTTGCTCCTGGCCGAGGGCGCGATCGTCACGTCCGCGCTGACCGGGGACCTCGACGCCGCCATGACGGCACGCGCGGCCGCGGCGAAGCTGTTGAGCTAACGTCGGTGTCATCCGGGAGCGTTGTGAAGGACGAACGGAGCGACCCATTCCATGCGGTACAGGAGACTTGGCCGGTCCGGCCTGGAAGTGTCCACGGTGGTTCTCGGCTGCATGAGCTTCGGGGACCCGAACCGCGGCAGTCACACGTGGACCCTCGACCTCGAGGCGTCGCGACCGCTCATCCGCGCGGCACTCGAGGCCGGCGTGAACACCTTCGACACCGCGAACGTCTACTCGCTCGGCTCCAGCGAGGAGATCACCGGGACGGTGCTCGGCGAGCTGGCGAGACGCGAAGAGATCATCATCGCGACGAAGGTGAACGGCCGCGTTGGACCGGGGCCGAACGGCGAGGGCCTGTCCCGCGGCGCGATCATGACGCAGATCGACGCGTCGCTGCGCCGGCTGGGCACGGACTACGTTGACCTGTACCAGATTCACCGGTTCGACCCGAACGTCCCGATCGAGGAGACCATGGAGGCCCTCGACGACGTGGTGCGTGCCGGCAAGGCCCGGTACCTCGGCGCATCGTCGATGTACGCGTGGCAGTTCGCGCAGATGCAGCACGCGGCGGACCTGAACGGCTGGACCCGCTTCGTGTCGATGCAGGACCAGTACAGCCTGGTCATGCGCGAGGAGGAGCGCGAGATGCTCCCCTACTGTGTCGACCAGGGCGTGGGCACGCTGCCGTGGAGCCCACTCGCGCGCGGCAGACTCACCCGCGACTGGGACGAGACGACGTCCCGCTCCGCGAACGACGAGTTCGGCAGCTCGCTGTACCGGCAGGTCGAGGAGGCGGACCGCCGGGTCGCGGCGGCCGTCGCCGCCGTGGCGGGCGAGCGTGGGGTGCCGCGGGCGCAGGTCGCGCTGGCGTGGCTGCTGCACAAGCCCGCGGTCACGGCCCCGATCTTCGGCGCGACCAAGCCACACCATGTGACGGACGCGGTCGCGGCCGTGGAACTGGAGCTGTCGGACGACGAACTGGCCAGGCTGGAGGCCGACTACGTGCCGCACCTGCCAGAAGGGTTCTAGCGAGGACGGCCCGCGCGCCAGGCACGCGGGCCGCCGAGGCGTCGGTCACGGGAGCCCGTTGAGGAACGGCCGATGGCTGTTCTGGAACTCCCATCCGTAGTACCTGTCCCAGTTGACCGACCACGTCATCAGGCCGCGGAGGGCCGGCGACGCTCCGCCCCGCAGCGTGTAGCCGCCGCAGTTCTGGTTGCGTGCCAGGCAGTTCACCGCCTGCTGGACCGTTCCCGGTGCGAGGTAACCGTTGCCGGCGCTCACGGCCGCCGGCAGGCCGACCGCGATCTGGTCGTCCCGCAGGCCGGGGAACGTCTGGCCCGTGCTGGCCACCGGGAAGCCGGCCCTGAGCATGTCGCCCATCGCGATGGGGAAGTCCGCGCCGCCCATGTTGTGGTACTGGTTGTCCAGGCCCATCACCGGTCCCGAGTTGTAGTTCTGGACCTGCAGCACGGTCAGCGAGTCCCGCAGCGCGTGGATCACCGGCAGGTACGACCCGGTGCGGTTGTCGCCGCCGCCCGCGCCGCCGTAGAACTGGTAACCCACCTGGACGAAGAACGTCTCCGGCGCCATCGTGAGGATGAACCTGCTGCCGTAGCGGGACTTCAGCGTCCGCAACGCCGAGATCAGGTTCACGATCACCGGCGTGGTCGGGTTGCGGAAGTCCGTGTCGCCGGCGTTGAGGTACAGGGAGTGGCCCTCGAAGTCGACGTCCAGTCCGTCGAGTCCGTACCTGTCGATGATCGCCGACACCGACTGGACGAACTTGTCCCGTGCCGCGGTCGTGGTCAGCTGGACCTGACCGTTCTGGCCGCCGATCGAGATCAGTACCTTCTTGCCCTGCGCCTGTTTCGCGCGGATCGCCGCGATGAAGTCGGCCTCGGACTCGACGTTCGGGCACTCGGCCACCGGGCAGAGTGTGAACCGGATGTCCCCGGAGGTCACCGAGGTCGGCTCGCCGAACGAGAGGTTGACGATGTCCCACGCGGCGGGCACGTCGGCCATCCGCACGTAGCCGGAGCCGTTGGCGAAGCTAGCGTGCAGGTAACCGATCAACGCGTGGCGCGGCAGGTTCGCCTGCTGGCAGCCGGACGTGGTGCCGGTGGCGGCCGCGCTGCGAGCCGACTCGCCCGCCGTGTTGTAGGCCGCCACGGTGTAGCTGTGCGTCTCGCACGCGCCCAGGCCGGTGACCGTCGCCGACGTGCCGGAGACGGTGGCGCGCAAGGAGCTTCCCTCGTAGACCCGGTACCCCGTCACGCCGCTGACCGCCGGCCAGGACAGTGCGATCGAGGACGCGGTCACCGCGGTGACTGACGGGTTGCCCGGTGTCGCCGGCGTGCCGGGAGTGCTGCCACCGGGTCCGTCGAGCGCCACGTCGTCCGCGTTGTAGGTGCCCGTGCCGTACCAGCCGTGCAGGTACAGCTGCGCGGACGTCTGGCCGGCGGCGGTGGTGAAGGACAGCGTCAACTGGGTGTAGGACGTGGACCCGGCCCACGTCGACGGCCCGTTCGTGATGCCGAGGTACACCGGGTTGCCCCGTACCCAGGCCGACACCGTGTACGCCGTGTTGGGCACGACGGTGACGGTCTGGGTGCACTGTGCGGTGTCGGACGCGGTCGCGTTGCCGGCCAACGCATAGCTCCCGGAGTGAACCGGGCCGGTCACGACGCTTCCGCCGGAGCACGACCAGCCGCCGAGGTTGCCGGACTCGAAGCCCGCGTTGGTCAGCAGGTTCGCCGCGCTCGCGGGCTGCGCGCCGGCCACGACGACCGTCAGGACGAGTGCGGCCACCGCCGCGATCGCCCGCCTCATGGCAGCGTGTCCAGGAACGGGGCGACGGTGCGCGCGAAGTTGTTGCCGTTGCTGACATCCCAGTTGATCGACCACGTCATGGCGCCGCGGATCGCGGGGTAGGTGTGCGGCGGGTGGAACGATCCGCAGTTCGTGCCGCGGGCGAGGCAGTCGAGCGCGTTGGTCACGACCGACGGCGCGACCACGCCACCACCCGCAGCCCCGGACCCTGCTGGCAGCCCCACCGCGACCTGGTCCGGGCGCAGCCCGTTCTCCAGCTGGATGCACGCGAGGGCGGTGATGAAGTTGACCGAGCCCTGCGAGTAGGCCTGCGACTGGTCGCAGCCGAGCATCGTGCCGGAGTTGTAGAACTGCGTGTGGACGGTCGTGAGGATGTCCTTGATGTTCAGTGCCAGCGCGAAGTACGAGCCGCCGGTGGACTGCATGTCGATCGTCTGCGGCGCCATCGTGATGATCAGGCTCGACCCGACCTGGTTGCGCAGGTTGCGCAGCGCCTGTGCCATGAAGGTGGGGTTGACGCCGTTCTCGAGGTCGATGTCGACGCCGTCGAACCCGTACGTGGCCATGATCGACCGGACGCTGTTGGCGAAGTTCGTGGCGGAGTTGGCGTCGCCGACCGACACCGTGCCGGTCTCGCCGCCGACCGAGAGGATCACCTTCTTACCGCGGCCGTGCAGGGTCGCGACGTCGGCCTTGAACTGGTCGTTCGTGTAGCCGCCGAGCGCGCTCGACAGCCCGGGGTCGACGCCGAAGGCGACCGCGCCGGGCGTGGACGTCGCCGTGGCGAACGCGATCGCGACGACGTCGTACTCGTTCGGCACGGCCGAGAGCCGCAGCTCGGTGGCCGGGTTGACGAAGTTGTGCCAGTAGCCGGTGAGGGTGTGGCGCGGCAGGTCGGCCTGCTGGCACCCGGAGGTGGTGCCGGTCGCGGGCGCGCTGCGGGCGGACTCCCCCGTCGTGTTGTAGGCGGTCACGGTGTAGGACCTGCTGGTGCACGCGGCGAGGCCGCCGAAGGTCGCCGAGGTGCCGGACACCGTGCTGACCAGTGAGTTCCCGTCGTAGACCCGGTACCCCGTCGCGCCGGACACGGCGTTCCAGCCGACGGTGATGCTGGTGCCGGTGGTCGCGGTGACCCGGACGTTGGCCGGCGTGGCCGGCGCGCCGGGCTGGCCGCCCCCGCCGCCCGCGCAGTCGCCGCCGTTCACCTTGCAGTTCTGCGGCGTCCCGGACCCGCTGGCGAGGAACCCGAAACTCGCCGAGGCGCCCGGTGCGAGCGTCCCGTTGTACTCCCGGTTCGCGAAGGTGTGGTGGTTGCCGCTGGAGGTGAGCAGGGCGTCCCAGTAGCTGCCGAGCGTGGTGCCCGACGGCAGGTCGAACTCGACCCGCCACGAGGTGATGGTGGCGGTGCCACCGTTGGTGATCGTGTACTTGCCCTCCCACCCGGAACCCCAGTCGGAGGTCTTGACGAAGACGGCGGTCTCCCCGGCGGCGGCCGCCGGAGAGGCAGGCACGAGCACGAACCCGAGAAGAAGTACGGAAAGGACAGTCAACAGGCGGCGTCGCATGACAACCTCCGAAACACGCGGAGAGCAGGGGGTAACCCGCGAGATTACCTACTTGTCTAGACCAATACCCCCTCAGTTGTCCAGACCTTTCCCCTCCGCAAACGCGCGAGTCCCGCACCCAAACACCGCGAGTCCCGCGTTCACCCATACCGAGTTGCGGTTTCGTGCACATCGAACCCGGTGGCGTGGCGCGGGCAGGCGGGTCTGCGTCACAATCCAGGGACATGCGTCAACTCCGTGCCATCGTCCATGCGCCGGCCCAGCCGGGCCAGGAACACGTGCCCGCCACGCGGGCCGGTCTCGAGGGGGCCAGACGCCGGGTGGTCACGCGAGCGGAAGTCCAGCGCGGTGGGACACGGGGCCCCTCTCCCCGACGTCGCCGCTACGCCCTGACCGGCTGCACGAAACCGCGACTCAAGGTGTTTGAACGCGAGACTCGCGCATCGGGGTCAGCTGGCGTGGATCTGGCGGGACACCGCGGCCGCCAGGTCGGCGACGAGGCGGCGCAGGCGGTCCGCGGCGACGTCCGACGAGACCGGGCCGCGGGTGCGCAAGGTCAGACCGGCCAGCTGGTCGCCATCGCGGTTCACGATCGGGGCCGTGAACTGGTCGCCGCTGAAGCGTTGCCATCGCATGTTCATGTGATACCGCGAGCCGTCGTGGCACACGATGTCGAGCTCCGCCAGCGTGCCGAGCAGCCGGTGCACGGTCGACTTCGGCAGCCCGCTGATCTGCACCAACCGTGCGAGCGGGAGACCGTCGGGACTACCGGCGAGCAGCTCCAGCAGCTGGAAGGCGCTACGTACCGAACGGTTCGGAGGGTTCATGCCGACCGCCTAACTGACGTTCCACTTTGAGAACGTAGTATTGCCGGATTGTAGGACAAAATCTACCCTGAGTTCGTCCTACCCGCCGGCCGAGGGATGTGCCCCGATGACCGTCGACAAACGCGCCCTGCGACGCGCCTACACCGCCAGCCTGTCCGGCACCGCGCTGGAGTACTACGACTTCGCCGCCTACTCGGTCGCCGCGGCCACCGTCTTCGGCGACCTGTTCTTCCCCTCCGGCGACGACCTCGCCGGCACGATGGCCGCGTTCTCCACCTACGCCATCGGCTACCTCGCCCGCCCGCTCGGCGGGTTCGTGTTCGGCCGGCTCGGCGACGTCATCGGCCGGAAGAAGGTCCTGGTCCACACGCTGCTGCTCGCCGGCATCTCGACCTTCCTGATCGGTGTCCTGCCGACCTTCAGCACGCTCGGCGCGGGCGCCGCGGTCCTGCTCGTGCTGCTGCGCTTCGCGCAGGGCGTCGCGGTCGGCGGCGAGTGGGGCGGCGCCGTTCTCCTGTCGAGCGAGTACGGCGACCCCCGACGCCGCGGGTTCTGGGCGTCCGCCGCCCAGATCGGCCCGCCGGCCGGCACCCTGCTCGCCAACGGCGTGCTCGCCCTGCTGGCCTGGCTGCTCACGGACGCCGCGTTCGACTCGTGGGGCTGGCGGGTCGCGTTCCTGCTGTCCGCGCTGCTCGTCGCGTTCGGGCTGTGGATCCGCCTGCGCCTCGAGGAAACCCCCGTGTTCAAGCAGATCGCGCAGAGCAAGGACCGGCCGACGGCGCCGCTGTCGGAGGTGACCAGGACCGAACTGCGTGCCGTGGTCGCCGGCCTGCTCGTGCGTGTCTGCCCGGACGTCCTGTACTCGCTGTTCACCGTCTTCGTGCTGACCTACATCGTCAAGGAGCTGGACATGAGCAAGGCGCAGGGCTCCCTCGCCATCATGATCGGCTCCGCGGTGCAGCTCGGGCTGATGCCGGCGTTCGGCGCGCTGTCCGACCGGATGAACCGCCGGCGGCTGTACCTGTACGGCACGATCGCCGCCGCGATCTGGCCGTTCGTGTTCTTCCCGATGATCGCCGGTGGCTCGTTCCTCGTACTGGTGATCGGCGTGGTGGTCGCACTCGTCATCCACGCGATGCTGTACGGCCCGCAGGCCGCGCTGATCACCGAGCAGTTCTCGCCACGCCTGCGGTACACCGGCAGCTCGCTCGCCTACACGCTCGCGGGCGTGATCGGCGGCGCGCCGGCCCCGCTCATCCTGGCGGCCCTGCTGAACTGGACGGGCTCGTGGCTCGTCCTCGCGGTGTACGTGGTGCTCACGGCCGTGCTGACCATGGTTGGCTTGTGGCTGGCACGCGACCCCGTGGAGGAGGTCGCGGTCACCGAGCCGAGGTCGGCGGAGGTGCTGACATGAGCGGAGCCCGCGAAGGCCGTGCGCACGAGGAGCTTTGCGAAGGCCGTCCGCACGAGGAGCTTGCGAAGGCCGTGCGCACGAATGGGACTTTCGTACGGGGCCAGGGAGCAAAAAGGACGGTCCGCTCGTTGCCATGGGAAGATCGTCGGGCAGGCAGGGGCGAGGTGACGTGGTGACGATCGACCTGAACTGCGACATCGCCGAGGGTTTCGGCGTGTGGCGCATCGCCGACGACGACGCGTTGCTGTCGGTGGTGTCGAGCGCGAACATCGCGTGCGGCTTCCACGCCGGTGACCCCGGCACGATGCGCAGGGCGTGCGTGACCGCGGTGAAGCACGGCGTCGCGATCGGCGCGCAGGTCAGCTACCGCGACCTCGCGGGCTTCGGCCGCCGCTTCATCGACGTGCCACCGATGGACCTCGTCGACGACATCCTGTACCAGCTGTCCGCGCTGCACGGGCTCGCGAAGGTGTCGGGCGGACGGCTGAGCTACGTGAAGCCGCACGGCGCGCTGTACAACGCGATCGTGACGCACGAGGCCCAGGCGGCGGCGGTCGTCGAGGCGGTCCGGCAGTTCGACGCCTCGCTCGCGGTGCTGGGCCTGCCCGGCTCGCGATGGCTGGCGCTGGCGGCGGAGGCCGGGCTCGAGACCGTCCCGGAGGCGTTCGCGGACCGCGCGTACACCCCGGAGGGCACGCTGGTGTCCCGCCGGGAACCCGGCGCGGTGGTCAGCGACGTCTCGGTGGTGACCGAACGGGCCGTGCGGTTCGCGACCGAGGGCACGGTGGTCGCGACCGACGGCTCGATCGTCGACGCGCAGGCCCGGTCGATCTGCGTGCACAGCGACACACCCGGCGCGTTCGAGCTGGCCAGGGCGGTGCGGACGGCGCTGGTCGCGGCCGGTTTGCGGGTGGCGAGCTTCACGTGAGGATTCGTCCGTGCGGTGAGGCGGCGTTGCTGATCGAGACGGAGGACGTGCTCGGTTGGTACACCGCGCTCACCGCCCGGCGGTTGCCAGGCGTGGTGGACCTGGTGCCGGCGGCCAGGACGGTGCTGGTGCGCTGCGAGTCCGCGGTGGACCTGGAGGCTCTGGCGTCACTCCTGTCCGGCGTGCGGCCGTTGTCGGCGGCGGTGACCGGGGACGAGGTCACGATCCCGGTCCGGTACGACGGCGCGGACCTGGCCGACGTCGCGAAGGCGGCGGGGCTGTCCGAGGACGAGGTCGTGACCGTCCACACCGGACCGGAGTACACCGTGGCGTTCACCGGCTTCGCACCGGGTTTCGGCTATCTGACGGGCCTTGACGAGCGACTTCGCCTGCCGCGCAGGGATACGCCGCGCACACGCGTGCCGGCAGGGGCGGTGGCGGTCGCGGGCGAGTTCACAGGGGTGTACCCGCGACCGTCACCGGGCGGCTGGCACCTGCTGGGCAGCACGACGGCGCCGCTGTGGGATCCGACCCAGGAGCCACCGGCGCTGCTGCGTCCCGGCACGAAGGTCCGCTTCGAGGCGGTGTCGGCGCTGCCCGCGGCGCCGACACCCACGGTGTCGGCTTCCGCTGTGTCAGGCGGGATCGAGGTAGTCCACTGTGGACCGCTGAGCACGGTGCAGGACACCGGTCGCCCCGGTTACGCCTCCCTCGGCGTCGGTCCGTCGGGTTTCGCGGACGCGGCGTCGGCGGGGCTGGCGAACCGCCTGGTGGGCAACGAGCCGTCGGCGGCGTGCCTGGAACTGTCGTTCGGCGCGACGCTGCGGTTCCGCGAGCCGGCGCGGGTGGTGGTGACGGGCGCGACCTGTGCGCTGACCAGGGACGGCCGGAGCGAGGCCATGAACGCGCCGTTCGACGTGCCGGCGGGCCAGACACTGGTCGTCGCGCCGGCCTCGGTGGGACTGCGGGCGTACGTGGCGGTCCGCGGCGGTCTGGCGGCGCCTTCGACGCTGGGCTCGCGGTCGACGGACGTGCTGTCGGGCCTGGGCCCGGACCCGCTGGCGGCGGGCATGGTGCTGCCCGTCGGCGACGGGTACGCGGGGCCGCCGCCGGCCGTGGAGGTGGCCCCGGTCGCGGCGCCGCACGCCGGGGACCTGGCGGTCCACGTGCTGCCCGGCCCCCGTGACGACTGGTTCGCCGAGGACGAGGTCCTCTTCGGCGGCCGCTACGAGGTGACGGCCGAGAGCAACCGTGTTGGCGTGCGCCTGTCGGGCCCGGCGCTCGAACGGTCCCGCGACGGGGAACTGCCGACGGAGGGCATGGTGGCGGGCGCGGTGCAGATCCCGCCGAGCGGCCAGCCGATCGTGTTCCTGGCCGACCATCCGGTGACGGGCGGTTACCCGGTGATCGGAGTGGTGCGCGCGGCGGACCTGCCGGTGGTGGCGCAGGCACGGCCCGGTCAGTCGATTCGGTTCATTCGGTCGGGTACTCGGAGACGATCTGCTGCTCGGCGTAGTCCAGGTACTTGAGCATGAGCCGTTCGGCGCGGGGCCCGTCGCCCGCGTCGACGGCCTCGAGGATCTCCTTGTTGCGCTCAAGGTAGGGCTCGTGGAAGCGCCGTGGGTCCGACATCGTCTGGAAGACGAGGCGCATCTCGGCGAGCATGTTGCGCATGAGCTCGTCGATGCGCGGGCTTTCTGCCACCGAGCCGACGGCCTGGTGGAAGAGCATGTTCGCGGTGCCGAGGGCGCGCCAGTCCTCGTCCCGCACGGCGCGGTCGCCGGCGGCGACCGCGGCGGCCATGTCGTCGGCCTGTGGGGGGCGTTTGTCGAGGCCGCGCAGCACCGTGCACTCGACGAGCTTGCGCACTCGGTAGAGGTCGGCGACGTCCTCGACGGTCAGCTTCCGGACGAAGACGCCGCGGTTCAGCACGTGCACGAGAAGTCGTTCGTGGGTGAGCAGGCGGAACGCCTCACGCAGCGAGTTGCGCGACACCCTCAGTTCCTTGACGATCTCGTCCTCGGCAAGCCGCGTTCCCGGCGGGTAGACCCCTTTGATGATCCGTTCCCGAAGCGCGGCGGCGAGCAGCTCGACCGTACTGGCGCGATCGAACAGCTTCCGATCGGCGTCCAGCTCGGCGTCCACAACACACTCCCAACATCCCTGACCAGCGACGTCCCGAGTCTATCGGATCGCCCTACAATCCCTCATCCACCCGATCAAGGATGGGACAGTTATCCGGAATTTCCTTTCCGATCATCTTCAGGTCTGGTAAATCTTCGACCACGGCGGCAGACTCGATTCGTGTCGACGACGTCCTTACGCATCCTCACGCTTCTCGCCGCCACCGCTACGGCGCTGGCGGTCGCCGCGCCCGCGAGCGCCGACCCGGTCCTCGATCCCAACGCCTCGACCAGCGACGCCGCCGCCTTCCCCGGTGACGACTTCCTGGCGAACGCGCGCCAGGCCACGACCGCGACCGCACCCCGGCTGGAAACCGCCACCCGCTCCAGGCCCGTCGCCCCCGGCGTGACGCTGCGCTCCTTCGACCGCTACGGCCCCGACGCGTACACCGGCGCCCCCACCTGGCTCCAGGCCGACAGCCTGTCCGTCGACCTCACCAGGGGCACCACCGTCGACTACCTCTTCCCCGGCCAGGTCGCCAAGGGCGAACCGCTCTCCGCGACGGCGAACCGGGCCCACGCGGTGGCCGCCGTCAACGGGGACTTCTTCGACATCAACAACTCCACCGCCCCGCTCGGCGTCGGCATCCAGAACGGCCGGCTGATCCAGTCGCCCGACGCCGACGGGACCTGGCGCCAGTCGTCCGCGATCCTCACCGAGAGCGGCATCGGCGACATCGGCGAGGTCCTCTTCCAGGGCACCGTCAGGACCCCGGCCGGCGACCGCCCCCTCGCCGGCGTCAACAAGCCGACGCTGCAGCCCAACGGCGTCGAGGCCTTCACCCCACTCTGGGGCACCTACTGCCGTTGCCGCGCAACACAAGGATCCGCCTCGGTCACCGAGGTCGAGATCGCGGACAACACCGTCACCGCCGTCCGCGACGCCGCCGGCGAGGGTGCGATTCCCGACGGCACCACGATCCTCGTCGGCCGGGACGACGCCGCCACTGCGCTGAAGGCGCTCAGGCCCGGCGATCACGTCAGCGTCGACTACCAGGCCCGCACCGCGGACGACCAGAAGATCCACGCCGCCATCAACGGCCGCCAGCTCCTCGTCGTCGACGGCGTCGCCCAGAAGGCCAGTCAGGGCAACAACGTGCCGGCCGCACCACGCACCGCGCTCGGTTTCTCGAAGGACGGCAGGAAGATGTTCCTGCTGAGCGCCGACGGCCGCCAGCCCGCGTTCGCGGAGGGCCTCGGGCTCGACGAGCTGGCCGACATGATGGTCGAGCTCGGCGCGTACACCGCGGTCAACCTGGACGGCGGCGGCTCCACCACGATCGTCGCCCGCGAGCCGGGCAACACGACCGCCCAGCTGGAGAACACTCCCTCCGACGGCGGGGAACGCAACGTGCCCAACGGTCTCGGCCTCTTCGCCCCCACGGGTTCCGGACGCCTCAAGGCCTTCTGGGTCGAGACCCGGCTCGACCCCACCCGCGCGTCCGGCTCGTCCGCCGTCGCGCCGAGCCACCCCGAGCGGGTCCTCCAGGGCCTCTCCCGCACCCTCACCGCGGCCGGCTACGACGAGACCTTCGGCCCCGCCACGGGCAATCCGCACTGGCGCACCGACAACGGCACCGTCCGCGACGGCGTGTTCACCGGCCGGCGGAAAGGCGCCGCCAGGGTGGTCGCGGAGGACCGGAACGCACGCGGCGAGGTCCAGCTGACCGTCCTCGGTCCGGTCCAGCGCACCAGGCCCACCCGCGAGCAGGTCGCGCTGACCGGCACCGCTGAGTCCGCCACGTTCGGCGTCCTCGGCTACGACGGCGAAGGCACCAGCGCACCCGTCGAACCACAGGACGTCACCCTCGGCTACGACCGGAACCTGCTCGACATCGCGCGGAACGCCGACGGCCAGTTCACCGTGAAGGCCAAGCAGCCCACCGGATCCGCGCTCGTCACCATCGACGTCCGCGGCAGGACGTCCGTGCTGCCGGTGACCGTCGGCCTCACCGAGGCCTCCGTCGCCGGCTTCGACGACCCGACCGGCTGGAGCTTCTTCGGCGAACGCGCGACCGGCGCCATCGCCCCCGCGGCCGGTCACACCGGCCAGGGCCTGCGCCTCACCTACGACTTCACCCAGAGCACCGGCACCCGCACCGGCGGCGCGCTCGCCCCGTCCGGGCTCGTGGTTCCGGGGCAGCCCAAGGCGATCCACGTGTGGGTGAACTCAACCGGCAAGGGCGAGTGGGCCAGTCTCCAGGCGTGGGACGGCAACGGCACGCTCCTGCCCGCGTTCCGTGCCGGCTTCCTCACCTTCACGGGCTGGCGCCAGCTGGAGTTCCCGGTGCCGGCCGGCACGGTGTACCCGTTGACACTGCGGCGTTTCTACGCGGCCGAGACCGACGCGAGCAAGAGCTACCAGGGCGACCTCGTGATCGACGACATCACCGCGATGGTCCCGCCGGCGCTCGACGTGCCGCCGCGGCCGGTGGTCCGGGATCCGATCATCCACACGACGGCCGGCGGCGACTGGCGCTTCGCGGTCATGTCCGACGCCCAGTTCGTCGCCCGCGACCCGGACAGCGACATCGTCCGCAACACCCGCCGCACCCTCCGCGAGATCAGGGCCGCCAGGCCGGACTTCCTCGTCATCGACGGCGACCTCGTCGACGAGGCGTCCGCGGCGGACTTCGCGCTGGCCAAGCAGATCCTGGACGAGGAGCTGCAAGGCACGCTGCCGTACTACTACGTGCCGGGCAACCACGAGCGCGCCAACAACAGCCTCGCGAACTTCAGTGCCGTGTTCGGGGCCACGCAACAGGTCTTCGACCACCGCGGCACCAGGTTCATCACGATGGACACGTCCGGCATCAACCTCCGCGCCAGTGACTGGACCCAGCTCGGCCGCCTGCGCACCGCGCTGGACGACGCCGCGAGGGACCGGCGGGTGAAGTCCGTGGTGCTCGTGGAGCACGTGCCACCCGACGACCCGACGCCGGCTCGCGCGAGCGAGTTGTCCGACCGCAAGGAGGCGGCGACCGTCGAGTCGTGGCTGTCCGGCTTCCATGACCGCACCGGAAAGGGCACCGCGTTCATCGGCGCCCACGTCGGCACGTTCCACGCCGGCCACGTGGACGGCGTGCCGTACTTCGTCAACGGCAACTCCGGCAAGAACCCCTCGACCCTGCCGGCGGACGGCGGTTTCACGGGCTGGTCCCTGTGGGGCGTCGACACGCACGGTCGCCGCGGCGACTGGCTGGCCGCCGAGGTCCGCCCGCACGTCGACACCCTGACCGTGGCCGCGCCCGACTCCCTCCCGACCGGTCAGTCCACGGTGGTCACCGCGAGCATCACCCAGGCCAACAGGACCGTGCCGGTCGCGTACCCGGTGTCGGCCAGGTGGTCCGCGTCCCCGAACGTCCACATCGGACGCATCGGGGACGCGAAGCGTTACCACAGCGCAGTGTTCGACCCGGCCACCGGCGAGCTGACGGCCCTGCGCCCGTCGACCGTGACGATCGCAGTGACGGTCAACGGGGTCACGACCCGCCACACGGTGGAACTGGTCCCGGCACAGGTGGCCGCGGCGGCCGGGCACTAGACCTCCCGCGGCGACTCGAACCGGCCGGCCCCCTGGTGCCGGCCGCGTTCGGGTCGTCGCCGCGTATCACCTGCCATGGTGAACAGCCTTACCGGCGAACCGGCGGCCGACAATTCACCGGCCGGGTGGCGTTCGGCGCGGACGGGCCCACTGTGCGTTGGTGTTCCACGGCATTCGGGTGGCGAATCCCACCACTTCGACCGTCCAGTGTCAACACGCCGAATTTCCTGGCAATTTCCCACCACGCCATACCCGACGAAAGTCGGTGACGACATCGCGGACACATTTCCTAAGAACGTGTTTGAGATCTTGGTCGGCGTGGCTGGTTGATCTTCGTGGTGGGGGCGGCCAGGGTGTCGTGGGTGGCTCGTGAGCAGAGGTATCCGTCGGATCTGACTGATGCGGAGTGGGTGGTGGTGGAGCCGTTGCTGCCGGCGCCGACTCAGCATCCGCGGGGTGGTCGGCCGGAGAAGCATCCTCGTCGGGACATCGTGGACGCGATCCTGTATGTGGTGCGCACCGGGTGCGCGTGGCGGCAGCTGCCGGTGGACTTCCCGCCTTGGGAGACGGTGTACTGGTACTTCACCCGGTGGGAACAGCAGAAGTTGACCTTCCGGATGGTTGACGCCCTGCGGGCCCAGGTCCGTACCAGCGAGGATCGAGACCCGGAACCGAGCGCTGGGTTGATGGACTCCCAGTCGGTCAAAGGCGCCGACACCGTCGGTGCCGAGACCCGTGGCTATGACGCGGGGAAGAAGATCAACGGCCGGAAGCGGTTCATCGTGACCGACACCCTCGGGCTCTTGCTGGTCGTGCTCGTGCTGCCGGCCAGCGTGCAAGATCGTGACGGCGCCAAGAAGCTGCTGCTGGAACTGCGGCATCGCCAACTCCTGTCCCGCGCCCGTCGTCGAGTGCGGCACCTGTTCGCCGACGGCGGGTTCGCTGGCGCCCTGGTCGACTGGGCACGCACCATCGTGAAGACCACGATCGAGGTCGTGCGCAAACCCCAGGGTCAGAAGGGATTCGCGGTGATCCCCAGAAGGTGGGCGGTCGAGAGGACGTTCGGCTGGCTCACCGCATACCGGCGCCTGGCCCGCGACTACGAACGCCACCCAGCCACCGCCGAGGCCATCATCCGCTGGGCCGCTATCGCCACCATGACTCGCCGCATCACCCGCGGACGGCCCGCCACCCGACCCGGACCACGCCACT
>NZ_DASQCC010000138.1:0-112576 GCF_035634895.1 Actinophytocola sp. | reverse complement strand
CCGGGCACCGGCGTGGCGATCAACCTGCCGGACGGCAGCACGGTCATGGCCCCGAACGAGACCGCCGCGAAGGCGGTCCGTGCCGCGCTCACCCAGCTGGGCGTTCCCTACGTGTGGGGCGGCACCGCGCCCGGTGTCGGCCTGGACTGCAGCGGCCTGACCCAGTACGCGTACGGCGAGGCGGGCCTGGACATCCCACGCACGTCGGGCGAGCAGGACATCGGCGCCGAGGTCCCCTCCGCGGACCAGCTGATGCCGGGCGACCTGGTGTGCTGGCAGGGCCACGTGGCCATGTACATCGGCGACGGCCAGATGATCGAGGCCGGCGACCCGGTCGAGATCAGCCCCCTGCGCACGACCAACATGGGCATGCCGTTCGTCGGCTTCTACCGCCCGACGGGCTGACCGGCCGGACTGCCCGGATCTCCGCGTGAAGTCCGCTCGGCCACAATCCACCTCGACAGCCGCGTCCTGCGCCGGGAAGCGACTCACACTCAGGAATTGCCGGGGAGGCGGACCAGTGATCGACATCGACCGCGAGCTGGCGGCGTTGGACCGCACGGTGGCGCAGGCCGACGAGCAGGCGCGGGCGCAGGTCGCGCGGGTCGGCCGGATCAGCGGGCACGCCGCGTCGCCGGACGGTGGGATCGAGGTCGAGGTGGCCCCCGGTGGCCTGCTCACGGGCCTGAAGCTGTCGCCGGCGGCGGTGTCGGGAGACATGGAGACGCTCGCCCGCAACATCGTCTCGCTCGCCGACCGGGCCACGCGCCGGGCCGGCAGCAACATGTACAAGGCGCTCTCGCCCGTGCTCGGTGAACAGGGCGACAAACATCTGGAGTCGCTGGGTTACGTCCCGGTGGACGACGACGAGGCGACCGAGGTCGACTTCTCCGACCCGCTCAAGCAGCGCGGGAGCCGCGGATGATCGAGCGCGAGCCGATCGAGCGCGACACCAGGCAGCTGATCGAGGACGGCCGCGCCCGCCAGGAGGCATTGTCCAAAGTGGACGCCATACTGGCGGGCGTCCGGGGCACCGCGCACGACCGCAACGGCACCGTCGAGGTCACCGTCGACGGCCGCGGCAAGCTGCTGAACCTCTGGCTGGCGCCCGAAGCCGCACGTTACGGGCCTGACGGGCTCGCGCGGCTGATCGTCAAGGTCGCCGCCGTGGCCATGGACGACGCCACCCAGGCGGGCTACAACAAGGTCGCGCGCCTGCTCGGCGACGACCTCACCTACGCGCTCGAACAGCTGTCCGGCCGGGCCACCCCGGCCCGCCGGCAGGACGACGGCGGCATCACCGCGGAGGAGTTCCAGGCCCGGCGCGACGAGCGGCTCGCGCGCGAAGCTGAGAGCTCTTCGGCGGATTTCGATCTCGACACGTTCGACCCGGCCTCGTTACGGTCCGACCGGTGATCGAACGCCCACCTGCCACCCCGTAGGCTTCCCACCGGTTCTTGCAGTGCCCACGGATTTGCCTCACTGGAGGTCCAGCAATGTCCCAGGACATAGTCTCGATCGAGCTCGGCCTGCCCCAGGGCGATCTCGTCACGCTGTGGGCGCCGCGCTGGCGAGAAGACGGCGAGGAGTGGGAGGCCTTCCTCGGTCACGAGGACGACCTGTACGCGTTCCCGGACGCCGCCCACCTCGCCGCGTTCGTGCGCACGGTGGACGAGCACGACCTGGCCGACCACCCCGCGTGGGACCTCGTGCCGCAGCTGTCGGTGCCCGAGCTGCTGCCGGACGAGGATCACACCTACGACCTCGTCGGCGTGCCTGAACTGGTCGCCGAGGAGCCCGACACGTGGACGATCGGCGAGCTGGCGGACATCATCTCGATCGTCCGGTCGCTCGCGGACGTCTGCGAGCTGGACGAGGTGCACGAGGTGCTGAACTCGGCGGCCGGCTTCGCGGTGCTGGAGCAGGGGACGTTCCCCTTCACCGGCCGCGAGGGCGAGAAGCTGTGGACCGACCTCGCGGAGACCATCGCCGAGCGCTGGGACGAGGTCCTCGACGCGATCGACGACGTCGTCTACACCCCGGACGTCGACAAGGCGACCCTGGACGAGACCAGTGACGAGCTGGCCGAGTTCCAGAAGGAGTCCGCCGAGGCGGAGAGCGCGCTGGAGGCCGAGGACGCCGACGACGTCGACACCGACGACGACGCCGAGGACGAGGAGTCCACAAAGGACGCCGACGACGTCGAGTCCGACGCCGACGAGGAGGACCTCGACGCGGAGGACGAGGACGAAGAGGAAGAAGAGGACGTCGAGCCGGAGCCGGTCGGCTTCTGGGGCGAGGTGGGCATCGACCCCATCAAGATCATCATGCCCGAGGCCGAGTACTACACGCTCCGCTGCTACCTCGACGACGAGCCGATCTTCCTGGGCACCAAGGGGAAGATCACGGTCACCCGGTCGACGCGCGCGCTGGCCAAGCACATCGCCCAGCACGGCAGCACGGACAACGACCTCGCCGAGGTGTCGACCTGGGACGACGTGGCCGCCAAGGCGACCGACGGCAGCCTGGAGATCGAGGTCGAGACCGACAACACCTACCTGCTGCAGGGCCTGGCCGACGACATCGCCGACGGCCCGGACACGGTCGACCCGGTACAGCTGGACCTGGCCGTGGAGCTGCTCAACGACGCCGCCGACTGGGCGGGCGACAAGAGCGTCTCCGAGGCCCTGGCGCAGTCGGAGAGCCTCGGCTGGCTGGTCTCCTTCGTCCTACGGCCCGACCCGACCCGCCTGGCCCCGAGCCCGCCGTTCGACGCGGAGGTCGAGTCCTGGCAGAAGCTCGTAGAAGACTTCGAAGAACGCCTGGACCTCCAGTAACCCGCGAGTCCCGCGTTCACCCATAGCGAGTCCCGCGTTCGCGCATACCGAGTTGCGTTTTCGTGCAGGTCCTGGCCTGGACCGGGTGCACGAAACCGCAACTCGATGTGTCTGAACGCGGGACTCGGTGTGTTTGAACGCGGGACTCGCGGTTAGGCGTTGAGGGCTGCGTAGCCCGGTTTGATGATGTCGTTGATGATGGCCAGGCGTTCGTCGAAGCCGATGAACGCGGACTTCATGGCGTTGATCGTGAACCAGCGCAGGTCGGCCCAGTCGTAGCCGAAGGCGTCGACGAGGGCGGCCATCTCCGTGGACATCCGGCAGTTCGACATCAGCCGGTTGTCGGTGTTGACCGTCACGCGGAAGCGCAGCCTGGTCAGGAGCCCGATCGGGTGCTGGGCGATCGACGGCGCGGCGCCGGTCTGCACGTTGGACGACGGGCACATCTCCAGCGGGATGCGGCGGTCCCGCACGTAGCTCGCGAGCCGGCCGAGCTGGACCGACCCGTCGTCGGCGACCTTGATGTCGTCGACGATCCGGACACCGTGGCCGAGCCGCTCGGCGCCGCAGTGCTGGAGGGCCTCCCAGATCGACGGCAGGCCGAACGCCTCGCCGGCGTGGATGGTGAAGTGCGCGTTCTGCTGGCGCAGGTACTCGAACGCGTCCAGGTTGCGGGTGGGCGGGAACCCGGCCTCCGGGCCCGCGATGTCGAAGCCGACCACCCCCGAGTCGCGGTGCCGGACGGCCAGTTCGGCGATCTCCAGCGAGCGCGCGTTCTGGCGCATGGCGCACAGCAGCGTGCCGATCCGGATGCGGTGGCCGGCCTCCTTCGCTTTCGCTGTACCGATCCGGAAGCCCTCCTGCACGGCCTCGACAATCGTGTCGAGACTGAGACCGTTATCGCAGAACAACTCCGGGGCGTAACGAACCTCGGCGTACACGACCCCGTCCGTGGCCAGGTCCTCCGCGCACTCCGCCGCCACCCGGACGAGCGCCTCGGTGGAGTGCATCACCCCACAGGTGTGCGCGAACGTCTCCAGGTAGCGCACGAGGGACCCAGAGTCGGCCGACTCGGTGAACCATCGACCCAGCTCGTCTACGTCGCTGGTGGGGAGGTCGCGGTAGCCGGCGGCGTCGGCCAGCTCGATGACCGTGGCGGGTCGGAGACCACCGTCCAGGTGATCATGGAGGAGTACTTTGGGGGCGCTGCGGATGGCCTCCGGGGTCACCGGAACAGGGTTCGTGCTCGACATGGTGCAACGGTACTCGGGGCGTGATGTCGATCGATCGAGTAACCAATCGCCACGGAAGGTCATACCCGACCGTGGCATTCGCGCTAGAACCTTCGTCCATATGGTCCAAACTGCCGTGTCAAGCCCCGCAAGGAACTAACGGGTGGTGTATGGGCGCGTTCTGGCAGTGGCTAGGCTCCCCACGTCGGCCCTGCCCCCTCCCACGACGAAGGTCACCCCGTGAACGAGAACAACAACTCGACGGTGTCGTTCGACCGGATGCGCAACATGCTCGTGCGCGCCGCCGAGATCCGTGAGAGCGAACAGCAGCAGATCTTCGACACACTGGACGAGATCCACGCCAGGCTGTCGCCGCTGGAGTCCATCGGCGCGGTGCGCAAGCGCCTGTCCGAGATCCCGGACCGCACGGATGTCACGGCGCTGGCGTCACGGGTCGAGGACGCGATCTCCAGGCTGGAGGCGCAGGACACCGCGATCGCGGCGCTGGCCCGGGCCGTCGAGGGCATCGTGGACAAGCTGGCGACGCCGTTCGCGCAGCTGGACGGTCGGCTCGACGGGGTGGCGGGCCGGTTCGAGGGCGTCGCGGGCCGGATGGACGGCCTGGAGGACAAGCTGGCCAACATCCACCGCCGCATCGACGCGCTGGACGTGAGCCTCGACAAGCACCTGGACAAGCAGGACGCGAAGCTCGACGCACTGCCCATGAACGTGACCGTCCCGTTGAAGGAGCGCGTCGACGCGGCCGAGCAGGTCCTGCGCGACCGCGCCGAGACGACGGAGACCAACCTCCGCGGCCGCCTGGACGAGGTGGACAAGGGCGTGCGTGGCCAGCTCGACACCGTGCGCGGCAAGGTCGAGGGCGTCGGCGCCCAGGTGGACGCGGCACGCGACACCGTGCGCCAGACGCTGGCCGAGTCCACGGACCGCGTGACCGCCCAGGTGACGTCGTCCTCGGACGCCGCCCAGCAGTCGGTGGCCGCTGCGTCCGACGCGGTCCAGAACAAGCTGACGGAGGCGGCCGAGGGCCTGCACGCCAACATCGACCAGAAGTCGACGTCCCTGTCGATGAAGGTCGAGGCGTCCCGCAAGGCACTGCAGGACTCGATCGACGACACCAAGACGACGGTCGACGGCACCGAGCGGCTCGAGGAGCTGGCCGTGCGGCTGGAGCAGGTGACCGGGCGGCTGGACGGCATGACGACCCGCCTCGACGCGGTGGAGGACGGCTTCCAGCAGAAGATCGCCGACATGGGGACGACACTGGCCGCGAGCCTCGCCAAGGTCGAGGGCACGTTGACCAAGCAGCCGGACACGGACTCCGTCACCACGCTCGTGAACAAGAGCAACGAGGAGTCGGAGCGGCGGATCGGCGGGCACCTCGACGAGGCCATGGCCACGTTCGCCGAGCTCATGATGGGTGGGGGGACGCCGCCGCCGCGGCCACCGGCGACGCTGCCCCGGCAGACGGCTCGCCGCCGCAACGGGAAGCCGCAGAAGAACGGCACGCGCGAGGACCACGACGAGGCCGAGGCCTCGAGCTGAGGTCTCCTCCCGGGGTGCCAGGGTTTCCGGGCGCCCGGGGGAGGGTGCGGCCGGCAAGAGCCGGTTCTCCCACCAGCCATGGACATGCCGAAGGGGCCCTTCGAGACGTTCGACGTCCCGGAGGGCCCCTTTCGGTCAGCCTGCCGGTTCCGGTTCGCTCAGGGCTGGGCGCGCCTCGGGGGCCGCGCCCCGGCTGGCGTCCGCGGCCTCGTCGTCCGGTTGGGTCTGGGAGTCACGCTCTGCTTCCACCCTTGCCTTGTACAGCTTGACCTCCTCCGCCACCGTCTCCTCGGTCCAGCCCAGGACCTCGCCCATCAGGGCCGCCGCCTGGTCCACGCAGTCCACGCCCCGGTGCGGGTACTCGATCGAGATGCGGGTTCGCCTCGCCAGGGTGTCCTCCACGTGCAGTGCGCCCTCGTGGGAGGCCGCGTACACGATCTCCACCTGCAGGTAGTCCGGGGCGGCCGTCAGCGGACGCAACAGTTCCGGCCGGTCGTCGGCCAACGCCAGCACCTCGTGCACCAGTGAGCCGTACCTGTCCAGCAGGTGCCGCACCCGGTACGGGTGCAGCCCGTGCTTCGCACCCAGCTGGTCGACCTGGTTCACCAGAGCGTGATACCCGTCCGCGCCCAACAGCGGCACCTTGTCGGTGATGGACGGCTGCAGGCGGCCTGGCAGGTCCGGCGACGCCGCGTCGACCGCGTCCGCCGCCATCACCCGGTAGGTCGTGTACTTGCCGCCCGCGATCGCGACCAGGCCCGGGGACACCCGCGCCACCGCGTGTTCGCGGGACAGCTTGGACGTCTCCTCGCTCTCGCCCGCGAGCAGCGGCCGAAGACCCGCGTACACGCCCTCGATGTCGTCGTGGGTCAGTGGGGTGGCCAGTACCGAGTTGACGTGTTCCAGGATGTAGTCGATGTCGGCCTTCGTCGCGGCCGGGTGGGCCAGGTCCAGGTGCCAGTCCGTGTCCGTTGTTCCCACGATCCAGTGATTCCGCCACGGAATGACGAAAAGCACGGATTTTTCCGTTCGCAGGATCAGGCCCGACTCGGAGACGATCCGGTCTCTCGGCACGACGATGTGCACGCCCTTCGACGCACGTACCCGGAACCGGCCCCGGGAGCCGGACAGGCTCTGCAGCTCGTCGGTCCACACACCGGTGCAGTTGATCACCGCGTTGGCCTGGATCTCCTGGACGCGCCCGTCCTCCACGTCGCGGACCCGCACGCCCGAGACCCGGTCCGCCTCCCGGACGAAGCCCACGACCTGCGTCGACGTGCGAATCACGGCACCGTAGTGCGCGGCGGTGCGTGCCACGGTCATGGTGTGCCGCGCGTCGTCGGACTGGGCGTCGAAGTACCGGATGCCGCCGATCAGCGCGGTCCGCTTCAGTGCCGGCACCAGCCGCAGCGCGCCGGCCCGCGTCAGGTGTTTCTGGCCGGGCACCGACCGCGCGCCGCCCATCCTGTCGTACAGGAACAGGCCGGCGGCGGTGTACGGGCGCTCCCAGATGCGTCGTGTCAGCGGGTAGAGGAAGCTCACCGGCTTCACCAGGTGGGGTGCCAGACGGGTGAGCATCAGCTCCCGCTCCCGCAGCGCCTCCCGCACCAGCCCGAACTCCAGCTGCTCCAGGTACCGCAGCCCACCGTGGAAGAGCTTCGACGACCGGCTCGACGTGCCGGACGCCAGGTCACGGGCCTCGACCAGCGCCACGCGCAGGCCCCGGGTCGCGGCGTCCAGCGCGGTGCCGACGCCGACCACGCCGCCGCCGATGACCACGAGGTCGAAACTCTCCGCGCCCAGCCGCCGCCAGGCCTCCTCTCGCTCGGCGATGCCCAGCCGACCGCCATTGGTGTCCGCTGTCACGGGCTCCTCCTCGCGCTAGTCCCGGTGAACGTCAACCACGCTACCGGCCCGGTCGCTCTCCCGATATCTGGACAAGTTGACCTTGCCGGCCGTAGCGTCCAAAGCTGGGTAGGCACTGGCGCCGGACCCTATTGCCGGCGAACCGCCTTCCCCTTCAGCGGCGAAGGAGTGGTCGTGGATCTGAACTTCGGCGAGATATTTCTTTGGGAGTTCCTCGGCACGGCGGGGCTGATCCTGCTCGGTGCCGGTGTCGTCGCCAACGTCGTACTGAAGAACACCCTCGGTAACAACGGCGGCTGGCTGCTCGTCAACTTCGGCTGGGGTCTCGCGGTGTTCGTCGGGGCGAGCATCGCCAACCCCTCCGGCGCGCACCTCAACCCGGCGGTCACGCTCGGCCTGATCGCGACCGGGCAGTCCAACTTCGGCTGGGGATACGTGCCCGCCTACCTGCTCGGGCAGCTGCTCGGCGCGTTCCTCGGCGCCACGCTCGCGTGGCTGGCCTACAAGCTGCAGTTCGACGAGCACGACGAGCCGGCCAACACCCGGGGCATCTTCTGCACCGGGCCGCTCATCCCGAACTACGCCTGGAACCTCGTCACCGAGATCATCGGCACGTTCGTGCTGGTCTTCTGGATCCTGCTCAGCCCGGGCGTCAAGGCCGGCGACGGCGGTGTGCCGGTCTTCGGCAACGGCGCGCTCGGCTACGCGGCGGTGGCGTTCGTGGTGATCTCGATCGGCGCCTCCCTCGGTGGGCCGACGGGCTACGCCATCAACCCGGCGCGTGACCTCGGACCGCGCATCGCCTATGCCGTGCTGCCGATCAGGGGCAAGGGCAGTCCTGAGTGGAACTACTCGTGGGTGCCGGTCGCCGGCCCCGCCATCGGCGGCGTGCTGGCCGGCCTCCTGTACCAGGTTCTGCCGACTTCCTAGGAGAGGCAACGAGAATGACCTACGTAGCCGCGATCGACCAGGGCACGACCTCCACCCGCTGCATGATCTTCAGCCATGCGGGTGAGGTCGTGTCGGTCGAGCAGAAGGAACACGAGCAGATCTTTCCGAAGGCGGGCTGGGTCGAGCACGACCCGGAGGAGATCTGGCGCAACACGCGTGAGGTGGCGGCCGGTGCGCTCGCGAAGGCGGACCTGAACGCCACGGACATCGCGGCGGTCGGCATCACCAACCAGCGCGAGACCGCGGTGGTGTGGGAGAAGTCGACCGGCAAGCCGGTGTACAACGCGATCGTCTGGCAGGACACGCGAACCGACCGGATCTGCACGGAGCTGGAGGCGCTCGGCGGCGGGCAGGACCGGTACAAGGCGAAGACCGGCCTGCCGCTCGCGACGTACTTCTCGGGTCCGAAGGTCCGCTGGATCCTGGACAACGTGGAGGGCGCGCGGGCCCGTGCCGAGGCCGGTGAGCTGCTGTTCGGCAACATGGACACCTGGCTGCTGTGGAACATGACCGGTGGGCCCGATGGCGGCGTGCACGTGACCGACCCGACCAACGCGTCCCGCACGCTCCTCATGGACCTGTCGACACTGTCGTGGGACTCGTCGATCGCGGAGGACATGGGCATCCCGCTGTCCATGCTGCCCGAGATCAGGTCGTCGTCGGAGGAGTACGGGAAGGTCCGGGAGCGCGGCACGCTGGCGGGCGTGCCGATCGCCGGCATCCTGGGCGACCAGCAGGCGGCGACGTTCGGCCAGGCGTGCCTGTCGGTCGGGGAGGCCAAGAACACTTACGGGACAGGCAACTTCGTGCTGCTGAACACCGGCACGGAGCAGGTGGCGTCGGAGAACGGGCTGCTGACGACGGTCTGCTACAAGATCGGCACCAATGACCCGGTGTACGCACTGGAAGGCTCGATAGCGGTAACCGGTTCACTCGTCCAGTGGCTCCGCGACAACCTCGACATGATCGCGTCGGCGCCCGAGATCGAGGCGATGGCGGCGGCCGTGGAGGACAACGGCGGGTGCTACTTCGTGCCGGCGTTCTCGGGTTTGTTCGCCCCGTACTGGCGGTCCGACGCCCGCGGCGCGATCGTCGGTCTGACGCGTTTCGTGAACAAGGGCCACCTGGCCAGGGCGGTCCTGGAGGCGACGGCGTTCCAGACCCGCGAGGTGATCGACGCGATGAACGCGGACTCGGGCGTGCCGCTGAAGTCGCTGAAGGTGGACGGCGGCATGGTCGGCAACGAGCTGCTGATGCAGTTCCAGGCGGACATCCTTGGCGTACCGGTGATCCGCCCTGTGGTCGCGGAGACGACAGCGCTGGGCGCGGCGTACGCGGCGGGCCTGGCGGTGGGTTTCTGGGCGGGTGAGGACGACATCCGCAACAACTGGGCCAAGGACAAGGAATGGACCCCGTCCATGGACGACGTGGCCCGCGACAGGACCTACGGCCAATGGAAGAAGGCGGTGACGCGGACCTTCGACTGGGTGGAAGCGGATTGATGCGTGGCCTCCGGCCCCCGGTTCCATTGTTCCATGGGGCACCGACAGAACTGGTGCCTGTGGATGAGCGCCTGTGGGTAAGGCCGAACTGTCGGTGCCGTGCCGTAGCGTGGAACCGGGGGCCGGAGGCCAAGCCATTGGGGGCATTTCCTGTTGGGGGCATTTCCTTGAGCGTGGGGCCGGCCGGTCTTTGGCCGGCCCCACGCGACGGTTTGGCACTGGCCGATGGTGCGCTCCGGCCGGTGATTTGACTTTTGCCGATGGTCGGCTTTGGCGATGGCTTATTCTTGCCAACAGGTTGGCCTTTGGTGAGGATTTGGCTTTGGTGAGGATTTGTTTCTTGGTGATGGCGTGGCTTTGGTGAGGGTTTGGTTCTTGGTGATGGCGTGGCTTTGGTGAGGGTTTGGTTCCTCGTGATGGCGTGGGTTTGGTGACCGTCCGTCTTGCCGACGGCTTGGCTTTGGCAATGGCTCGGCTTTGTGGCCGTGTTCGCGCCCGCATTCGTGTTGACCTTGAAAGTGCTTGCCGGGCGAGCGAGCGGGTGTCCTGGCGAAAGCCCTAGTTGCCGGGGCCTTTGCGGACCACTGGGCCGCCGCCCTGTCCTCCTCTGCCGACTTCCGGGCCGCCTTCTGGGCCGCCGCGTAGGAAACCGCCCTCGGATGAGGAGTCGGCTGTCGGGAGGGGGGTGTCCAGGTCCGCCAGAACCACCTGCTGGCCCCGCGACAACCCCTCCTTGATCTCCGTTCGTGTCGGGCCCACCGCGCCCACCGTCACGGGGGTCAGGGTCGTCTGGTCGCCGGTCAGGACCGTCACCGTGTTGCGGGTTACCGCCGATGTCGGGACCGTCAGGACGTTCTTCGCCGTCGCCACCACTACTGACGCCGTTGTCGAGCTGCCCGCCGCCATCGTCATCGGTGGCCGGTCGACTGTGATCGTCACCGGGTATGCCACGGATTCCGCGTTCGGGTCGGGCGTTGTGCTTACTCGGGTGACCGTTCCTGTCACTTTCTGTGACGTTCCTACTGGGGTTACCGTCGCCGGCTGGCCCACCTTCAGCTTTGTCAGCTGTTCCACCGGGACCGTCGCGGTGACGTCCGCCGCGCCTTCGCCCACCACCACTACGACAGCCGTCCCGGTCGACACCTGGTCACCGACCGTCGCCGAGACCGCGGCCACCGTGCCGCTGATCGGGGACTTCAGCGTCGCTCCGGCCAGTGCCTGCTGCGCCTCCACCAGCTTGACCTTCGCCTGGTCGACCGCCGCCTGTGCCTCGGCGACGGACGTGGCGGACGCCGACGAGTCCGACGGCCCGGACCGCGAGTCCGACGACCCGGACCGCGTCGACGACTCCGAGGAAGACTCCGATGACGACTTCGATGACGACTCCGAGGACGACTGCGCGGCCGACAACGCCGACGACAGCGCGTCCAGCTTGCCCTGCAACGTGTCCTGCGCCGACTTCACCGCCTGCTGCGCCTTCAGCGTCGCCGCCCCCGCCGCCGCGCACGCCTGCGCCGTCGGGTCCGCACATGCCGCCTCCTGCGCGGCCATCGCGTCCGTCGCCGTTCTCAGGGCCGCCGACGCCACCGACTGGGCGTCCTTCACCGCCTGCACCAGCCTGCCCGTCGCGGAGTCCGCGCTCGGCTGAGGAGCCGAGGACGAAGACGACGACGAAGACGACGGCGAAGACGACGGCGAAGACGAAGAGGAAGACGGCGAAGTCGCCTCCTCCACCGCTTCCGACGCCGACGCCAGGGTCGACTCCGACTGGTCCACGTCCAACTCCGCCTTGTCCACCGCCGCCTGTAGTGACGCCGTGTCCAGCGAAGCCAGCTCCTGTCCGGCCGACACCGGGTCACCGACCCCCACCGACAAGGTCGCCAACGATCCAGAGGTGCCAAAGGAGACATCCGCGCGATTCACTCGATCGACGGTCCCGCTGACGGGCACCGTCTGTGCCACGTCCCCGACCGTCACGGAAGCCACCCGGTACCGGCCGCCGGCCTCCGCGCCCGCCGTCGACACCACCGCGAACCCCGCGCCGGCCACCACGACCCCGGCCACCACCCACGCCAGCTTTCTCATCACTCACTCCGCAACGCGTCGATGGGCGTGAGCCGCGCGGCCCTCGTGGCCGGGTACACGCCGAAACCGATCCCGATCGCCAGGGAGACCCCGATCGCCGCCGCGATCGCGACCACCGACACGCTCACCGGCTGGGCTATCAGCCGCGGCAGTACGAACGCCCCGGCGATCCCGAGCGCGGCCCCCAGCAACCCGCCGCACGCGCCGAGCACCCCGGCCTCCACCAGGAACTGCCGCCGGATCCCACCGGGCGTCGCCCCGAGCGCCTTGCGCAGCCCGATCTCCCGGACCCGCTCGGTGACCGCCACCAGCATGATGTTCATGACCCCGATTCCGCCGACCAGCAAGGAGATCGCGGCCACCCCGCCGAGCAGGATGGTCAGCGTCTCGTTGGTCGCGTTCGCCGTTTCGAGCAGTGACTCCTGCGAGGCGATGCTGAAGTCCGTGTCGCCGTGCAGGTTCCGCAGCAACGCGTCGATCTCCTGGTACGCCGCGCTCAGCGTGTCCTCCGCGGACGCCTGCACGTAGATCGTCGAGACCGCCGCGGATGCCGTGCCCGTCAACGAACGAGCCACCGAGAGCGGCATCAGCGCCATGTCGTCGTCGCTCGCCGACGAGGACGACGCGCCGGTCGACGCCAGCACCCCGATCACCGTCATCGGCCGGCCCGCGACCGACACCGGCCGGCCGACCGCGGGCCGCCGGCCGAACAGCTCGCTCGCCGTGTCCGGCCCCAGCACGACGACGTTCGTCTCACCCTCGCCGAAGAACCGGCCGGACGACAGCGTGCGGTTGCGCACCGGCAGCCACGACGTGGTGGTCCCCACCAGGCTGGACGTCCAGTTCGTCGTCCCGGCCACCAGCGACGCCTGCGCGGTCACCACGGGTGCCACGGCCTTCACGTCCGGGGCCACGGAGGTGTCCGCCACCGCGGTCGAGTCGCTGAGCGTCAACGTCGACGCCGAGCCGAACCCGCCCCGCTGACCGGACGACGACGTGCTGCTGCCCGGCGAGACGATCAGCAGGTTGCTGCCCAGCGCGTCGATCTGCGCGGCCACCGTGGCCTGCGCGCCCAACCCCAGCCCGACGGTCAGGATCACCGACGAGATGCCGATGACGATGCCCAGCATGGTCAGCACGGACCGCAGCCGGTGCGCACGGATGGCCTCGAGGCCGCTCGCGAAGGTGTCCCGCCAGTTCATGACGCCAGCCGCCCGTCCCGGATCAGCACCGAACGCGACGCGCGCCGGGCCACCTCCGCCTCGTGCGTGATCAGCACGATCGTGCGGCCCATCGCGTGCAGCTCGTCGAACAGGCCCAGCACGTCCGCCGACGCCGTCGAGTCCAGGTTGCCGGTCGGCTCGTCGGCCAGGATCAGTGCCGGGTCGGTCACCAGCGCCCGCGCCACGGCGACCCGCTGCTGCTGCCCGCCGGACAGCTCACCCGGCCGGTGCCTCAGCCGGTCGGACAGCCCGACCCTGGTCAGCGCCTCCTCGGCCCTGGCCCGCCGTTCCCCGGGCGGCACGCCCGCATAGGCCAGCGGCAGCTCCACGTTCCGGCACGCCGTCATGCTCGGCAGCAGGTTGAACTGCTGGAACACGAACCCGATCCGCCGGTTGCGGATGTCGGCCAGGTGCGTCTCGGACAGCTCGGTCACGCGCCCGCCCGCCAGCATGTAGTCACCGGACGTCGGCAGGTCCAGGCACCCGATGATGTGCATGAGCGTCGACTTGCCCGACCCGGACGGCCCGGCGATCGCGACGTACTCGCCCTGCCCGATCCGCAGCGACACCCCACGCAGCGCCTCGACCGCGAGCGTGCCCATCGCGTACGTCTTGCGGACGTCGGTCATCTCGATGATGGCGTTCATTCAGTTCCCCCCGCCCTGGAACCCGCCGGGCCCGAACTTGCCGCCCCCGCCCGGGAAGACGCCGGTCCGGCCGTTGTTGCCACCGTTGCCACCGTTGCCGCCACTCGGCGCGACGACGGCCACCTCGACCTGCTCGCCCTCCGTCAGCCCGGACCTGATCTCGGTCTGCGCGCCGAACGTGTCGCCGACCTCGACGTCCGTCCGCACGGCCTTGCCGTCGACCATCTTGTTGACGTAGGTGGCCGAACCCGAGGTGTGCAGGGCCATGGCCGGCACGGTGAGCACGTTCTGCCGCTCGGCGACCGTGATCGCCACGGTCGCCGACGAGCCCGCGTAGATGGTCTTCTGCTCGCCGGTGACGTCGACGGTGACCGGGAACGTCGCCGCGCCGGAATCGTCGGCGCTCGCCACCAGCCCGACCGTCCGGACCGTGCCGTCGACCGGCTCCTCGGTCCCGGTCGCGGTGATCTGGGCGGCCATGCCCTGCTTGACCTTGTCGACGTCCGCGCTACCGACCTTCGCGTCGACCACGAACCGGTTCGTGGACACGACCGTGACCTCGGCGGTGCTGTTGGAGCTCCCGTCGGCAGAGCCGTTGGACGAACCGTTGGAAGAGCCGTCGGACGACCCGTCGGAGCCGTTGCCCACCCGGTCGCCGACCTTGAGCCCGACCGTGACGACCGTGCCGTCGATGGTCGACTTCAGCGCCGCGTCGTCGACCGCCTCCTGGGCGGCGGTCACGTCGGCCTCGGCGGACACCACGGAGGGGTCGCTGGAGGATGCCTTCTCCTCGGCCGCGTCCAGTGCCGCCCGCGCGGCGGTGAGCTGGGCCTGGAGGAGCGTGTCGTCCACGGTGGCGAGCGTCTGCCCCGTGGTGACCGTGTCACCCTCCTTGACCAGCACCTGGGTGACCTCGCCGCTGACCGCGAAGTTCAGGTCGGCCCGCGCGGCCGGTTCGATCGTCCCACTCGCCGAGACCGTCTGCCGCTGCGTCCCTACCGTCGCCGTCGCGATGATCGGCTGCGTGCTCGCCTCCGCCGGACGGAGCACCAACCATGTCGCCACCCCACCCGCGGCGACCACGACCACGCCGGCCACCACGAGCAGCCGGCGTCGTGTTCTGCCCACCCTGTGACTCCCTCGTCTCTTCGGCTGTCGCCGGAGAGCCTGAGGGGCGTCGCTGTGGGAGTACTGCGGTGGACCTGTGAGTCAGCTATGGACCAATACCCTGACACGGTCTGGTCCGCAGGTCGGCCACGTAGTCGGCCGGCGCGCCCGCCGACTCGGCCGCGTCGGACACGACGCCGAGGTAGCGCGCGGACGGCAGCCCGCCCTCGTAGGCGTCCAGCACGTACAGCCAAGCGAGCACCGAACCCTCCAGGGTCTGCACCCGGAGCCGGATCTTCGAGTGAAGGCCGAGTTCGGAGCCCTCCCACCGGTCCAGGCGGGTCTCGTCCTCCGACGTGACGTCGTAGAGCACCACGAACACCTGCGAGTCGGAGTCCTCGACGATCGTGGCGAGCGCGCCCTCCCAGCCGAGGTCCTCCCCGCCGAAGGTCAGGCGCCAGCCGACGAGCCAGCCGGTACCCGCCATCGGGGAATGCGGCGCTCGCTCCATCATCTGGGCGGGATCCATGTTGGACCCGTAGGCGGCGTAGAGCGGCACGCTCGACAGCGTAGCGATACCAGGGATCATGCGCTGTGAGATGGGCACGCCGCGCCGCGTACCGTTTGTCCCGAACCGCTGGAGAAGAGGAGAGGGGAGCTCCCTGGTGACCCGGATCGTGATCATGGGTGGCGGCCCGGCCGGCTACGAGGCGGCGCTGGTGGCCGCACAGCACGGGGCCGACGTCACGATCGTCGAACGCGACGGGCTCGGCGGCGCCTGCGTGCTGTACGACTGCGTGCCGTCGAAGACGTTCATCGCCTCGGCGGGGGCGCGCGCGAACTTCCACAACGCCGATGAGCTGGGCATTCGTGTCGAGGACGAGCAGCTGCAGGTCGACCTGCCGGCCGTGCACAGCCGGGTGCGGGGGCTCGCGCTGGCCCAGTCCGCGGACGTGCGCAACCGCGTGCAGCGTGAGGGCGTGCGGATCATCCACGGTGTCGCGCGCTTCTGCGACACCCGGCCCGGGCTCGCCGCGCACAGCATCCGCGCGCTCGCGCACGACGGCACCGAGGAGGTGCTGGAGGCCGACGTGGTTCTGATCTCGACGGGTGCCACCCCGCGCGTGTTGCCCGGCGCCGAGCCGGACGGCGAGCGGATCCTGGACTGGCGGCAGATCTACGACCTGCCGGACCTGCCCGAGCACCTGGTGGTCGTCGGGTCGGGTGTCACGGGGGCGGAGTTCGTGTCCGCGTACACCGAGATGGGCGTGCGGGTCACGCTGATCTCCAGCCGCGACCGGGTGCTCCCGCACGAGGACGCCGACGCCGCCGCGGTGCTGGAGGACGTGTTCGCGGCGCGGGGGACCGAGGTCGTCAAGCACGCGCGGGCGACCGGCGTCGAGCGGACCCGGAGCGGCGTGGTCGTGCACCTCGAGTCCGGCGACAAGGTCGAGGCCTCGCACGCCCTGATGACCGTCGGGTCGGTGCCCAACACGGTTGACCTGGGACTGGACAAGGTGGGCCTGAAGACGGCCGCGGGCGGGTTCGTGTCCGTGGACCGGGTCTCCCGGACGTCGGTGCCCGGTGTGTACGCGGCCGGCGACTGCACCGGTCTGCTGATGCTGGCGTCGGTGGCCGCCATGCAGGGCCGGATCGCGATGTGGCACGCCCTCGGCGAGGGCGTGGCCCCGATCAAGCTGAAGACCGTCGCGGCGAACGTCTTCACCCACCCGGAGATCGCGACGGTCGGCATCTCGCAGCAGTCGATCGACTCCGGCGAGGTCCCGGCGCGGACCATCATGCTCCCGCTGGCCACGAACGCCCGCGCCAAGATGGAGGGCCTGCACCGCGGCTTCGTGAAGCTGTTCTGCCGCCCCGCGACGGGCGTGGTCGTCGGCGGCGTGGTCGTCGCACCGACGGCGAGCGAGCTGATCCTCCCGATCGCCCTGGCCGTCCAGAACCAGCTGACCGTCGAACACCTGACCCACACGTTCTCGGTCTACCCGTCCCTCTCCGGCTCCATCATCGAGGCAGGCCGCCGCCTGATGCGCCACGACGACCTCGACTAGTCCGCCTCCCCGGTTTTTTTGAGTGTTGGTTGCGTTCTGGGGGATGGTGCGGGTGTGGGGGTGGATGGTGGCTGGGTGGCGTCACGTTCCCCTGAGGTAGCTGCTGGTTGGGGCGGGGCTTTGCGCAAAGATCGTTGGGGCTGGTTCGTGCGCTTTCCCGGTTGTGTTTGGTTGCGTTCCGGGGTTGGTGTGGGGGTGGGTGGCGCGTTTTCTGAGTGGGTGCTGGTTGGGGGTGGGCCTTGCACGAAGATCGTCGGGGCTGGTGTTCGTGCGCCTTCCCGGGGCTGTGTTGTTGCGTTCCGGGGGTTGGGTTGGGTGGTGTCGCGGTTCCCTGAGGGGGCTGGTCAGGGGTCTTTGTGCGGGGAGTTCTAGGTGGGTTGTTGTTCCTCGTGTAGTTCGGTCAGGTGTTGGAGCATGCGGCGGTGGTCGGCCGGGGAGATGGTGGTCCAGGGGTCGGTGCCTGGTTCGGCGCGGCGGACCTGGAGGTAGCGGCCGTCGGCGGTGTCGAAGAAGCTGATCACGCGGGTGGCGCGGACGCGGCGGCCCCACTTGTCGCGGATCGCGCTGCCGTACTGGCCACGGTTGACGATGTCGCCGATCATCTCGGCCAGGGCCTTCGCGTCGGTGTCGCGGACGCCCCGGCTACGCAGGGACACCGCCAGCTCCTCCTGCTTGGTCGCCTCGGCGGCGGCCGCGGTGAAGTCCGCCGTCGGGAGGGTGATCGACTGGCCCGGGCCGGCCGGCATGGGCGGCAGCACCGACAGGGCGAACCTCGGCAGGCCGGTCGCGTCCGCACCGCGCAGCTTCAGCGTGCCCCTGGCGACACCGCCCGCCGCGCCGGCCGCGAGGGTCGCCAGCACCGCGTCGTCGCCCGTCGCCGCCACCAGGACGCGTAGTTCGCCGCCGACCCACAGGCGGCCGTCGATCTCACGGTCCGGGCGGCGCAGGAGGTTCAGCAGCCGGACGAGTACCGGGTGCGGGTCAACGGGCGTGCCGAGGCCGCGCCGGGCCAGCCCGTCCCACACCGAACGCACGATCCGCTTGCGTTCCTCGTCCGTCTTGCCGGGGGACGGGACCTTCAGCACGAGCGGCATCTGGTCGACGCCGTAGAAGTGCTCCCACAGCACGTCGAACTCGAGTGCACTGATCTCCAGTGGATCCGTCTCGACAGCGCCAAGGGTCATGCGGTGATTATCGGCCGCCCTCGCCGATCACGTTGGGCGGAAGCTGGTGTTCCTCGTCCATGATCGACACGGACTCGGTGACGCCCTCGTCGCCGGCGTCCTCCCGCAGGTCGAAGCGGCGCTTCGGGGCCTGGCCGGGCACCGGATCCTCGTTGTCGGCGAACCACTGGCTCGACCCGATGGCATCCATGCCGAACCGGCGCATCGCCAGCTTCTCCTGCGCGCCCATCGGCCCACCGGTCGCCGGCGCGATCGGCGCGCCCGCCCCGGGATGCGTGCCGGCCGCCGCCTGCGACGCCGCGGCCGCCTGCTGGGCCTGCTGCAGCTCGTGTGCCGGGGTGCCGCCGAGGCCCGCCCTGGAGCCGGGCACGTGGGACCCGCTGTTGCCGGGATTGGCGCTGACGACGTTGCCCCGCCGCGGCTCGTTCTCCTCGGTGCGCCCGCCCCCACCGCCGCCGCCGAACACGAACGGGTCGTTGGAGACGCCGGTGATCCTGCCGGGACCGGGCATGGACGAGCGCTGACCACGGCCCTGCTCGCCGTACTCCGCGGACTGGCCGTACGTGTTGTGCTGGTTGCCCCGGCCGCCGCGGCCGTCGTGGCGATGGTCGTCGTCGTGGCGCCGGCCGCCGACGAGCCCGGACGCGATGGTCAGGCCGAGGCCGAGCAGGCCGCCGCCCTGGCCCTGGTGCATCCCGGTGTTCGGCAGCAGCGACTCGGGCCGGTGGAACCTCGGCAGCGCGTCGGTCGTCGCGTTCGTGCTGGTCTCGTAGGCCGTCATGACCTCGACGGCCTTCTCCTCCGCCGACGACGCGGCCGCCTCGGCCGGCTCGGCGTCGGTCTGCGACTGGAGGACCTGGACGGCTGGCGCGACGGTCGGGTCCGGCGCCGCGGCCGGCGCACCGGCGGGCTGCGGCATCTCGGCGCGGGCCTTCGCGATGTGGCCTGCCTGGTCCTCGATCGACGTCCGCATGGTCGACGCCGAGGTGCCGGCCGTGCCGGCCCATGCCACGGTCGTCGACAGCCGGCCGTACGCGGCGCCCGCGGCAGGGCCGGTCCAGCCGCCGCCGGTCAGGTCGAGTGCCTTCTGCAGGTCCTGGCTGATCTCGGTGAGGGTCGAGGCGATCTCGGCCCAGCGGCGCGACGGCTCGGCGGACGCGGGGGCGCCCGGCCCGTCGTGCAGCATCTTGTACAGGTCCTCGTGGGAGTAACCGCGCCAGCGAGTGCCGTCCGTGGGAGCGGGGTTCGTCATCGGTGCCCCTCTCAGCCCTGGCCGGCGCCGCCGGCACCGGACACGTCCTCGTCGGTCTTCTTGTACTGGTCGGCGGTCGCGTCGAGGTTCTGCACCGCGGCGTCGAGCTGCTCGCGGTAGACACGCAGCAGATCGACCGCGGCGTCCTCGTGCGAGTCGAGCGCGCGGTCGTTGAAGACCTCGGACGCGCCGAGGCTCACCGGGTCCTGGGCCCAGGAGGCCACCCGGAGGTCCTGTCCCGCGAGCTCGAGCTGGCGGTCCACCTGGGCGAGCGCGTTCGCGAACGCGCCACGCAGGCCGGGCACCGCGTCCGGATCGACCCGCAGGATGTCGTTCTGGCCACCCCCGTCGCCCTGTTTCCCCGCCACTGAGCAACCCTCCCAACCGGTTTCCTGTGGTCGATCAACCATAGCCAATCCGAATGATCGGATTCGATGGTTCACGGGGATTTCGTGAGATCTTTTGCAGGAATGTTCCGGATGGCTTACGCCGTTCGTCGGGTTGCCGCGCTCCTAGTACCGCCCGTACCGCGTGCCGCGGGGGCGGCCCCGGCCGCCACCCTGCCACCGGTTGCCGCCGCCGCGGCTGGCGATCAGGAAGATGAACAGGAACGGCAGGAAGAAATAGATGTGGAAGGCGATGAACGCCCCCGCCACCAGTGCGATCACGGCGATCGGCGCCGCGACCGGGATGAACTTCTCCGCGAACGTCCGCTCGCGTCGCACGGGTGGGAGCCCGGCGGTGGGATGGGGCTGACCGAACGCCGGCTTGGGCTCCGGAAGGTCGCCGAACAGGCTGAGCAGCTCGCCCCGCGTCTTGGCGGTGACGATCTTGGCGGACCGCTCCCCGTACTCGTCGATGTCCAGCCGGCCGGCTGTCATGTGCTCGTTGAGCTTGCCGAGGGCGTCCTCGCGCTCGGAGTCACTGATCCGGATTTCCGACGGCTGGTACTCGCTCACCACACGATCGTACGTCCGTAATCGAGTAATCAGCCGTGACGTTCGTCGTGAACTGAGGACCCTCTCAGTCCTTCAGCTCACACAGCACGGAGCCCTGTGTCACGGTTTCGCCCACCGCGACCGCCAGACCCGTCACCGTGCCGGCCTTGTGGGCGGTCACCGGGTTCTCCATCTTCATGGCCTCCAGCACCACGACCAGGTCACCCGCCGCGACCGTCTGGCCGTCCTCGACCGCGATCTTCACGATCGTGCCCTGCATGGGCGCGGCCACCGAGTCGCCCGAGGTCGCGGCGGTCCTGCCGCCGGCCCGCTTGCGTGGCTTGGCCGCCGCCTTCGGCGCGCCACCGCCACCGCCGCCTACGGACAGGCCTCCCGGCAGCGACACCTCCAGCCGCCGCCCGCCGACCTCGACCACCACGCTCTGCCGCTCCGCCGGCTCCGGCAGCTCCTCCGTGGCCACGAACGGCTCGATCGTGTTGTCGAACTCCGTCTCGATCCACCGCGTGTGCACCGAGAACGACTTGCCGTCACCGACGTAGGCGGGGTCACGCACGATCACCCGGTGGAACGGCAGCACGGTCGCCATGCCCTCGACGACCATCTCGTCCAGCGCCCGCCGGGACCGCTCCAGCGCCTCCTCGCGGGTGGCGCCGCTGACGATCACCTTGGCCAGCAGCGAGTCGAACTGGCCGCCGACCACCGAGCCGGACTCGACACCCGAGTCCACCCGCACGCCGGGCCCGTCCGGCGCCACGAACCTCGTCACCACGCCCGGCGCCGGCAGGAAGTTGCGCCCCGCGTCCTCGCCGTTGATCCGGAACTCGATCGAGTGGCCGCGGGGTGTGGGGTCCTCGTCGAACCGCAGCCGCTCGCCGGCGGCGATGCGGAACTGCTCCCGCACCAGGTCCACCCCGGCCGTCTCCTCCGACACCGGGTGCTCGACCTGGAGCCGCGTGTTGACCTCGAGGAACGAGACCGTGCCGTCCCCGCCGACCAGGTACTCGACGGTGCCGGCGCCGGAGTAGCCGGCCTCCTTGCAGATCGCCTTGGCCGAGGAGTGGATCGACGCGCGCTGCTCGTCGGTGAGGAACGGCGCGGGGGCCTCCTCGACCAGCTTCTGGTGCCGGCGCTGCAGTGAGCAGTCGCGGGTGCCGACCACGATCACGTTGCCGTGCTGGTCGGCCAGCACCTGCGCCTCGACGTGCCGCGGCTGGTCGAGGTACCGCTCGACGAAGCACTCGCCGCGCCCGAACGCCGAGACCGCCTCCCGGACCGCCGAGTCGAACAGCTCGGGGATCTCCTCGATGGTGCGCGCGACCTTGAGCCCGCGCCCGCCGCCGCCGAACGCCGCCTTGATCGCCACCGGCAGCCCGTGCTCCTCGGCGAACGCGATGATCTCCTCCGGCCCGTCGACCGGCTCCTTGGTGCCGGGCACGAGCGGGGCGCCGGCGCGGGTGGCGATGTGGCGGGCGGTGACCTTGTCACCGAGATCGCGGATGGCCTGCGGGCTCGGCCCGACCCACGTCAGGCCGGCGTCGATCACCGCCTGGGCGAAGTCCGCATTCTCGGAGAGGAAGCCGTAACCCGGATGGACGGCATCCGCGCCCGCGCGGGCCGCCGCGTCGAGCAGCTTGTCGATGTTGAGGTAGCTCTCCGCCCCGGTCGAGCCCCCCAGTGCGAACGCCTCGTCCGCCAGCCGCACGAACGGCGCGTCCCTGTCCGGGTCCGCGTAGACGGCCACGCTGGTCAGCCCGGCATCCTTGCACGCGCGGATCACCCGAACCGCGATCTCACCCCGGTTGGCGACCAAGATCTTGTTGAGACGGGGCACGCCCACACGCTCCCTTGACGAGGCGGCAAACTGGTCAGTAACCAAGGAGTCTAATGACACCCCGGTGGCACTGGGGACAAGAGAGCAACCAAGCTCACGGGAGTGAGGGGTGCGCATGGCGCGGCAGGGGAGGCCGTGGGCGGTCGTGATCACGATCGCCGTCTCCGCGCTGGTCGCGGCCGGTGCGCTCGCCACGGCGGCGACGCTTCGGCACCGCGACACGGCCGGCACGACGACGACCGAGACGACACCTCCCGTCACCTCCGGCGTCGGCGTCGACGGCTGCCTCGTCCGGCCGTGCACGGTGCTCGCGACGGCACAGGTCGGCGGCACCGCGGTCGACCTGGTCGCCGACCGGGACGGCCGGTCCGGCCGCCTGCGCATCGGCGGCGCCGGCGCGAGCAAGGTCGTCGAGGCGACGATCACCAGCATGGGCGCCGCGCTGAGCCAGGACTCGCTGCAGTGCGTGGCCGACACCCTGTCCGCCTGCCTGCTGCGCGGCAAATCCGGCAACGGTGTGGTCGGCCAGGTGGTCGTCGGCCGGTCCGCCGCGTGGAGCGAGCTGAGCAAGCCGTTCGTCTCCGACGCCGGCTACCTGGCCCTCGCCGAGGTCACGCCCGACGTCGGCCCGGAGATCCTCGTCGCCCAGCGCCGCTGCAAGCAGGGCCAGGACTGCACGGCCACGCCCGTGTACCTGCGGGTCTACAACCTGCGCAGCCAGGACCTCGGCTGCACCCGCGACTACTCCCGGCTCGAGTCGCTGCCGGCGGCCCTGCACCAGCCCGACATCAACCCGGCGAACTGTGCCTAGCGCCAGAGATCGACGACGGCCACGTCCACTTCCCGCAGCAGGCGGCGGGTCAGGGGCAGGCTGATGCCGATCACGCTGGACGGGTCGCCGTCCATGCCGTCGACGAACCAGCCGCCGTAACCGTCGAGCGTGAAGCCGCCCGCCACCGAGAGCGGCTCGCCGGTGGAGACGTACGCCGCCAGCTCCTCGGCGCTCGGCTTGCCGAACCGGATCGTGGTGCTCACCGTGCCCGTGGCGACCGCCGTGACGGCGCCGTCGCGCACCCGCAGCACCGCGTGCCCGGTCAGCAGCTCCCCGGTCCCGCCGGCCATCCGCTCCCAGCGCTCCCTGGCCCGCTCGGGCGTCCCGGGCTTGCCGACCAGCTGGCCACCCTGGAACAGCATCGAGTCGCAGCCGACGACGACGGCGTCGGTGTGGTCGGCGGCGACGACTCGTGCCTTGGCGTCGGCGAGGGTCGCGACCGTCCGCGCGGGCCCGGCGTCGGCCGGCAGGCCCGCGATGATCGCGTCCTCGTCGACACCGGACACCTGGACCAGCGGGTCGATACCGGCGTTGCGGAGCACCGTCAGGCGCGCGGGGGACTGTGAGGCGAGCACGAACTGCACGTCACGGGACTCTAAGGCACCCGATCACGCACCTGCGTGCGGATCCCCGTCGCCGCGACGATGCCCAGCAGCAGCACCGCGATCGGCAGCATCAGGCTGGCCTTCGCGGCGACCGTGAAACCGTTGTGGAACACCTCGGTCACGATCCGGCGGACGATCTCCGCCGTGTCCGGGTCGAGGTCGGACGGCACGGGCGGGCGGCTCGTGTCGAACTGGCTCGGCGTGTTCGCGGCCTCGGTGATCCGCTGGACGAACTCCTCGCGGTAGCGCACGGGCAGGCGTTCCGCGTACTGGCGCGCGGCGTCCGGCACCGCGAACGCGACGCCCAGCTGGAGCACGAGCCCGGTCGCCGCGCTGCCGAGCACCCCGCCGACCTGCCGGGCCGTGTTGTAGACACCGGACGCGGCGCCGGCCAGCGAAGGCGGCATGCCCGAGGTCGCGACCGTGGTCAGCGGCGAGAACACGAACCCGATGCCCAGACCGGCGACGGCGAGGCCGGGGATGAGCGTGGCCGGGTCGGTGTCCGGCGCGGCCTGGTAGACGAGCATGCCGACGGCAGCCGCGAGCGTGGCGAAGCCGGCGATGATCAGGTTGCGCGCGCCGATCCGGTGCCACACGGCGCCCGAGATCCCCGAGGCGAGCGCGGCGGTGACGGCCATGGGCAGCGCGAGGACCGACGAGGCCAGCGCCGTCAGCCCGAGGACCGTCTGCAGGTAGAGGACCAGCGGCAGGAACATGCCGGTCATCGCGAAGCCCAAGGCCGCGTGGGCGAGGTTGGCGTAGGTGAAGGTCGGGTTCCGGAACAGCTCGTTCGGCACGAGCGGTTCCCTGGCCCGGACCGTGACCTGCCGGTACACGAACGCCGCGAGCAGCACGACTCCCACGACCAGGATGTGCACGATCGTGACCGGGCCGGCGACCGCGCCCCAGTGGTAGTGCTGGCCGTTCTGCACGCCGAAGACGAGGAAGAGCAGGCCGGCCGCGCAGAGCAGCGTGCCGGCGGGGTCGAACCGCAGTGTCCGGCGCGGCTGCCAGTTCGGCAGGGCGACGGCCGCGATCACGAGGCTGACGACCCCGATCGGAATGTTGATGAGGAAGATCCACTGCCACCCCACGTTCTCGACCAGCAGCCCGCCGAACACCGGACCGGCGAGCGTGGCCACGCCGGCGACCGCACCCCAGACGGAGATCGGCACGCCCCGCTTCTCGGGCGGGAACAGCCGGGTGATGAACGAGAGGGTCTGCGGTGTCATGAGCGCCGCGCCGAGCCCCTGGAGGGTTCGCGCGGCGATCAGCTCGCCGGCCGTCGTCGAGAACCCGCTCCAGGTGGAGGCGGCGGTGAAGGCGACGAGCCCGGCGATGAGGACCCTCTTGGGGCCGAACCGGTCCCCGAGCCGCCCGGTGATCAGCAGCGGGACCGTGTTGGCCAGCAGGTAGACGCTGTTCACCCACACGACCTCGTTGAGGTTCGCGTGCAGGTCCGTGAGCATCGTGGGGATGGCGACCGTGACGATGGTCGAGTCGAGCATGATCATGAAGAAGCACGCGCAGAGCGCCCACATGGCTGTCCAGGGGCTCCGCATGGGTGCAGTGTGTCAGCCGGTCCCGGCCGACTTGTCGTGGGCGGCGGTGGGTGGTGAAGATGTGGGTATGCGGCACTCCGATCGCGCTGTGGTGCAGTTGCCCACCAGCGCCAGTGGCAACCGGTTGTGCCGGCACGGCGTGGCGGGCGGCTGCAGCCGGTGGTGCTCGTACAAGCTCTTCACCAAGGTGGTCGTCGCCACGGTGCTGATCGTGGCCCTGATCTGCGGCGCCGTGTGGCTCACCGGCGACGACGGCCACGACCGGATCCGCACCGTCCTGTACGCACTGGGCGCCTACCTGGCGGTCGTGCTGCCCGGCATCGTGATCCTGAACAGCCGCGAACGGGACTGAGCCAACTTTTCGGGACACTACGGCGTCCTACGGGTGTGAAAACGATCAAGAGATTGCTTTCGGTGGTGTTCATTGGTGTGTGCGCGGCTCTGGGGTCTGGGGTGACGGCTGCCGCGACGCCCGGTGGACTGCCCCCCTTCACGGCGACTGTCCACACCGTCACCGCCGAGCAGCTGGGCCTGAGCTGGCGTGAGGGCTGCCCCGTCGGCCCGGACGAGCTGCGGCTGGTGCGGATGAGCGTCCTGGGCTTCGACGGCCACGTCTACCGCGGCGAGCTGGTCGTGGCCGCCGCCGTGGCGAGGGACGTCGTGGCCACGTTCGCCGAGCTGTACTACCACCATTACCCGATCGAGCGCATGGTCACCGTCGACAAGTACGACGCGGACGACGACGCGTCCATGGCCGCCAACAACACGTCGGCGTTCAACTGCCGCGCGATCACCGGCGGCACGGCGTGGTCCAACCACTCGTACGGCCGGGCCATCGACATCAACCCGGTCCAGAACCCGTACATCTCCGGAAGCGGCAACGTCTACCCGCCGAACGGGGCCCCGTACACCGACCGCACCAGGACCGACCCGGGCCTGATCCATGCCGGCGACTCGACCGTCGCGGCGTTCGAGCGCCGCGGCTGGAGCTGGGGCGGCTACTGGGACACCCCGATCGACTACCAGCACTTCGAGAAGCCCTGAAGTCGTGTGCTCGCGCGCCGATTCCCTCACCGGCGCGCGAGCACGCCCGTCTCAGCGCGGGAAGGCCGAAGTGCGCCAGGCGCCCGGCCCGTGGGCCAGCGGCTCCCGCACCATGACGCGCCGGTCCGACCAGGCCGACCGCGGCCGCGCCCGCTCCTCCTCGCCACCGGCGCCCAACACCGAGACGACCGCCACCAGCGCGGCGACCTCCTCGTCCGTCGGGTTTCCCTTGACGATCCGCAGATGTGGGCTCATAGCGGGATGTTCCCGTGCTTCTTGGGGGGCAGGGTCTCCCGCTTGTCGCGCAGCAGCCGCAGCGCCCTGGCGACGTGCCCGCGCGTGTGCGACGGCGGGATCACCGCGTCCACGTACCCGCGCTCGGCCGCCACGTACGGGTTGTACAGCGTGTCCTCGTACTCCTGCTGCAGCCGCGCCCGCAGCGCGTCCACGTCCTCGCCGGAGTCGGCCGCGTTCGCCAGTGCCTTGCGGTGCACGATGTTGGCCGCGCCCTGCGCGCCCATCACCGCGATCTGGGCCGTCGGCCACGCCAGGTTCATGTCCGCGCCGAGGTGCTTGGACCCCATGACGTCGTACGCGCCGCCGTACGCCTTGCGCGTGATCACCGTGACCTTCGGGACCGTCGCCTCGGCGTAGGCGTAGATCAGCTTCGCGCCGCGGCGGATGATGCCGTTCCACTCCTGGTCCGTCCCCGGCAGGAAGCCGGGCACGTCGACGAAGGTCAGCACCGGCACGTTGAAAGCGTCGCACGTCCGCACGAACCGTGCCGCCTTCTCCGATGCGTTGATGTCGAGGCACCCCGCGAACTGCGTCGGCTGGTTCGCCACGATCCCGACCGCGTGCCCCTCCATCCGCCCGAACCCGCACAGGATGTTCGGCGCGAACATGGCGTGCACCTCGAGGAACTCCCCGTCGTCGACGACGCGGGTGATCACCTCGTGCATGTCGTACGGCTGGTTCGGCGAGTCCGGCATCAGCGTGTCCAGCTCGAGGTCGACCTCGGAGACGCCGTCGGCGACCGAGCCGGGCTCGGCCAGCCCGGGGAACACCGGCGGCTCCGACATGTTGTTGGACGGCAGGTACGACAGCAGCTCCTTGACGTAGGCGATGGCGTCGTCCTCGTCCGCGCCCATGTAGTGCGCGTTGCCGGACTTCGTGTTGTGCGCCCGCGCCCCGCCCAGCTCCTCGAACCCGACGTCCTCACCGGTCACCGTCTTGATCACGTCCGGTCCGGTGATGAACATGTGCGAGGTCTGGTCGACCATCACCACGAAGTCCGTGATCGCGGGGGAGTACACGTGCCCGCCCGCGTTCGCGCCCATGATCAGCGAGATCTGCGGGATCACCCCGGACGCCCGCGTGTTGCGCATGAAGATCTCGCCGTAGAGGCCCAGCGAGACGACGCCCTCCTGGATCCGCGCGCCGCCGCCCTCGTTGATGCCGATGATCGGCCGGCCGGTCTTGACCGCCAGGTCCATCACCTTGACGATCTTCTCGCCGTACACCTCGCCGAGCGCGCCGCCGAAAACGGTCACGTCCTGGCTGAACACGCACACCGGGCGCCCGTCGACGGTGCCGTGCCCGGTCACCACGCCGTCGCCGTACGGCCGGTTCTTCTCCAGGCCGAAGTTCGTGGACCGGTGCCGGGCCAGCTCGTCCAGCTCGACGAACGAGCCGGGGTCCAGCAGCGCGTCGATCCGCTCGCGGGCGGTCTTCTTGCCCTTGGCGTGCTGCTTGGCCACGGCACGCTCGGACCCGGCGTGTATCGCCTCGTCGCTGCGCCGGTACAGGTCGGCGAGCTTGCCCGCGGTCGTGTGGATGTCCGTCTCGCCGGTCGGCACCCGACCTAGTGGCTCGGTCGCACTGCTCATGGTTCGGGAGCCTAGTCACGGGTGACTCCCGGTAAGTTCCCGTATGTGACCGAGAACAAGCTGGATGTGCTGGCACTGCGCGAGCAGCTCGTCGCGCCGAACGGTCCCTACGCCGCGCTGGACGTGGTGGACACCACCGGCTCGACGAACGCCGACCTGATGTCCGCGGCCGGGCAGGGCGCGGCCGACCACACCGTGCTGCTCGCCGAGCGGCAGAGCGCCGGCCGGGGTAGAAGGTCACGCACCTGGGTGTCACCTGAGGGGACGGGGATCTACCTCTCCGTGCTGATCCGCCCCACCACCGTGCCGGCCGAGCGGCTCGGCACGCTCGGCATGGTCGCCGGCCTCGCGCTCATGCACGCGGCCCGCGAGACGGCCGGGATCGAGGCGTCCCTGAAGTGGCCGAACGACCTGCTCGTCGGCACCGACCGCAAGAAGGCCGCCGGCGTGCTGTCCGAGGTCGCGCCCGGTCAGGCGGCGGTGGTGGGGGTCGGCCTGAACGTCACCGCGCTGCCGGACGGCGCCGAGCCCGGCCCCGGCGGGCTGCCGCCCGGCTCGTTCGCCGACGCGGGCGCGAGCAACACCGACCGCACGGAGATCGCGGCCGGCTTCCTGCGCGCGTTCGCCGAGTTCGAGGCCCTCTGGCGCCAGTCGGGCGGCGACGTCGCCCGTTCAGGTGTGCTGGCCGGTTACCGGGAGACATGCGGCACGATCGGCCAGCGGGTCCGCGTCGAACTGCCGGAACGCGAGCCGCTGACCGGCGTGGCGGTGGACGTCGACGATGAGGGTCGCCTGCTGCTCAAGCTCGACGACGGCACCCCGACGGCCATCTCCGCCGCCGACGTCGTGCACCTGCGAGCCGACTGATCACAACGGTAGGACATCTTTGCGGGTCAGCACCCGAGGACGTGCGCCTCGCCGGTACGGTTACCGCGACACCGTCGGCGAGGCGTTTTACCCGGGAGGACGCCGTGGCTTACCCAGATGAGCTGCTCAGTGAGGGCGAACACGTCATCATCCACAAGCATTCGCACTGGAAGATGCTGCTCGTCCCCTATCTGGTTCTGATCGTCACGGTCGGTGTGGGCATCTGGCTCGCGATCCTCGTGAAGGACCAGTCGTGGAACCTGATCGGCTGGATCGCGATCGGCGCCGTCGCGCTGGTCCTCCTTGTCTGGCTGTTCTTCATCCCGTTCATCCGCTGGCGCACCACGCACTTCATCGTCACGACCGACCGGGTCATGGCGCGTGAGGGTGTGCTGAACCGCACCGGCATCGACATCCCGCTCGCCCGCATCAGCACGGTGCGCTTCGAGCACGGTCTCATCGACCGGGTCTTCGGCTGCGGCACGCTGATCATCGAGTCCTCCGCGCAGGAGCCGCTCGAGTTCGACGACATCCCGCAGGTCGAGAAGGTGCACACGATGCTGTACCGGGAGATCAACGACAACCCGCAGGACGACTACGTGCAGCAGGGCGGCGGCTTCGACGCCCAGCAGGCGGCGCCGACCCAGCCGTACCCGCCGCAGGGCGACCAGCGCCGGCGGTGAGCGGAGCGAGCCATGATGCGTCCCGACCGGCGCCCGCCCACCACTAGCCCGCGAGGCACGGGCGAGGCGAGGTCGTGACGGCGCGCGACCTCGGTCTGCCGACCGTCATCCCGGCCCCCGGCCTCCCGGAACGAGTCACGATCTGGGAGGTCGGCGCGCGGGACGGCCTGCAGAACGAGGACACGGTCGTGCCGGTCGAGGTGAAGCTCGAGTTCCTCGACCGGTTGGCCGGCGCCGGTCTCACCACGCTGGAGGCCACCAGCTTCGTCCACCCGAAGTGGATCCCCCAGCTGGCCGACGCGGAGCAGCTCCTCGCGAACCTCGAACAACACGACGGCGTCCGCTATCCCGTGCTCGTGCCCAACGAGCGCGGCCTGGACCGCGCGCTCGCCGCGGGCGTCCGGCACGTCGCGATCTTCGCCAGTGCCACCGAGACGTTCGCCAGCCGCAACCTCAACCGCACGCTCGACTCGCAGATGACCATGTTCGAGCCGGTCGTCACCCGCGCGACCGGCGAGGGCCTGGACGTCCGCGGCTACGTCTCGATGTGCTTCGGCGACCCGTGGGAGGGCTCGGTGGACCCGGCGAGGGTCGTCGAGGTGGGCAGGCGCCTGCTGGACATGGGCTGCTCGCAGCTGTCCCTCGGCGACACGATCGGTGTCGCGACCGCGGGCCAGGTCTCCGCGGTGCTCGGGGCTTTCGCGGACGCCGGCACCCCGGTCGAGCGGCTGGCCGTCCACTTCCACGACACCTACGGCCAGGCCCTGACGAACACCCTCGAAGCGCTGCGGCACGGCGTGACCACGGTGGACTCGTCCGCGGGCGGCCTCGGCGGCTGCCCGTACGCCGAGTCCGCGACCGGCAACCTCGCCACCGAGGACCTCGTGTGGCTGCTCGACGGCCTCGGCATCGAGACCGGCGTTGACCTGGACCGGCTGGCCGACACGAGCGCGTGGATGGCCGGGGAGCTGGGCCGCCCCAGCCCGTCCCGCGTGGTGCGCGCCCTGCGGGGCTGACGTGGAGATCGTCGAGCTGACCGCGGACACCTGGCCGTCGCTGGAGAAGCTGTTCAGCGCCAACAAGACCGTGGCCGGCTGCTGGTGCTGCTGGTTCATGCGCCCCCGCGCGGAGGTCGACGCGGACTGGGGCGAGGGCAACAGGAACCACCTGAAGGCGAAGGTCGACGACAAGGCCCCGCTCGGCCTGCTGGCCGTCGACGACGGCGAGCCGCTCGGCTGGGTGGGCGTCGCGCCCCGCACGAGCTACCCGCGCCTGGCGACCTCCAGGATCAGCCGGTCCGACGCCGGTCCGGACACCTGGTCGGTGACGTGCTTCTTCGTGCACCGCGACGCCCGCCGCCGCGGCCTGTCGAGGACCCTGCTGGGCGCCGCGGTGGACTACGCGAGCTCGCACGGCGCGGCAGCGGTCGAGGGCTACCCGGTCGACACCGAGGGCCAGAAGCGCGGCTCGGACGACCTGTACCACGGCACGCTCGCGATGTTCGAGTCCGCGGGCTTCGAGCTCGTGGACCGCCGCGGCACCCGGCGCGCCCTGGTACGCCGTGACCTGCGGTGACCCCGAAACCGTCGGCCCTCCGTGAGACCATCGAACCGGGGGCCGGAGGCCACGCCCGTGACTCCTGAACTGGCCGAGGTCGTCGGCTCACCGGTCCTGGTGTGGCGGCCCGCCACGCCCTGGTTCGCCATCTCGTCCGGGGTGCTCGGCGGCGGCATGGGCGAGCGCCACTGGGTGGTCAACGCGACCGTCGCCAACCAGTACGCACGCCTCGACCCCGACCGGCACCTCGCCGAGATCGCCGCAGCGCTGGGCCTTGTGGGACCGGGCATCGGCCTCCTCACCGCGGTCGACGTGCGGGAGGTCGAGCACCGGTCGGACAGCGGCGTCCAGGTGTCCGTGACCACGGGCATCGGCGCCCACCCGACCTGGGCGGCCGGTCCCGCCACGTTCCCCGAACCGGTGGGCACGATCAACGCCGTCTGCTGGCTGCCCCGCCGCCTCTCGCCGGCGGCGCTGGTCAACGCCGTCGCGACCGTCGCGGAGGCCAAGGCCCAGGCGCTGTTCGGGGCAGGCGTCCCCGGCACCGGCACCCCGACCGACGCGACGGCGCTCCTGTGCCCCCTGACCGGCACCCCGGAACCCTTCGGCGGCCCACGTTCACCGGTTGGTGGCCCATTGGCCCGCGCGGTGTACAGCGCGATCCGGACGCGCCTGTGAAAATTCACGGGAACCGCGGAACGCACCTGCGCGTCCAACGCGGGACCAATGCCGTCCCCAGCGGAGGTGGCCGTGGTGGCCGATCACAGAGCCCAGGTCGAGGACCTGATCGCCGGCTACCGGCGGAGTAGGGAAGAGCTGGGGTCCGTCCAACGCAGGCTGGCGACCGTCCGCGAGACGGTGACCAGCGAGGACGGCCTGGTGGCGGTGACGGTGTCCGCGTCCGGGTCGCTGGTGGCCCTGGAGATTGCCGAGAACGCCTACCGCGCACTGCGTCCGGCGGACCTGGCCGCGCTGATCGTCCGCACGACGGCGGAGGCGACCTCGCGAGTCACCCGGGTCGCCGGCCAGGTACTGGCACCCGTCCTCCCGACGGACACCGATCCGGAGGCACTGCTCCGCGGCACCGCGGACCTGTCGGCGAAGGAGCTGACGCCGGTCCCGGCCCCGGAGCCGCCGGAGGAGACGTTCGAGGACAAGACGTGGATGCACTCGGGGAGCACACGCGATGCACGGTGACGGCTTCGATGGTTTCGAGGTGGACGCGCAGCGGCTGGCGAGCCGGGCGGCGCAGTTCGAGCCGCTGGTGGGCCGGATGACGGCCATTCACCGCAACCTGCATGACGCCCTGTCGGCGGACGGCGCCTGCTGGGGTGCCGACGCCGTCGGCCAGAGCTTCGGCGCGGTCCACGCCACCCCGGCCGATGACGCCCTGACGCGCCTGTCCGGCCTGTCCGAACGCCTGACCTCGGTGAGCACCCGCCTGACCGAGACGGCCGGTACCTACCGCGCCGTCGACGAGTCGGCGGTCGAGCATGTGAAGTCCACGGAGCGGTAATGGGCATCGAACTGCCACCGGAACTGGCGGACGTGGCCGCACAGGCAGGGGTGGAGTGGCCGGAGGCGGACGAGGACGCCATGGCCAAACAGGCCCAGGCCTGGCGCGACACGGCGACGAGCATGTCCACCCTGTCGACCGACGCGGACACGACGGCCCGCTCGGCACTGCAGACGGTGTCGGGCGAGACGGCGACGAAGGCCTCGACCGAGTGGAAGACGTTCGTGGACCCGGACAACGGCCACCTGACATCGGTGGTGCGAGACGCGAACGCGGCCGCGGACAGACTGGAACACGCCGCGAACCAGGTGGGCACGGCGAAGGTGGAGATAGTGCGAAACCTGGTGGGCCTTGCCCAGAACCAGGACGCGGCCAACGCGGCGGCGCAGGCAGGCCACCCGACGGCGTTGGCGGGTTTGGACACCGCCGTTCGCGGCACCGCCGCGAACGTGGCCCACATCCAGACCCAACTGGTCAGTGCCGTGCAGCCGGCGTCCGGCGTGGACATGGCGACGGTCCAGAACCCGGTCAACGCGAACCCGGGCCACCACCTACTGCCGGGCGTGACCACGACGGCCACGGACGTGGTCACCCACGCGGTGACGGACGTCGGCCAGACAGCGACGACCGTCACGACCAACACGACCCAGGCCGTCCCGGGCGCCGGCAACCTGGCCCAACCGTCCAGCGGCAACCTCCTGCACCACGTCACGGGTGCGGCTGACCAGACCGTCTCCGGCGTGACCGGCGTGACCCAACACGTCACCGGCGACGCGTCGGACCTGGTCCGCCACGCCGGCGACGCTGTTGGCGGCACCGCCGATCAGCTGGCCCCTGGGGCGGGCGAGATCCCCCGCCACGGCACCTCCGGCGCCGCGGACCTGGTCCAACACGGCGGCAACACCATCGGTCAGGTCCCCGGCGACATCGCCAACACCGGCCCTGGCGGCGCGCTTCCCGCCCCGGGCCACCCCGGCGACCTCCCTCCCAACCTCCCTGGCACAACACTTCCCGCCGACCCCGAGGTCACCGGTCCGGTGCCACACACCAACTTTCCCGCCGACGTCCCCACCCCCGCCACGGGCCAGACCGTCCAGGCAGGCTTCGCAGGCGGCCTCGAACCGTCCGCCGCACCCGCCCCCACCAACCTCCCACCCGCCGCCGCGACCGCCGCCCCACCTCTCAACCCGGCCGCCCCGGCATTCGGCGGCACCCCGGGCTTCGCCGGCGCCCCGGCAGTTCCCGTACCCCCTGTGGCCGGCGGCGCTCCCGCGGTCGGCGCCCCCGCGGTCGGCGGGCCGAGTCCCGCCCCCGCGGCGCAACCAGCTCGTCCCGCGACCTACGCCGCCGTCCCGGGCGCGGGAGCCGACCGCGGCCAGGAACCCGCCCCACGCAAGCAGATGGCGGGTCCACCCGGCGCCCCACCACCAGCGAAGGGCGAACGCAACGAGGCACTGGCCGCCTTCTGGATCCACATGTTCCCGATCGGCCACCTCCCGGTCGCCTCGTACCGCCCCGCCCGCCAGCTTCCGCCCCCGCCGCCAGAACTGGACTACGCCGCCGGCCTCCGCTTCGAGCCGGGCGACCACCCCCAGTTCCACCTGGTCGACACCGCCCCGCGCCTCGCCGAGATCAAGACCGCCATAGCCCGGGAAGCGGCCGCGAAGGCCGCCGTCGAAGCCCAGCCGCCGTACCAGAGGTTCGCCCCGACCCCGGCCCCCGGCTACCCACTCCCACCCCCGGCCCACCCGGCCGAGGCAGTAGCCGCCGGCTACCCGCCCCCGGGCTCACCAGCCGAGACCCCGCCGACCTACGCACCCGCGGACGCCGGCCACCCGGGCGTGGTCTCGCCAGCCGCCGGCTACCCACCAGCCGTGGCACCGCCGGCGTCGGGCCACTCGCCCGCCGTGGGTTTCCCACCGGCCGCGGCACCCCCGGCTCCTGCACCGCTCGCGTCGGGTCCGCCGGCAGCGGGCCCGGCCGAACACCCGGCCGCGAGCAACCCTTCCACCGGCCATCCACCTGCCTCGGCCGGAGCGCACCAGGCCCCACCAGGTTCGGATCCCGCGACGGTCCCCAGCATGCGTCCCGTCACCCCGAGTGCGGGCCTCACCGCCGACCACCCCACCGTGGAGAACCTGCTCGAGAACCACGACCCGCTCGGCGGCGGTCACGAGCGCGACTGGGACCGCCGCTACCTCGTCCGCCTCGGCAGCGTCACCGCGCACGGCATCAGCCCGGAAGGCCTGGAGTACAACTGGCCCACCAGCGAGCAGTACCCCGAAGGCGGCAGCGCCTCCGGCGAGCCGGAGGTCCTCGCCGAGGGCACGGTCATCGACCGCTTCGGCACCCCCCACGGCCGCGTCTTCGCCGCGGACGGCACGCCGTTCGCCCAGCGTTCGCTGCCGCCGCCGCACAAGGACACCGGCTTTCGCCGCTACCGGATCGTCAAGCCCCTGCCCGTCTGGCGTGCCGTCTCGGCGGCGTGGTTCGGCCAGCCGGGCGGCGGCGTCCGGTACCGGACCACCCACTCCGCCGTCGAGCTGGTCGCGCTCGGGCACCTAGAGGAGATCGCATGAACGCCGAGTCCATCACCGCGTGGCTGGCCACCGTCGGCGTGCCAGCCGAGGTCGTGTCGGTCGGCGCCGAGGCCGACAACGCGTGGTGTCTCGTCCGCGACGACAACCCGGACGAGGACGGCAACTACGCCTGGGAGGTCTTCTGGCGCGAGCAGGGCAACCGGTACGACTGGGCCCGCTTCAGCAACGAGCAGGTCGCCTGCCATTACCTCTTCGGCAGGCTGACCTGGGCTCAGGTCGTCCGCGGCGCGCTGACCCCCGCCTGAAGCACGCCGAGCGCCGCGTCGTGCAGCAGCCCGTTGGATGCCAGACAGTTGCCGTGGGTGAAGCCTGACCGTCCACTCAGGTCGGTGAACCCCCCGCCGGCCTCGGTGACGATCACCTGAACGGCCGCGAGGTCCCAGGGGTTGGCGATGGGCTCCGCGGCCAGGTCGAGCGACCCCTCGGCGACGAGAACGTGCTGCCAGAAGTCCCCGAACGCGCGCGTCTCCCAGCAGGAGTCGACGAGCGCCAGGTAGGCCTCCCGAGTCTGGTAGGTCACCCAGGCCCCGAGGTCCGTCGTGGACAGGTAGGCGTCCTCGAGCGAGGCCACCCCCGAGACCCGCAACCGCCGCTCGCCCGCCGGAGCGGCGACGAACGCGCCGCCGCCGGCGGTCGCCCACCACCGCCGAGGCATGGCCGGCGAGCTGACCACGCCCACCACCGGCGCCCCACCGTCGACGAGAGCGATCAACGTGGCCCAGACAGGGTTGCCACGAAGGAAGTTCTTCGTCCCGTCGATCGGGTCGAGCACCCACGTCCGGCCCACGCCGATCGCCCCGCCACGTTCTTCGCCCAGCACGGCGTCATCCGGCCGCAGCTCGTCCAGGATCTCCCGCACGGTGTCCTCGACGGCGGTGTCCGCGTCGGTCACCGGGCTCCGGTCCGGCTTGCGGCTCACGACGAGATCGTTCGCCTGGAACCGGCTCGTGGTGATCTCATCCGCGGCGTCGGCGAGCCGCAGGGCGACGGCGAGGTCATCGGCATGCATGTGGCGATGCTGTCATGTGCCCAAGTGTTGGTATCGAGGGGAACGCCTCCGGACCGACGCCAGCGATCCCGCCGCGAGCCGGGGTGCCTTCCGAGCTGATCTCCACGGCCGGTAGGCATAGTCTGGCACCGTGAGTGTGGTGCTGCTGGCCGAGGACGACACGGCGATCGCCGATCCGCTGTCCCGTGCCTTGAACCGCGAAGGCTACGAGGTCCAGGTCGTCGCGGACGGACACCGGGCCTTCGAGGCCGCCAACGGCGGCGGTGTCGACCTGCTCGTCCTCGACCTGGGGCTGCCCGGGATCGACGGCCTGGACGTGTGCCGTCGGCTGCGTGCGGCCGGCCGGGGGATCCCAGTCCTGATGCTGACCGCCCGCGCGGACGAGGTCGACTTCGTCGTCGGCCTGGACGCGGGCGCGGACGACTACGTCGCCAAACCGTTCCGCCTTGCCGAGTTACTCGCGCGCATCCGGGCGCTGCTCCGGCGGCAGGCCCCCGGCACCATCGAGGTGAACGGCGTCAAGATGGACCTCGCCGCTCGTCAGGTCATCGTGGACGGCGAGGAGGTCACGCTCGCGAACAAGGAGTTCGAGCTGCTCCGCGTGCTCATCCAGAAGGCCGGCCAGGTGGTCACGCGCGAGGAGATCCTCGACGAGGTGTGGGGCGGCCCCGAGCTGCGGACCAGCAAGACGCTCGACATGCACATGTCGTGGCTGCGGCGCAAGGTCGGCCAAGGCGGCTCCCGCATCGCGACCGTTCGTGGGGTCGGCTTCCGCTTCAACACGGACTGAGCGATGCGCCGGCGCATCCTCCTGGCGATCCTGATGGCCGTCGCGGTGACGGCGTGCGCCCTGGGCATCCCGCTCGGCTTCTCCGCGACGGCCGTGGTCGAGAGCATCACCCGCGAGGAGCTGGGTGCCCGCGCCAGACAGATCGCGGCGACGCTGGACGACCAGCTGGCCGGCGGCGGCGACCTGGACATCAACAGCCTCCAGCTGGGCGTCCCGCCAGGCGGCCACCTCGTCGTGACCCTGCCGGACACCGGCCAGCGGGACGAGTTCGGGACGCCACTGCGCGGCGAGACGGTCACCGAGTCGGTGCCGATCGTCCAGCACGGCAGCGTCCGCCTGTCGATCGACGCCACCCCGATGCGCACGACACAGACGCAGGTGGCGCTGCTGGTGGTCCTGGTGGTCATCGCGGCGATCGGCGGCGGCACGGCGGTCGCGACGGTCACGGCCCGGCGCCTGGCCAGACCGCTGGACCACGTGGCCGACCGGGCGTCCCGCCTGGGCGCCGGCGACTTCCGGCTGGACCGAACGCGCTACGACGTGCCGGAGCTCGACTCGGTGGCGGAGGCGCTGGACGCGTCGGCGACGGCACTGGCACAGCTGGTCCAACGCGAGCGTGAGCTGGTGGGCGACGTGTCGCACCAGCTGCGGAGCCGCCTGACCTCGCTACAGCTCCGCATCGAGGAGCTCACGGTGGTCCCCGACAAGGAGGTGGCCGCCGAGGCGCAGGCCGCGCTGGAGCAGGCGGAACGCCTGGCAGAGGTCCTGGACGAGCTGATGGCGGCGGCTCGGGAGGCCCGCTCGGCGGGGGCGGTGCCGGTCGACCTGGCCACGGAGCTCCCCAGCATCGCCGACGAGTGGCGGGCCCCGCTGCGGGCGGTAGGCCGTTCCCTGAAGGTGAAGATCGAGCCGGGCCTGTTCGCGAAGGCGTCACCGGGCCGATTACGCGAGGTGATCGGCGTCCTGCTGGACAACGCCCTGAGGCACGGCAGCGGCACGGTGACGCTGTCGGCCCGCGAGGGCGTGGCGGCGACGGGTGACACGGTGGTCATCGAGGTGACCGACCTGGGCCAGGGCGTCCCGGACGAGCTGGCGGAACATGTCTTCGAGCGGGGTGTGTCGGGCGGCGGCTCGACGGGGTTGGGCCTGGCACTGGCACGGGCCCTGATCGACTCGGACGGCGGCCGGCTGGAACTGTCGGTGAAACGCCCGGCCACGTTCACGGTGTTCCTGCCGGTCCCGAGAGCGGGCGACGTGCAGGGCGTCCGTTGGCCCGCGGAGCGCTCGCCACGCTGAGACCGCGCGGCCTGGCGGCTCAGGAATGGCCCAGCTCCTCCGCCGGGTCGTCCACCGGCGTCAGCTCACCGCGGCGCTTGCGGTGCCCCAGCTCGTCCGGGAACACCCAGCGCTTGAAGGCCCAGAAGCGGAAGAACATCGCCAGCAGCATGCCGATGATCGAGCCGCTCGTGAAGTCCGCGACCTCCTGCACGAGCCGCGACACGTGCGGCTCCTCCAGGTTCAGCCAGTACCGCGAGATGTACAGCGGCAGCGAGTTCAGTGCCACCCCGATGCCGCTGATCACGAAGAACAGCGCCGCCTCGTGATGACGCTCGCGGCCGCCGCGGGTCCGGAACGACCACTCGCGGTTCAGCACGTACGACACGATCGTCGCCACGATGATCGCAATGATCTTCGCGGTGACCGGCTTCTCCTCGAGGACCGTCAGCTTCAGCAGGTACCAGATGCCGTTGTCGATGACGAACGTCGTGCCGCCGACGATGGCGAACTTCAGCAGCTCACGGTGCTTGATCAGCACCTTCCGCAAGGGTTCCGGCACCCGCGAGAGCACCGACTCGACGACGGTCACGACCGCAGTCTACGGAGCGCGACGGCGCCACGTGGTGTTATGCGGCTTCGTCGTCCTCGCCCAACCGGACCAAACGGGCGCCGCGCCGCCCGACGCGGACCACCCGCGGCCGTGCGTCCGACTGCGGGAACACCCACTTCCGGAAGGCCCACCAGCGGAAAATCATCGCCAGCAGCGTGCCCAGGATGATGCCGCTCGTGAAGTCCGCCACCTCCTGCGCCAGCAGGCTGACGTGGGGCACCTCGAGCATGAACACGTACCGCGACAAGAACAGCGGGGTCGAGTTGATCACCACGCCGAGGCCGCTGATCAGGAAGAACAGCGCCGCCTCGTGCTGCCGCTCGCGCCCACCGCGGGTCCGGAACGACCACTCGCGGTTGAGCACGTACGACACGATCGTGGCGATCGTGACCGCGATACCCAGCGCCGTAACGGGGTTGTCGTTCAGGATGGTGAACTTCAGCCCGTAGTTCACGAAGTTCGTCACCACGAAGCACACGATCCCGACGACCGCGAACTTCAGCAGCTCCTTGTGCTTGACGAGCCTGTCCCGCACCGGCTTGGGCAACCAGGCCAGCACGCGGTAGAGCAAGGTCATGCCGGCGGAGTCTAGCCACGCCGCGTGACCGCCCGTCCGTCAGATGCCCAGGAGCCACCCGAGCAGGCCGCCCAGCCCGTCCGACGGCGGCTCTGACGTGGTCGGCGGTTCCGTCGTCGTCGGCTCCGTGGTCGGCGGCTGCTCGACGCGTCCCGGACCCGGGGTGTCCTCGCCCGTGGTGGGCTTCGTGGCCGGCGGTGTGGTTGTCGTCACGGGCGGGCTCGACTGGGTCGGCTTGCCCGGCCCGGACGGCGGGGGCGTCGACGTGCTCGGGGGAGTGGCCGGCGACGTCGTGGATCCGCTCTGGGCTGTCGGCCGGGTCGGGCACGTGCAGTTCCAGAGCGGCACCTTCGCGCTGGCCGACGCCGAGCCGAGCGTTGCCGAGAGGTGTACCGGGTTCCGGTCCTGAGGCCGTACCGACCACGGGTCCAGGCTGAGCTTCAGCGTGACCTCCAGCTTCTCGCCCGGTGCCAGCTCGGCGAGAGTCGTGCACGAGGTGCCCTCGCCCGCGGGCACGCACGACATCCGCTGTGTCGAGTCGACCACCTTCGCCGGCCGATCGACCGTCAGCGTCACCGGCAGTGAGCTGGTGCCCGTGTTGGTGACCGTCGCATCCACGAGCGGGCGCACCCACAGCAGCAGGCCGGACCACGAGCTGCCGGCCGTCAGCGTGACGCCGTCGGTCACCGGCGCCTTCTGCACGTTCATCTGAAGGGTGACGCCGACCGTCACGTTCGAGCCGGCCGACACGATGCCGGTGATTCGGCCGTTCATGGCGTTGTCCGCGGCCACCAGGCGGAACAGCAGCGTCACGGTCTCGTTCGGCGCCAGGCCCGCCCCGCTCGAACAGGTCACGGTGCCGTTGCCGCCAGGGCAGTTGACCGTGCCGGCCTTCGCGCCGTTCAGCGCGAGCAGCCTGCGGCCGGCGAGGCCGTCCACCGGGATCGCGGTCACGGCCGGCGGCAGGGTCAGCACGGCGGTGACCGGGTCCGACATCGAGGCGCCCGTGTTGCGGACGGTCAGCGGCAGGTCGACCGGCGCACCGCCCGCGACCAGCGAGATCGGCATGTTCGGCGCGCTCGTCTGGAGCGTCGCCGGCCCGGGTGGGGTGGGCGACGTGGGCTCCTCCGACTCCGCCGACGGCGGTTCCCCGGTCGCCGGCGGCTCCTCTTCCTGCTGCTGCGGCTGTTGCGGCTGCTGCGGTTGCTGCGGTTGTTCCTGTTGGGGCAGCGGCTGTTGCTGCTGCGGTTGTCGCGGTTGTAGCGGCGCGCCCGGCAACGGTGCCTGCTGCGTCGGCACCGGCTGGGCGGCCGGGAGCTGCGGCGACTGGCCACCCGTCGCGAGCCCCACGACGACCGCGGCGGCCAGCGCCACGCTCGACACCGCCACCCCGATGAGCTGGCGCGGCGCGGAGGTCGCGGCGCTCCCCGCGGCACCGGCGGCGCCACCGGCGACGATGGCCCCGGTCGCCGCGGCCTGCGACGTGCCGGTCGTGGCCAGGTACCCGACGGCGCCGGCGCCCAGCACCATCGGCGCGATGAACACCCGCATGGCGCCGTTGACGTCGGCGAGCTCGGCGGCCAGCGCGCGGCAGTGCTCGCAGCTGTCCAGGTGCGCCTCGACCTGGGCCTTCTCGCGCTTGGCGAGGCCGCCGCGGGTCCAGGCGCCGAGCTTCTCGGCGGCCGCGCGGCACTGCCGGTCCGGGGTCTCGGTGAGGTGGACCTGCAGGTAGGCCTGTCGCAGGCCCTCGCGGGCGCGGTAGGCGAGCGCGGAGACGCCGTTGGGCGTGAGCCCGAGGATCGGGGCGACCTCCTGCGGTGACTGCCCCTCGATCTCGGTGTGCCAGAGCACGGCCTGCCACCGTTCGGGGAGTCGCGCAAACGCTTGCGCGGCAAGGGAGCGCTCCAGGCCGGCTACCGCCGTGTCGTCGAACTCCTCGCTGACCGCCTCCGATGAGACGCCGGAGACCGTGGACACGTCGCTGGACAGCTCGAGCTTGCGTTCCCGGCGCGTCCTGTCGTAGGCGGTGTGGCGCAGGGTGGTGAGCAGGTAGGCCCGGAAGGCCGAGTCCGGCCCGCGCCCACCGCGGAGCGTGTCCAGGACCTTGGCGAACGACTCCGCGACGAGGTCGTCCGCCTCGGCGGGGTTGCGGGCGAGCTGGCGTGCGAGGTTGTACGCCGAGTTGACGTGCCGTCCGTACAGGGCGCCGTAGGCGGACACCGTGCCCTTGCGGACAGCATCGATCAGCTCGGCGTCGCTGGGCCCATCGACCTGGGCCGGAACGGTGGCCACGATCCTCCCTCGAACGCGCGCGTCCTGGAGCCTTGGGGACCTCGGGTTTCCCCGGTCCCGCCGCATCAGACGCACTCCCCCGGACAGTGTGACGGAAGACGGGCGGACCGGCACCGCCCCGTTACCGGTTTGGCCGTATGACACGCCGCCACGACAGAGAATTCGCTCGAATGGCGTCACGGTGACGCGTGGCCCGCGTTTTCCTTCCGAACGCGAATGGCCGGAAGGACAGACGACAGTGACAGTACGTGAAGTTGATCCGCGTTCTCGTGGCGACGCGGACGGTACTGGTCACGAGCTGCGCGTGCTCCGAGCACGCTGGCGCACGGCGAGCATCGCGGCCGGATGGCGCTTTCCCAGTGACTGGGGCGTGCCCGAGGTCGACGCCGTGTGCATGTCCGCGTTGCGCAAGGGGGACCTGACCGGTTCGCTGTCCCATCTCGGGCGGGCACGGGCGCAGGCGGGCGCCGGCCTGGACGAGACCCTCACCGACCTGGCCGCCCTGCACGCGGTCCTGACCACGGACGTCCAGGACGGCCTGATCGCACCGGACCCCGACGCGCCGCCGACCCCGCTGGTGCGCGCGGCGGCACTGGCCTGGGCGGATGCGTCGTTCGGCGACCTGCCCGCGGCCGAGGCCACGGACAACCTGACCAACATGACGACGCAGGCGTACCTGCGGACGCGGCTGGGGGAGGTGTACCGGCAGGGGGCGCGGCTGGAGCAGTCCGTGGCGGAGACGCACGCGCTGCTGGTGGTGACCCTGGACCTGTCCGCCGTGACGGGCTGGGCGCGCCTGATGGCGATGGTCCTGGTCGCCGACGCCCTACGCGAGGTCTTCGACGGCGGCGAGAGCATCGCGTTGCTGGGCCCGTCGGTGGCGGCCGTGCTGTCGGACCGCGGCCCCGGCTTCGGCGACCGGGCGCTGAGCGCGGGCTGGCTGATCGCCGAACGCCTGAAGGTGGACCCCCAGCTGGAGCCGTCCCGCCGCCCGGTCCTCCGCCTGGAACGACTTCCCGCGACCCAGGAGGAGGCCCGCGACCTGCTCCAGTCGATCAGCCGCGCCTGAAGTCTCCTGTCCGGACGCATCCCCGACTCGCGTGGACCAACCCGCACACAGAAACGCGAGTCCCAGCGCCCGGACAGGCCAAGCCGGGGTGGCGTGCATTCGCGGGGGGTGCACGCCACCCCGGCTCACACCCCGCGAGTCCCGCGCCCACCCACACCGAGTCCCGCGTTCACCCATACCGAGTCCCGCGTTCGTCCGTACTGAGTTCCGCGTTCGCGCATGCCGAGTTCGCCCGTACCGAGTTGCGCGTTCACGCATGCCGAGTCCCGCGTTCGCGCATGTCGAGCCCCCGTGTTGGTGCATGCCGACTTCCGCGTTCACCCATACCGAGTCCCGCGTTCACCCGTACTGAGTTCCGCGTTCGCATGCCGAGTTGCGGTTTCGTGCAGACCTCGTGCACGAAACCGCAACTCGGGGTGTTTGAACACGGGACTCGCGAGGTGTCCGTGCCGGTGCGGAGGTTGTCGGTGGGGCGTGGTTTCCTCTTTCCGTGCGTGTGGACGCCCCTGTCGCCCCTCCCGCCCAGCACTGGCTTCGTGACTCGCTGCGGCGGCTGTTCGCGCGCCCACGACTCGTCCTGGCGCTGTTCGCCGTTCCCGTGGGAGTCCTCGCCGCGGGCGTCGTCAGCTGGGCCATCGACTGGCGGCTCGGTGTCGACAGCGCGGTCTACCGCTCCGGAGCCGTCGCACTGCTGACCGGCGAGCCCCTCTACGACCACATGTCACTGTCCGCCGAACCACCCTGGGCCCGCCTCCCCTTCACCTACCCGCCCACCGGCGCGCTCCTGTTCATCCCCCTCGCCCTCTTCGCCACCCAGATCTCCTGGGGGGTCCTCGGCGCGCTCTCCGTGCTCGCCCTCGCGCTGGTCGTCCGCGTCGCCATCCAGAACGTGCCCAGCCGCCCCACCTGGATGACGCCCGCCCGCACCACCGTCGCCGTCACGGTGCTCGCGCTCGGCCTCGAGCCGGTCTGGCGCACGCTCCTCCTCGGCCAGATCAACATCATCCTGATGGCGCTGGTCGTCGTCGACGTACTGCTTCTGAAGCGGTCCCGTTACCTCGGCGGCGTGCTCGTCGGCGTCGCGGCCGTGGTCAAGCTCACGCCGCTGATCTTCGTGCCGCACCTGTGGCTGACCGGCCGCAGGAAGGACGCCGTCACGGCCGTCGCCACGTTCGGCCTGCTCCAGCTGCTGATCTTCGCGATCATCCCGCACGACTTCACGCGTTTCTGGAGCGTCGCGGTCACCAACCCGGAACGCACCGGGCCCACCTTCTGGGCCGGCAACCAGTCGCTCGACGGCCTGATGCTGCGGCTCACCGACCTCGCCCCGTGGGCGCTCGGCGCCGCCATCGCCATCGGCGCGGTGCTCGCCGTGCCGGCCGTCCTGCTCGTCCGCCGCTACCACCGCGCGGGCCAGCCACTGACCGCCCTGCTGGTCACGGCGTTCTTCGGGATCCTGCTCAGCCCGGTCAGCTGGTCGCACCACTACGTCTGGGTCGTGCCGCTGGTCGTCCTGCTGCTCTCCCGCCTGCCCGACCGATTACCGGACGGCTGGGACCGCGTCAGAGCGCTCTCGGGGATCGGCGCCGTCGTGCTGGTCTTCGCGAGCTGCGTGCTGCTCATCATGCGCACGTCCGACCCGAACCGCCCGGCCGGCGAGAAGCCCGAGCTGGAGTGGACGCCGCCGGAGGTGCTGCTCGGCAGCGCGTACCTGCTGGTCCCGCTGGTCGCGGGCGTCATAGTGCTGACCAGGCTGCGACGTCGGTAGGTTGCGGTATGTGGACACTCGTACCGGCTTGCCGGTGGTCGGCATGGTGGGCGGCGGGCAGCTCGCGCGCATGACCCACCAGGCGGCCATCGCGCTCGGCCAATCCCTGCACGTGCTCGCCGTGTCGCCCGACGATCCGGCCGCGCTCGTGTCGCCGAACATAACGCTCGGCTCGCACACGGACCTCGACGCGCTGTCGGCGTTCGCCAAGGGGTGCGACGTGCTCACGTTCGACCACGAGCACGTGCCCGGCGAGCTCCTGCGGAACCTCGTCGACCAGGGCGTACACGTCCGGCCCGGGCCTGACGCGCTGCTGCATGCCCAGGACAAGCTGGTCATGCGCCGCAAGCTGGCCGCGCTGGAACTGCCCGTGCCGCCGTTCGCGGAGGTCGAGAGCGTGGCCGACGTCACGGCGTTCGCCGAGGAGCACGGCTGGCCCTGCGTGCTGAAGGCCGCGCGCGGCGGTTACGACGGCCGCGGCGTCTGGATGCTCAACGGCCCGGACAGCGCGGGGGAGCTGGTGCCGCGCCTGCTCGAATGGGGCACGCCCCTGCTCGTCGAGCAGCGGGTCGCCATGCGCCGCGAGCTGGCGGCACTGGTCGCGCGGTCGCCGTTCGGGCAGGGCGGGGTGTGGCCGGTGGTGGAGACCGTGCAGTCCAACGGCATCTGCGTCGAGGTCCTGGCGCCCGCGCCGGACATGTCGGAGGCGGACGCCGAGGTGGCCCAGGAGCTGGCACTGCGGATCGCGGCGGAGCTGGACGTGGTCGGCGTGCTGGCGGTCGAGCTGTTCGACACCGAGCACGGGCTGGTGGTCAACGAGCTGGCCATGCGCCCGCACAACTCCGGGCACTGCACCATCGAGGGCGCGCGCACGTCGCAGTTCGAGCAGCACCTGCGGGCCGTCCTCGACTACCCGCTCGGCGCGACGGACGTCATGGCCCCGGCCGTGGTGATGGCGAACGTGCTCGGCGCGTCCGAGCCCCCGGCGATGAGCCCGGACGAGCGACTGCACCACCTGCTGGCGCGGTTCCGTGACGCCCATGTGCACTACTACGGCAAGCAGGAACGGCCGGGCCGCAAGATCGGCCACGTGACGATGCTCGGCCCGTCGATGGCCGACGTGCGTGAGCGGGCGAAGCTGGCCGCGCACTGGCTGTCGGACGCGGTATGGCTGGACGGATACGACATTCATGGGAGCTGAAGCAGTGAGCCCGCTCGTTGGCGTGATCATGGGAAGCGACTCGGACTGGCCGGTCATGAAGGCCGCGGCCGAGGCGCTGACCGAGTTCGAGGTGCCGTACGAGGTGAGCGTCGTGTCGGCGCACCGCACCCCGCAGCGCATGCTCGACTACGCCCGCACGGCGGCCGAGCGCGGCCTGCGCGTGATCATCGCGGGCGCCGGCGGCGCCGCGCACCTGCCCGGCATGGTGGCGTCGGCGACGACGCTGCCGGTCGTCGGTGTGCCCGTACCGCTGAAGTACCTGGACGGCCTGGACTCGCTGCTGTCGATCGTGCAGATGCCGGCCGGCATCCCGGTCGCGACGGTGTCCGTCGGCGGCGCCCGCAACGCCGGGCTGCTGGCGGTCCGGATGCTGTCGGTGGCCGACGAGAAGCTGCGGGATCGCCTCGCCCGCTTTGCTTCCGATCTAGAACAGCTGGTGCTTGAGAAGGACGCCGGTCTACGTGCCGGGCTTAACACTTCCGATGAAGCTAACGACCACTAACATCGAGGTCGAAGCCCCGGTGCAGGAAGGTGTACGGCGATGTACGAGCTGAGCGAGGAGCACGAGGCGCTGCGGGAGGCCGTGCGCGCGCTCGCCGAGAAGGAGATCGCGCCGTACGCCGCCGAGGTCGACGAGCTGGAGCGCTACCCGGCCGAGGCCCGCGACGCACTGAACAAGGCGGGCTTCAACGCCGTGCACATCCCCGAGGAGTACGACGGCCAGGGCGCGGACGCGGTCGCGGCGTGCATCGTGATCGAGGAGGTCGCGCGGGTCGACGCGTCGGCGTCGCTGATTCCGGCGGTCAACAAGCTGGGCACGCAGCCGATCATCCTGTCGGCGTCCGAGGGGCTGAAGAAGCTGGTCCTGCCGACACTGGCATCGGGCGAGGCGTCGGCGTCGTACGCGCTGTCGGAACGGGAAGCGGGCTCCGACACGGCGTCGATGCGCTGCCGAGCCGTGCTGGACGGCGACCGCTGGATCCTGAACGGCACCAAGTGCTGGATCACGAACGCCGGCGAGTCGGCGTGGTACACGGTCATGGCCGTCACGGACCCGAACGCGACGAAGAAGGCGAACGGCATCTCGGCTTTCGTGGTCCACCAGGACGACCCGGGCTTCTCGGTGGGACCCAAGGAACGAAAGCTGGGCATCAAGGGCAGCCCGACCCGCGAGATCTATTTCGAGAACTGCGAGATCCCGGCGGACAGGATCATCGGCGACCCCGGCACGGGCCTGAAAACCGCACTGCGGACACTGGACCACACCCGCCCGACCATCGGCGCGCAGGCACTGGGAATCGCACAGGGCGCGCTGGACGCGTCGATCGCGTACGTCAAGGACCGCAAGCAGTTCGGCAAGAGCATCGCCGAGTTCCAGGGCGTCCAGTTCATGCTGGCCGACATGGGCATGAAGATCGAAGCCGCCCGCCACCTGGTGTACGCGTCCGCATCCGCCACCGAACGCGGCGACAAGCGCGCCGGCTTCATGGCTTCCGCGGCCAAGACCTACGCTTCTGACACCGCGATGGAAGTGACGACCGACGCGGTCCAACTGTTCGGCGGCGCCGGCTACACAAAGGACTTCCCAGTAGAACGCATGATGCGCGACGCCAAGATCACCCAGATCTACGAGGGCACGAACCAGATCCAACGCATGGTCATGGCCCGCGCCCTGCTCAAGGGCTAGATCAACGATCTTGCTCGCACGGCTGGACCAGGTCGGTTCCATGATCAGGCCGCCTCCAGGCCGTCAGGGTCGCCAGGCCGGCCGAACACCGTGTCGACGGCCAGGCGGGCGCGCTGGTGACTCGACGGCACGAGGTGCGTGTACACGCGGAGCGTGAAGCCGGGGTCCGCGTGCCCGAGGTACGTCGCCAGTTCCTTGATCGACACGCCCTGTGCGAGCAGGGTCGAGGCGTAGAAGTGGCGAAGCGCGTGCATGCCGTCGACCTGCTTCGCGCGAGCGAGCTTGGCCACCCTGAACGCGCCTTCCCAGACGGTCTTGTTGAACAGATCCCCGGTGTAGAGCCGGCCGTCCTCTCCGGTCGCGAGTAGGCGAACCGTCACCGAGTCACCGGTCGGCTTGCGCCACGGCAGCCTGACCGTCGTGGGCGGATGGGCGACCAGGTGATTCTTGATCTCGGCATGCACGCCCGGCGAGAGCGGCACGGTCCGGGTCTTGTTGCCCTTCGGGAGAGCGAACACCAGCGTGCGGTCCACGGTCCGGAGTTGTCGCCGAACGTGCACCAGCATCGAGTCCTCGTCGATGTCATCCGGCGACAACCCCAGGACCTCGCCTTGCCGCAGGCCGAGCCCAGCGCCGATCACGACTGTGATCCGCCACCGTGTGTCCATGCCGGCCCGCACCGCCTTGACCCGGTCCTCCGGCCAGATGTCCTTGACCTCGACGGCCGGGCTGGTCGGGCGACGGACCGTCTTCGCCTTGCACGGGTTGTCACGGATCAGCTTGTCGTCGTCCGGGACACGAGCACTCGCCGCCCCGGTAGCCCGAGGGTGGTGCGCCGGTGTGCGCGTCCCTTGCAGTGACCGGGCCGGGTCCTGCCGTTGGCGCCTTGGGGTTCGATGCCGTAGAGCAGCCACACCGGGCAGCGTGGCGAGCAGGGCGTGACCTTGAGTTCGTCGTGTAGCCGGTCGTGGTGTGCCCGCTGGCGGTCGGTGTCAGCCGTGATCACCTCACCGGTGGACTTGGTGAGGTACTTGGTCAGGTAGCCGATGTGCCGGCCCGCTTCGTCGGTGCCGCCGAGGATGCCTTTGGAGTGCACCTGCCGCCCGAAGGTGACCACGTGCACCGGCTCCTCCACCGCCTCGACGGCGTCAGTCCATGAGGTGAGTGGCTGCCGGTTGTCGGGGTCGATGAACCGGCCGTCCTCCCACACGGGAAGGTGGCCGCCGTCGTAGACGAGCTGGTCATGGTCCGGCCACCACACCTGGTGGTAGGTCGCGGCGGTGACCTGTCGCAGTACCTCATGCGGCACTGATCCGCGTACCGCCGCATGCAGGTGGGGCGCGCACCGCTTCTGTGGTTCGACGGTGGCGAAGTACTGGACGTCCCAGCCGGCTACGCGGCGGAGGTTCTGCCACCACCGGTCGACCAGCGCGGCGAAGTGCACGGCGTCTCGTGCCGCCCGTCGGTAGTCATACGTCGACGGGTTCACGGGGTGCCGTCGTCTCGCACTCGCCCGTAGCTGTCCAGCGTCAGGGTGACGAACATGGACGGCCGGAACCGGCCCGCGTATTCACGGCCCACGGTCCGCTTCTCCACTTGCCGGCGAGGCAGGTCGGTGCGTCCTGCCGCCGCTTGGTTGACCGCTTGACCGGGCGTGTGGTGGGGCCGTCTGGGGAGGGTAATCGGCCGCGCATGCCGAGTTGCCGAAGTTCCGCGTCGACCGAGGCGATCTCCTCGCGCAGCTCGTCCGCGTCAACCGAGCCCTGTTCCGCGGTTTGCTGGTATGCCTTGACCAGGTCCGCGCGTAGCTCGAGAAGCGCGGTGTGGTCAGTGGTCGGCTCACCGGGGGTGAAGTCGGGTTCGTCCGTGAGGTGCCAGCCTTCGCGGCACTGAGTCATCCGCAGCGCCCGAGCCTTTCGCGCGCACGGCCCGCACTGCGACTCGATCGTTGAACCGCACGGCACGGCGACGTAGCGGAGTTCGCCGGTGTCGAGATCCCCGACTTCCATGGTGAACGACCGCACGCACACGCCGTGTTGTTCGGCGGTCGCGGCGATCACATCGGAGGCGAGGGGTTGCCGCATCCGTTCTGCGCGGGTCTGGTTGCCGGTCATCTAGGCCGCCTCCCGGTCGGAGTCGGATGGGGCCTCGCGCAGGAGCGCGGTCAGCGTGTACAGCTCGTCGAGGGACACGCCTTCCTTCTCGCCGAGGTCCAGGCGCACGAGACCGAGGCAGTCGGTGAATGGGCCGCTGCTGTAGACCCGCATGCGTGCGCCGCCGGCTGTTCGGCCGTGGACGGTGACGTGCAGGTTGTTGCTTGGTGTGTGCCACCACTGCGCGGTCACGTCGGCGAGGGTGTAGGTCCAGAGAAGCAGCCGGGCCAGACATGGCCCCAGCTTCGGCCCGGCACCGACCTGAACGCCGATCTCGCGTGGTCCCGGCGTGAAGTCGACGGAGACCGGCAGCGGCAGTGGGCGGCCCAGGACGTGGGACCGGTAAGCCCCAATCAGGGAGTCCACCGTGTTCACTGTCTACCTCCGGGTGGACAGCGCAGGAGCGGAAATGGTTGCCAGACCTAGGGATTCCGCTTCTGCGCCTACGAGATCAACATCGCGAATCAGGGCGTGCGCCATCGCCACACGACCCCACGTGTGCTTTCGTCTACTTCAGACCCATTGGATCGCTAGATTTATCCGTTGTGGACTCCGGGATATCTCCCTGCTCGTCAGTTGCGGTCGTAGTCAGGAATGAACCGGGCCAGGTAGCCGACGAGGTCCTGGTAGGCACAGCCGACGAACGCGGCCAGGTTCCGCACCGCCACCGGCGCGACTTCCACCACACCATCCGGGTGCTCGTTGAGCATGTTGCGCGCCCACTGCACCATCAGCCGATAGGTGTCGTTCCTATCGTTCAGCACCGCACGTAGATCGACCTGCAGGGGCAGGTTCTCCAAGTGGATGCGGGCCCGTTGAAGCGCACGACGCATGAGTGTGGGCATGTCGATCCCGAGCGTGTAGCAGATTTCGATCAACCGCAGCGCGGTGGGATGACGTGTGCCGTGTTCGTAGCTGAGCAGGGTGCGATCACCGATCCCCGAGGGCAGCCGGGCCACCAGCTGCAATCGCGACCAGCCACACGCCTCACGCGCTCGCCGCAGTTCCTCACCGATCGCCCGACTGCTCGCCTTGTCCGACGGCTGAACCGGAAGATCTGCCGAGACACGCGCCGCACTCGACACGCTCAAACCTCCTCGTCGTCGAGCTGCGGACTGAGGCGGTGCTCGATCTTCCGCGCCCGCCGAACCTCGATCCCCGCACACTGCGTCGCCTCGTGCTGGTGCCGCAGATCCACCTTCGCTACCTGCCCGTACACCGACGCGCTGTACCGATGGAAATCTACCCACACCAACGGATCCGCATCCCGCGCCGGCCGCTGACGTCACAACACCTCATGCGCCTCAGCCAACGTGGATGGTGCCTGCTGCTGTCGCGGGCGCTCACCGTCGGATAGCTTCGCTGCCACCACGCATTCCTTTCTCTGATGGGTTGACGTGGGAGGCGCGGGACGGGCTCATGGGCCGCGAACCTGGACACCCGCCCCGTGCCGGCATCAATGACCCGCGCCGGACTCGCCGAACTCGTTGTGCACCAACGCATGCCGAGGGCTGGACGCCTCCGGTGGCGCGGGCTCCCCGTCCGGGTCGATGGTCGCGGCGAGTTGCGCCGCCTCGTGCGCCAACCCGCGACAGAAGTCCGCCAGCTCGCGGATGCCCTGCTGCGTGGGTGCGCCCTGGATGGTCATGTTCACCGGGTCGAGGTAGACCACCAACACAGGCGCCCCGTTCGGCAGCCTCGTCACGCCGGACGCCGCGTTCGGGCCAGGAGTGCACGCGACCTGGTAGGCCATGCTGTAGCCACTCATGGACGAACACCGCCTTGGCCCTTGTCCAGGTCGGTAGCGACCCTGGTCGCCACTTGGGCGAGGTCCAGGCAGAAGCGGGCCAGGATGATGCCGCCGCCACTTACCGTGGGGGCGTCGATCACCACTCGGCCTGGATCCATGGACAGGACGAGCGACAGCCAGCCGGGACCGATCTGTCGGACGTCGGCGGACGCGCTACGCCCGGGCGCGCATGTCACCGTGAACACCCCGTCCCCGCTCAGGCCGCAGCCGACTTGGACGCGGTGCTCTTGGCCGGGGCAGCGTCGACCGCGCGCAGGCCGGTTGCACGGACGACCCACGTGATCCACTTCGCCTGGCCAGACGTCTCCGCGCGCGGCTGGACCGTCAGGCCCTCCACGACGACGGGGCGGAAGGGCAGGTTGCCAGCGGTAGCCGGCGGGACGGGCTGGACCTTTGAGGCGATCTCGACGGTGATCGACTTGTCGCGGTCCTTCTCGGCGGATGGGTCCGCAACGGTGACCTTGTAGAGGGGTAGCCCGGTGGCCTCGTCGATGCGCGGACGCACCGGGCGGTTGCGTGCCTTGTCCTCCTGTGACTGGTACTCGGTGACCGGGATGACCTCACCCACGATGAACGCACCCAGCGGAAACACCACGTCGAAGTCGACCGCGAACCTCATGCCGTACGGAACAGCCATCATCATCTCCTCGTAAACTGGCTTGAGCCAGTAGTGGCTTAAGCCAGTGAACCATATGACGTGGGTCACCGCAAGGAACTGGTTTAAGCCAGTTGTATGCTGAGTGGCATGACCCTCTCGGAAGGCGCCGGCCAACTGCCGAGCCGCCGTATCGCGGACGCCGTGCGCGAGCTGATCACGTCCGGCGAACTCGCGCCGGGGGACAAGCTGCCATCAGAGCGCGAGCTGGCCCGCCGGTTCGGCACCGCCCGCAACACCGCGCGTGAAGCGGTCCGCCTGCTCACCGAGGAAGCGCTGGTCACGCCAGTGCACGGCAAGGGCGTGTTCGTGCGCGAGAAGCAACGCCTGTTCCGCTGGGGCAACGACCGCTACTCCCGCAAGACCTACCGCGAAACCGGCCTCACGCCGTTCCGGCTGGAGATGAAGCGTCAGGGCAAGCGAGCCAGCATCCAGGCGGTGGCCATCGATCGCGTCGCACCCCCGTACGACGTGGCCGAACGTCTCGGTGTGTCCACCGACGAGGAGTCAGTCATTCGTCGGCTGAACGAGTACCACGCCGACGACGAGCCGGTACAGCTCGTCACGACCTACATTCGCTGGTCAGACGCCGAAGGCACCCTGCTAACCGAACCGAAGACCGGCCCCGGAGGCATCCACGGCCGCCTGGAGGACAAGGGCCACGTCATGACCACCGGCCGTGACGAGATCACCGCCCGCATGCCGACCCACAACGAAGCGCAGTTCCTCCAAGCGCCGTCCGGTGTGCCGGTGCTCGATGTCTTGCACACCAGCTTCGACCAGGACGGCGAGCCGTTCGAGGTCACCCGCTTCGTGCACCGTGCCGACCGATCCGGCCTCGTGTACACATTCGACGTCGAGCCCTGATGACGACCAGCGCGCGGGGCACCCTGCTAATCGCGATACTCGCGCTGGTCTGGGGCTCCAACTTCCTCTGGATCAAGGTCTCGCTAGACGCATTCAGTCCTACTCAGGTCACCGCGGCTCGCATGGTCCTCGGTGCCCTTGTCCTCCTGACCGTGATCGCGGTCCGCCGGGAAGCGCTACCCCGTGACTTCACCGTGTGGGCGCATCTCGTCGTGGCGGCTCTGGTCGCGAACGTGATTCCCTACCTGCTCTTCGCCGTGGGGGAGACCCGAGTGGACTCCGGCATTGCCGGCGCGCTCAACGCCACCACCCCACTGTGGACGCTCGTCCTCGCGTTTGCCGTTCGTCAGTCCACGCGCCTTCGTCTCCTGCAAGTCGTGGGCTTGGTCCTGGGGTTCGTCGGCAGTCTCTTGATCTTCACTCCGTGGGATGCCGGATCAGTAGACGCCCTAGGTGCGCTGTACTGCCTGCTCGCAGCCCTGAGCTACGGCATCAGCTACCTGTACATGAGCCACTACCTCACCCCGCGCAACCTGAGTCCAACTGTGCTCTCGACTAGCCAACTGATCGCGGCCAGTGTCCTCACCGCAGCGACGTTGCCCCTCGACTCCGCTGAAGCACCAGCATGGTCCGTAGGTCCGTGGCTTGCCCTGGCGGTCCTCGGCGTGATCGGTACTGGCCTGGCGTACGTCATCAACTACGCCCTCATCCGAACTGAAGGTCCAGTTGGGGCCTCAGTCGTCACTTATCTTGTGCCAGTCGCATCGGTCGTCCTTGGGTTCCTTGTGCTCGACGAGACGGCGCCGCTGCTCTCGCTTCTCGGCGTCGCAACGATCCTCATTGGAATTCGGCTGTCACGACGACTTGCGGCGGACGAATGACTAGACGAGAGGGTCTGTGTTCAGTGCGACTCTGATGTTCGCTTGAGTTCAGCGGTGCGCCAGACCTCGACCATTACAGCGCCCTGCCCGTACCAGCCTCCGCCACGGACCGACACCGTCAAACGATCGTGCATAGCTAGATGTCCCAGCGAGACCAGGTCGTCAGCGGACAGGGAGTAGGGATGCGACACGAACGCGACCGGTGTCCTATCGCGCTTCCAGACAGTCGCGTGATCAACCCAAGAATGAGTTTCGGATGGCAAGTCGACGTCGTTCCCCACCACGCTCCGAAGCTGGTCGATCCTCGATCCTTGAGCATGTGACAGACGAACATCATTTGCTTCAGCCCAGTCGACCAGGATCTGTTGTCCCCCGGTGTTCTTGTGAAGACCGTATGGCCAATCGTCATCTGTCCGGATGCCTGCACGACTCCGCGCCGACGTCAACGTATCGCCTCCATTACCCGCAGTACTTCCCCAATGTAGCCCGTTCGATGCCGTTGTTGACGTCGACAGTCGATGTCCGCGTGTCTAGTCCCACTTGATGCTTGATACTTCGGTCCCAGGTGATGGTTGACGGTGAGCGTCTCGTCTCGCTTGTCCATCAGTCAGCGCGTTGTCGCTCGGTCAGCGCGCGGATCTCCTGGCGCAGGTCCGCGATTTCTTGTCGCAGGACGTCCTCGGTTCGCCCGGCGACCGCCTCGGTGCCTCTGAGCACTCGTACGAACCACGACGCGACGAGCCCTGTGACCACGCCGAGCAGCGCGATCCCGCCCACCATGAGCGCGGCGGCGACCAGCCTGCCCTCGGCGGTGACAGGGTAGCGGTCTCCGTACCCAACTGTGGTGATCGTGGTCAGCGCCCACCAAGCAGCGTCCTGGAACGTCGTGATCGTCGCGTCTGGCGCGCCCCGTTCGGCGTCAAGTACGGCGAGTGACGCGCTCAGACCAACCAGCATGGTCGCCCCACACGCGAACAGTGCGACACGCTGCTCCAACGTGTGGACGAATCGGCGGTTGAGCAGCGTAATGACAGTGACAACACGCAGCGGTCGCAGTATCGGTAACGCCAACACGAGCAGGCCGAATGGGTTACGCAGGACGAAGCGGAGCTTCTGCTGGGCCAGTGAGATACGGACCAGGTAGTCCAGGGCGAACAACGCCCAAATCACCCAGACCGCGATCTCGATCCGTGTCTGTGCTGCTTGTGGCGCGCTCACATAGAGCACCTGCACCGCGTACAGCACAAGGAAAAGTCCGGCGAGTGCGGTCAGTGGCCAGTCGCTCCACCGCATCCACGCCCGCAGTCGCGGCTCATCAGCCGACCCCGTCGGAGAGCGAGATCTCCTTCCTGTCTCCGCCATGACGTCATTCTGGGAGGCTCGGCGGAGCTAGGGAACTCACACCGCTCCAGTTCAGCCGATCGGTGACCACGTTCGAACTACTCTCGGCAGTACCGCCACTCTGATGGTCCCAGTACGGTCGCGTAGCTATGCGTGGGTCGTCCAGTTGAGAGAGATCACCAGGCACGCGGCAGTGGCGCACCTTCCACGAAGTCGGACGCGAACTGGATTCCGGCGACGGCCTGTGGCGTTGAACTTCCTCCGGGGGAGTCGCACCGGACAACTCCACCAGAGCCAATCCCGACCTTCCGCCGTGCGTGCCAGTGCCAAGCCGATCACGGCCCACTGTCAAGCATCAGGCGGGACCGGAATGTCAAGCATCTACCGGGACAGGACACAGTCGTTGTCCACGTGTCTGCCGAATTTGGCTCTATGGGATCAAGGGCGCGCCGCCGGTGGCGGCGCGCGGTGCCCGTCCCGTTGGCGACGTGGCCCGCATCCATCGCGGCACGGGCGGCTACCGCTCCGCTAACGCCGCCCGGCCTGCGCGGCGCGCCCACGGCCACGGGTCGGCAGCGCCACCACCGGCGGCGCATATGAACCGCGGAGCAGCTCCCTCGGCCTCCATCGTCGAACGCCGGGCCGACGGCATCAAGAGCGCTCCGCGTCGCTGACGCGATGGCCGCAAGCGACCACTCTTGACACCGCCGACCCGGCGCACGTGACGGCCTGTACGAGGGAGCAGGGAGAGGCCTGGGCAGGCCAAGATCAGGCCGTCTCCAGGCCGTGTGAGGTCGGGCAGGGCCGAGAATCGGCGAGAACTGTTGGCAAACGTTTGGGCAGCTCAGGCGCCGTACTGCCAGTTGATTGGCTGGTCGTGATCAGCCAGCCGGAAGATCACCAAGATCTACGAGGGCACGAACCAGATCCAGCGCATGGTCATGGCCCGCGCCCTGCTCAAGGGCTAGTTGTACTGCCCAGAGTCGGGAGTTCGGCGCACTTCTCGGCGGCCCAGCCTCCCGCTGGCGGCGTACCGAAAAGCCCGAGTACGAGGGCCTTCTGCCGCCTTGCCGGCGGAAACCTGGATCCGTCGATAACACACCAACTCCCGACTCAGGACACTAGATCAACAAGCGCCGCCGCGGCGGGAGTCGGGCTGAGGGTCGGTGATGGACACGTTCGCGGGCTTGGTCGCGTGGATGATGGCGGAGTGCATGCCGTCGGCGACCTGGTGGGTGGGGTTGATCTCCACGTCGGTGAAGCCGGCGGCGGTCAGGCCTTCGCGGTACTCGGACATGGACAGGGCGCCGGCGATGCAGCCGACATACGAGCCGCGTTCGGCTCGTTCCGCTGTGGTGAGGGTGTCCTCGGCGACCACGTCGGACACGCCGAAGCGGCCGCCGGGGTTCAGTACGCGGAACGTCTCGGCGAACACGGCCGGCTTGTCGACCGACAGGTTGATCACGCAGTTGGAGATCACGACATCCACCGTGTTGGCCGGTAGGGGGATGTTCTCGATCGTGCCCTTCAGGAACTCGACGTTCGTCGCGCCGGCCTTTGTTGCGTTTGCTCGGGCCAGGGCGAGCATCTCCTCGGTCATGTCCACGCCGTAGGCCTTGCCGGTCGGGCCGACTCGGCGGGCCGACAGCAGTACGTCGATGCCGCCGCCCGAGCCCAGGTCCAGCACGACCTCGCCCTCCCGCAGCTCCGCCACCGCGGTCGGGTTGCCGCAGCCCAGTGACGCCGTCACGGCGTCGGCCGGCAGCTCGTCCCGTTCCGTGGACGCGTACAGGCCGGACCCGAAGCCGGGCTCCTCCTGTGGGCCGCAGCAGTCGGCCGTCGGCGTGCCGTCGGCGACCGCGTTCGCGGCGGCGGCGTAGCGGGCGCGCACGGTCTCACGTAGATCGCTCATCGGGAAGGTCCCTCCAAGGCACTGTATTGACGATTGTCAATACAGTGTTGCCTGTTGAATTGAGATCTGTCAATATAGACATGTGTCAATTCAGGAGAGTTCGGACTGCTGCGTGGACCTGACCGCGGCGCCGCTGTCCGAGGAACGTGCCACCGCGCTGGCTGCCGTGTTCAAGGCGCTCGGCGACCCGGTCCGCCTGCGGCTGCTGTCGATGATCGCCTCCCGTGCCGGTGGCGAGGTCTGCGTGTGCGAGCTGACCCCGGCCTTCGACCTCTCCCAGCCCACGATCTCCCACCACCTCAAGCTGTTGCGCCAGGCCGGCCTCATCGACTGCGAGCGCCGCGGCACGTGGGTCTACTACTGGCTGCTCCCCGAGACCACCGACCGGCTTGCCGCCCTCCTGACCCGTCCCGCCGAGGCGCTCGCATGACCTCGGTGCTGTTCGTGTGCGTGCACAACGCCGGCCGCTCCCAGATGGCCGCCGCGTTCCTCACTCACCTCAGTCACGGCCAGGTCGAGGTCCGCTCCGCCGGCTCCGCGCCTGCCGACACCATCAACCCGACGGTTGTCGCCGCGATGGGCGAGATCGGCATCGATCTCGCCGAGGAGGCGCCCAAGGTTCTGACCGTGGATGCGGTTCGCGCCAGCGATGTCGTCATCACCATGGGCTGTGGTGACGCGTGCCCGGTCTTCCCCGGCAAGCGGTACCTGGACTGGCAGCTCGACGATCCCGCCGGGCAGGGCCTCGAGGCCGTGCGGCCCATCCGTGACGAGATCGAAAGGCGTGTGCGTGGGCTGCTGAACGAGCTGTAGCAACCGCACTAGTTCGCTGCCGTGGTGATGAACTGGGTGAGCTGCCGCAGTGCCTTGGCCTGGAGGCCGGCCTCACCGTTCGTGGTGCGGCAGCGGCGGCGTAACTCCGCGCTCAGGTCGGCCAGCAGCTCGCGTTCGTCCGTGCTCAGGTCGCCGCCGGATGCCAGGGTTCGGTCCACCAGCCGGTGAACGTCCGCCGCGACGTCGTCCTTCGTGGGCGGTAGTAGTCCGCGGAACTGGTGGAACGCCAACGCATGCAGTGCGCCGTGCCGGGCGGCGCCGTACCAGTACGCGGGGGTGTGGCTCGGGTTCGGCGCGCGGCGGCTCGGGGTGCGCTCACCGCGTGCCTTGGCCGTACGGCGCATCGCCGCGTACTCGACCACCGCCTGTTTCCACTGCTCTCGGCTGTCGACCAGGGCGGCCAGCGCCCGGAGCAGCGACTCCTCGTCGTCCCGGTACTGGCCGGCCAGCTGTTCCAGGAAGCTCAACGTCGTGACGAAACCCAGTGGGTTGTACCGCTGTACGCACGAGTGGAATGCCGACAACCGTCGCAGATAAGGGAGTTCGGGGTTCTTCACTCGCCGCGCGTCGGCGGCGAAGCTCACGTCAGTACGTCCGTTGTTCGCTCAGCCTCCTGGTGTTTCGTGAGCTTCGCCGGGTCGGCGTTCGTTACCTGCACAAGGCTCGCGCCCGCTGTCAGGACGGTGACGAAACCATCCATCGCGGCGGCCGGCCAGTCCAGTGTGGACAGTACGCGGGACGAGGAGGTGAAACCCAGGACCTCCGCGCGTGCCGCCGCCGCGGTCACGATCTCGTCCACTGTGGACCCCATGAAGCACGGGGTGTCACCGGGGACCGGGGTCAGCTCCAGGTAGTCGTCGCCGAACAGGCGCACGTCGCCTATGTAGTCCAGCGAACCCGCCGGCACGTCGCCGCGTAGGTCCCTGCCCATCGGGTCGAGGGATGCCACCGCGGTGACCTCGGCCTCGGCGGCGGTCGCGCCCGGCGGGACGAACGCCACCGACGACGGGCCCCTCGTCACCACCTCCGCGCCGCACCACCACGCGCCGAGCAGCACGGCCGCCGTCTGCCAGTGGGCCGGCAGCAGCACCGCCACGCGGTCGCCCGGCTCGATGTCCAACTCGTCGACCAGCCAGTTCGCCGTCTTGGCCGCCCAGTTGCGCATCGTCGCCACCGACAGTTCCACCCGCGTGCCGGCGGCGTCGTCGTAGTGGGTGACCAGTGGCTGCGCCGGCGCGCCCCGTAGCAGCTTTCCCGTGAGACTCACGTCCGAGAACGCTAGTCCACGCACGGCACCCCTGGTTGGACGGCGGCGGCCGGCGCGGTTCCCTCGTAGCCGGCGCCCATGCCCGCCGGCTGCGGGGCCGGTGGCGTGAGGAGGCCCTTCACGAACGCCTGCACCTTCGCCACGTCCACCACGATGATGCTCTGCTGCCGGTCGTTCCTGGCGCCGACCGCCTCGACCGGGATCGTGGTGAACTGGACGTCGCCCGACGACATGGCCTGGGCCAGGTTCACCAGATCGAGGAAGTGCAGGCCGCCGTCCATGATCACCGTCTTGGACACCGCGTCCTGCAACCCGGTCAGCTTCGCGTTGTTCGTCAGCAGGTCGCTGGTCAGCAGCTTGCGCATGGCCGAGGACAGGAAGACCTGCTGCCGCACGATGCGGTCCAGGTCGCCGCGCGGCAGGTTCTTCCGCTGCCGCACGAACGCCACCGCGTCGCCGCCGCGGACGGTCTGCGGGCCCTTCCTGAACCGCGCGCCGGAGTCCGGGTCGCTCGTCGAGTGGTTCAGGCACACGTCCACGCCGTCGATCGTCTGTGTCAGCAGGTAGAACCCGTACAGGCTCACCTCGACGTAGTGATCCACCCGCACGCCCGTCAGCCCCTGCACGGCCTGGATCAGCGACGTCCGGCCCTCGTCGTCGGACTCGACGTTGATCTTCGCGCGGTCCTTCTCGCCGCCGGCCACCATCCGCTCCATCGTCAGCGCCTTGGTGATGCCGTAGACGCCGTTGATCTTCTCGTCGCGGTTGCGCTCCGGCACGTGCACCGAGGTGTCCCGAGGGATGGAGACGGCCGACGCCCGGCCGCCGTCGTGCGGGATCCGCAGCAGGATCAGCGTGTCCGTGTTGGTCGTCTCAGTCGCCTCGGTGCGCAGCTCGCGCAACACCCGCGCGGACAGCGGTTTCCCCTGCATGTCCGTGCGGCTGTCGTTGCCGACGATGAGGATGTCGTTGGCGCCGTCGTCGTCGCCTCCGCTCGGGGCCGGCATGTTCGGCCCGCGTTGCGCCTCCTCGACGGCGTTCGTCGTGTTCTTGCTCTGGTCCAGCTCGTCGATCCGCAGGTACACCAGCGACATCGCGGCCAGCGCGGCCACGGAGACCAGGCCGACGAGGATCTGCCCGGCGACCAGCAGCCTCGAGCGCCGGCGACGTCCCGGTGTGGTCTGGACCACCGGCTCGTCCGCGGCCGCCTCCTCGACGACGTCCGCTTCCTGGTGCGTGGCTTCATCGGTGGCCACCGGTCACCTCCCCCTGCTGGCGCCCCGAGAACAAGGCTAACGGGTCACCCCGTGAAAACCTGCCTGCTCAGCCGGGTTCAACCCGCTTGGCGGACGTCCGCTAGTTCACACAGGTCAATCCGCCGGCGTTGATCTGGGGCTTCGGCTTGGCGGGGTCGGTCGACGAACCGGCCGGCGAGGACGTCGACGGCTGCTGGCGCAGCCCGGCGGTCGGCGCGGCCGCCTCGTAGTCCGTGCCGATCACGAGCGTGAGGTGGCCGGCGGTGAGCGTCTTGTCCTCCAGGAGGGTGAACTGCCCGCCGAGCTCGCCGGCCAGGTACTCGGCGAGGCTCCGGTCGCCGGGCGGGTACTGGATCGCCGAGGTCGCCCGCACCGCCGGCGCGTCCCCGACGTCGCCGCCCTGGAAACCCTTGTTCATCACCGTCTGCCGGACCTCTCTGGCGAGGCCTTTGGTGGTGGAGCCGTTGAGCACGTCCACCGTGACGAGCCCGAGCGCGGGACGGTCGGGCTGGCCGGTCGACGACGACGGCGGCGGCTTGCTGGTGGACGTCGTGCGGGGCGCCGGGGAGCCCTTGGACGAGGTGCCCGTCTTGCCCGTCTTGTCGGCTTCGGCCGAGGTGAGCGACGACACGAACGCGGCCACCGCCGCGGGGTCGATCTTCAGCACGTCGGCGCCGCCGATCTTCGCGTCACCGAGCGTGGGGATCGTGTAGAAGTCGATGCCGCCCGCGTTCAGGCCGGACATCTGCGACGCGAACGTCGACAGCTGCCAGCCGTTGGACAGGATGACCGACCGCTGTACCGCGCTGACCAGGTCACGCACCTTCGACGGGCTGGTCAGCATGTCCGCGGACAGCACCTTGCTGGCCATGGCCCCGAGGAACACCTGCTGCCGCACGATCCGGTCCAGGTCGCCGTTGGGCAGCCCGTGCCGCTGCCGCACGAACGCGAGCGCCTGTGCGCCCGTCAGGGTCTGCCTGCCGGCGGGGAAGTCCGCGCCGGACAGATCGTCGTGCGTCGGCGCGTTCAGGCACACCTCGACGCCGCCGATCGCCTTGGTGACCTCGTAGAACGAGAGCAGGTTCACCTCCGCGTAGCGGTCGATGGTGACCGAGCTGCCGATCAGGTTCTGGACGGTCTCGATCAGGTTCTTGCGGCCGATGACCTTGGCCTGCTCGTCCAGGGACTTCTCGTCCGGCGCGGTGTTGGCGAGCTCCTCGCGGGCGTTGTTGTAGGCGTAGGCGAACGCCGAGTTGAGGCGGTGCTTGCCGAAGTCGCCGGCGAGCTGGACCCACGAGTCGCGCGGGAAGGAGATGGCGATCGCGCGGGTGCCGTCCACCGGGATGTGCACCAGGATCATCGTGTCGGTGTTGCGCTCACCGTCGCTCACGCCGCCGTGCAGCTCGGCGAGGACCTCCTTGGGCAGCGGGTTGCCGAACGCGTCGGTGCGGCTGTCCATGCCGACGAGCAGCATGTCGACGGCGCCGTCGAGCGGAATGCGCTGGTCCTCGACCTCGTGCGAGATCACGTCGGTCTTGGCGGTGTTGTCGTCGACGTTACCGACCGTGTACCAGCCGTAACCCATCGCGCTCATCACGGCAACCGAGAGAAGTGCGCTGAGTGACCGGCTCGTCACGACACCGGCCTTGCGTAAACCGCCGCTCACGCCGCTCCTCCCGACCCCCCGGCAGATCCCCCCAGTAGGATACCGAGGCGACCTCGGGGCCCGGGGTGTTGTTACAAGCTTAGGACGCAACAGCAGCCGTCCGGGGTTCACTCCCGGTGAGGAATGGGAGCTTTATGCGTGTGCTCGTCACCGGCGGTGCCGGGTTCATCGGATCGCACTACGTCCGTAAGGCACTGGGTGGTGCCTACGCGTCACTCGCCGATGCCGAGATCGTGGTGCTCGACAAGCTGACCTACGCCGGCAACGAGGCCAACCTGGCGTCGGTGAAGGACGAACAGCGACTGCGGTTCGTCCAGGGCGACATCTGCGATCCGAACACGGTCTCACAGGTCATGGCCGGGGTCGACCTGGTCGTGCACTTCGCCGCCGAGTCGCACGTCGACCGCTCGATCATGGGCGCGGCCGACTTCGTGATGACCAACGTCGTCGGCACGCAGACCTTGTTGCAGGGCGCGGTGGACGCGGGCGTCTCGAAGTTCGTGCACGTGTCGACCGACGAAGTGTACGGGTCGATCGAGTCGGGCTCGTGGCCGGAGACCCACCCACTGGAACCGAACTCGCCGTACTCGGCGTCGAAGGCGTCCTCGGACCTGCTGGCGCGGTCGTTCTTCCGGACGCACGGGCTGCCGGTGTGCATCACGCGGTGCTCGAACAACTATGGGCCGTACCAGTTCCCGGAGAAGGTCATCCCGCTGTTCGTCACGAACCTGATGGACGGCAAGAAGGTCCCGCTGTACGGCGACGGCATGAACGTGCGTGACTGGCTGCACGTCGACGACCACTGCCACGGGATCCAGCTGGTCGCGGAGTCCGGTCGGCCCGGCGAGGTCTACAACATCGGCGGTGGCACCGAGCTGACGAACCTCGAGCTGACCGAGCGGCTGCTCGCGGGGTTCGGGGTCGGCGACGAGATGGTGGAGCGGGTCGAGGACCGCAAGGCACACGACCGCCGCTACTCCGTCGACATCACGAAGATCGCGAACGAGCTGGGCTACCGGCCGCTGGTGTCGTTCGACGAGGGCCTGGCCGGCACGATCGAGTGGTACCGGTCGAACCGGTCGTGGTGGGAGCCGCTCAAGGATCGCGCGAAGCTGGGCTGATGCTGTCGATTCTGGTACCCGGGGGGCACGGCCAGCTGGGCCGCGAGCTTGCCGAGCGCGCTTCGGTCGTGCGTGCCCCCGGCTCGGCTGAGCTGGACATCACGAACGCGGGCGCGGTGATCGAGGCCGTGTCGACGCTGGCGGAGTCCGCGGCGGGCGATGGCCACTCGCCGGTGGTCGTCAATTCCGCCGCGTACAACGCCGTGGACGCGGCGGAAACCGATGCGACCCGGGCGTACGCGGTGAACGCGGACGGCCCCCGACTGCTGGCGGCGGCCTGCGCGGCGGCGAACGTGCCGCTCGTGCACGTGTCGACGGACTACGTGTTCCCCGGCGACGGCGACCGTCCATATGAGACGGACGATCCCGTGCGGCCGCGATCCGCCTACGGGACAACGAAAGCGGCGGGCGAGGATGCCGTGCTGGGGTCCGGCGCGCGTGCGTGGGTGGTGCGCACGGCCTGGGTGTACGGGGCCTTCGGCGGCAACTTCGTGAAGACGATGGCCCGCCTGGCGGCAACGCGCGACACGGTGTCCGTTGTGGACGACCAGCGCGGATCCCCTACGTGGACGGGTGATCTGGCGGACGGGTTGCTGGCGCTGGCATCCTCGGTCGCGTCGGGGGACGGGCCGACCTCGCGCATCCTGCACTGCGCGGGCGGCGGCGAGACGACGTGGTTCGGGTTCGCTCAGGCGGTTTTCGAGGAGCTGGGGCTGGATCCGGCGCGCGTGCACCCCTGTACGACGGCGGAGTTTCCCCGGCCGGCGCCTAGGCCCGCGTACTCCGTGCTGTCCGACCGGGCGTGGCGCGAGGCGGGTTTGCCGCCGATGCGGCCGTGGCGGGAGGCGCTGGCAACGGCGTTCGCCGAACACGGCGAGCACTTCCGCGCCTAGGCGTCGTTCCGTGGGTTCATCTCGTGGATCCGGTGCGCCTCATGGGCGTCCACCGCGTTCGGCGAGCACCCCCGCCGCGAGCCCGGCCAGGGCCGAACGCTGCCGTTCGAGATCGATTCCCAGCGCCCGCTGGTGCGCGAACACGTCCGGCGCCAGCGGGGCCAGCAGCAGGTCCACGAGTGCGTCCGGGTCGGGCACGTCCAGCAGCGAGCGCACGTGTGCCCGCCAGAACCCGTACGCCCCGGTCGCGAACCGGGACGCGCCGACCTCCGTGCCCAGCACCAGGTGCACATGCCTGTCGAGCAGCGTGAGCATGGCGCCGTAGAACGCGGTCAGCCGTTCCACCGGTGAAGCCCCGGGGCCGAGCGGCGGCGGGCCGCTGAGCAGCCGTTCCTGGAGTGCCCGCTCGTGCGAGTCGAGCAGAGCCACCGCGATCGACGCCCGGTCGGGGAACCGCCGGTAGAGCGTGCCGCGTCCGACGCCGGCCGCCTTGGCGATGTCGTCCATGGTCACGTCGCCGGCGCCGCGGGTGGCGAACAGGTGCTCGGCGGCGGCCAGCACCTTCTCCTGGTTCCGTGCGGCGTCCGCTCTCATGGCGCCCAGCCTAGGGAATAACCGGACATCGTGCCCAGTTGTAACTGGACATGATGTCCACTTTGCTGCACCTCGACGCCAGCGCCCGCCCGGGCTCCTTCTCCCGCGGGCTGTCGGCCCGCTTCGCCGCCGTCTGGCGGGCCGTCCACCCGGACGGCCGCTACCTGTACCGCGACCTCGCCGCCGACCCCGTGCCGTTCGTCACCGAGGGCTGGACGTCGCTGTGCGACGCCGTCCTGGCCGCGGGGATCACCGACGGGTTCGGCGAGGTGGTCACCACCTCCGCCCAGCGCGAGGCGTGGGCGGTCGTGGAACCGCTGCTCGCCGAGCTGACGGCGGCGGACACCGTGCTGATCGGCACGCCGATGTACAACTTCTCGGTGCCGGCCGCGCTCAAGGCGTGGCTGGACCAGGTGACGTTCCCACGCATGTCGTTGCGCGGCAGGCGGTTCGTGGTGGCCGGCGCCCGCGGCGGGACGTACCGGCCCGGCACCCCGCGTGCGCCGTTCGACCACGAGGAGCGCTACCTGCGGGACTTCTTCGCCGGCCACTTCGACGTCGAGGACGTGGTGTTCGTGCACGCCGAGCTGACGAACGCGCTGGTCGACCCGCGGCTGGCCGACCGACTCGACGCCCACGAGGCGTCGCTGGCCGCGGCGCTGGAGCGGCTCGCGGAGCTGGCGAGGTGAGCTGGCTGATCCTGGTGACGGCGGGACTGGTGGAGGTCGCGTGGGCGCAGAGCATCCGGCCGACCGAGAACTTCACCCGCCCGCTGCCGACCCTCGTGTGCCTGGTCCTGTGCGTGGCGGCGGTGTACCTGCTGTCACTGGCGATGAACACCCTGCCGGTCGGCACGGCGTACGCGGTGTTCACGGGAATCGGCGCCGTGGGGGCGATCGTGCTGGGCGTCCTCGTCTACCACGACCCGCTGACGCTCGGCCGGGTTGCCGCGCTGGCACTGATCGTGGGCGGCGTGGCGCTGGCCAGGGTCACCGGTTGAGTGACCGGCTGGGTCAGGCCATCGCGCGGCGGTAGGCCTCCACCGTCAGCTCAGCCGTGCGGCGCCAGGTGAAGCCGGCCGCGTACGTGCGGCGGGCGGCGAGCGTGGGGGCGTCGACGGTCGTGGCCAGGGCCTCGGTCAGGGCCGCGCCCATCGCCTCCACCTCGCCGAACGGCACCAGTGTCGCGTGGCCGCCGGCGACCTCGCGCAGGGCCGGCAGGTCCGAGCACACCACCGGCACGTCGCATGCGAGGGCTTCCAGTACCGGCAGGCCGAAACCCTCGTCGCGGGAAGGCAGTACCAGTGCCGACGCGCCGGCCACCACGCTCCGCAGGTCCACATCGGACAGATAGCCGATCGACTTCACCGAGTCGTCGTTTCCACTGTGGCCGGGGCCCGCCAGTACCAGCGGCGGCAGGTCCGGTGTGTTGGCGTGCGCCTTCAGCAGCCAGTCCAGCGCCTTGCGCGGGCCGGCCGCGCCGACGAACAGCAGGTACTCCTTCGGCAGGCCCACCCGCCGTCGCAACGCCTCGCTCGGGGGCCGGGCCGTGAACCATGCCAGGTCGATCCCCAGCGGGGTCACGAAGATCTTCTCCGTCGGCAGGCCGAGGCGATCGGCCACCACGTCCGCCACCGCTCTCGTCGGCGTGCACACGATGTCCGCGCGCTCCGCCGAGCGGGCCACCAGCTCCGGCAGCTGCTCGTCCGACGGCGGCAGGTCGCTCGGCGAGTCCAGGAACGCCAGGTCGTGGATCGTCAGCACGCCCGCCGCGCGGATCGACGGTGGCAGCACGAAGTTGGTGCCGTGCACGACGTCGGTGAAGCCGGCGAACAGCTCGATCGGCGGGAACGGCGCGCGTAGCCAACAGCGCCGCAGCAGGCGTGCGGACACCGGCATGCCGCGGGACCTCGTGCCGTGCGGCAGCACTCGGCGTAGCTTTCGCCAGCCCCGCAACGTGAACGCCACCGCGCGGATGTCCACCTCGGACATCGACGCCAGCTCCTCGGCCAGTGCCGCGGTGTACCGGCCGATCCCGGTTCGTGCGCCCAGCAACGGAGTTCCGTCCAGCAATACCCTCGTCCTGCTAGCCATCCTGCTGGCCTTTCCTTGTCTGCCAGCGTTCCGCGGCCAGTCTGCGTACTCTTCCCGCGGCCCGCTTCGTCAGCTCCGCGGGGCCGCCGGCGTCCAGGTAGGACTTCATCAGGTCCAGGTCCCGGCGGAGCGTGCCCGACATGCCGAGCGGCGGCCTGCGGACCAGCGGCGCCGTGCCGGGCAGGCGGTCGGCGGCCGGGGACGGGTTGCGGCAGAACGAGACCAGCGGGGCCAGTGCGGTCTCCCACGTGAAACGCTCGCGCACGACCGCGATCCGCTCGCGTGCCGCCGCCGCGAACTCCTGCTCGTACAACACGTTCTCCAGTGCGTCGGCCAGCCGGTCCGGGTCCTCCGGCGGCACCACCACGCCAAGACCCTCGGTGCGCACCAGGTCGGCGAACGAGTCGCCGTCCGTGGTCACGATCGGCAGCCCGGTCCACAGGTAGTCCAGCACCCTGGTGCGGAACGCGAACGTCGTCTCCACGTGCTCGTAGTGCGTCGTGACGCCGCAGTCCGACTCCAGCAGCCAGTTCTGCCGCTCCGCGTACGGCACCCAGGTCTCGTTGAAGAACACGTGCCGGTTCGTCAGGCCGAGCTGCTCGGACAGCGCCCGTGTCCGCGCCCCGATGTCCATCTCGGGCACCTCGGGGTTCGGGTGCTTCATGCCGAGGAAGACCAGCCGCGCGTTGTCGTACTTGCGGCGCAGGCGATCCACCGCGTGCAGCAGCGTCAGCGGGTCGAACCAGCTGTACACGCCGCCGGCCCAGATGATCACCTTGTCCGTGTTGGCCACCAGCCGGCCGCGCAGCGGTGAGCCGGTCTTCTGCGGCGGCTTGCCTGGCAGGCCGAACGGCGCGACCGCCAGCAGTGACTTGACCGTCGGATCGTTGTCGTACAGGGAAGGCGTCAGCCGGCCCAGTGCGGTCAGGTGGCCGAGCCAGAAGTGCCGCTGCCGCTCGGACGCGCACAGGAAGAAGTCGCCGCGGTCCAGCTGCGCGTTCAGTACCTTCGTGACGCCGATCAGGTCCAGCTCGCGCTGCTCGTCGGTCTCGTCCTTGCCCTGCTCCAACAACTCCAGGTGCATCGGGTCGTACATGTCGCAGACCACGATCTTGGTGGAGCTCGCCTTCTTCAGCTCCGGCACCAGTTCCAGCGCGTGTCCCTGCAGGACGATGACGTCCGCCCAGTCGACGTGCGGGGTCAGCTCGCGCTGCCTCGCCTTCGCGACGGTGAACGGTGCCTCCGGCGGCGCGCACAGGGGGTTCACGGTGACCAGCCGGACCTCGTGCTCGGCGGCGAGCACGTCGGCCATGTTCCACGCGCGGATCGCGGGGCCGGCCATGCGCTCGGTCAGCGCGTCGCCGGTCAGCACGAGGATCCTGCGGCGTGCGCCGAACGCCTCCTCCAGGCCGAACACGTCGACCAGCACGTCGTGCGCGGCGAGGTAGCGGGGCAGCGGGTAGGCGGGCTCCATCGCCTTGCGCATCAGCGGGATCAGGTCCGCGTCGGTGCGCACCCTGGCCTGCTGCTCGACCTCGCGGGAGGCGGCGAGCCGCGGCAGCAGCTCGACGAACTGGTCGATGGCGAGGATCCCGGCGAGCGTCGTGCGTGGGATGTCCACGGTGGGCCCGGTGTCCGGCCGGCCGATCTCCAGCTGCTTCGGGTCGAGGTCGCCGCGGGCGGTGGCCCTGCGGACGGCCAGCGCGAGCGCCGCGGGGAGCGCCTTCGCGAGCGTGGCGTCCGAGACGTTCTTGTACAGGGCGGCCAGCGCGTTGCGTTCCAGCAGGAACAGCTCCTTCGCGTTGTCCGCGCCGTCCACCTTGGCGATCGAGGCGTGGTGGCGGTGGTAGGCGACCGAGCGTGGCTCGTACCGGACGCGCCAGCCGCGGAGGTTCAGCCGCCAGCCGAGGTCGACGTCCTCGTAGAACATGAAGAAGCGCTCGTCGAACCCGCCGAGCGCCTTGAACACGTCCGTCCGGACGAACATGGCCGAGCCGGTCGCGAAGAGGACGTCGCGGGCCTGCTCGTGGGTGCCGTCGTCGGGCTGGCCGGCGTGGCGCTTGTAGCCCATGCCGAACCAGGTGAGGCCAGCGTCGACGAAGTCGATGTTGTGGCCGTCCCAGTCGAGCACCTTGCTGGCGACGGCGCCGACGGTCGGCTCCGTCCGCAGGACCTCGACGGCCGAGGTGACCCAGTCCGCGCCGGGCCGGGCGTCGTTGTTGAGGAAGGCGAGGACGGTGCCGGTCGCGTGCTGGACGCCGAGGTTGCACCCGCCGGCGAAGCCGAGGTTGACGGGCGACTCGACGACGTCGAACCCCGCCGCCCTGATCCTCTCGGCGCCGCCGTCACCCGACGCGTTGTCCACACAGACCAGTTCGAGCCGGTCAGCGGGGTAGTCGAGCTGCTCGCGCAGCGCGCGCAGGCAGGTGACGGTGTCGTCGGCGCCGCGGTAGTTCACCACGACGACCGAGACGACGGGACACAGCGCCGGATCGGGCACACGCGCTCCTCGGGGTTCGTGCGGTAGTTCAAGACTGCACCATCACACCATGTGACGGCCGGTCAACTGGGCGAGTTCGTCGATCTTGACCGACGCCACACCACCGTCCGGGGGACGTTCGCCACCCGGGAGATGGTTCTCCGCTCACGGAGAAGGGGGCCGAGCGTGCGAAGAAGCTCGCGGAGCACCTGAAGGCGTAGGCCAGTGCTGAAGTTCCAGGGAACCGCGGGCTGCCCCACCGAACTCGAACGAAAGTCCCTCTCGCCCGTCCGGGGGCCCCCCGGTTTCCACGTTACCGGGAGCCACCGACGGTTTCGGGGTCGCGGACGTCCACCGGCAACAGGTTCACCCACCGAACCCGAGCGAAAGTCCCTTTCGCGCGCCGGGGGCCCCCCGGTTTCCACGCTAGCGGAGGGCACCGACAATTCCGGACCGGCCGGCGACGGGTTGGGGACAGGGGCGGGTTGGCGCTGGTTGAGAGCGCGGCGGAGGGGGAGCAGGGCGGTGATCGCGGCGAACCTCGTCACCTCGCGGGCGGCCGTCGCCGCCGGGGCGCAGCGGATGAGCATGGCCAGGCGGTTCCGTTCGTTCCACAGGTGGAACTGGCGGGACCCAGGACGGGTGCTGGCGCCGTGCCGGTGCGTCACGACCGCGTCCGGCACCGACACGACCGTGCGGCCGGTCAACCGCAGCCGCCACGCGGTGTCGGTGTCCTCGTAGTAGCAGAAGAAGCGGGCCGGCACACCGCCCGCCTCCCGCAGCGCCGCAGTCCGCAGGAGTGCCGCGCCGCCGCAGAAGCCGAACGGTGGCGCGGCCGCCGAGGTCAGGTCCACGCCGTGGCCGTCGGCGGTCAGGCCGACGCCCACCGAGATCACCGAGCCGTCCAGGCCCACCATCCGCGACGCCGCCGCTGCCGCCTCCTCGTGCTGGTCGAGCGCTTCCTCCAGCCGCGCCAGCCAGTCCGGGGCGGGCTCGGCGTCGTCGTTCAGCCAGGCCGTGAACTCCGTGTCCACCGCCACCTCGGCGAGGGCGCCCGCGTAGCCGGCGTTGACCGGCAGGCGCCGCACCGAAGGCGCGGACGGGTGCCGGGCGAGGATCTCGGCGGTCCCGTCGTCCGACGCGTTGTCGATCACCACCAGGCGATGCGGCCGGGTCTGGGTCGCCACCGCGTCCAGGCAGGCGCCGACGTGGCCCTTGCCCCGCCACGTGACGACCACGATGGTGCTGCGTGTCAACGGGGCGGTCACGGTGCGAAACCGTACCCTGAGGCCGTGCCAGAGCTCGTCGTGCTCACCGAGCAGCTCCTCGCGCCCGTTCCCGGAGGGACCGGGCGCTACACCCGCGAGCTGCTCCCCGCGATGGCGGCCGCGGCCCCGCCCGGGTGGACCGTGGCCGGGGTGACGGCCACGCACCGTGATCTTCAGCCCGCCGTCGTGGCCGACGTCGCCGGACCCCGCGCCCTGCCGCTGCCCCGCCGCGGGCTCACCGCGCTCTGGGAGCACGGCGTGCACTTCTGGCCCGGTGGCGACGCCGTCCACGCGCCGACCCCGTTCGCCCCGCCCGCGCCCAAGCGGGGCCGCTGCCTGGTCGTCACCGTGCACGACACGGTCCCGTTCACCCACCCCGAGACCCTCACCCGCCGCGGCGCCGCCTGGCACCAGACGGCCATCCGGCGCGCGACCGCCCGCGCCAACGCGGTCGTCGTGCCGACCGTCGCCGTCGCGGAGGAGCTCCAGAAGTACGCCCCGGGCCCGGCGCCCATCGCGGTCGTCCCGCACGGTGTGCCGGACCTGTTCCGCCAGCCCATGGACCCGAACGAGGCCGCGCTGCGGACCGGCCGGCTGCGGCTCCCCGAGACCTACGTCCTCGCCGTCGGCACGGTCGAGCCACGCAAGGGCCTCGACGTGCTGGTCCGCGCCATGGCCAGGCGGCATGCGCCGGACCTGCCGCTCGTGGTCGCCGGCCCGCGCGGATGGGGCGGCGTCGACCTGGTCGAGCTGGCCGCCGAGCACGGCTTCCCGGCCGGGCGGCTGCACGTCCTCGGCCGCATCGACGACGAGAACCTGTCCGCGGTGCTGCGGCGCGCGGCGGTCCTGGCGGTGCCCAGCCGCGCGGAGGGCTTCGGCCTGCCGGTGCTGGAGGCCATGGCCGTCGGCACGCCGGTCGTGCACTCCGACGTCCCGTCGCTGGTGGAGGTCGCCGGCGGCACCGGCCTGATCGTCCCCCGCGGCGACGCCGACACCCTGGCGCACGCGCTGCACGAGGCGGTGAGCGAGTCGGCCACGACGGCCGAGCGGGTCGCGCAGGGCAGGCTGCGGGCCGCGCAGTTCAGCTGGGAGCACGCCGCGAGCGAACTCTGGCGTCTGCACGTGCGGTTTTTCGACCTGGCCAACACCCGCTGAACAACAGGTCGGTCAGTTTTTCACCCAGTCGTGATAGCGCACGGTGGTGAAGTCGTAGTCTGCTACTCGTGCCAGAACCTCGTGTCCTGATCGACGCTACCGCCGTGCCGGCGGACCGGGGCGGCGTCGGCCGGTACGTGGACTCCCTCGTGTACGCCCTCGACTCGGACGGTGCGCCGATCACCGTCGTGTGCCAGCCACGCGACGTGGACTTATACGGGCGGCTGGCGCCGCACTCCCGCATAGTCTCGACGTCGGACTCGAACGCGACCCGCACGGCGAGGCTGACCTGGGAGCAGACCACGTTGCCGAGGCTGGTCCGCCGCCTCGGCGTGGACGTGCTGCACTCGCCGCACTACACGACCCCACTGGCGAACCCTGCGGCGTCGGTGGTCACCCTGCACGACGCGACGTTCTTCACCGACGCCGTTCTGCACCACTCGATCAAGGCCAGGTTCTTCCGCGCCTGGACCAGAACCGCGCTGGTCAGGGCCTCCCTGTGCGTGGTGCCGTCGGCGGCCACGGCCGCCGAGCTGGCACGGGTGACCGGCACGAGCCCGACGCGCCTGGAGATCATCCAGCACGGCGTGGACAACGACCGGTTCCACCTGCCGACCCACGAGGAGGTCTCGGCCGCCCGCAGGCTGGTGGGACTCGGCCCGGACACCCCGTATGTGGCGTTCCTGGGGGCGCTGGAGCCCCGCAAGAACGTGCCGGCGCTGATCAGGGGCTTCGCGGCGGCGTGCCGCGGCCGGGAGAACCCGCCGGCGCTGGTGCTGGCCGGCCAGCCGGGCTGGGACCGCCAGGTCGAGCGCGCCTTGGACGACGTGCCCCACCGCCTGCGGGTCATCAGAGCCGGCTACCTCCCGTTCGAGTCCCTGGCGGGCTTCCTGGGCGGTTCCGCGCTCGTGGCGTACCCGTCGCTCGGCGAGGGCTTCGGTCTGCCGGTCCTGGAGGCCATGGCGTGTGGCGCGTGCGTGCTGACCACCCGCCGCCTGGCCCTGCCGGAGGTGGGCGGCGACGCCGTCGCGTACTGCGGCGTCGGCGCGGGCGACATCGCGGCGGCCCTGGTAGACCTGCTGGACGACCCCGCGTCGCGGTCCAGCCTGGCGGCCGCGGCACAGCGCCGCGCCAAGGAGTTCTCCTGGCTCACGAGCGCGGAGGCACACCGGGCGGCGTACGACAAGGCCTACCGGGCGCACCGGCGGCGACGCTGACGGGCAGAATGCTTGGCTGTGGAATATGGCCAGGAGTTGGCGGTAGTCATCGTGACGTACTCGCCGGGCGAGACGCTCGAGCGGTGCCTGGACACACTGGAGAAGGCCACGTCACGGTCGTACACGGTGGTCCTGGCCGACAACGGGTCGGTCGACGGGGCGCCGGAGAAGGCGGCTGAGCGGCCGAACGTGACCTTGCTGCACACCGGCGGCAACCTCGGCTACGGCACGGCGGCGAACCGCGGCGTGGCGACGCTGGGGGACGAGTACGGCTGGATCGTGGTGGCCAACCCCGACCTCGAGCTGGGCCCGGGATCCCTGGACACGTTGCTGGCGGCGGCGGAACGCTGGCCCCGCGGCGGCGCGTTCGGCCCCCTGATCCGCGAGCCGTCCGGCGCGGTGTACCCGTCGGCGCGCCTGACCCCGTCCCTCGGCAAGGGAATCGGCCACGCCGTGGTCGGCCGCGTATGGCGCGAGAACCCGTGGACGAAGGCATACAAGCAGTCCGAGACGTCGGTGGAGGAACGCGAGGCGGGCTGGCTCTCGGGCTCCTGCCTGTTGATGCGACGCGCGGCCTTCGACTCGGTCGACGGGTTCGACTCGCGGTACTTCATGTACTTCGAGGACGTGGACCTCGGCGACCGGCTGGCCAGAGCGGGCTGGCTGAACGTGTACGTGCCCTCGGCGGAGGTCGTCCACATCCAGGGCCACTCGACGGCACGGTCGTCGGACCGAATGCTGGCCGCACACCACGAGAGCGCCTACCGGTACATCGCGGACCGCCACCAGGGCCTGAAGTGGGCTCCGGTACGTGCCGGCATCAAGGCAGGCCTGGCAATGAGGCTGAAGGCGGAGACGCGAAAGAAGCCCGACGAGGAGTGAACGAAGGCCTGGAACGGGGAAAGCGAGCCAGAAAAGCAACAACTGGTTAGACCACCAACCACGCGGACCAGGCAACCGGAGCCACCGCAACCGAGAACCACCGCGACCGAGAACCACCGCAACCCCGAACCCCTGCAACCACAATCGGCCTCAAGCCAAGAGAACAACCCACCCCATTTGCCAACCCCTCCACACACCCCGCCCCCGGCCCCACCCGGCCCCCCGGGAACCGCAGCAGCCCGAAAGCTCAGCCTTCGAGACGGCGCGAAAGAGACTCCCCAGCAGGCGGCTCCTTCAACGTGGGAACCAACCCGTCCACATACTCGGGCTCAGCCGCACGAGCCGCGGCCTGCGCCGCCAACATACTCTGGTGCTGCTCCAACCGCCGCATCCGCGACCGTGGCCCCGGATGCGGCACCGCCACGACATCCGTCAGAGCCTCCTGCGCGATGGCGGGCAACTCGTCCCGAGACACGGCGGGCACGACCATCGTCTTCTCGGCGTCGTCCGCCGCCGCCACCACGGCACGCGGAATCTGCAGGGTGCTCGCCGCGTCCATCGGCGATACGGCGCTCTCCGGAGTCACCACGAAGGCGCCTCGCGCACGGGCCCGGGCCAGGATGGCGTCGGCCCGATCACGGGGGTCCATGCGTCGACCTCTCCCTAGTCCGCGTCGTAGATAGATGGAGACCAGGGTATTCCTTTATTGGCTCCACGTCAGCGAAGAACCGGGAAATCACACCTGGGCACGGTGATCTTCTGTCACCGAGGAGGTGACAGGTGACAAAGGGTGGTCCTACTTGGCCTCGAGGTCCGCCATGATGCGTGTGCTGGAGTCGGCCTTGTCCGTGCCGCCGATGCCGTACAGCAGCGTGATCTCGTTGCGCTGGGCCGCCGCCAGCTCGTCCGCCGGCAGGTCGTCGACGTTCTTGCGGTCGCCGCCGTTGCAGAACTCCAGCACCGTGTCCGGGTACGCGGCCCGGATGACGTCGAACGACTCGCTGATCCCGGGGCCGTCCTCGACCGCGACGTACACGTCGTCCACGCACCGCAGCGCGCGGACGATCCTGGCCCGGATCTCCTCGACCTGGATGACCCGGCCCTTCTTCAGCATCTGCTGCCGGTCGTTGTTGACGATGACGATCAGGTACCCGGACCGCTCCGCGGCGGCCTCGAACATGTCGAGGTGACCGTGGTGGAGGGGGTTGAAGTACCCGCTCACGATCGAGGCCCTGGCCGGTCGCGCGGGGGTCGTCATCGTCGAACTCCTTCCCTGGGTCAACAAGTCAAGCAGCATAACGGGGTAGCGTCATCCCCCGTGCGGGCATCTCCACAGCGCGACTGGCGGCCGGACTACGCGCTGGACCTGCGTTCGGTGCTCGCCCCGCTGTGGCACGGGACCGGCGACCCCACCATCCGCGTCACCGGGACAGGTCTGACCTGGCTGGTCGCCAACACCCAACAGGGCGTGGGCACCCTGGCGCTGCGTGTGGCCGGCGGCGAGGTCCGGGCCTCCGCCTGGGGCGACGGCGCGCAGGTCCTGCTGGACGGCGTCCCCCGGCTTCTCGGCGCCGATGACGACGACACCGGCTTCGAGCCCCGGCACCAGCTGATCAGGGACCTGCACCGGCGCATGTCGCTACGGCTCGGGGCCACCGGGCGGGTCTGGGACCAGCTGGTCGCGGCCGTGCTCGAACAGAAGGTGACCGGCTACGAGGCGCACCGCTCGTGGCGTGAGCTGTGCCGGCGGTTCGGCACCCCCGCGCCGGGGCCGGCGCCGGCGGGCATGTGCGCGGCGCCGACGCCGGACGCGGTCCTGGGCATCCGGGACTGGGAGTGGCACAAAGCGGGGGTGGACCTGGCAAGACGCAAGGCGATCGTGCATGCCGCGCAGGTCGCCCACCGGCTGGAGAAGGCCGTGGAGCTGCGTGGCCGGGCGGGCCGTGACCTGCTGCGCAAGGTTCCCGGCATCGGGTTCTGGACCGCCGCGGAGATCGCCCAGCGCGCCTGGGGCGACCCGGACGCGGTCAGCGTCGGCGACTTCCACATCCCGGGCCTGGTCGGGTACGCGCTGCTGGGCCGCAAGGTCGACGACAACGGCATGCTGGAGGTGCTGGCCCCGTACGCGCCGCACCGCCACCGCGTGGTCCGCTACATCGAGGCCGGCGGCCCTGGCAAGCCCCGCTACGGCCCGCGCTACGCCGCCCGCGACTACCGGGACCTGTGACGCCGGGAACTGCGCCGGGAATGCGGCCCGATCCGCCGATGTTGATCGTGGACATGCCTGATGTAGAGCTGAGCCCGACCGAATGGGTGCAGGACCAGACCAAGCAGATCCTCGAGACCGGGACCACCGAGGGCATCCTCGTGCGCGGCAGGCCGATCGTGCTGCTGACGCTGCGTGGCGCGAAGAGCGGCCTGCTCCGCTACACCCCGGTCATGCGGGTGGAGCACGAGGGCCGGTACGCCGTCGTCGCCTCCAAGGGCGGCGCCCCGGAGCACCCCACCTGGTACCACAACATCAAGGCGCACCCCGAGTTCTCGCTGCAGGACGGGACCGTGACGAAGGACTACGTCGCCCGCGAGGTGGACGGCGACGAGCGGGCGCAATGGTGGGAGCGCGCCGTCGCGACCTTCCCCTCCTACGCCGAGTACCAGACGAAGACCGACCGCCAGATCCCCGTGTTCGTGCTGGAGCCGAAGTAGCGCGCTAGCGGGCGGCCGCCAGCATCTCCGAGAGACCCGTCCAGCCGTTCGGGTGCTCGGGGGGCGCGTCCACCGGCCACCACCGCAGGTCCAGGGACTCCGCGCTGCGCACCGGGTCCGCGCCGGCTGGGGCGCGGACCACGAAACGCACGTCGAAGTGCCTGGTCGGCACGCCCAGCGAGCACGTGATCGGGTGGACGTCCACATGCACCGGCTCCGGGGCGATCGTCAGGCCCTCGATGCCGGACTCCTCCGTCGCCTCACGCAGCGCCGCGCCCGCCAGCGTCGCGTCCGAGGGCTCACAGTGGCCACCCAGCTGTAGCCACGCGCCGACGCGTGGGTGCAGCGTCAGCAGCACCTCCGAGCCGGACGCCGACAGCACCACCGCCGATGCCGTGATGTGCCCGGGCTCACACGACCGCTGGCACGCGTCCGGACGGGCGGCCAGGAAGCCCAGGAACGCCTCGCGCAGCGAGCGCTGCGCAGGCGTGGACGGCCGCCACCGGGCGAGCGTCGCGTACGTGTCCTCGTGCAGGGTCACCACGTCTCCAGGCGCTCCTCGACGGCCTCGCCGGGCCGCGGCGGCGACGCCGGGTGACCGACCGCCACGGCGCCCACCAGCTCCGGCAGCCCGGACGCCGGCACCCAGTGCGTCCCCAGTCCCTCGGCGGCCAGTGCCACCAGCAGCCGCTGCACGGCCCCGCCCGCCGCGAACAGGTCCGTCGCGAACACCAGCAGGACCTCCGGGGCCGCGTACAGCTCCTCCACCGCCAGGTCGTCCAGCACACCCTTGCGACGCGTCCGGTCGGCCAGGTGGACGACCCGAACCGGCACCGGGCCCAGCACGGCGACCGCCTGCCGCAGCGACTCCTCGGCGACCGGCTCCTCGGTGAACGACCGGACCGGCACCGGCGGCAGTGCCGCGTCCCGGCGGCCGAGCGCGATCGCCTCCTCCGTGCCGAGGCGGAACAGGTCCTCGTCCACCGGGCGGACCAGGTCCCGCGCCCGCGAGTCGGAGTCGCCGATCGCCAGCCCGCGGACCACCGCCACCGGCGTCGCGCCCAGCTTGCCCTTCACCAGGTCCGCGGCACCGGCCACCTCGTCGGCCACCGCGATCTCCGTCACCGTCAGCTCGTTGCCGTACCGGTCGATCTCGCCGCGGTAGCCGTGCAGCACCCGCAGGCCCGACGAGCCGATCGCCACGTCCGTCTGCCCGACCCGCCAGGCGCGGCCCATCGTGTCGGTGACGACCACCGCCACCTCGACGCCCAGCCGGTCCCGCAGGCCCCACCGCAGCGCCATCGCCGACGCGTCCGGGTCGGCCGGCAGCAGCGCCAGCTCGTCGCCGGCCACGTTCGACGCGTCGACGCCCGAGGCCGCCTGCACGATGCCGAGGTGGTTCTCCGTGATCAGCGTCCGCATGCGGCGGGCGATGATCCGCACCGACTCGTCGAACACCAGTCGCCGGCGGATCCGGTCGCGCTCCTCGGGATCGGCCGGCACGCGGACGAGCCGGCCTTCCACTTTGGACACGACCTTGCTCGTGACCACCACGATGTCACCCGATCGCAACCAGCGGGCGGCGTCGGCGATGGCGCCGGAAAGATCGTCACCGGGCCGGAACTCGGGAAGTCCCTCGACCGGCAGGATCTCGATCCTGCCCTCGGCGGAGTGATCACTCACGACCGCGCCTCGCTCTCTCCTCGCAGGCTCCGAGAGAGCGGTCGCCGGTCGTGGTGCCCATGGTTCGCTCCGCGAGCTCCGCTCACGAGACGACTCCCGCGACATCGAACGCTTCCCGAACCATCGCGGCCGTGGCGTCCACATCGGACATCAGCAGCGGCACCGCGCGCACCGCCACGTCCGGCACCGACGCCGGGTCGCCGGTGTGCACGAGCCAGCCGTCCAGCAGGCCCTCCGCCGAGGCCCGCGAGCCGTAGTGCCGCCCGACGGCCTCGGCGGTCGTCGCCACGCCGATCGCGGTCAGGCACGCGTCGGCCATGCCGCGCACCGGCTTGTCGTTCACGATCGGGGAAACACCGACGATCTTCGCGTCGGCCTTGACCAGCGCGGTCCGCAGGCCCGGCACCGCCAGGATCGTGCCGACGCTCACCACCGGGTTGGACGGCGCGACCAGGATCACGTCCGCCGACGCGATGACGTCGAGCACACCCGGTCCTGGCGTGGCCTCCTCGGCGCCGACCGGCACGATGGAGTGCGCCGGCAGCGCGGCCCGGTGCCTGATCCACCACTCCTGGAAGTGCACGGCCGCACGCTCGCCGGTGTCCGGGTCGTCGATCACCACGTGCGTCTCGACCCGGTCGTCGCTCATCGGCAGCAGCGTGACCCCGGGCTGCCATCGCGCGCACAGGGCCTCGGTGACCTGCGACAACGGGTATCCGGCACGGAGCATGCGGGTCCGGACCAGATGCGTCGCGATGTCCTTGTCGCCGAGCCCGAACCACTCCGAGCCGGCGTCGTAGGCGGCCAGCTCGTCCTTCACCGTCCACGTCTCGCCGGTCCGGCCCCACCCGCGTTCGGTGTCGATGCCGCCGCCGAGCGTGTACATGCAGGTGTCCAGGTCCGGGCAGATCCGCAGGCCGTGCAGCCACACGTCGTCACCGGTGTTCACGATCGCCGTGATCTCGTGCCCCGGCCCGAGCGCGTGCTTCACCCCCTGGAGGAACCGCGCGCCACCGACCCCGCCAACCAGCACCACAACCTTCACCAGACCATGGTGCACTAACGCCAGAACTGGAACGCCGTCGAGCCCCAGCCCGCGAACTCGCCGTTGCCACCGATGGTGTCGTAGATGTTGAAGGAGACGTCGCTGAACGCGCGGCCGACCTGCGGGATGGCGAAGATGGCCACGAAGAGGATCAGCGGCGCCCACGGCCGCGCCTTCGCGCCGAACCGCTGTGCCTCCGGCGAGAGCCACGGCTCGATCGCGCCCCAGCCGTCGAGGCCGGGGATCGGCAGGATGTTCAACACGAACGCGAAGATCTGCAGCAGCGCGAGGTACGACAGCGCGGACGCGAGCCAGAAGGTCGGGTCGAACAGCGAGACCGACAGCATCAGCAGGAAACCGAGCAGCAGGTTGAAGAACGGACCCGCGAGCGACACCATCGACTCGACCCGCTTGTTGCGCAGCGAGTAGTGGTTGATGAACACCGCGCCGCCCGGCAGCGGAATCCCGCCCACCGCCAAGATCAGCAATGGGAACACCAGGCTGAAGACGGGATCGGTGTACTTGCGCGGGTCGAGGGTGAGGTAACCCTTGAAGTAGACCTCGCGGTCCCCGCCCCGGTACGCGACGATCGCGTGGCCGAACTCGTGCAGGCACAGCGACACGCCCCAACCGGCGAGCACCAACAGGAACGTGCCGGCCATGGCCGCCACGTCGGGCATCTCGAAGTACGGGACGGCGTCGCTGAACACGGTGATGACCCCGCCACCGACGGCGACGGCGAGCATGGCGAGGAACACGGGCGACGGCCGGACCGCTGATCTCTGCACGCACACAGTGTGTCAACGTTGGCTGTGTGCTCGCCGTGCGGGTGCGTCATTTTCCTGATATTGCGCGGTCCCGTCCAGGTATTTCGTTCTGCCCCATAGGGCATCACCCAGCCGGGTGCATCGCTTGACGCGCCGCGACTACACGGGTGTAATCACATCGATGTCATTCGCCACGAGTGGAGTAGTGGTGGGTGGTGTCCGCCAACCCGGGGAGCGCGAAAGGCGAGGAGGCGGACGGGCATGCAGGGAATCGAACTGAACGATCTGACCAGTGGGAGTGGTGGCGTCGTGGAGTGGGGGGAGCGCCCGTTCGGGGAGTTCGGCGTGCTCGCTGAGCTTCTCGACGAAACCGAGGAGCAGGAGTGGCAGGAGCGTGCCCTGTGCGCGCAGACCGACCCCGAGGCGTTCTTCCCGGAGAAGGGCGGCTCGACCAGGGAGGCGAAGCGAATCTGCCAGGGCTGTGAGGTCCGGGCGGAGTGCCTCGAGTACGCACTCGGGCACGACGAGCGCTTCGGCATCTGGGGCGGCCTGTCCGAGAGGGAGCGGCGCAAGCTGAAGAAACGCGCGGGGTGAGGCACGCGGGAGCGCGGCGATTGAGCCGGCCACCGGCCGGCTGAGGTGCGCGGCGACCCATTCCACACTGTTCGAGCCGTACGTGGCATCTTGTGCGAATGCCTCGCTACGGCTCTCGAGGGGCCGCCCCGGTACTGCGCACCGCGCCAGTGCTCGCGGTGCTCGTGTGCCATGACGGCGAGGAGTGGCTGCCGGAGGCGCTGGCCGCGTTACGGCGGTCCGCGCCGAGGCCTCGGCACGTGCTCGCCGTCGACACCGGTTCCACCGACGACACGCCGGGGCTGCTGAGCGACGCCGCGCGTGGCGAGGACCGCGTGCTCGACGGCGTGCTCACCCTCGAACGGGACACCGGGTTCGCGGCCGCCGTCCAGGAGGCGGTGTCCGCGGCCATCGAGCGCTGGGGCGATCCCGGCGGCTGGATCTGGGTGCTGCACGACGACTGCGCGCCCGGCCCCGAGTGCCTCGCCACGTTGCTGTCGGCGGCCGACGCGTCGCCGTCGGCCGGCGTGCTCGGCCCGTTCGCGCTGGACTGGGACGACTCCCGGCTCGTGGTCGAGGCCGGGCTGTCCACGGACGCCTCGGGGCACCGGCAGACCGGGCTCGGGCCGTCCGAAGTGGACTGGTCGCGGCTCGGGCGGGACTACGAGCAGAGCACCGAGGTGCTCGCCGTGCCGTCGGCGGGGATGCTGGTGCGGCGCGAGCTGTGGGAGAAGCTCGGCGGTTTCGACCCCGCGATCACGTTGCTGCGTGAGGACATCGACTTCGGCTGGCGCGCGAACCGGTCGGGCAGCGTGGTGCTGTCCGTGCCGGCGGCCCGGATGCGCCACGCGCGTGCGGTGGTCACCCGCCAGCGCCAGGTCGACGCGCCACGCGCGTCCACGGCGTCGGTCGAGCGTGCGCAGGGCATGCGCACGTTCCTGGTGAACTGCGCGCTGCTGTCCTTTGTGGTCGGTGTGCCGCGGCTCGTGCTGCTCTCACTCGTGCGCGCGTTCGGCTTCGGCATGCAGCGCCGGCTCGTCGAGGCCCGCGCCGAGCTCAGCGCGGTGGCGTATCTGATGAGCGGTCGCGCCGGACTGCTGGAGGGGCGGACACTGCGCCGCGCCAGCGTCGAGGTCCGCGGCGTGCGTGGGCTGTTCACCTCCCGGCTCACCCGGCTGCGCAACGGGGTCCGCGCGGCGGTCGCCCACATCGTGCGGCGGAGGTTACAGGCCGACGCGGCGCTGGGCCGGCTGCCGGATGCGCTCGTCGTCCCGTCGTCGGGGCTCGTGGCCGAGCTCGCCGGGGAGGTCCGGCTGCCGGTCGGGCCCACCGCGCTGCCGGCCGGCGCCCACGGCCGGCCGCGGCGGCCGGCCGGCCTGCGACAGCCGGCGACGTCGGTGGCCGTGGCGCTCGCCGTGCCGGACGCCGTGCCGCCGCAGGGACTGCGGCCGTCGCCGCACCGCAGGCCGTCGCCGGTGCCGCGGGACGGGTCCGCGCCGTCGTCCCCGGCGGAGCTGATGGTCGTGGCGGTGGACCGGGCCCGGCTCGCGCGGCAGGTCTTCCTCGCGCCGCCGGTGCTGCTGTTCCTGGGGCTGCTCGCGGTCGCGCTGTACGTCAACGCCGGACGGCTCGGGTTCGACCTCACCGGCGGCCGGCTGCTGCCCGTGCCCGACCTGGTGACCGTGTGGTCGTCGTACCTAGAGACGTGGCACCCGGTGGCCGGCGGAACGGCCGCGCCCGCGCCGGCCGCGCTCGCGATCGTCGGCGGGCTGGGTGCGGTACTCGGCGGGCCGCAGGCGGCCGTGGCGGTGTTGCTGCTGGGGAGCATGCCGCTGTCCGGGCTGCTGGCGTACGTGGCGACGCGGCGGCTGCCCGTGCACCGGTGGGTGCGGGCACTCGTGGCCGCCGCGTACGCGCTGCTGCCGCCCGCGACAGCGGCCGTCGCGCAGGGGCGGCTGGACACGGTGGTCGCGCACCTGCTCGTGCCACCGGTGACCACGGGCATCATCGCGCTGCTGGGCAGGTCGCGGACGACCTCGGCGGCATGGCTGTCGACGGCGGCGTCGTCGGCGTTCGGGCTGGCCGTGATCGGGGCGTTCTCGCCGCTGGTGCACCTGCTGCTGGTGGCGTACGCGCTGGCCGGTTTCGTGGTGCTGCCGGGCTACCGGGGGACCGGCGGGCGGCGGGTGGCGGCGCTGTTCGTGGTGGTGCTGATGCCGCTGGCGCTGCTGCTGCCGTGGCCCGCGGTGCTGATCCAGCATCCGGGTGTGGTGCTCCACGGGGTGGGCGCGTACGTGCCGACGCCCGCCGCGTCGCTGTTCGACCTGGTGTCGCTCGATCCCGGCGGCCCGGGCGCCTGGCCGGTGGTCGGGTTGGTGGTCGTCGGGTTCGCGCTGGTCGCCATCGCCGTACGGCCGAGGCGGACGGCGTTCCCCGGGCTCGCCCTCGCGGTGACCGGCGGGTGCGCGGTCGCGCTGGTACGGCTGATGGGTGCGACGCCGATCACGGGCGCGCTGCCGATGTACGGCTGGGCAGGCCCCGGGCTGGTGCTGGGCGGTTGGGGGCTGCTGCACGCGCTGCTGGGCGTGTGCCGGACGGGTGGGCCGGCGATCTCGTGGGTGCGCCCGGCGGCGGCGCTCGGGGTGCTCGGCGTGCTGGGGCTGGCGCTCGGCGCCCTGGTCGCGGGCCGCACGGGCCCCCTGACCAACGACGTCCCACACCTCGCGACAACCCTGTCTCGCGAACTGGCGGACTCGGGCCGATGGGTCCTGATCCTCCCGTCACCCCAGCTCGCGAAGCGAGCGAGCGGGGTGTCGGCCGAGCGGTCTGGCGGGCAGCCGGGCGAGGGGTCTGGCGGGGAGTCGGGCGAGGGGTCTGGCGGGGAGTCGGCTGAGCCGAGGATGACCGCCGGCCGGCTGCCCACGTTCGGCGACGACGACCTGGCCCCGGTGAACGACGCCGTGAGCATGCGCGCACTGGCGGACGTGCTGCGCTCGGACCCGAAGGCGGGAGTCGCGCAGGCGGCGTCGGCGGGCGTGCTGTTCGTGGTGGTACCGACGCGTGCCGAGGCGGCGTCACTGCGGGCGTCGGCAGGCGACCTGGTGGCGGACGCGCCGCCGACCTCCGACGGCCGCCCTGTGCTGCGCCTGCAACCGGCCGCGGGAGCGGTGACGCTGCTGTCCCCCGAACAGGCCAGGCGAGCGGTGACCGGCGGCGAGCCGTCGGTCGAGCTGGGCACCGGCGGGATCGTCCCGGTCGAGGCGTCACCACCGTCCGTGGCGGTCCGGGTGTCGGACGGACCGTCCGGCCGCCTCCTGGTGATCGCCGCGGAGGAGGAACCAGGCTGGACAGCGACGATCGACGGTCAACAGGTCCCGATCGTCCGCGCCTGGAACCACCTGGTAGCGGTGTCCCTACCAACGCGCGCGGCAAACGTCCAGGTCGACCAGCCCACGGCCCTACGCAGCGTCCTACTCCTCACCCAGGCCGCAATGGTCCTCTTCATCGCCCTGACCGCCATCCCAACCCGCCGCCCACACCCCCGCGAGTCCCGCATTCACCCATAGCGAGTCCCGTGTTCATGCACACCGCGAGTCCCGCGTTCATGCACATCGAGTCCCGTGTTCGCGCACACCGAGTTGCGGTTTCGTGCACACGCCCCGCCCCCCGGGCCATGATCTGCACGAACCCACGGTTCGGTATGCACGAACCCACAGTTCGCTATGTCCGAACGCGGGACTCAGTGTGTCTGAACGCGGGACTCGCGGAAGGGTCAGGTGTCGCCGTCGATGATGTTGGGGTCTACGCCCAGGTAGTTGGCCACCTGGTCGACCAGGACGTGGTGGACGAGGTCCGCCAGGTCGGCTCCGTCGCGGGCGCGGGCCTCCAGTGGGCGGCGGAACAGGACGATCCGTGCCTTCGTCGGCAGTCCGCGGCGGTCCATGCCCGCCGGAACCAGCCGCGCCAGCGGCACTCCGGCGTCCGTGAGGGTGCCTTCCGTCGCGATCGTGTCGTCGTCGCCGCGGACGTCGGGGACGTCGTCGACGGCGACGTCCAGCTTCGTCAGCTCCGTGCGCCAGCGGGCCTCGATCGGCTCCAGTGCGGCCAGCACGAGCGCGTCGAACCGCTCCGCGCGGGTCGACGCGGCCGGCAGGGTCGACGGGTACAGCGACCCGCGCAGCCCACGGCCGTGGCGGTCCCGGTTGGGGCGCCGCCGGCGCGAGAGTCGGCCACGTGTCGAGGTCACAGACCTGAGGGTATCGAGCGCCGACACGACCACGGTGTGGCGAGGGGCTATTTTCCCCACGACGCGCTATCGTCCACGTTCGTGCGGAGCGTGCGGAAGTGTTCGCGGACCGGCTGCGGAAGCCCGGCCGTCGCGACCCTGACCTACGCCTACGCCGAGTCGACCGCCGTCGTCGGGCCGCTGGCCACCTACTCCGAACCGCACAGCTACGACCTGTGCGAGGAGCATGCGCTGCGCCTGACGGTCCCCCGGGGCTGGGAGGTCGTCCGGCACGACGGCGAGTTCGCCGCCCCCGAGCCCACGGTCGACGACCTGACCGCGCTGGCCGAGGCGGTCCGTGAGGCCGGCCGGCCGGATCGCCCGATCGAGCCGCCGCCGGAGCCCGCCCCCGGCACGTCCACGACGGGCCGCCGCGGTCACCTGCGTGTCCTGCCGAACCCCGTGGCGGAGTAGGGCCGTCACCAGTGCGGGGTAACTCCGGGTAGGCGCACCGGTAGCTCCTACCCCGGCTTGACGGCGCCGCCGGTAGGCTCGCGGAGGCAAATCCGCTGACCACTCGGGGAGCACCTGGTGCGTGACCTGTCCGGCGTCTTCAAGGCCTACGACATCCGCGGCGTCGTCGGCGACCAGCTCGACGCGGACCTCGTCCGCGACATCGGCGCGGCCTTCGCCCGTCAGGTGACCGAGAACGCGATCGTGATCGGCCACGACATGCGGGCCTCGTCGCCCGGCCTCGCCGCCGCCTTCGCCGAGGGCGCCAACCGCGAGGGCGTCGACGTCATCATGATCGGCCTGGCCAGCACGGACATGCTGTACTTCGCCTCCGGCCACCTCAACCTGCCGGGCGCCATGTTCACCGCCAGCCACAACCCGGCCAAGTACAACGGCATCAAGCTCTGCCGCGCCGGCGCCGCCCCGGTCGGCCAGGACACCGGCCTGACCGACATCCAGCGGGAGGTCGAGGCCGGCACCCCGCCGTCGGAGGGCAGGACCCCGGGCAGGCTCGAGACCCGCGACATGCTCACCGAGTACGTCGCCTACCTGCACAAGCTGGTCGACCTCTCGAAGTCCCGGCCGCTCAAGGTCGTCGTGGACGCCGGCAACGGCATGGGCGGCCACACCGTCCCGGCCATGTTCGAGGGCCTGCCGATCGACATCGTCCCGATGTACTTCGAGCTGGACGGCAGTTTCCCCAACCACGAGGCCAACCCGCTCGACCCGAAGAACATCGTCGACCTGCAGGCCAAGGTCCGCGAGGTCGGCGCGGACGCCGGCGTGGCGTTCGACGGCGACGCCGACCGCTGCTTCGTGGTCGACGAGCGCGGCGAGCCGGTCCCGCCGAGCACCGTCGCCGCGCTGGTCGCGGTCCGCGAGCTGAAGAAGGACCCCGGCGGCACGGTCATCCACAACCTGATCACGTCCAAGGGCGTGCCGGAGATCGTCGCCGAGCACGGCGGCAAGCCGGTCCGCACCCGCGTCGGCCACTCGTTCATCAAGGCCGAGATGGCGAGGACGAACGCGATCTTCGGCGGGGAGCACTCCGCCCACTACTACTTCCGCGACTTCTGGCGAGCCGACACCGGCATGCTGGCCGCGCTGCACGTCCTCGCCGCGCTCGGCGAGGACGTCCGGCCACTGTCCAAGCTGACCAGCGCGTACACCCGCTACGCCGCGTCCGGCGAGATCAACTCGACCGTCGACGACCAGGCCGGCCGGATGGCGGCGGTCAAGGAGGCGTTCGCCGCCCGCGAAGGGGTGAGCACGGACGAGCTGGACGGCCTCACGGTCGAGCTGCCGTCCGGGGGCTGGTTCAACATCCGCCCGTCCAACACCGAACCCCTGCTACGACTGAACATCGAGGCGCCGGACGCCGCCGCCGTCGCCGCCATCCGCGACGAGGTGCTGGCGATCGTCCGCGCCTGACCGAGCGGAGCTATACCGACCCTGGGAGGGGACATGGCCGTCCAGCTCGACCCGAGGCTCCTCGAGATCCTCGCCTGCCCGTCCGACGACCACGCGCCGCTGCACCCCGGCACGCCGACCGACCCCGACGCGGACGTGCTGACGTGTACGTCATGCGGCCGGCAGTTCCGCGTCGAGGACGGTATTCCGGTACTGCTGTTGGACGAGGCGACAGAGCCGCGGAAGGAGAGTGCGGAGGAGTGAGCGGAGCGAACCACCGGCCCCCGTCCGCTCGGAGCCCGCGAGGAGAGGGCGAGGCGCGGCCGTGAGCGCGGCGGTCGACGACACCCTGCTCGACGACCTCGGCCGGCTGACCGACGTGGACGTCGACGGCCTGCTGCCCGCGTCCGCCCGCGCCGGCGCGCAGGTGCGGGCCACGTTGGAGGTGGCCCGCGAGGCCGGCATCCAGCGGCTCGCCGGCCAGGTGCCCCGCGCGCTCGTGCTGCTCACCCGCCCCGGCCTCGGTCCCGGCGCGGCCAAGCTCCTGATGGCGCTGCTCGGCCGTGCCTGCCCGATCCCGGTCGTGGTGACCGACACCGCGCCGCCCTGGCTCGGCGCACTGGACGTGCTGGTCGCGCACACCGACGACCCGGGCGACATCGAGCTGGCCGAGTCCGTCGACCGCGCGGGCCGCTACGGCACGGGCGTCGTGCTGACCGCGCCGGAGGACGGCCCGGTCGCCGCCGCGGCCGCGGGAAAGTCCGTGCTGATCACGCCGCGGGTCCCGGTGCCACCCGGGTTCGGCTTCCCCCGCGCGCTCGCCGCCGGGCTGATCACCGCCACCACCCTCGGACTGCTGCGCACCGACCTCGACATGGTCGCCGACGAGCTGGACCGCGAGGCCGAGCGTGGCCACATGCAGCACGAGTCGTTCGTGAACCCCGCCAAGGCGCTGGCGTTGCGGCTCGCCGAGCGGACCCCGCTGCTGTGGGGCCTGGACGACGTGGCGACCGGTGTCGGCCTGCACGCCGCGCAGATGCTCGCCACCCACGCCGGCATCGTGAGCGACGTGGCCCCCTACCAGCAGGCCGCGAGCCGCACCGCGCTGCACCGCGCGGCCACGCAGGCCGCCGCCGGCACGGACATCTTCGCCGACCCGGACGACCTGGAGCCGTCCGCGGCCTCGCCGCTGCGGACGTTCCTGCTGGCGGTCAGCGCCCTGCCGGCCGACCCGATGCGCCGCCTCGCCGCCGACATGCTGCCCGACGCGGACCTGATCACGCCGGCCGAGGAGATCACCGCGGACACGACCGCCTGCGCGGCCGTGCTCGCGCTGCGGTTCGAACTGGCCGCCCTGTACCTGGGGCTGGCGGCCGGGACGACCGGCGGGACCACCCGGTACACGCCGGCCCGGCCCAGGGAGTGAACCCTCTTGGAGCTGCTTGACAACCCGGTCCGGCACTACGCGTGGGGCTCCCGGACGGCCATCGCCGGGCTGCTCGGCAAGCCGGTGCCCGCACCGCACCCGGAGGCGGAGCTGTGGCTGGGCGCGCATCCCGGCGACCCGTCGCGGGTCGCCGGTGAGTCGCTGGTCGACGTCCTGGCCGCCGATCCCGACGGTCAGCTCGGCGTGCCGGTCGTCTCCCGCTGGCAGGGGCGGTTGCCGTTCCTGCTCAAGGTGCTGGCCGCGGAGGAGCCGCTGAGCCTGCAGGCCCACCCGTCGGCGTCGCAGGCGGCGGAGGGGTACGCGCGCGAGGAGGCCCGCGGGATCCCCCGGGACGCGTCGAACCGGAACTACCCGGACCCGACGCCCAAGCCGGAGCTGCTGTGCGCGTTGACGGAGTTCCACGCGCTGGCCGGGTTCCGCGAGCCGCACAAGACGGTCGAGCTGCTGCAGGCGGTCGCCACGCCCGGGCTGGCGCCGTACGTCCACCTGCTCGGCGCCGAGCCCAACCACGCGGGCCTGCGGGCGCTGTTCACCACGTGGATCACGCTGCCGCAGCCGAAGATCGACGCGCTCGTGCCTGAGCTGCTCGACGAGTGCGTGGTGCACGTCAAGGAGCACGGGCCGTTCGAGCTGGAGTGCCGGACGATCCTGGAGCTGGGCGAGAGTTACCCCGGCGACGCGGGCGTGCTGGCGGCGACGCTGCTCAACCGGCTGGTGCTGGCGCCGGGCGAGGCGATCTTCCTGCCCGCCGGCAACCTGCACGCCTACCTGAGGGGCGAGGGTGTCGAGGTGCTGGCCAACTCGGACAACGTGCTGCGCTGCGGGTTCACGCCCAAGCACGTGGACGTGCCGGAGTTGTTGCGGGTACTGGACTTCAGCTACGGCGACATGGCCGTCACCACCGGTACGCCCGAGGGTGCCCGGTACGTGTACCGGACGGCGGCGCCGGAGTTCGAGCTGTCCCGTCTGGAGTGGATGGACGGGTCGCGCGGGCCGGTGACGCTGCCCGGCGGCGCCCCACGCATCCTGATGGCGATCGACGGCGCGCTGTCCGTCGGGGACCGGACGCTGACCCGGGGCCAGTCGGTGTGGATCCCGGCGAGCGACCCGGACGTGGTCGTGGCGCCGGCGGGTGCGGCGGCCCGGGCCTTCGCGGCCACCCCCGGCCGGCTGCCCTGAGGAGGCATGACCGCCGCCGTGACGGGCATTCCTGCGTCGTTCGGCCTGGCGAAGGCACGCGGCAGTGGCTGGCCAGACTGATCTAGGCTGCACACCGCGACAAAAGCGACACGGGTTTGAAGGGGAGTGGGCTCTGTGAGCGCAGGCGGCGGGACGAGGGCGATTCTCGCGGCGTTGGCGGCGAACGCGGGGATCGCGGTGGCGAAGTTCGTCGGGTTCGCGATCACCGGCGCGTCGTCGATGCTCGCCGAGGCCGTGCACTCGGTGGCGGACACGTCCAACCAGGCCCTGCTGCTGCTCGGCCAGCGGACCTCGCGCCGCAAGGCCACCGAGGAGCACCCGTTCGGCTACGGCCGCGACCGGTACTTCTACTCGTTCATCGTGGCGCTGATGCTGTTCTCGCTGGGGTCCGCGTTCGCGATCTACGAGGGCATCCACAAGCTGCAGCACCCCGAGCCCCTGACCTCCCCGCTCGTCGCCGTCCTCATCCTGGTGGTCGCGATCGGGCTGGAGGGCTACAGCTTCTTCACCGCGATGGTCGAGTCCCGCAAGATCAAGGGGAACGTCACCTGGTGGGGCTTCATCCGCCAGTCCAGGACCCCCGAGCTGCCGGTCGTGCTGCTGGAGGACACGGGAGCGTTGCTCGGCCTGGTGTTCGCCCTCTTCGGCGTCGGCCTGTCGGTCGTCACGGACGACCCGATGTGGGATGCCGTCGGCACGCTCATGATCGGCGCGCTGCTGGGCGTGATCGCGATCATCCTCATCATCGAGATGAAGAGCCTCCTCATCGGCGAGGGCGCCACCCCGACCGAGCTGGACACGATCAGGAAGGTACTGGTCGAGGGCCGCGTACAACGCCTGATCCACATCCGCACCCAGTACATCGGCCCCGACGAGCTCCTGGTGGCGGCCAAGATCGCCATGGCACCGGGCCTCTCCCTGTCGGACGTGGCCACCGAGATCGACGCCGCCGAGGCCCGCCTCCGCGAGGCAATCCCCACCGCCCGCCTGATCTACCTAGAACCCGACCTGGACCGCACCCCAGCCAAGACCTAACCCCTCGCGAGTCCCGCGCCCACCCACCCCGAGTCGCGTGTTCATGCAGATCGCGAGTCCCGCGTTCGCGCACACCGAGTCGCGTGTCCACGCACACCGAGTTGCGGTTTCGTGCACACGTCCCGGTCATGATCTGCACGAACCCACAGTTCGGTATGTCCGAACGCGGGACTCGGTGTGTTTGGGCGCGGGACTCGCGGGGTTTGGGCGCGGGAGTCGTGGGGGGTTTGTTCGGCAGCACCTTGGGTGCTTGTTGGGGTTATCGTCATCGGGCGGGATGATCGGGGAACGGAGGGCGTCGTGTCGGGAAGTGCGTTGTGGCGTACCAAGTCAGTCGAGCAGTCGATCAAGGACACCGACGAGCCGGGTTCGCGGTTGCGGAAGAACCTGAGTGCGTGGGACCTGACGGTCTTCGGTGTCGCGGTCGTCATCGGGGCCGGGATCTTCACGCTCACCGCGCGGACCGCCGGGGACCTCGCCGGGCCGTCGGTGTCGCTGTCGTTCGTGTTCGCGGCGATCGCGTGTGGGCTGGCCGCGCTGTGCTACGCCGAGTTCGCGTCCACGGTGCCGGTCGCCGGGAGCGCGTACACCTTCTCCTACGCGACGTTCGGCGAGTTCGTCGCCTGGATCATCGGGTGGGACCTGGTGCTCGAGTTCGCCGTCGGCTCGGCCGCGGTGTCGACCGGGTGGTCCGAGTACCTGCAGACCGTGCTGGCCTACATCTTCGGTGACGGCGTCAAGACCACGTTCGCCCTCGGGGGCCTGACCGTCAACTGGGGCGCGCTGTTGCTGGTCACCGTGCTGACCGTGCTGCTGGCGGTCGGCACGAAGCTGTCGTCGCGGGTCAGCATGGTGATCACGGGCATCAAGGTCGTGATCGTGCTGTTCGTGATCTTCTTCGGTCTCTCGTTCATCAAGGCGGCGAACTACAGCCCGTTCATCCCGCCGGGTGAGACCGGCGCCGGCGCGGCGTCCACGGGCGTGGACCAGACCGTGTTCTCCTGGCTGGCCGGCGGCGCCAGCTCCGCGTTCGGCGTCTTCGGCCTGCTTGCCGGCGCCTCGCTGGTGTTCTTCGCGTTCATCGGCTTCGACGTCGTCGCGACGACCGCGGAGGAGACCCGCGACCCGAAGCGCGCCGTGCCGCGCGGCATCATCGGCTCGCTGGTGATCGTCACCATCCTGTACGTGGCGGTCTCGTTCGTGCTGACGGGCATGGTGAGCTACAAGAAGCTCGCCTCGAGCGACAGCGGCGAGCACAAGACGCTCGCCACGGCGTTCGAGCTGAACAATGTGGACTGGGCGGCGAACGTGATCTCGATCGGCGCGCTGGCCGGCCTGACGACCGTCGTGATGGTGCTGATGCTGGGCCAGATCCGCGTGCTGTTCGCCATGTCCCGCGACGGCCTGCTGCCGCGCGGCCTGTCCCGCACGGGCGAGCAGGGCACCCCGGTCCGCGCGACGATCCTGGTCGGCGGCCTGGTCGCGGCCGCGGCGACGTTCTTCCCGGCCGGCAAGCTGGAGGAGATGGTGAACGTGGGCACGCTGTTCGCGTTCATCCTGGTGTCGGCCGGCGTGATGATGCTGCGGCGCTCCCGGCCGGACCTGGAGCGCTCGTTCCGCGTGCCGGCGCTGCCGCTGATCGGCACCCTGGCCATCGTCGCGTGTGTGTGGCTGATGCTGAACCTGACCATCCTGACGTGGGTGCGGTTCTTCGTGTGGATGCTGATCGGCATCGTCGTGTACTTCAGCTACGGCCGGCGGAACTCGGTGCTGGGCAAGCATGTTCCTGTGTCTTGACGTCGGCTCCACCTGGACGAAGGGCGCGGTGGTCGCGCCGGACGGCACGCTCGCCGGTGTCGCACAGCACCGGACCACCCCGCCAGAGGTGATGGACGGCATCGCGGCCGTGACCGCCGCGCTGCCCACCGCCACCGGGACGCTGGCCTGCTCGTCCGCGGGCGGTGGCCTCCGGCTGGCCGTGGTGGGCCAGGAAAGGCTCGTGAGCGCGGAGGCCGGTCACCGCGTGGCGCTGTCCGCCGGCGCGAAGGTCGTACACGTCTCGGCCGGCCCACTGTCCAATGTGTACGCCGTGCGCGCGGCGCGGCCGGACGTCGTCCTGCTGGTCGGCGGCACGGACGGCGGCGACGAGAAGGTGTTGCTGCACAACGCGTCCTGCCTCGCGCGGGCCAGGATCGCGGTACCGGTCGTGCTGGCCGGCAACAGGGCGGCCCGGGACGAGGCACTCGGCCTGCTGGCCGGCCGGACGGTCGTGGCCACGGACAACGTGCTGCCGGACGTCGGCGAGCTGGCGCCGGAACCGGCCCGCGCCGCGATCCGGAAGGTGTTCCTGGCGCACGTGATCGGCGGCAAGGGCCTGTCCCGCGGCCGCCGTTTCCGTGACCTGGTCAGCGCGGTGACGCCGGACGCCGTCCTGTCCGGCGTGGCGACCCTTGCCGCACAGGAGGAAGGCGCGGTCCTGGTGGTGGACGTGGGCGGCGCGACCACAGACGTGTACTCGGCAGTGTCCACGGTGGACGACTCGCCGGCGCGCACGGTGGCCCTCCCGCCGGACCGCAGAACGGTCGAGGGCGACATCGGCATGCGCGTGAGCGCCCCGGGCGTGGTGGCGGAGGCGATCACCGAACGTCTCCTGCCGCCCGACTCGGACCTGACGGCGAAAGCCGCCCACCGCAACGAGAACGTCGAGTTCCTCCCGGCGACCGACGAGGAACGGGAGGCGGACCTGCGCATAGCCCGGCTCGCGGCGACCCTGGCGATCCGCCGCCACCTACGCATGGTCGGCCAGCTCGGCCCGAAGGGCGCGACCGTGCTGGTTCTGTCCGGCGGCGTCTTCCGCCACGCGGACTCGTTGGCGGGCCTGGAGAAGTCCCTCCGTGCGGACCTGGGTCCGGTGCTGCGCAACGCCCGCGTGACCGTCGACCGCGAAGGCCGCCTCGGCCCCGCGGGCCTGCTGGCCCAGTCCGGCCACCTGTCGACGGCGACCGCGCTGCTCCGGCCGGCCTTCTGAGCCCCTTGTCCAGTGGTGGCGCGGCAACACCGGCGGCTCAGTGCGGCAGCTGGAACAGCGTCGGCGGCTCGGCCGGATCGAGGCCTGCCGCCATCGCCACCGCGCGGTCCCACTCCGGGTCCGCCGTGTAGTTCCCGTGCCGCTGCAGGCCGGGCGTCCACCGCCGGCCCGCGAACGGCCCGTGTGGCGGATCCGGCAGCCAGTGGTCCAGCCCCAGCACCAACGCCCCCGACGGCCCCCGCGACGCCGACGCCAGCGGCCCCGCCGTCCCGTCCGCCCGCAACCCCATGCCCAGCAGCGCACCCTCGAACACCTGCCGCCGCCACGTCGTCACCGCGCCGCCGAGCGGGTCCGTCCCACGGCACAACGACCGCCACCGCGTCCCCAGCTCGCCCGCCAGCGTCCCCATCGCCGAGAACGGCAGCACAGCCGGGAAGGCCCGCGTGTACGCCCACTGCAACTGCGACCCCACCGTCACGATCCCGATCCGCCTGCGCTCCGGCTCGTTCAGCGAGTTCAGCAGCCGTGCCGCCGCGACGGCCACCAGCAGGCTCCCGTGGCTCTCACCCACCAGAACCACACGCGTCCCAGGGTCCCGCAGGTGCGTCACCGTCCGTGCCGCCAGCTCGGGCGCCACCTTCACCGCGTAGCACGGCGGCACGATCGGATGCGCCTCCCGCGGCCAGAAGCACGCCAGGTCCGCCAGCACCCCCAGCTGCCGCGCCGACGACGGCGCCCGCGCCGCGTTGTACACCGCCCGCAGCAACGCGCCCGCCAGGAAACCGAGCGCGAACACCCCCACACCGGACAGCGGCCGCAGCACCTCCGGCGTCCCGGCGAACCGGAAGTACAGTGCCACCGCCGCACCCGCCGACAGCACCCCGGCACCCGCCTGCACGACGTGGTGCACGTGCCGCCGCTGCCACGAGGCCAGCCGCCACTCCCGCACGGGCGAGCCGATCAGCACCGCCTCCGCCGACGACGTCCGCCGCAGCCGGAACCACGCGACCGGCACCGCGAGGACCGCGACCACCAGCCCGAGCACGGCCCCCGCGCCCCACAGCATCGTCACCGGCCCGTACCCCGGCGGCAGCCAGTCGACGCCGAGCAGCTGCCGCACCACGAACCCGAGCCCGGCGCCGAAGCCGCCGCCGAGCAGCGCCCCCACCGCGACGACCGGCGCGGCCATCCAGCCGCCCGCCCACGGCCGCAGCTCCCGCGGCCGTCCGCGCCACTCCCGCCGCGCGATCAGCGCCGCCGGCACCAGCAACAGGGCGAACAGCACGACCACCACGATCAGCACGGCCGCCACCGCCTCGACCGTGGTCTCCGTGCCGGTCAGCCGCAGCGGGTCCTGGCTCGCCGCCGAGGCCGCGACCAGCACCCCGCCGACCGCGAACAGCACCCGCCGCGACCACGGCCCGAGCGCCGCCCGCAGCCACGCCCCGGCCCGCACCGGCGCCGCGCCGCGCGGGTCGTCCAGCATCAGCACCCCGAACAGCGCCACGACCAGCAGGATCAACGCCAGCGTCCACAGTGCCGCCGGCACCGGCGTCGCCGGGATCGCGAACGGGCCGCCCAGCGGCAGCAACGCCACGGTCGCGAGCGCCGCCACCAGGTGCAGTGCCCGCAGCGTCGGCGTGTCCGGGTCGGCGACCAGGTTCGTGCCGGGCAGCTGCACGCGCCGGTTCGGCGGCGTCGGCGGCGGGTTCGTCTCGCCGTCCACCTCCCACGCGACGCACGAGATCCGGTGCAGCACGTAGATCGTCAGCAGCACCGGAACGAGCCCGATCGCCGGCCGGACCAGGTACGTCGAGCGCAGCCAGTCCGGCACCACGCTCGCGAGGCACGGCGACCCGGGCGCCAGGCACCGCGCCGCGAGCAGGTCCAGGCTGACGACCGCCGCCTGAGTGACGAGCAACACGGTGAGCAACACCGCCGCGAGCCGTAGCAGGGTGCGGGCCGCGAGCCCGAGCAGCTCCGCCGGCCGGTGCCCGCTGGGGATCGGCGGTAGCATCCAGTGCGCCACGTTGACCAGCGAGAACGGGAACAGCAGTGCCCAGGCCGCCTTCACCGCGCCGCCGGAGGTCATGCCGCTCCACGAGTAGCCCTCGACGGTCCTCGGGATGGACTGACCCTCCGCGCGCAGCATCGGCCCGGGTGCCGGCCGCAGCAGCCGGTCGGCCGGCTGGACGATCCGGCCGAGGCCGTCGCCCGCCACGTCGACCGTGGCGACGGCCGAGACCAGCGTCTCCGGCCGGGTGCCCATGACACCGTGCACGCGTAGCTCGACCACTCGGGTGTCGGGCCCCGGCGGGTACAACAGGCCTTCCTCCTCGGGCTCGATGGGCACTCAAGTCGGGTGACTGGGGGCAACGGTAGTGTTCTGGAGGCAATGGAGTTTGGAGGACGTACGGGATGACCGCAGTAAACACCCAGGGCGACACGCTCACCCGGTATTTCCGGCAGGCGGGTGACCTGGACTTCGCGGTGGCGGATCTGTCGCTGGCCGAGTTCGGGCGCAAGGAGATTCGTCTCGCCGAGCACGAGATGCCGGGCCTGATGGCCTTCCGCCGCGAGTACGCGGAGGTCTACCCCCTGCGCGGGGCGCGGGTCTCCGGCTCGCTGCACATGACGGTGCAGACCGCCGTGCTCATCGAGACGCTCGTGTCGCTGGGCGCCGAGGTGCGGTGGGCGTCCTGCAACATCTTCTCGACCCAGGACCACGCCGCGGCGGCGGTGGTCGTCGGTCCGCACGGCACGCCGGAGGAGCCCAAGGGCGTCCCGGTGTTCGCGTGGAAGGGCGAGACGCTCGAGGAGTACTGGTGGTGCACCGAGAAGATGCTCACCTGGCCGGGCGGTGCCCTGCCGAACATGCTCCTCGACGACGGTGGCGACGCGACCCTGCTCGTGCACAAGGGCACGCAGTACGAGGCCGCGGGCGTCGTGCCGCAGCCCGAGGACGACGACGCGGACGAGTGGAAGATCATCCTCGAGACGCTGCGCAGCTCGCTCGAGGCCGACAAGCAGAAGTGGACCCGTACCGGCCAGGAGATCATGGGCGTGACGGAGGAGACCACCACCGGTGTCCTGCGCCTGTACCAGCTGGCGGCGGCCGGTGAGCTGCTGTTCCCGGCGATCAACGTCAACGACTCGGTGACCAAGTCGAAGTTCGACAACCGCTACGGCATCCGCCACTCGCTGGTGGACGGCATCAACCGCGGCACCGACGTCCTGATCGGCGGCAAGGTCGCGGTGGTCTGCGGCTACGGCGACGTCGGCAAGGGCTCCGCGGAGTCGCTGCGTGGCCAGGGCGCCCGGGTGATCGTCACCGAGATCGACCCGATCTGCGGCCTGCAGGCGGCGATGGACGGGTACGACGTGCAGCGCCTGGAGAACGTGCTCGACAAGGCCGACATCGTCATCACGACGACCGGCAACAAGAACGTCGTCATGGCCGAGCACATGGCCAAGATGAAGCACCAGGCGATCCTGGGCAACGTGGGCCACTTCGACAACGAGCTCGACATGGCCGGCCTGGCGCGCTACCCGGGCGTGCGGCGGATCAACATCAAGCCGCAGGTCGACGAGTGGGTGTTCCCGGACGGGCACTCGATCATCGTGCTGTCCGAGGGCCGCCTGATGAACCTGGGCAACGCGACCGGCCACCCGTCGTTCGTGATGTCGAACTCCTTCTCCAACCAGGTGATCGCGCAGATCGAGCTGTTCACCAAGAAAGAGGAGTACGACAAGGAGGTCTACCGCCTCCCGAAGAAGCTCGACGAGAAGGTCGCCCGCATCCACCTGCAGGCACTGGGCGGCGAGCTCACGAAGCTGACCAAGGAACAGGCCGAGTACATCGACGTGGACGTCGAGGGCCCGTACAAGGCCGACCACTACCGCTACTGACCGCGAGTCCCGCGTTCAAACACCGCGAGTCTCGCGTTCGGACACACCGAGTTGCGGTTTCGTGCAGAGGCCGGCCCCCGAGTCACGAGGGCCGGCCTCTCGCCATGCCCGGTACCGCTCCGGCAGGCACACCGCGCACGGCCGGTACCCCGCGGCGACGGCCGTGGCCTCGTCCGCGAAGAACACCCGGTGCCGGACGTACCCGCCGCCGGCGATCGCCCGCAGCGCCGACGGGCAGTCCAGCCGGCCGTAGAGCCGGCCGCGCCGATGCCCGCCGAGCGTTCCGGGCGAGGCGCTCTCGAACGGCACCCCGTCCGGCCCGACCAGCGTGTACGTCATGTCGCGTCGTGGAAGACCAGGCCGAGCGTGTGCCGCCGCCCCGAACGGACCGTGGACACCCCGTGCCGCACCGGCGACGCCGACCACCCGCGGGCCGACCGAACCGGGCGGTCCCGCGTCGTGAACACCAGCCCGTTCCCCTGCGGGACGAGCGTCGCCGTAGCCCGTGACTGCGCCCGCGGCCGCTGCTCTACCAGCAGGAACTCGCCACCCGTGTGGTCCACCCCCGGTGCGTTCAGGTTGATCACCACCTGCAGCGGGAACACCTTGTCCCCGTACAGATCCCGGTGCAGTGCGTTCCAGCCGCCCGCCTCGTAGCGCAGCAGGATCGGCGTCGGCCGCGTCTGGCCCGCCTCGTGGCAGACGGTCAGCCACTCGTCCAAAGTGGACGGCCATTCGGGATCCCGGCCGAGCCGTGCCGCCCAGTCCCGCGCGATCGGCAGCAGCCTCGGGTACAGCGCCTCCCGCAACGCCTGGACCGGCTCCGGGAACGGCGCCGCGAAGTAGTGGTAGTCGCCGTTGTCGCCGAAGCGGTGCCGCCGCAGGTTCACCGTCGCGCGGAAGTGCGCCGGCTCGTCCCACAGGGCGGCCAACCTCGCGCACTCGGCCGCGGTCAGCAGTGGCGGCAGCAGCGCACAGCCGTACTCGTCCACCTCCGCGGTCACCGCGGCCCAGTCGGCCGCGGCCACCCGCTTCTCCCACCTGTTCACGCCGCCTCCAACGTCAGCAGCGTGCGCTTGGCGTCCTCGCCGCCCACGTACCCGCCGTAGGACCCGTCGGACCGCACCACCCGGTGGCAGGGCACCACCACCGGCAGCGGGTTGGTCGCACACGCCGTGCCGACCGCGCGCACCGCACGTGGACTCCCCGCGGCCGCCGCGACCTGCGCGTAGCTCTCCGTGTGCCCGTACCCGATCGCCGGCAGGTGGGCCAGCACGGCCAACCGGAACCCGCGCGCCAGCCGGAAGTCCAGGGGCAGCTCGAACAGCCGCCGCCCGCCGGCGAAGTACTCCGCCAGCTGCCGTGCCGCCGGGTCCAGCCGTGCCGGGGCCCGCAGGACCCGGGGGCTCACCAGCTCGGCCAGCCTCGACAGCACCGCGTCGTGGTCCTCACGGTCGTACGCGACACGCACCAGCCCCTGCTCGGTCGCCGCCAGCAGCAGCGTGCCGACCGGGGTGTCCAGTGTGCGGTAGGCCACGTCCAGCAGTCCCTCCCGCGCGGCGGCGGTGACCAGCCGTTCGTGCAGCCGGCCGGTGGTCTCGGGGTCGGTCTCGGACGCCGGGAACAGCTCTTCGGTCGTCATGATCCTGCTTCCTCCCTCTTCGTCGCGGCCCGCAGGGACTTGACCCCGTCCGCCGCCGCGCGCCTGGCGGCGTCCGCCGTGCCACCGGTGATCAGCGCGATCTCGGCGTACGGCAGCCCGCCCAGGTAGTGGTAGGCGATGGCGGTCCGCTGCCTGTCCGGCAGCCGGGCCACCGCGTCCCACACGTCGCCGGCCGGCGCGGTCCCGGTGCTCTCCCGCTCCGGCAGCTCGTCGACGGGGACCGGTGTCCGCCCGCGCACGCGGGTGACGTCGATCGCCTTGCGGTGCGCGATCGTGACCAGCCACGCCTCGACGTTCGCGTCGGCCGGCAGCGCCGGGTACGCCTTCAACGCGGCCAGGAACGTCTCGGACCAGGCGTCCTCGGCGTCGACCGGGCCGACGACGGCGCGGCAGACCCGCAGCACCATCGGCCCGTACTCGGCCACCACCCGTTCGAACGGTTTCACGATCACACCGGGAAGACGCTGGGGCTTCGACAAACGTGAGGTCACTAATGCAGGGTTTCGCCGCGTTCCAGCATCGCGACGAACTTCTCGATGCGCCGGGCGCGGGTCTCCTGGCGCTTGGCCTCCTCGACCCGGTACAGGATGGCGTAGCGGTTCTGGCTGGTCAGCGTCCCGAAGAAGGCCTCGGCGGACGGCGACGCCGCGAGGGCGGCGGCCAGGTCGGCCGGCACCGTGGACCTCGCCGGGCCCACGTAGGCCGCGTCCCAACGGCCGTCGGCCCTGGCCGCCGCCACCTCACGCAGGCCGCGCGGGAACATCCGGCCCTCGGCGATCAGCCGCTCCGCGGAGTCGCGGTTGATCCGGGACCACCGCGACCGGCGCGTGCGTGGCGTGAACTTCTGCACGAACCACTCGTCGTCGACGCGGCGGGCGGTGCCGTCGATCCACCCGTGCCGCAGCGCCTCCTCCAGTGCCTGGTCGTGGTCGACGGACGTGATGCCGGTGCCCTTCTTGGCGATCCGGAGCCAGACGCCCGGCGTGTCGGCGTGCTCGGCCAACCAGGCCGCGAACGAGGCCTGGTCGGCGAACTCCACCTCGGGAAGCTCACTTGGCATGCAGCTGGATCCCCTTGCCGGACGGGTGGGTGAGCGTCAGGCGGTCGGCCGTGACCTCGAAGGACACCTTGCCCGACAGCACGCCGACCACCGCGTTCTCACCCTGCATGATCTCAGGCGCGCACGCCATCCTGGTCATGGGACCCAGCTCGACATTGATCGTGTCGCCGTCGATCGTGTAGTCCCCGCGGACGCCGTTGCAGTGCGTGTCCGCGACGACGGTCTTTCCGTCGAACACGAGCGTCACCGGCCGCGCGCCGGCCGGCATGCTCGACGCGACCTGGCCGTCGACCAGCGTGTCCAGCTCCCACGTCGTCCCGACCAGGTCGCGGTCCGGCTCGACGGCCTCCCGCGGCGCCAGGTCGAACCTGTTCCTGCCCGACGTGATCGTCAGCGTGTCACCGGCCAGCTTCCACGTCGGCTCCCCGCCCAGCACCCGCGCGACGAACGCGTCCTCAGCGTGCCGCTCCTGGTCACAGCCCATGTCGGTCGTCGCCAACCCGCCCTCGAACACCAGCCTGCCGCCGGACGTGTCCACGTCGCCCTGCATCATGTTGCAGCTGGCGCGGGCGATCAGCCGCCCGTCGCCGGTGAACTCGATCGACAGCGTCATCGCCCGGGGGCTGCCGTCGTCGGTGACCCCGGTCGCGAGGAAAGTCCTGCCGCGCAACGGGTCCGGCGCGGGCGCGGCGCCCGGACGCTGGCCACAGGCGGCGAGGACCAGCAGCAGGGCGACGAGTACGAGTCTCATGCCGACAGGACGGACTCGACCACGTCCGTCGTTGCACGTGGCTACACTCCGCCGACGTGGTGGTCTGTGATCACGTGGAAGGGGTGGTCAGCGCCCCGGACGGCCCGTTCTTCGGTCCGCTGGCACACGGTTTGGCGTGCGGCGCGCACATCCCCGTGCACGTCTCGAGGGCGTGGAACACCCTGGACGACCCCGCGCGCGACCACCGGGAGGACCGGGACAGCCTGGCCGAGGGCTGGGGCGTGGAGACCGCCGAGGACTGGTCCCGCCAGGTCGACTACCTGCTGGCCGGCCAGAACGTGGGCCCCGAGGTGGACGCCGTGCTCGACGTCCGCCGCACGCTGCTGCGCCAGCAGGGCCACTACGACCTGGTCACGTGGCAGAACGCGGTGGCGAGGTGGGCCCGCTGGCAGCGAAGGCGAGCCGCCGAGGTCGACGAGCTGGTCGAGCTGGCCGGCGTGGTCACCCGCTACGAGTCCCGCTTCCGCACGGACGGCCTCCTGCCGCACGACGGGATCGTGACCAGCGTGTTCGGCTACGACCTCGGCCGCGCGGTCAACATGGCGCGCTGGGGTCACGGCGGCCGGTTCTGCGACTACGGCAGCGCCGAGCGGATCGTGCTGCGCGCGGGGGAACTGTGCCGGCAGCACTACTCGTCCTGGGCCGACTACAGCGCCGGCTACGCACTCGGCCGGGTGATCCGTTTCGACGAGGAGAGCTACGGGCACCTGTACGCGTCGGTCCTCGGCCCGCACCGCCTGCTGACGGCCGATCGGACCAGTCCGTGGTGGCACGTCCCGTTCGCATAGGGTGCCCGGCGTGGGACGACTGATCGCGATCGAGGGCATCGACGGCGCCGGCAAGCGGACGCTGGCGGACGCCCTGGAGCGGGCGCTGGACGGCCGGGTGGCGCGGATGGCGTGCCCCCGCTACGGGATGTCGGTGTACGCCGACCTCATCCAGGACGGCCTGCACGGCAGGCTCGGCCCGTTCGGCGACGAGGTCTACGGCATGGCCATGCTGTACGCGCTCGACCGCCGCGCCGCCGTGCCGGACGTCCGCGCGGCGCTCGACACCCACGACTACGTGCTGTTCGACCGGTACGTGTCGTCCAACGCGGCGTTCGGCGCGGCCCGGCTGCACCAGGACGCCGGCGGGGAGTTCGTGGCGTGGGTGCGGGCACTGGAGCTGGCGCGGTTCGCGGTGCCGGCGCCCGATGTCCAGCTGCTGCTGCGTGTCCCGCCCTCGGTCGCGGCCGAACGCTCGACCCACCGCGCCATGACCGAGACCGACCGTGGCCGCGACACCTGGGAGTCCGACGACGCCCTCCAGGCACGCGTGGCGGCGGTGTACGACGGCCTCGCCGAGAAGGACTGGCTGTCCCCTTGGCACGTGGTCGACGGCACGACCGCACCGGACGCCGCCGAACTGGCCAAGAAACTGGCGGAATAGCCGCGTTCTACGGCGCGCCCGCCAGGTCGGCGCCCCAGCGGAGGATTTCCGCGGCGATGTCCAGGCGGCCGATGGTGGGTGTGGACATCTCCTCGGTCACGCGGTCGCGGGGGACGAACCACGAGATCTCGAACTCCAACCCGTCCGGGTCCTTGCCGTACAGCGACTTCGACACCCCGTGATCGGAGGACCCGACCAGGGCGTCGGCGACCGCCAGCCGCTGGGCGAAGTCCGCCAGCTCAGGGAGGGTGCCGACCGACCAGGCCAGGTGGTACAGCCCGACCCCGGAAGGTCGTTCGGCGCCGGACCCGCGCGCCTGGAACAGTCCGAGGTCATGGTCGTTGTCGGACTCGGTGGCACGCAGGAAGGCCGCGTTCTGCCGGCGCTGCACGACCCGAAAACCCAGCACATCGGTGTAGAACTGCACGCTGCGTGTCACGTCGCGTACGTTCAGCACCGCATGGTTGAGCCTTCTGATCCCCATCCGTGCCCTCCCCCGAGTAAGGTTCACGACTTCATCAGATAGATTGCCGACGCTGGCTGAAGCGTTACAAAAAATCACTCTGATTGCGGTATCCGGATGAACCGGCCGGGTCCCGCACGAATGAGCCCTCACGAAGTGCGACGATGTAACCATGAAGGCACGTGTGCTGGTAGTGGACGACGACCCGGCTCTCGCCGAGATGCTGACCATCGTGCTGCGGGGCGAAGGTTTCGACACCGCGGTGGTGGCAGAAGGCAACCGGGCGTTGCCCGCGCTCCGCGAGCTCAGGCCAGACCTGGTCCTGCTCGACCTGATGTTGCCCGGTATCAACGGGATCGACGTGTGCAAGGCGATCCGCGCCGAGTCCGGCGTGCCCATCGTCATGCTCACGGCGAAGAGCGACACCGTCGACATAGTGCTGGGCCTCGAGTCCGGCGCGGATGACTACGTCGTCAAGCCGTTCAAGCCCAAGGAGCTGGTCGCGCGGGTCCGTGCCAGGCTGCGCCGGACCGACTCCGAGCCGGCCGAGATGCTGTCCATCGGCGACCTCACGATCGACGTGCCCGGCCACGAGGTCACCCGCGACGGCGTGGCCATCCAGCTGACGCCGCTCGAGTTCGACCTGCTGGTGGCCCTGGCCCGCAAGCCGCGCCAGGTGTTCACCCGCGAGGTGCTGCTCGAGCAGGTGTGGGGCTACCGGCACGCCGCCGACACCCGACTGGTCAACGTCCACGTGCAGCGACTGCGGTCCAAGGTCGAGACCGACCCGGAGCACCCCGAGGTGGTGTTGACGGTGCGCGGTGTCGGCTACAAGGCTGGCCCGCCGTGATCGGACGAGCCCCATGAACGGAGCTTGCGTAGCGAGTCGTCATCGGTGTTCACGCCGGCACCGAGCCTGCGGAGGACGCCGGTGGAGCGGAGCGCTCCGGCGCGACGGAGCGGGTGAGGAGCCGGCGTGAAGCGGTACCTCCGCGCGGTCGCCCGCTACGGCGCCCGCGCGGTCGCGTTCGGGCGCCAGCACGCGGTTCGCTTCGGCGAGCTGTGGCGGCGCTCGTTGCAGGTGCGGGTCGTGGTCAGCACGCTCGCCCTGTCCTCCGCCGTGGTGTTCGTGCTGGGCATGGTGCTGCAGAACCAGATCACCGACCGCCTCCTCGAGACCAAGGAGGAGGCGGCCATCGCGGCCACGCGGGACTCGGTCGCGGTGGCGCAGCGTGAGCTGCAGGGACTCAACCGGTCGACCGACCCCGTGCGCTACCGGCTCCAGCAGGCGCTGAACAAGCTGACCAGCTCGACGCCGAACACCGGCACGGTGAGCTCGTCGGCGGGCACGTTCGAGCCCGTGCTCGCGAGCCCGCAGCCGTTCCAGTCGCCGGGCGAGATGGTCAGCGTCGGGCCGTACGGCGACGTGCCGGAGAGCATGCGCCACTTCGTGGAGAACGGCCAGCTCGCCGTGCAGATCCACACGGTCGACCGCCCGTCGGGCCGCACCACGTTCCTCATCGTCGGCGCGCCGTTCGGGCCGGGACAGCAGCAGCAGATGGAGCTGTACATGCTGTACCCGCTGACCGCCGAGCAGTCGACGATCGCGGTCGTGCAGAGCACGCTGCTCGTCGGCGGCCTCGTGCTGCTGTTGCTGCTCGCCGGCATCGCGAACCTCGTGACGCGGCAGGTCGTGCGGCCGGTCCGCAGCGCCGCGCAGGCCGCGGAGCGGTTCGCGAACGGTGACCTGGACGAGCGGATGGTCGTCGTCGGCGAGGACGACGTCGCGCGGCTCGCCCAGTCGTACAACAAGATGGCCGAGAGCATCGAGAGACAGATCCGCCAGCTCGAGGAGTTCGGCGGGCTGCAACGCCGGTTCACCTCGGACGTCTCCCACGAGCTGCGCACGCCGCTGACCACCGTGCGGATGGCCGCGGACGTGCTGCACGCGTCCCGCGAGCAGTTCCCGCCGGGCCTCGCGCGGTCCTCCGAGCTGCTGGTCGACGAGCTGGACCGGTTCGAGTCGCTGCTCGGCGACCTCCTGGAGATCAGCAGGCTGGACGCCGGTGTCGAGGAGCTGACGGCCGAGTACACCGACGTGCGGCCCATCGCGGTCCGCGCCGCGCAGACGGTCGCCACCATCGCCCGCAACGCGGGCACCGAGATCATCCTCGACCTGCCCGACGAGGAGACCGGCGCGGAGGTCGACTCCCGCCGGATCGAGCGGATCCTGCGCAACCTGCTGGCCAACGCGGTCGACCACGGCGACGGCCACCCCGTGCGGCTGCGCATGGCCGCCGACGAGTACGCGCTCGCGGTCACCGTCCGGGACTACGGCGTCGGGCTGCGCATGGGCGAGCCGGAGCTGGTGTTCAACCGCTTCTGGCGCGCCGACCCGTCCCGCAACCGGCACACCGGCGGCACCGGCCTCGGCCTGGCGATCAGCCTCGAGGACGCCCGCCTGCACGGCGGCGGCCTCGACGCCTGGGGCGAGCCGGGCAAGGGCGCGTGCTTCCGGCTGACGCTGCCGCGCCACCAGGACGTCGAGTACACCGAGAACCCGCTGCCGCTGCCGCCGCCGGACGCCAAGGTGCCCACGGAGGTGGCGGCCGACGTCGAACCGCTCACCGAGGCCGACGCCATGCGCGTGACCGTCGCGAGCGGCGAGGACGCCGAACCCGAGCTCGAACCCCCGGCTCCCGTCTGGGAGGAGGCCCGATGAGGCGCCGCGGGCTCGGCGCGCTGCTGTGCGTCCTCGCGCTGGTGGGCACCGCGGGCTGCGCGAACATCCCCGAGGAGTCCACGCCGCACGCCGTGCGCGACCAGCAGCAGGGCACGACCAGCGAGCCCGCCGAGCAGCCGCCGACGGCCAACCTCAACGCCTTCGACCTCGTGCGCGAGTTCGTCCGGCGGTCCGGCAACCCCGACGCGGCCAGGCAGTACCTGACGAAGAAGGGCCAGGCCGCCTGGGCCAGCGAGGTCAAGCCGACGATCATCGACAACACGTTCGGCACCGTGCCGAACCCGGACGGCGACCAGGTGGAGACCGGCGAGGACCCGAGCACCCACGTCACCGTCATGCTCCGGGTGACCCTGCTCGGCCGCCTCGGCGCCGACAACGCCTTCGTCCCCATGATCGGCGAGAACCAGTTCCGCGTCGGCGTGGTGCGTGAGAAGGGGCAGTGGCGCATCGACGAGCCGCCGCAGGGCGTGTACGTGCCGCTGGCCGACTTCAACGCCGCCTACCGGCCGGTCAGTGTGTACTTCTTCGACCCGGACCTGCGCATCAGCGTGCCCGACCAGCGCTACGTGGCCGCGAAGCCCGAGGAGGGGCTGGCCGGCCGCGTGATCGCCGCGCTGCTGGCCGGGCCGTCGGACGCGATGCGCCGGTCGCTCACCTCACCGCTCCAGGGCGCGACCACCAGAACCAACGCCGTCGAGGACGCCGACGGCACGCTGGTGGTCGACCTGGTCCCCCTCGGCGACAAGACCGAGGAGCAACGCGAGCTGATCGCCGCCCAGATCGTCCTGACCCTGCGCGACGTGACCTACAGCCGCCTGCGCATCAAGGGCGACGGTCAGGACCTCATCCAGGGCCACGGCGACTGGCGCCCCGCGGACATCAAGCAGTACGACGCGCTGACCAAGCCCAGCCCGGACCAGCTGGGACTGGTCAGCTCCGGCGGCCGCCTGTTCCAGCTGCAGGACGGCAAGCCCGTCCCCGGCCCGGCCGGCAACGGCGGCTACGACGTCGTCAACGCGGCCCAGTCCCTGGACGGCGGACAGCTGGCCGTCGTGACCAGGGTCGGCGACAAGCTCCAGCTCCGCGTGGGCCGCTACGGCGAGTCCCTGCAGGAGGTCAAACCGGACGCGACGACGATCACGAGACCGACGTGGCGCGCGTCCACCGTCGAGGGCCAGGACTCGAACGAGGTGTGGACCGTCGAGGACGGCAACGTCGTCCGCATCGTGCGTTCCGGCTCCGGCGTGTGGACCCCGGTGGAGGTCAACGCGTCGACGATGAAGGACTTCGGCCCCATCCGCGAGTTCCGGCTCTCCCGCGACGGCACCCGAGCCGCCATGGTCATGACCAACGGCAAGCTCGTGGTGGCCGCCGTGGTCCGCGACAAGGACTCGGTCGGCCTGGCCAGCCCGCGGGCACTCCAACAGCGCATGATCAACAACGCGGTCGGCGCCGACTGGCTGAACCAGCACAACCTCGTGGTCGTCACCGCGCAGCCGGAGCTACCGGTGGCACAGGTGTCGGTGGACGGCCTGACGCTGGTCGCCTACGACTCGAGCAACCTCCAGTTCCCGATGCGCGCGGTGACGGCGGCCCCGGAACGCAACGTGGTGGTGGCCGACAACGCCGGGGTCCTGGAGACTCCCGGCGTCGGCCAGATCTGGCGCCAGGTGCGAAACGGCCAGGGCGCCACCGCCATCCCGTTCTACCCGGGCTGACCACTCACGCGGTGGCGGCGAAAGCCAGTACGTGAACGCTCTTCGTTCCTGCCTCCCGTAAGGCGGCCACGCAGGCGGTGGCCGTGGCACCGGTAGTGATCACGTCGTCCAGCACGACGGCCGCCGCCGGTGGTCGACCGACACACCGAAGACGCCCGCGCAGGTTCGCCACGCGGGCCGCTGCGTCGAGCCCGACGGAGTCCCGCGCCCGCCCGGACAACCGCAGCACCGGCGCCACGGACGCCGTCGAGCCCGCCCTCACCAGCGCCGCGACACAGGCACGCGCCACCGCCACCATGTGCTGCCCGTACCGTGCCCGGGCAGCGGACGGTCGCGAGGGCGCCGGGACCAGCACGAACGGTCCGGCCCGAACCGTTGGCAGGGCGACGGCCAGCGCCCCGCCCAGCACCGCGGCCAGCTCATGCCGCCCCTTTTCCTTGTAGGCCAACAAAGCCCGCCGGGCCGACCCGGCGTACCCGGCCAGCGCGTAGGCGTCGGCCAGGCCCGGCCTGCTCACCGGGAGGACGCCGAGCGAGCCGGCGCAGTCGGCGCACCAGCGAGTGCCCGGCAGGTCACAGCCCGCGCAGTAGCTCGGCACGACGAGATCCAGTATCGAACGCATGGTCGTATTGTGCACGAGACCACCGACAGTCCTCGTGGCACGGAGCCTGCGAGGCGGCACGGAAAGTCCGTTTCAGCGTGTGGGAAGTGGTTCATACCCCCGACCGGGTGAACTTCCGCGGGGAACTCGGAACAGGTCAAGATCGTTGGACAGTTATGGCAGGGAAGTTGAACCGAGATCATCGAAGGGTCACTTTGCCTGGTCCCGCTCTCCCAGCGCGACACGAGCCCCGGCGGGCCGGGCCGGCGCGCGGCGACAGGAGTCGCGTTGCGCTCCGTAACCCTGGTGTTAACGCCAAGTTCGCCCGTCGCGGGGGCTTTTGCGCAGGCACAACCCGAGATAACGTCTCGGCATCAGCTTTCCCATTTTCCCAGGGAGGAGGCGAGTAGCCATGCCCCTGGCGCCGGACGAGACCTGAGGCGGGGAGTCCCCTCAGCATGATTCTGGCGGTCCACGAAGCCAGAAGCCGGCGCCTTGCTCACCCACTATCTCGCTGCTGGCGAGGGAGGTTGTGTATGGACATCGTCGTTAAAGGCCGCAACGTCGAGGTGCCCGATCACTACCGAGTGCACGTCGAGGAGAAGCTCACCAGGCTCGAACGCTACGACCGCAAGGTAATCCGTTTCGACGTGGAACTGTTCCACGAGCCCAACCGCCGGCAGTCGAAGAACTGCCAGCGTGTCGAGATCACCGGTAAGGGCAGAGGCCCCGCCGTTCGCGCGGAGGCCTGCGCCGGCGACTTCTACGCCGCCCTCGACGCAGCCGTCACCAAGCTGGAGAACCGACTCCGCCGTCTGCATGACCGCCGTCGCGTCCACTACGGGCGCAGAGGACAGACCTCCGTCGCGGAAGCGACCGCCTCCGCCGCCACACAGCTCGCCACGCCGCCCGCCACCAACGGGCGTGCGCAGACCGCGGTGCTACCCGCGCGAACCGAGACCGAGCAGCCGTTCGACCTCCCCGAGGTGCCGGCACAGCGCTGGGAGAGCGCCGACGACGAGAACCTCCCGGGCCGGATCGTCAGGGAGAAGGAACACACGTCCAACCCCATGACCGTCGACCAGGCCCTCTACCAGATGGAACTGGTCGGGCACGACTTCTACCTCTTCCACGACGCGGACTGCGGGAGTCCCAGCGTCGTGTACCGCAGAAGGGGATTCGACTACGGCGTGATCAGGCTGGTCTGACCGAGACCGCCGACACGTCCGCTGAACCGCGAAAAGCTCCCGGGTCGCCAGCTCGGGGGCTTTCGCATGTCCCAGTTATCCACAACCGCATCAGTTATCCACAGGAGGGGCCAAGGCAGAGGCGGTCGCCATCCAGGACGGCCTACGATGGTGTGCGAAGGGGGAGTCCACTCCCTCATACCGGTGCGCGACGATCCAGCTAGCGAGGTTGACCTGATGGTGCTGTCCCGGATACTGCGAGCGGGCGAGGGCAAGACGCTCAAGCATCTGAAGCGGATCGTCGACGAGGTCAACGAGCTGGAGGACACGGTCGTCGACCTGACCGACGCCCAGCTACGCGCCAAGACCGACGAGTTCAGGAAGCGGTACGAGGAGACCCGCGACACGGACCTGCCGGAGGACGAGACCGACGAGGACGCGCTCGGCGACCTGCTGCCGGAGGCGTTCGCCGTGACCAGGGAGGCCGCCAAGCGGGTCCTCGGCCAGCGGCACTTCGACGTCCAGATCATGGGTGGCGCCGCCCTCCACCTCGGCAAGGTGTCCGAGATGCGCACCGGTGAGGGCAAGACGCTGACCGCGGTGCTGCCGGCCTACCTGAACGCCATCTCCGGCAACGGCGTGCACGTGGTCACGGTCAACGACTACCTGGCCAAGCGCGACGCGGAGTGGATGGGCCGCATCCACCGGTTCCTCGGTCTCGAGGTCGGCGCGATCCTGTCGGAGATGACGCCGGAGCAGCGCCGCCAGGCCTACCGCGCGGACATCACCTACGGCACCAACAACGAGTTCGGCTTCGACTACCTGCGCGACAACATGGCGTGGAGCCTGGACGACATGGTCCAGCGCGGCCACAACTTCGCCATCGTCGACGAGGTGGACTCGATCCTCATCGACGAGGCCCGCACGCCGCTGATCATCTCCGGCCCGGCCGACCAGTCGTCGCGCTGGTACACCGAGTTCGCGCGCATGGCGCCGATGATGAAGAAGGACACGCACTACGAGGTCGACGAGCGCAAGCGCACCGTGGGCGTCACCGAGCAGGGCGTGGAGTTCATCGAGGACCAGCTCGGCGTCGAGAACCTGTACGAGGCGGCCAACACCCCGCTCGTCGGCTACCTGAACAACGCGCTGAAGGCCAAGGAGCTGTTCAAGCGCGACAAGGACTACATCGTCCGCAACGGCGAGGTCCTGATCGTCGACGAGTTCACCGGCCGCATCCTGGCCGGCCGCCGCTACAACGAGGGCATGCACCAGGCCATCGAGGCCAAGGAGAAGGTGGAGATCAAGGCGGAGAACCAGACGCTCGCCACGATCACCCTCCAGAACTACTTCCGCCTCTACAGCAAGCTGTCCGGCATGACCGGTACGGCCGAGACCGAGGCCGCGGAGTTCCAGAACACCTACAAGCTCGGTGTGGTGCCGATCCCGACGAACCGGCCGATGGTCCGGCTCGACCGCTCCGACCTCATCTACAAGAACGAGGAGGCGAAGTTCGAGGCGGTCGCCGACGACATCGCCGAGCGGTTCGAGAACGGGCAGCCGGTGCTGGTCGGCACCACGTCGGTGGAGCGGTCCGAGTACCTGTCGAAGCTGCTGGTCAAGCGGCGCATCCCGCACAACGTGCTGAACGCGAAGCACCACGAGAAGGAGTCGGCGATCGTCGCCGAGGCCGGCCACAAGGGCGCGGTCACGGTCGCGACGAACATGGCCGGTCGTGGTACCGACATCGTGCTCGGCGGCAACCCGGAGCACATCTCGGAGCGGCGGCTGCGGGAGCGCGGCCTCGACCCGGTGGAGACGCCGGAGGAGTGGATCGCCGCGCTGCCGACGGAGCTGGAGAAGGCGAAGGAGGACGTCCGGGCGGAGGCCGAGGAGGTCCGCGAGGCCGGCGGCCTGTACGTGCTGGGCACCGAGCGGCACGAGTCACGGCGCATCGACAACCAGCTGCGTGGCCGCTCCGGCCGTCAGGGCGACCCGGGCGAGTCGCGGTTCTACCTGTCGCTGAACGACGAGCTGATGCGCCGGTTCAACGCCGCGTTCGTCGAGCGCGTGATGGTGACCATGCGCGTCCCGGACGACCAGCCGATAGAGGCGAAGATGGTCACCAGGGCGATCAAGAGCGCGCAGACCCAGGTCGAGCAGCAGAACTTCGAGATCCGCAAGGACGTACTGAAGTACGACGAGGTCATGAACCGTCAGCGCAAGGTCATCTACGGCGAGCGGAGCCGGGTGCTGAAGGGCGAGAACCTCCAGGACCAGGTCGAGAACATGATCGTCGACGTGGTGGCGGCCTACGTCCGCGCGGAGACCGAGGGCGGCTACTCGGAGGACTGGGACCACGACAAGCTGTGGACCGCGCTGAAGTCGCTGTACCCCGTGTCCCTGAAGTGGGACGACCTGGTCGACTCGATGGAGGCGGAGGGCACGGACCTCACCGGGGAGCACCTGGAGGAGGTCATCGTCGAGGACGCCCGCCGCGCGTACCGCGAACGCGAGGTCGAGCTCGACAGCAAGGCCGGCGAGGGCGCCATGCGGCAGCTGGAGCGCCAGGTCATGCTGTCGGTCCTGGACCGCAAGTGGCGCGAGCACCTGTACGAGATGGACTACCTCAAGCAGGGCATCGGCATGCGGGCACTCGCACAACGCGACCCGCTGATCGAGTACCAGCGCGAGGGCTTCGACATGTTCGCCACGATGCTGGACGGTCTGAAGGAGGAGTGCGTCACCATCCTCTTCAACTTCCGGGTCGAGCAGCCGGAAGCAGAGCCGTCGGACGCGGCGTCCCCACCGTCGGCGGACCGCGTGGCGCGCGCCCAACGCGCGGCGCAGGCGGCCGAGGCCGCCCAGGCGGCACAGCGGGCGCAGGCCGCGGCGGCCGAGGACCGTATTCCGCCGGCGTTGCGCAAGGGGCTCGGCGGGCCTCCTCAGCAGCAGGGTCCGCAGCGGCTCACGTACAGCGGTCCGGCTGAGGATGGCGGTGTGGAGTCGCGGGGTAACGGCCAGCGTGGTGGCGGCGGTGGTGCTGCTGCGGGTGGGGCTGGGTCGCGGCGGGAGCGTCGGGCCGCGGAGCGGGATGCGCAGAAGAAGGGGAAGAAGGGGCCTCGGCGGTAGGTTTCTGTTTGGCTCGGGTGCCCGGTTGGCTCGGGTTCCTGGGTGGCCGGGGCCGGGGCGCCCGGGGTGGGGCCTCGGGTGGGGGTGGGGTCTGGCTTGGTAACGGGGTGCGTGGGTGGGCCGGTTCTGGCCTGGTCCTTGTTGGGCCTCGGGTGG
>NZ_DASQCC010000137.1:0-22516 GCF_035634895.1 Actinophytocola sp. | reverse complement strand
ATCCGGCCACGGCCACTGGTCGACATGGTCAGTGAGGGGAACTACCCGTGGGACCCGGCCGCCGAGGCACTGGCCGACGCGCTGGACTTCCTCCGGCGCGGCGGGGAGCTGACCATGCCGCTGCTGGTGGTCAGCGGTGAGCTGGACGACCCGCCCTTCCGCGCGGACGCGGTCGCCCTCGCCGACGCCGCACCGCATGCCGAGCTGGTGTCCGTGCCGGGCCTCGCCCACCCGCTGGCCGACGAGCCGGGCATGGCGCCCGCGCCGCAGCTCCCGCTGGCGAAGCGGGTCGACGACGCGCTGACCGAGTGGTTCACCCGCCATCTGTCCTGACCGACCTCCTGAGGGGTCAGCGGGAGAGGGTGCGGTGCATCTCCTGTAGGCGGGCGACGAGGTCGGCGCGGGTGGCCGGGGCCACGAGGACACGTGGCTCGCCGTCGGCGGTGGTCGACGTGTGGTTGAGCCAGCGGCCGTTCTCGGTGTCGGCATAGCGCAGCGGGTCCCGCACGGACCTGCGGCGGCCCATGCGATCGCGGATCGCGACGTACAGCTCGCCGCCTCCGGTGGTCGGCTGCGACATGATCTGCTGCACGATCCGCACTTCCGGCGGCGCGGGACGCATGCCGACGCCGGCCGCCGTGCGCTGGCGGCCGCCGGACGACGCGAGCACCTCCGACGGCACGACGTTCACGGCCTCGCCCCGCGACGGCGGCACGTCCGGGGTCTGGTTGACCAGCGCCATCGGCAGCGTCTCCGGCCGGATCTGGGTGATGGTCACCTCGGCACCCCTGCGCACGGCCAGGATCGCCTCGCGGCCGGTCGCGCCGGCCAGTACGCCCTTGGTCTGGTCGCCCGTGTTGATCCAGCCGTAGAACTCGGCACCCGCGCGGGTCAGCACGGCGAGCGAGGCGGCGACCTCCACGTCGACCCGCCCGCGGCCGTCCAGCAGCCCGAGCCGCTGGAACTCCTTGCGGGCCTCGACCTCCAGCAGGTCCTGGTCGGACCTGCGCCGCCACACCGCCTGCCCCCGGATCGCGACGTGCAGATCGCCGAGGTTCTCCAGCCGCACCAGCCGCGCCAGCGCCTCGTCGTGCAGTTTCAGTGGCTTGTCGAGCATGTCCTACTCGCCGATCACCGGCGGCGCGGTGACCTCGTCGGTGCCGAACGTGTCGTGCGGGTCCGGCTCGACGAGGAACGACGGCCGCTCGTGCTCGGTGTCCTCCTCGCCCTCGCCACGCTTGCCGCCACCGCCGTGCATGCCGCCCATGCCGCCGCGAGCGCCCGCGGCACCACCGCGCCCGGCCGCGCCCTCGGCGGCCGCCGCCGCGCCGCCCGCGCCGGGGCCGAAGCCCGAGCCACGACCAGCGCCGGGCCCGCCGGTGCCGGGGGCGCCGGTGCCGCCGCTGCCACCCGGGCCGAAGCTCCCGCTGCCACGCGGACCGAACCCGCCGCCACCGCCGCCGCCGGTCGGGCCGAAGCCGGGAAGCATGCCCGGTATCGCCGGGTTGCCGCCGCCCCCGCCGCCCTGGCCGGGGTTGCCGCCGGGCAGGTTGGTGCGTGGTGGCAGGCCGACCGGCGGGCGGTGGTCGGCCGGGGTGGTCTGGCTGTTGCCGGACGGCTGGTGCGTGTTGCCGCCGGGCGGGTTCTGCTTGCCGGTGTTCGTGAAGCTGCTGCCGGTCGTGCCCGTGTTGTGGCCGCTGCTGCCGTTGTTCTGGCCGCCCCGGCCGTTGGGGTTCGAGACGCCCGGGTCGTACGGCTGGCTCGGCGGCGGCGGGGAGGGCCGGTCGACGCCGACCGCGGAGTAGTCGTCGGTGATCCGGCCGTAGGTGGTCGGCATCGCCGAGGTGTTGGAGCTGGTGGTGGTCTCGTACTGCTCCATCACCGCCACGTTGTGGTCGTTGGCGGTGTTGACCTTGCCCACCTTGTCCTCGTAGGTGCGGCCGGCGCCGCCGAAGCTGGAGAGGTTGTCCCACACGCCGGGCTTGTCCGGCGTCGGCGGGATCTCGGTGACCTGCGACTTCGCCGTGTTGAACGCCGTGGCCTGGCTGCTCAGGGTGTTGTGCGCGGTGACCATGTTCGGCTGGGCGAGCCCGTGTTCCACCGCGAGCGGCCCCGCGCCGCGCTGCGCGGCACCCGCCGCGTCACCCTGCCACGCGCCCTCCATCTTGGTGGTCAGCTTGGTGATCGACCTGGTGCGGTCCTCGTACCGCTTCGTCACCGTGGTCACCTTCGCGCCTGCCTCGATCAGGCCGGCGGCGTCGTCACCGGTGCCGCCACGGAAGTTGTGGTAGATCTCCTGGCCGTTCAAGCCGTAGAGCTGGGTCCAGATGCCAGTCATGTCGATGTCCCCTCAGCCCGTCACGCCTGGATGCCGCGCATCTGGGCGTGCGCGCCGTCTTCCATGGTCGAGATCTGCGCGCGGCTGGCCTTCAGTTTCTCGATGTAGCTGTTGGCGTAGTCCAACATCGCGTTGCTGTGGGTCCACATGTTGGCGAGGGAGTCCCGCGACGCGGTCGCCTGCCCACGGCTCATCGAGTCGGCCGCCGGTTCCTTGATCGCGTAGTAGGCGTCGGCGATCACGTCGCGGTCCGCCTTGATGCCGTCCCGCTCGTCTTCCCACTTCTTGATGACGTCGTTCAGGTCGTCCAGGTTCGCGAACATGAACTCGCCGCCGGTGCCGCCGCCGCCCGCCTCGTACGGCTGGTCCCCACCCACGCCGAACAGCGAGCGCCACCACCCGAGCACGTTCTGCCGGGCGATCTCCACGTCGACCTGGTCGGCCGGCGTTCCCGGGTCCTGATCGCCGGTCCCCGTGTCCTGTGCGTTCGTACCGTCAGGCACGCCCACCACACCCCTTTGTCAATCTCACCCCATGACCACCCGTCCAGCCTACCGCCCGTGACCAGGCGGTACACCCGGGCACTACGACGGAACGGACAGGTGGATGGTTCCGTCGGGGTGTCACTCGTTGCGCGGAAAACCCAGGTTCACTCCGCCATGTGACGGGTCGAGCCAGCGGGACGTGACGACCTTGGTCCTGGTGTAGAAGTGCAGGCCGTCCGGACCGTACGCGTGCGTGTCGCCGAACAGCGAGTCCTTCCAGCCGCCGAACGAGTAGTAGCCGACCGGGACCGGGATCGGCACGTTCACGCCGACCATGCCGACCTCGACCTCGCTCTGGAAACGCCGTGCCGCGCCGCCGTCGTTGGTGAAGATCGCCGTGCCGTTGCCATACGGGTTGTCGTTGACCAGGCCGACGGCCTGCTCGTAGGTCTCCGCGCGGAGCACCGACAGCACCGGCCCGAAGATCTCGTCGCGGTAGACCGACATGTCCGGGCGCACGTGGTCGAACAGCGTCGGGCCGAGCCAGAAGCCGGTCGGCTCGCCGTCGATCTCGTGGTCGCGGCCGTCGACCGCGAGCGTCGCACCCTCGCCGACGCCCGCGTCCAGGTACGACGTCACGCGGTCGCGGTGGGCGGCCGTCACGAGCGGCCCCATCTCGCAACCGGGGCGGCGTCCGTCGCCGACGCGCAGGTCGGCCATGCGGGTCTTGATCCGTTCGACCAGAACGTCGGCGACCGGGCCCACGGCGACCACGGCGGAGATGGCCATGCACCGCTCGCCGGCACTCCCGAAGCCGGCGGACACGGCGGCATCCGCAGCGAGGTCGAGGTCGGCGTCGGGCAGGACGACCATGTGGTTCTTGGCGCCGCCCAGCGCCTGGACACGCTTGCCGTTGCGGGTGCCGGTCTCGTAGACGTAGCGCGCGATCGGGGTGGATCCGACGAACGAGATCCCCTTGACGCCGCGGTGTTCGAGCAGCCCGTCGACGGCCACCTTGTCGCCGTGCAGGACGTTCAGCACGCCGTCGGGCAGACCGGCGCGCGCCCAGAGGTCCGCGATGAAGTTGGCGGCGGACGGGTCCTTCTCGGACGGCTTGAGCACGACCGTGTTGCCGCACGCGATCGCGTTGGGGACGAACCAGAGCGGGACCATCGCCGGGAAGTTGAACGGCGAGATGACACCGACGACACCGAGCGGCTGGCGGATGGAGTACACGTCGACGCGCGTGGACGCGTTCTCGCTGAAGCCGCCCTTGAGCAGGGCCGGGATGCCACAGGAGAACTCGACGTTCTCCAGTGCGCGACCCACCTCACCGGCGGCGTCGTCGAGAACCTTGCCGTGCTCGGCGGTGACGATGGCGGCCAGGTCCGACCTGTGCTCGTCGAGCAGCTCACGGAAGGCGAAGAGAATGCGCGACCGGGCCGCCAGGGAGGTGTGCCGCCAGGTCTGGAACGCCCGCGCCGCGGCCCCGACGGCCTCGTCCACCTCAGTGGACGACGCGAAGTCGACCTTCCCGCTCACCTCACCGGTCGCCGGGTCGAACACGTCGCCGGACCGCTCCGCGACCCCCGCCCACGGCTTCCCGTCGATCCAGTGACTGATCCGCGCGACCATCACAGACTCCCTTCCGACGCACGGCCGAACACCGCGCCAACTCCCACCGCGGCACGCTGCCGCGGGTCCCTGCCGTTCCACCAACCAGCCACAGCCAGCCGACCGTCGCCGGCCACTGCGCTGCCGCCCCTCGGGGCCATCAGCCGTTCACCACCTGGTGCGGTGCCCACCGATGTCGGTGGGCACATCGGTGGATCCAGGTTTCCGCTGGCAAGGCGCCAATTCGCCCTCGTACTGGACCGTACTTGGGCGGATCGGCAACGCCATCTCGCCGGCAACGCCATCTCGCCGGGCCGCCGATTGACCCGGCGAACGCCGGCGGACACCGCACTAACCGGCAGCGGCGATCGCCTCGCCGAGGATTCGTAGCGCCTCCGCCAACTCGTCCGCCGTCAGCGTCATCGGGGGCGCCAGCCTGATGACGTTGTTGTGGAGGCCGCCCTTGCCCACCAGCAACCCCCGCGCACGAGTCTCCTCCAGCACGCGCGTGGCCGCGGCCGGCGACGGCGTCGTGCCGCCCGGCTCCACCAGCTCCACCCCGACCATCAACCCCTTCCCACGGACATCGCCGACCACCGGATGCCGCGAAGAGATATCACGCAGCCCCGACAACAGCCGCTCGCCGAGCGTGTGGGCGTTGCCCTGCAGGTCGTGCTCCCGCACGTAGTCGAGCACGGCGTGTGCACCAACCGTCGCGACCGGGTTACCCCCGAACGTGGAAATCGAGTTGGCAGTCAGACAGTCCATGATCTCGCCGCGGGCCACCACGCCGCCGATGGCGAGGCCGTTCCCCAGGCCCTTCGCGAAGGTCATCATGTCCGGGACCATCCCGTGTGCCTGGATGCCCCAGAAGTGCGTGCCCGTGCGTCCCCACCCCGTCTGCACCTCGTCGGAGATGAACAGGATGCCGTGCTCCGCAAGGACTTCCGCGAACGCGCCGTACAAACCGTCCGGCGGCGTGGTGAACCCGCCGACGCCCTGGATCGGCTCCACGATCATGCAGGCGACGTCCCCGGAGGTGGCCGTCCGCAGCACGTCCTGCAGATCCTCGACGCACGCGGCGATGTAGTCCGCGTCGGAGAGCCCGCGGAACGGGCTGCGGTACGGATACCCACCGTGCACATAGGACACACGAACAGGTGAAAGTGCGGAAGCCGACCACCCGCGGTTGCCCGTGATGCCGACGGTCGCGAACGCGCGGCCGTGGTAGGAGTTGCGCATCGCGAGGACCTGGTTGCTGCGCCGGTACTGCGTGGCCAGCATGAGCGCGGTCTCGTTGGCCTCGGTGCCCGAGTTGGTGAAGAACACCTTCGCGTCCGGAATCCCCGACAGCCGTGCGATCTCCTCGGCCAGCTCGACCTGGCTGCGGATCAGGTACAGCGTCGAGGTGTGCAGGATGCCGGTGTCGAGCTGCTTGCGCACGGCATCGCTGACCTCGGGCACGTCGTACCCGAGCGCGTTGGTGAGGATGCCGGCGAAGAAGTCGAGGTAGGTCTTGCCGTTCGAGTCGGTCACCCGCCGCCCGCTCGCGTGCACGATCTCGATCGGGTCCGCGTAGTACAGCGCCAGCCAGTTGGGGAGGACGGCGCGGTGGCGGTCGATCAGACTGTCCATACGCCTGAGTGTGCCGAGGCGCATCTCGCGACGCCATGGACAGTGTGTATCGCGGAGCCGCCTCTGGCCGTACAGTCTGCTCGCATGTATCCGACCGTCGCGGACGTGCTGACCCTGCCGGTGATCCGGCAGGGGCTCGCCACCGTGGTCGCGGGTGCCGGCGGGCTGGACCGGCGGGCTCGCTGGGTGCACATCGCCGAGATCGCGGACATCGCGCCCCTGCTCGGCGGCGGCGAGCTGGTGCTGACCACCGGCATCGCGCTCCCCGACGATCCCGAGGCGCTGACCAGGTACGTCGCCGAGCTGTCCGCGGTCGGTGTCGTCGGGGTGGTCGTCGAGTTGGTCCGGCACTGGCACCGCGAACTGCCGACCGCGATGATCGAGGCGGCGGACGAGCACGATCTGCCACTGATCACCCTGTCGAGGGAAACCCGGTTCGTGGCCGTGACCGAGGCGGTCGTCGGCCTGATCGTGGCCGCCCAGGTGGCCGAGCTGCGGGCGGCGGAGCGGGTGCACGAGACGTTCACGACGCTGACCGTCGCCGGCGCCGAGCCTGCCGAGGTGCTGCGTGAAGTGGCCAGAGCGTCAGGCCTGCCGGTGGTGCTCGAGACGCTCGGCCACGACGTGCTCGCCTACGACGCCGCCGGCGCGGACCCGCGCGAGTTGGTCACCGACTGGGCGGCCAGGTCACGTGCCGTCACCGTCGACGCCCGGACGAGCTACCACGAAGAGGCCGGCTGGCTGGTGACCGTCGTCGGCGCCCGCGGCAACGACTGGGGCCGGCTGGTGCTGGTCTGCCCCTCGGAGCCACAGCACCGGCAGGTGGTGATCGCCGAGCGGGCGGCGTCGGCGCTGGCGGTGCACCGGCTGGTGGCCCGCGACCGCGAGGGCCTGGAACGGCACGCGCACCGGACGCTGCTGACCGAACTGCTCAGCTCGACGACGACCGCCGCCGACCTGACCGCGCGGGCCAGCGCCCTGGGCGTCCCCCTCCAGCGGCGCCAACTGCTGGGCGTCTCGGTCCGCCCGTCGATGACACCGCAGGCGGCGACGGCCGGCCGACCGGCCATGGCCACACAGGAGGTCCTGCGGGACCTGGCGGAGGCGACCGCGCTCGCGGCCCGGCGCGCGCGGGTGGCGGCACTGGTCGGCGTGGTCGACGACATCAGCGTGCGGGCGCTGCTGTCGCTGACCCCGCAGGCGGACGTGGACGCCGTGGTTCGCCGGCTGTCCAAGGAGATCCACCAGGCGGCGGCGAGCGCGCCCAAGGCGATGCCGGTCATCGTCGCGGTGGGCACGACGGTCGACGCGGTGTCCGACGCCCGCCGGACCATGGTCGAGGCGGCACACGTGGCCAAGGCGGCGTTGCGTTCGGCGGACGGCCGCCCGTACCACCGGCTCGACGACGTGCGCCTGCGTGGACTGCTGCACCTGCTGGCCGACGACGACCGGGTGACGGCGTTCGCCGCACGGGAGCTAGGCCCCCTGCTGGCGCGGGACGCGACACACGAAAGCCGGCTGATCGACGCGTTGCGGCACTTCTGCGAGCACGGCGGCAACAAGTCCGCCGCGGCGACGGCGGCACACATGTCCCGCACCGCGTACTACCAGCAACTGGCGCGCGTGGAGCAGGTACTGGGCGTCTCCCTGGACGACCCGGAATCCGTGCTGTCTCTCTACGTCGCACTACTTGTTCAGGAAGTCAACAGTTGATCGACCTCACCTCGCCTCACGCCGTCCCGGCCGTCCAGCCTCGCCCACACTCGTCCCCGCCTGCCCAACCGACCACCCATCCAGCCCCACCTCGACCCGCCCAACAGGCGGATCAGAGCTGGTTGAGCAGCCACCTCGGCCCGAGGATCGAGGCCCCCGCCTCCTGGCTACGGCGCTTGAGCTCCCGGTCGGCGGTGACAACGAACACGTCCGCGTCCGGCACCCCCGCGTACCGCCGCACCGTGGCGACGATGGTGTCGTCACCGTCCCCCTCGGCACTGATCACTCGGATGTGCTCACCGTCGCCGACGCCGCGTGCCTTCCCCTCGACGATCATCACCAGCTCGGGGAACGCGACATCGAACGGCGGTAAGTGGAAGCCCGCCACGGCGTCGATCTGGTCGCGCAGCCGAATGGCGGCGCCGTGCCGGTCCCGCCACCAGCCGTCGTTGCGGGACCCCATGACGTTGGCGGTGTCGACGACGAGCACGGGTCTACGCATGGCGTCACGCACCCTGGGCCAGGAAACCGCGAAGGCCGGAAAGAGGTCCATCTTCGTGACCTCGTCGGTGGGCACCCACCTGGCGTCCTTGGACTCCCAGGACGCGGGCGCCACCTCGGGCACGGTCTCGACGTCGCCGACGACCGTGTCGTAGGCCCAGCCCTTGTGGTCCTCCGTGACGACACCACGGACCCGAACGAGCTCCACATCCAAAGTGGACTCCTCCGCGGTCTCACGCAACGCGGCGGTCACCGGCGGCTCGTCGCGTTCGCGGGCGCCGCCGAACAGGCCCCACGTCTCAGGGCCGAGCGAGAGCGCGGATCGCTGCTGGAGGAGCACCATGCCGCCGTGGTGCAGTAACAACCCGGCGGCACCGTACTTCCCCCAGTGTCGATGTCCAAGTCCACATTGGACGAACTGGTCGCCGTCACGGTTCATGCGGCCATCCTACGAGGCCGTCCGCGAATGGAGAGAAAGTTGTCCACAGCCCACTCGGTTGTCCACAACCGGGCACTTCCGCATCGCACGACGACGGCCATCGACGCAATACTGCCGGCATGCCTACCTCGACCCCGCCGGCACACCGGCATCCGCCAGCAACCTACAATCGCCGTTCCAGTCATCGATTCCCTGTAACAGCAATAGACTTGGCGATTGTGGAGTTCCGCCTGCTCGGCGACATCGAAGCCCGCCTGGATGGCCAGACGGTCGCGCTCGGCTATGCGCGGCTGCGGTGCCTGCTCGCGGTCCTGCTCGTCGAGGCCAACCGCACGGTGTCGGTCGACGTCCTCGTCGAGCGGGCCTGGGGAAGCCACCAGCCGCAGCGGCCACGCGGGGCGGTGCAGCACGGCATCACCATGCTGCGCAAGGCGCTCACACCCATGCACGACGTGGAGATCTCCTGGCGGTCGCCGGGCTACCACCTGACGGTCGACCCCGCGGTGGTCGACGTGCACCGGTTCCAGGACCTCGTCGGCCAGGCACGCTCGGCCCGCGACGACACCCGGGCCGCCGACCTGCTGGAGCAGGCACTCGCGCTGTGGCGGGGCGAACCGTTCGGCACGCTCGACACCCCATGGGTCAACTCGGTGCGCACGACGCTGGCGGGGCACCGGCATGCCGCCGAGCTGGACCTCACGGACATCCGGCTTCGCCGCGGTGATCACGCGGCGCTGGTCGCGGAGCTGTCCGCCAGCATGGCCGACCACCCGCTGGACGAGCGCCTGGCCGGACAGTACCTACTGGCGCTCTACCGCGGCGGGCACCAGGCCGACGCACTACGGCACTACGAGGAGCTCCGGCAACGCCTGGCCGACGGCCTGGGCGCGGACCCGAGCCCGCCGTTACGCACGCTGCACCAGCGGATCCTGGCCACGGACCCCGCGCTGGAGCTCACGAGCCGGCCCGCCATGCCCCGCCAGCTGCCCGCCCCGCCACGCACGTTCACCGGCAGGGTCGACGAGCTGGCCCGCCTGACCAAGGCCGTGGAAGAGCACGCGACGGTGGCGGTAGGTGGCATCGGCGGGATCGGCAAGACGTGGCTGGCACTGCACTGGGCGCACGAGCACGTGGACCGGTACCCAGACGGTCAGCTGTACGTGAACCTGCGAGGCTTCGACCCCTCCGGTCAGCCACTGTCACCGGACACCGCCATCCGCGGCCTGCTCGCCGGGCTCGGGGTGGACACGGCGTCCCTGCCGGCGGACCCGGAGGCGCTGGCCGGGACCTACCGCAGCGTCCTGGCCGGCAAGCGGGTGCTGCTCGTGCTGGACAACGCCGCCGACCTGGCGCAGGTGACCCCGCTGCTGCCGGGCGGCTCGACCTGCACGGTGATCGTCACGAGCCGGCGCCAGCTGACCGGGCTGGTGGCCGCACACGGCGCCGTGCCCCTGGCGCTGGACGTCCTACCGGCGGCCGAGGCCACCGAGTTGCTCGCGCGCCGGCTCGGCGCGGAACGAGTCGACGCGGAACCCGCCGCGGTGGCGGGGATCGTCGCTAGTTGTGGCGGGTTGCCGCTGGCTCTGGGCGTGGTCGCGGCCCGGGCCGCGACCCATCCCCGATTACCCCTGGGCACCCTGGCGGCGGAGCTGACGGACGCACGGCTGGACGCGCTGGGCGGCGGCGACCTCAGCACTGACGTGCGGGCGGTGCTGTCATGGTCGATCCGCGGGCTGGACGCCGAGGCGGTGCGGCTGTTCGGGCTGCTGGGCGCCGCGCCGGGACCGGACATCGGCCTGCCGGCGGCGGCAGCGCTCGCCGACCTGCCCGTGGCTCGGACGCGTGCGGCGCTGCGGCGCCTGGACGACGCGTACCTGTTACAGGAACACGTGCCGGGCCGGTTCCGCATGCATGACCTGATCCGCCTGTTCGCGGCCGAGATGTCCACTGAGGAGGACGCGTTACGGCGGCTGGTGAACTTCCTGCTGCGCACGGCGTACGCGGGCGAGCGACAGCTCTACCCGTACCGGCGGCCGATCGACGTCGACCCCCTGCCGGTGGGCGACGCGATCGCGTGGTTCGACGTGGAGCACCCGTGCCTGCTGGCGGCACAGGAGCTGGCGGCGGCACGCGGCTGGCAGCGGGAGGTATGGCAGCTGGCGTGGGCGCTGGACACCTACCACCGGCGCCGGGGCTTCCTACGCATGCAGGTGGTCGTGTGGACGGCCGCGCTGGACACCGAGGACGAGACAGTCCGCTCGCGGGCACACCGCGTGCTGGGTCACACCCACACCTACCTGGGCGAACCAGGAAAGGCAGGCGGACACCTGAGCCAAGCACTGGCGCTGGCCGAACAACAGGACGACATCTCAGGACAGGCCGAGACCCAACGCTGCCTGGCCTGGTCCTGGGTATGGCAGGGCGACGACCGCCGAGCACTGGAACACGCGACGACGGCACTGGAACTGTGCCGCGCCCACGACCACCCACTTGAGGGAGCGCCAGAACTGAACATGGTCGGCTGGCTACACGCAAGGCTCGGCCACCACGAGGAGGCCCGCGAACACTGCGCGGCCGCCCTCGAACTACACCGCACCCACCACAACCAGGAAGGAGAAGCAGAGGCCTTGGGAAGCCTCGGCTTCCTAGACCACCAACTGAGCGACCACGACAAGGCACTGATGCACTACCAACAAGCACTGTCTGTCTGCCGCGAACTGAACCACACCCGAGGCGAGGCAGAGATCCTGGCCCGCATGGCCGAAGTCCTGACCGACGCCCACCGCCCGGACGAGGCAAGAACCTGCCTAAACGAGTCACTCGCCCTCTACCGAAGCCAACACAACGTAGGAGAGATAGCACGAATCCAGGGCTTCCTCGACCGACTATGACCCCGCACGCAAAGACGAGGGCCATCCCATAATCGGCAACTCCCCGTGTCAAACAGTTGGCAACAGAGAGAACCCCGACCCGCATTCCACCGCCTGGCAAACACACCCGCCGCCCCCGGATCGTCCCGCCCAACACCACAACGCCCCGCCCATCCTCACCATCCGCGAGTCCCGCACCCAAACACCGCGTGTCTCGCGTTCAGACATAACGAGTCCCGCGTTCAGACATAGCGAGTTGCGGTTTCGTGCTTAGCCAACCAGGGCTGCCCAAGATCGGCAGGTCTTTCCCATGACGGTACCTCTCTGTGTCAAGTGGCGGCCGGCAGAGAGGAAACCGAGTCTCGGGTGATGGTGCGTAGACGGTGTCGGCGCAGACGCTCGGTCGGCGGTGCTCCCAGGCCGCCGGCGTCTTCGATCGTCCACGTGGCCTGCGGCCAGGCCGCGGCGAGCCGTCGTAACCGGCGGAAGCATCTCGGTTGACCGGAACTCGTAACGTGTCCACCGCGGACAACTCTGGGCCCACGACCACAGCCGTCCACGACGCTTTGTGCGTATCGACAGCGACAATAACCCGGTCCCGACGCTGCGGATCCACTGACAGGTGTTTCCCGAGCGACCCCGATCGCGGCCTCGAAGATCATGGCTACAGACCCTGATCTTCTGCCCCGGATTCAACAAGTTGGTTTCCTCGCTGTCTCCAGCGACTTGACACCGAGGTGCCGATCTTGAAACAGGCCCAGATCGACACCTCGGTCGGTGACCACGTGAGACAGAGGAGGTGGCGATCAAAGCGATGGATCCCAGCCAACCTGCACGAAACCGCAACTCGGCGTGCGTGGCTGAACAGGGACTGTCGCGTTTCTGCGATAGACCCGCTGAACACACTGTTCCCGCGACAGTCCCGCGTGCGCAGCCACAACTCGGTATGCGTGAACGCGGGACTCGCCGTGCGTGAACGCGGGACTCGCCGTGTGTCAACGCGGGACTCGCCGTGTTTGGGCGCGGGACTCGCGGAGGGGGTGGGTTGTCTTGGGGCTGGTGGTTTGTTGGGTGCGTCGCTGTTTTTGGGCGGGTTCGAGTCGTTTTGGGCCGGGGTGGCCGCTTGGGAGGTTAGGACTTGGTTGTTGTTACCAGCCAGGCGGGGTGGTCGGTGTGGGACATGTTGATTTCTTTGGTGAAGCCGAATGTCAGGTCGGTGGTGATGAACCAGTGCTGGACGTCGCCGTCGCCCTTGCGGTACCAGCCGGATGGGACGCAGGTCTGGATGTCCGGGCTGCCCTTGTACTTCAGGTTGAAGTCGCCGCCGACGACCGTCGGGTGGTAGCCGCCCTCGGAGGACTGGAACGTCGGGACTAGGTTGCGTAGCAGGTCGTCGCACTGTCGGGCGGCGGCCGTGGCGTTGCCCGCCGCGAGGTGGGTGCCGCAGCCGTAGTAGTTGTCGATCGCGTACGCGCACACCCATGACCGCCACTCGTTCGTGTTGGCGTCCTGCGACTGGTAGATGCCGCCCACGGTGTTCACCCCGGCCCAGTCCGCGGCCAGGACGTGGCCCATGATCGCGTTGCCGTACTGGCCGCGGCCGTTCGCGCACTGGTACGGCGCGTTCTGCGACACGTTCCACGCCGGCATGAACGCCCAGAAGACCCAGTCGCTCGCCCAGGTCTGGGTCATGGTCGGGAAGAGCTGGTCACGGACGTCCGGCAGGCAGATCTCGTTCAGGGTCACCACGTCCGGCGCCCAACTGGCGATGACCCGCTGCGCCTCGGGCACGGACTGGCCGCCGTCGAAGCAACCGGCGATGCCGCTGTTGCAGAGGTTGAGTTGCAGGTTCCGGAACGCGTACCCGGGCGGTATCGCGTTCGGCCGCGCCTGCCCGGACGGCGGCGCGAAGCCGGTCATGACCGCAGCGGCGTGGTCGGGGGCCGTAAGGACACCGGGCGCCGCGGTCGCGGCGGCGGGCGGCGCGACGCCGACGAGAACGAAGAGGGTGACGAGAACGGAAAGCCGCTTGCGCGTGATTGACCCCCACATGAGCAGAATCGTACGAGCGTGGGTACGCGGCGACACCCTTTTCGGCTGAGTGAAAAGGCTCTCTGGGATACGGTGCCCGCATGATGGTCGAGTTGGCGATCGGGGACGCCTACGGCGCGGCGTTCGAGTACGCCCCGCCCGAGTTCGTGGCGCGGCACAACAACGTCGAGGGGTACCTGAAGCACCCGACGCACACCGGCATCGAACCGGGCGACTACACCGACGACACGCAGATGACGCTCGCCATCGCCGAACTGCTGGGCACCGAGTGGACGCCGTTGACGCTGGCGGACAAGTTCGTCGAGGTCTTCCACCGTGACCCGCGGGTCGGGTACGCGGGCGGCTTCCACGCGTTCCTGCTGTCGGTGACGTCCGGGCGCGAGTTCCTCGACCGCATCCGGCCGGACAGCGACAAGAGCGGCGCCGCGATGCGGGTCGCGCCGGTGGGGCTTCTGCCGTCCGTCGCCGAGGTCCGCCACCACGCGGCGGTGCAGGCCCGTGTCACGCACGACACGCCGGCCGGCGTCGCGTCGGCGGAGGCGGCCGCGCTGGCCGTGCACTACTGCCACCACGAGCTGGGCCCACTGGCCGACGTGACGCGGTGGATCTCCGACCAGCTCGGCGACGACTGGACCCGTCCGTGGCAGGGCAAGGTCGGTTCGAAGGGCGCGATGAGCGTCCGCGCGGCACTCACCGCACTGGCCTCGGCGCGGTCGATGACCGAGCTACTGCGTCAGTGCGTCGCCTACACGGGTGACGTCGACACGGTGGCGACCATCGCGCTGGCCGCGGCGGCCCGCTCGGCCGAGGTCGCCGACGACCTGCCGGAGGCGCTGTACCGGGGGCTGGAGAACGGCACGTACGGCCGCGACTACCTGCGTGTGTTGGACGAGTGCCTGGCTCAGGTGTCCGGCTGAGCCGCCTGGCCCCGCACGCCGGTCAGCGCGCCGAGAAGCTGGTCGAGGGTGAGGTCCGGGTCGTCCTTGTGCTGGCGCCAGTGCGTGAGGAATGCCTCGGCGGCGTCGAGAAGGTCGGCGGGTAGGCCGGCGTCGCGGCAGGTTTCGGCGATCTCGCGCATCTCGGGTGCCCAGCGCCAGGCCCGTTGACCAGCGGAGACGAGGCGTTCCGGGTCGGCGAAGGGGGTGCCGGGGAGGGTCGCGGCGGCAAGCTCGCGCAGCTGGGCGTCGACGCCGTGCTGCCGCGCGAGCGCGTGGGCCTGCGCGGCGAGCACGATGCTGACCTTGTTGTAGGTGGCGTAGGCAAGCTTGAGCGCGGAGGCGGCCCCCACCGGTCCCGGCAGGACGACCGGTGTGAGGGTGGTGTGTCTGAACAGGTCGTGGACGCGGGTCACGGCGTCGCCCGGACCGGAGAGGTAGAGCCGGGTGGTGTCCGGTTTCCGCGGCGGCGGCCCGACGATCCCACCATCGACGACGGTGGCGCCGTCGAGCACGGCCGCGATCCCCTCGCTGTGCCGGGGACTGATCGCGTTGGCGTCGACGTAGCAACCGGTGAACCCGATCCGCGCGACCTGGCGGGCGACGTCGAGCGCGGCGGCAGGTGGGCAGACGCTGACCACGACGTCGCAGGACGCCAGCTCGTCGAGTTTGGTGAGTGCGGTCAGCCCGGCCTCGGCGGCCCGGCGCCGGGTCGCCGACCCACGGCCCTCCGGCACCCACCCGCACTGGTGCCCGGCGGCGACGAGCTGGGCGCCGACCGCCGAGCCCATGGCGCCGGGGTGGAGCAGTCCGATAATCACCGGCCGAATCGTAGCCGCCCGTACCGAGGTCCGCGTGGCTCACGCACAGCGGTCTGACCAGGGCAGCCAAGCGTGACCAACGCCGTGCCAAAGCGGTGGCTGTCATCCTGCCCGCCGTGACCCTCACGCGCAGGACGCTGCTTCGCGGCCTGGTCGCGGCGGCAGCCGTGCCGGCGTTGACGCCGTCCCTGGCCTTCGCCACCAGCGGCAGGAAGTGGCATCCGGGCCACTACTTCTGGCCGTCCGAGCCGGCCTGGTCGGCGGACGTGCAGCGGCGCCACTTCGCCGCGCTGGACACCGTGGCGGCGAACCCGTACGTCACAGGCATCAAGATCGCCTTCCACTGGTCGGACTTCGAGGCCGCGCGCGGCGACTACTCGCCGGGCTTCCGCATCATCGACGCCTACCTGGCAAAGCTCGACGCGATGGACAAGTTCCTGATGGTGCACGTCAACGAGCGCTCGTTCGGCGGCAGTGCCGCCGTCTACCCGAGGTATGTCGCCGACAACGGCTGGGTGATCACCCGCCCGAGCGGCGCGACCTGGACCGGAGGCCTCGACAGCACCGCCAGGATGTGGCAGCCGGCGGTGATGGACCGCCTCATCGCCCTGTCCCGGGCGTTCGCCACCCGCTACGACGGCCACCCGCGGTTCGAGCAGTTCTCCCTGGGCGAGACCGCGATGGGCGTACCGGGCAGGCACGGCTTCTCGACGGAGGCGTGGCGCACCGAGCTGAAGCGATGGTTCACCGAGAGCAAGAAGGCGTGGCCGTCGACGTACCTGAGACTGAACGCGAACGTCATCGACAACGACGAGGCCATGCGCGACCTGATCACCCACTGCGTCGACGGTGGCGGCGTCACGGTGGGCGGGCCCAACCCCGAGCCGCCGACCCCCAGCATCACCCGCTTCATCACCGCCAACCGAGTCTTCCGCGGCGACGACGGCGGCGAGGACCTACGCGGCAGGATCCCGTGGACCGGTGAGGTCCAGGCCAAGGGCCTCGGCAGCCGTTTCCCGCAGACCCCCGGGGAGATCTTCGCCTACCACCACGACACCATGCACGCCAGCCACATGGTGTGGCTGCACAACACCCGAACCGGCGGCACCCCCCAACGCTGGTCGACCGGCATCCTCCCGTACATCAACAGCATCAGGGGCCGCGTCCACACGGCACGCCCCGCGGGAGCCAACCCGATGGCGTGAACCGGGTCCATCCCGTGATCGGCATCTCCCTATGTCAAGTGGTCGCGGTGGCCGGGGTGTGAGTTGCCGGGGGCGTCGATCTTCCTGGAGGATCGGCAGTCGTGACTCAACTTGGTGTGGTGTTCCGGCCGCAGTTCGCGCCGGAGCGGATGCGGGAGATCGCGCCCGTTCTCGATGACAGCGGGCTGGACGAGGTCTGGTTGTGGGAGGACTGCTTCTCGGCGAGTGGCTTCGCCAGTTCGGTGGCGCTGCTCGGGTTCACCGAACGGGTGCGGGTGGGGGTCGGTCTGCTGCCGATTCCGTTGCGGAATGTGGCGCTGTCCGCAATGGAGGTTGCCACGGTCGAGCGACTCTTCCCCGGACGGGCGACGTTCGCGTTCGGACATGGGTTGCAGGAGTGGATGGGGCAGGCCGGCGTGCGTGCCGAGTCCCCGGTGACGTTGTTGCGGGAGTACCTGGTGGCGCTGAGGCGGTTGCTGGCCGGGGAGCGCGTGACGTTGCGGGGCCGGTACGTCAACCTCGACGACGTGGGGCTGGACTGGCTGCCGGCGAACACGCCGCAGGTGGTCGCTGGTGCGTTCGGCCCGAAGTCGCTGGCGGTGTGTGTCGAGGAGGCGGACGCGATCATCCTGGCGGCACACGCGGGCCCGCACGGCGTCCGCGAGATACGGGGGACGACGGACAAGCCGATCGTCGCCTACGCACGGGCGGCCTTCGGTGCCGGCGCGCAGGAGCGGCTCGACGCGGAGGGCCCGGAGGAGTACGGCGTCGCGGGAGACGCCGTGCCCGACATGATCCAGGAGTACATCGACGCCGGGGCGACCACGCTCGTCCTGCAGCCGACCCCGGACGAGCCCGATCTGGTGGGGTTCGTGCGGAAGGTGGCGGAGCTCAAGCCCACCTGACGGCTCCGCAAGAGACAGAGTGACCACCAAGTAGGACAAGCGCGAACACAGTGACACTGCCTCGCGGCACCGCCGCGACCCACGATCCCAGGATGGCACTAACGACCACCAGCTCGGACGGACGGGTCGATCTCGCCGATCACTCGTCCATCGCGGACAGCCGTTTCTACAACGCGGAGCTCGCCCCAGTGCCTGTGGCGCAGCGTAACTGGACCACGTACAACTACTTCGCCCTCTGGATGGGGATGGCACACAACATCCCCAGCTACCTGCTCGCCTCCGGTCTGATCGCCCTGGGCATGGACTGGGTGCAGGCATTCGTCACGATCACGCTCGGCAACCTCATCGTCCTGATCCCGATGCTGCTGAACAGCCACGCGGGCACGAGATACGGCATCCCGTTCCCCGTCTTCGCCCGCGCGTTCTACGGCGTGCGCGGGGCGAACCTGGCCGCACTGCTCCGCGCGTTCATCGCGTGCGGGTGGTTCGGCATCCAGACCTGGGTCGGCGGCCAGGCGATCTACGTGATCATCGGCAAGCTGACCGGGGACGGCTGGATCAACGCGTCGGCGGTCGGGGGCCAGCCGATCACTCTGTGGATCTCGTTCGCCGTCTTCTGGGTCATCCAGATGCTGATCATCTGGCGCGGCATGGAGGCGGTCAGGAGGTTCGAGAACTGGACGGCGCCGCTGGTGACCGTCGGCTTCCTGATCCTGCTGGTGTACGTGCTGGTGAAGGCGGGCGGGTTCGGCCCGATCCTGTCGCAGCCGTCGAAGCTCGGCTGGGGCGGTGACTTCTGGAAGGTGTTCGCGCCGTCGCTGATGGGCATGATCGCGTTCTGGGCGACGCTGTCGCTGAACATGCCGGACTTCACGCGGTTCGGCGGGTCGCAGCGCAAGCAGTTCTGGGGCCAGATCCTGGGCCTGCCGACGACGATGTCGTTCATCGCGATCGTCGCGATCCTGACCACCTCCGGCGGCGCCGTGCTGTTCGGCAAGGTCATCTGGGACCCGGCGACGCTCGCGTCGCGGTTCTCCTCCCCGGTCGTCGTGGTCGTCGCGCTGGTGGCGCTGGTGCTGGCGACGATCTCGGCGAACCTCGCCGCCAACGTCGTGAGCCCGTCGTACGACTTCTCCAACGCCTTCCCGAAGAAGATCACGTTCGCGCTCGGCGGCCTGATCACCGGGATCATCGGCGTCGTGATCATGCCGTGGCGGCTGCTCGCGAACGCCGACGTCTACATCAACGGGTGGCTCAGCTTCTACGGCGGCGTGCTCGGCGCGGTGGCCGGCGTGCTGATCACCGGGTACTGGTTCCGGGCCCGCACCAACCTGGCGTTGGAGGATCTCTACAAGGAGGGTGGCCGGTACTGGTTCAGCGGCGGGTGGAACATCCCCGCGTTGGTGGCGACGCTCGTGGGCGCCGTGCTGGCGGTCGGTGGCGCGCACAGTGCTTCTGGCAACCCGTTCCCCAAGGACGGCCTGATCCCGTTCCTGAAGGAGCTCTACAACTACAGCTGGGTCGTCGGATTGGTGGCAGCATCCGTGGTGTACCTGCTGCTGACCGTGAGGGCATCGCGGGAGAGCGCACCGGCGCCTCGGCCGGTGACGGAAGGAGAGGCAGTTGTCTGAGATCGTCAGGGCGGCACTGGTCCAGCAGAAGTGGACCGGTGACAAGGAGTCGATGATCGCGAACGCGGTCACCCACATCGGTACCGCTGCGTCACAGGGCGCACAGGTCGTGTGCCTGCAGGAGCTGTTCTACGGCCCGTACTTCTGCCAGGTGCAGGACGCCGACTACTACTCCTACACCGAGCAGATCCCGGACGGGCCGACCACCCAGCTCATGTGCGAGCTGGCCGACCAGCACAACGTCGTGCTGGTCGTGCCCATGTACGAGCAGGAGCAGCCCGGCGTCTACTACAACACCGCCGCCGTGATCGACGCCGACGGCACCTACCTAGGCAAGCACCGCAAGAACCACATTCCGCAGGTCAAGGGCTTCTGGGAGAAGTTCTACTTCCGGCCGGGCAACCTCGGCTACCCCGTGTTCGACACCGCGGTGGGCAAGATCGGCGTCTACATCTGCTACGAGCGGCACTTCCCGGAGGGCTGGCGGGCGCTCGGGCTGGGTGGCGCCCGGATCGTGTTCAACCCGTCGGCGACCTCGCGTGGGCTGTCGGAGTACCTGTGGAAGCTGGAGCAGACGTCCGCCGCGGTCGCGAACGAGTACTACGTCGGCACCATCAACCGGGTAGGCGTGGAACCTTTGGGTGACAACGACTTCTACGGACAGTCGTACTTCGCGGACCCGAGGGGCCAGATCATGGACGGGACCGCCTCCGACACGGCGGAGGAGATCGTCGTGCGCGACCTCGACATGGGGTTGCTGACCGAGGTCCGCGACCTCTGGCAGTTCTACCGCGACCGCAGGCCCGACACCTACGACCAGCTCACCGGGGCGTGACCATGCGGACCCTGATCCGGAACGGGACGGTCGTCAACGCCGGCGGGACGCTGCGCGCGGACGTGCTGGTGGAGGACGAGAAGATCGCCGCGCTGGCCGCGCCCGGCGTGCTCGGGCCGGCCGACGCGTACATCGAGGCGGACGGCAAGTACGTGCTGCCGGGCGGGATCGACGCGCACACGCACATGGAGATGCCGTTCGGCGGGACGTTCTCGGCGGACACGTTCTTCACCGGCACGCGGGCCGCGGCGTGGGGCGGCACGACGACGATCATCGACTTCGCCGTGCAGGCCAAGGGCACCTCGCTGCTGTCGACACTGGACAAGTGGCACGAGAAGGCGGACGGGCACTGCGCCGTCGACTACGGCTTCCACATGATCGTCTCCGACGTCAACGACCAGTCGCTGAAGGAGATGGAGTCGTGCATCGACGCCGGGGTCAACAGCTTCAAGATGTTCATGGCCTACCCGGGCGTGTTCTACGCGACGGACGGCGAGATCCTGCGGGCGATGCAGAAGGCGTCCGGCACCGGCGCGACGATCATGATGCACGCGGAGAACGGCATCGCGATCGACGAGCTGGTGGCGCAGGCGCTGTCCGAGGGCCGGACCGATCCGGTGCAGCACGGGTTGACGCGGCCGCCCGAGCTGGAGGGCGAGGCGACGTCGCGGGCGATCCAGCTGGCGCGGGTCACCGGCGCGCCGCTGTACATCGTGCATCTGTCGGCGTCGCAAGCGCTTGCGGCCGTGGCCGCCGCTCGCAACGAGGGCCAGAACGTGTTCGCGGAGACGTGCCCGCAGTACCTCTACCTGTCCATCGAGGACCTGGCGAAGCCGGACTTCGAGGGTTCGAAGTACGTCGCGTCGCCGCCGCTGCGGCCGAAGGAGCACCAGGCCGACCTGTGGCGCGGGTTGCGGACCAACGACCTGTCCGTGGTGTCGACCGACCACTGCCCGTTCTGCTTCAAGGACCAGAAGGAGCTCGGACGCGGGGACTTCTCGAAGATTCCCAACGGGATTCCCGGCGTCGAGCACCGGATGGACCTGCTGCACCAGGGCGTGGTGGCCGGGGAGATCACGCTGCAGCGGTGGGTCGAGGTGACGTCGGCGACGCCGGCCAGGATGTTCGGGCTCTACCCGCGCAAGGGCGTGATCGCGCCGGGCGCGGACGCGGACATCGTGGTGTACGACCCCGCGGTGCGGCAGACCCTCGGGGTGGCAACGCACCACATGGCGGTGGACTACTCGGCGTACGAGGGCATGTCGATCACCGGTGGGGTGTCGACGGTGCTGTCACGCGGGTCCGTGGTGGTCTCCGAGGGGTCGTTCCACGGCCACGAGGGGCACGGCCGGTTCCTGTCGCGTGAGCTGTCGCAGTACCTCGTCTGATTGGGGTGTCTTTCGTGGACTTCGGTGTGGTGCTGCAGACGGACCCGCCCGCGTCGGCGGTCGTGGACCTGATGGTCGAGGCCGAACGGCAGGGTTTCCGGTACGGCTGGACATTTGACTCGGTCGTGTTATGGCAAGAGCCGTTCGTGATCTACTCACAGATCCTCGCGGCGACGTCTTCGCTGGTCGTAGGGCCCATGGTGACCAACCCGTCCACTCGCGACTGGTCGGTCACCGCGTCACTCTTCGCGACGTTGAATGACATGTACGGCAACCGAACGGTGTGCGGCATCGGCCGAGGTGACTCAGCGCGACGGGTCATCGGACAGCAGCCGGCACCGCTGTCGGTGGTGCGTGATTCCATCCACGTCATCCGCGAACTGGCGGAGGGACGGGAGGTTTCACACCATGGCGCACCGGTACGGATCCCGTGGGTACGGGACGGTCGGCTCGAGGTCTGGATGGCCGCATACGGGCCTCGTGCCCTGCGGCTCGTCGGCGAGCACGCCGACGGCTTCATCCTGCAGACGGCCGACCCCGCGATTACCCGGTGGACGATCGAGTCCGTCCGGTCCGCCGCCCGCGACGCGGGCAGGGACCCGGGCGGCATCACGATGTGCGTGGCGGCACCCGCGTACGTCGGGGACGACGTCGCCCACCAGCGGGACCAGCTGCGGTGGTTCGGCGGCATGGTGGGCAACCACGTCGCGGACCTGGTGTCGCGGTACGGCGAGTCGGGGCCGGTGCCCCATGAGCTGACGGACTACATCCGCGAGCGGGAGGGCTACGACTACGCCCACCACGGCAAGGCGGGCAACCCGTCGACGGACTTCGTCCCGGACGCCATCGTGGACCGGTTCTGTCTCATGGGCCCGGCGTCGGCGCACGTCGACCGCCTGACCGAGCTGGCGGAGCTGGGTGTGGACCAGTTCGCCCTGTACCTGATGCACGACCAGAAGGAGCAGACCCTGGCGGCTTACGGCGCGGAGATCATCCCGAAACTGACGGCTTAGAGGCTCCGGCAATTGGTGGCCACCGAGTCGAGCTTGACAGGGGGCGGTGATGGTGCAGGCACGGACGCAGGTGATCATGAAGTTTCTGACGCTACGTGATCACCGGGGTGCCCGTGCCTGCCGTGCCATCTTGCCT
>NZ_DASQCC010000136.1:0-3784 GCF_035634895.1 Actinophytocola sp. | reverse complement strand
CGCGCTGCTTCGCCGCCACACGATCCCAGCATCGAACGCGAGCGGCCTGGTCGTCGATCCGATCGCACACGCGGCCCTGTGCGGTGGTGAGACGGTCGGCCTGACGCCCACCGAGTTCCGGTTGCTCTCAGCCCTGGCCGGCCGCTCCGGCGACGTCGTTCGGCGGCGGGAGCTGGTCCACGCGGGTTGGCCGCACGGCGCCATCGTGCACGACAATACGCTCGATGCCTACATCACACGACTTCGCCGCAAGCTCCGCGCGCTCCCGGGCGCTCCCGGATTGAAGACCGTTCACGGCGTCGGATACTCGCTGCGGTGATCGCGCGACCGCGCGGCATCCGCAGCCGCCTGCTGCTCGCCACGGTGCTGTCTGTCGGCGCGACGATGTGTGTGCTGGTGATCGGCTTCAACCTGCTCTTCGCCCACAGGCTGGACGCCGACGCGACCGACCGTGCCAGGGCACGCGCCACGGCGCAGCTGCCCGCGCTCACGACCAGCCACGGACAGCTCGCCGTCGGCGAGGCGCCCGACGCCGCGGTCGGCGACACCCCGATCTGGATCTTCGCCGGCGACCGGGCGCTGGAGTCACCGCGCGTCGATCCGGCCCTGACGGCCGCCGCGCACTCCCTGGCGCGGGGCTCGTCTCACACGACCGATGTCCCCGGGACGGACGTTCGCCTGTACGCGGCGCCGGTCGTCCGCAACGGACGCCGCCTGGGAACGGTCGTTGCCGGTGTGTCGCTCGCCGCCTACGAGCAGGCCCAGCAGACCGCCCTCGTCGCCTCGATCGTCCTCTGCCTGCTGCTGCTGGCCGTCATCGCCGCGGTTGCCGGCTGGATCCTGAGCCGGGCGCTGCGACCCGTGTCGACGATGACCGCCTCAGCCCGGACGTGGAGCGAGCACGACCTTGATCACCGGTTCAACCAGGGGCCGCCGCACGACGAGCTGACCGAGTTGGCCGACACCCTCGACCAGCTGCTGGAACGCACAGCCGACGCCTTACGGCGCGAACAACGGCTCTCTGCCGAGATCTCCCACGAGCTGCGCACCCCCCTTGCACGCATCGCCACCGAGGCCGAGCTGGGCCTCCGCCGCGACCGCACCATGGAGGAGTACCGCCACGCCCTCGCGGCCATCGAACGGAACGTGCGCGCGATGACCCGGATCATCGATGCCCTGTTGGGCGCCGCCCGAGCGGCGGTCGGCGACAGGCGGGGATCCTGCTCGGCCCTCCAGGTGGTCGACCGAGTGGTCGAGACGACGGCCGAAGTGGCCAAGGCCCGCGGCGTGACCGTGACCACCCAGATCGCGACCCCGGATCTCAAGGTGAGCGCCGATCTGGAGCTGGCGTGCCGGATCCTGCAGCCCGTGGTGGACAACGCGTGCCGCTACGGCAGATCCACGGTCACCGTGGCGGCCGAGCGCGACCGGCATGAGGTGAGGTTCATGATCTGCGACGACGGCGCCGGCGTGCCCGGCGCCGAGTGCGAGCGGATCTTCCAGCCAGGCATCCGCGGAGGTGGCGCCGCTGCGGAGCCCGCAGGTGCTGGCCTGGGCCTGCCGCTGGCGCGGCGTCTGGCCGAGTCGATCGGAGGAACCATCACGGCTGCCCCGGGCCCCGGCGGCAGGTTCGTGGTCCGGCTTCCAGCTGTCAGGTGAGCAGCGTCGCGCGTTACCTGAACGGAACGGTGACCGGGCCGGGCACGCGCCGGTAGACGGCGAAGAAGTCCCGGTCATCCGGCACCAGGTATCGGGTTGGCGGCTGCTGGTAGTTCGGCACCACCTGCACCGGATCCAGCCCGCCGCGATGGCTGTAGGTGATCAAGGTCGGCCACTCCGGGTTGATATCGAGCTGCATCGCGCGCACCGCGCCCGCGTGCTGCAGGATCCGCGCCAGCGTGACCACCGTCTGGTAATCCGCTGCGGCGTAGATCAGGTTGCCGTGCCGGTCGATACCCGCGCCCGTTCGCCAGACGCGGACGGCGTTGCCGAGCGTGAAGCCCCACTGCGAGCTGTCGTTCAGGGCCGGGTTGAGGCGCCCGTGATCGATGATCAAGGGCAGGCTCTGGCGTGCGAAGGCCACCTGCGGGCCGGCGACCGGGCCGCCGTGCCACGTCTTCACATCCACATGGCCGTTCCGATAGGCCACGAGGGTTGCCAGGCCCGCCTTCAGCGGCTCGTACATCTTCCCGTTGATGGACGATCCGTTGTTGCCGTCGTTGTAGATGAAGCCGCCGTTGAACGTGGCTAGCAGGCGCCAGCGCTGGCCGGGAGGCACGGACATCGGGCCGCGGATGGGAGCGTTGGGAGGTTCGTAGCGGCCCGGATACCACGCGGCCGAGGTGCGCGTGTGATCGAACCACGCCACGTACGCGACGATCCGCGGGTAGTCGACCTCTGTCCGGAAGGTCGTGACGAGCACCGGCGAGCGCCCGGCCACGGTGGGGCCGGTGCCTCTCCATACGCCTTCGCCGGGCAGCGGGTGCGCGAAGACGGGACTGATCGGCGGAGGCATGTACCCACCGTGGCGCCGTGCCTCGGCCTTCTCCGTCGAGGCGTCGGTGAGTCCGGCCGTCGGCAGGCTGGTCAGCTGGGGACCGCCCTTCGCGGGCGTCTTCCAGCTGTAGTAGTAGTGCTCGACCTCGTCGACGAGCCAGTTGCCATGGTGCGCTCGCAGCCACTCGACGCTGCGTGGCCAGAGCGGCAGGCTCGACGGCTGCATCATCGTGGTCGTGTAGGAGTACGCGGCCGGGGCGAGCAGCAGCAGGAAGACCAGCGCCACCGGCAGACCTGTGCGACGCCACCGACGCCGATCGCGATCGGGGCGATCCGCCCTTCGCAGCGGTCGAGGCAATCTCATCGCCCGACCCTAGCCAGTTCGTGTGTGAGCGAAATGAGGAGCACGAGCCGCCGGGCCGGGTCGCACCGCGTTGAGTGCGACCCGGCCCGGCGTCCTTTCCCTACGGGCCGACGCGGGCGAAGAACGCGTCCTCTCCATGGCCACAACGGCCGTCGAAGCACGCGGTGTTCCGCATGTCCGTCCAGTAGGCCAACACGTCACCACTGCCGGGATCGATGGCGATGTTGCTGTAGTCCCCGAGGAACTGCGTGGCGAACGGGAACGCCGCGTTGGCGGTCGCCGCGAACCAGCGGTCGTTCGTGGTCGGGTCCGACTTCACCGTCGTCACCGGCGCGACCGAGAACGACAGCGAACCGGGCGACGACTCAGTTGCCAGCGAGTAGTCGTACCTGTGGTTCGCGGTATCCGTCCCACGGTCGAAGGTGCCGATGTGCAGGCGGCCGGAGGCATCGTAAGCGCCCCACGGCATCCACTGGTCGCCGCTGCGACGGATCGCCACCGGCGTCGACCAGGTGGCACCTCGGTCGAACGACTGGCTGACCACCACGTCGGAGTTGGTCGTGGCGGCGTACGGGTCGGTCGGTGCCGGCAGCGTGCTGTTTCGCATGTCCGACCAGACCACGGCCAGGTGCGCCGGGTTGCTCGGATCCGCGGTGATGTTGCCCGCCGCCCACGTCCGGAACATGCTGTCCTGGTAGGTCTGCCGTCCTGCGGCGATCGGATAGTCGGTCGCGCCGTCGATCACCTGCGCCACCGCGGTGGGGCCGGCCACCCGCGCGCCGGTGCTGGGTGACACCTGCACCACCTCGTACGTGTCGCGTCCGGTCGTGAGATCGGTCGTGTTCAGGAATGCGACGTAGATCTTCCCGTCCTCGGCCACGGTGGGAACGGACACGAACGCCTCGTCGAGGTCGCCCGAGATCA
>NZ_DASQCC010000135.1:0-11869 GCF_035634895.1 Actinophytocola sp. | reverse complement strand
CGACGCCGGCGGACCCGGCCGTCGCGCCGGGGCTGACCCCCGCCATGGGCCGGGTCGTCGGCGGGCATGGCGGCTGGTCCGTGGCCCTGGTCGACACGGCGGGCGCGGAGGTCGAGGTCCTGTTCGGCACCAGGACCGCGCCACGGGGCACGACGCTCTCCGTGCCGGTGCAGAAGGCGGCGCAGGCGGCGGTCGACACGCAGCAGAACCCGGCGATGCTGGTGGCGATCCAGCCGTCGAGCGGCGGCATCCTGGCCGTGGCGGCGAACTCCGCGGCGGGTGAGTCGCCGCTGACCGGGCTGTTCCCGCCGGGTTCGACGTTCAAGATCGCGACCGCGGCGGCGCTGGTCGAGTCCGGGGTCGCCGACGTCGACACGGTCGTCCCGTGCCCCGGCTCGACGCGGGTCAACCAGCGGACCATCGACAACGCCGGCTTCGACCTGCCGGACGGCCCGCTGCGCAGGGCGTTCGCGATGTCGTGCAACACGACGTTCGCGATGGAGGGCGCGAAGCTGCCGCCGGCCGCACTGGGCGACGCGGCCGACCAGTTCGGCCTCGGCGCCGACTTCACCATCCCCGGCATCGACACCGAGACCGGCAGCGTGCCCGACCCGCTGAACGGGACCGAGCAGGTGGAGAACAGCATCGGTCAGGGCCGCGTGCAGGTTTCGTGCCTCGGCCTGGCGCTGACGACCGGGACGGTGGCGGCCGGCGGGGCCGTCACCCCGCAGCTGTGGCACGACCAGCCGACGACGGTCAACGTGGGCTACCAGGCGCCGCCGGCCAACGTGATCCGCTCACTGCGCACGATGATGCGGGACGTGGTGACGTCCGGGCGGGCGAAGGGCCTGGCCGGCTACGGGCAGGTGTACGGCAAGACCGGGACGGCCGAGGTGGGCGCCGGCGAGCCGGCGCACGGGTGGTTCGCCGGCTACCGGGGAGACGTCGCGTTCGCGGTGCTGATGGAAGGCGGCGACACCTCGGCGGTGGCCGTGGACGTGAGCGGCCGGTTCCTGGGGGCCGTGGGCTGAGTCAGGTCGCCGTGGTGGGACCACGGTCCGGTGCGCAGGTCAGGCCGCCCGCACCCAGTCCGTGAACGCGGACAGGTCCGGCAGGACGACCGTGGCGAAGGCACGCACCAGGAAGTCGCCGGACTCGCCCGTGATGGCCACCACCGTCGCGCCGCCTCGGCGGGCGGCCTGCAGCTCGGCGGTCGCGTCGGTCACGCTCTCCGGCGTCGGCAGCAACGCGACGCACACCTGGCTGCCGGCCGCCAGGTCGGTCAGGCGGTGGAACTCCGCCACCCGGTCCGTGCCGGCCGGGGCCGACGCGCGGTGCCACGTCTCCACCGGGTCGTGCACCACCGCATGTGGCTCCCTGGCGCGGATCGCGTCGGCCAGGCGCCGGCGCAGTGCCCGGTCGACGTCGTCGCGGCGCACCGCCTGCGTCAGGCCGACCAGGTAGTAGGCGCGCCGCACCGACGGCACGCCCGCCCGCATGCGCATCCGGTACTCGGTGAAGTCCACCACGGTCATGCCGCCCCCTCGCTCCGTGGCCGTCGGTGCGCTCCGCTCATGCTGCTGCCGCCCTTTCGGTCGAAGCCGGCGTGTAGTCGTAGAAGCCGCGACCGGACTTCTTGCCCAGCAGCCCGGCCGACACCATCCGCGCGAGCAGCGGCGGCGGCGAGTAGTGCGGCTCCCGGTACTCACGGTAGAGCGACTCGCTGATGGCCTGGACGATATCCAGTCCAATCAGGTCCGAAAGGCCGAACGGCCCCATCGGGTGCGCGCAGCCCAGCTTCATCGCCTTGTCGATGTCGGCCATCGAGGCCACGCCCGACTCGTACACCCGGATCGCCGACAGCAGGTACGGGATGAGCAGGGCGTTCACCACGAAACCGGACCGGTCCTTGGTGCGGACGACCTGCTTGCCGAGCACGTCGGTCACGAACGTCTCCGCGGTCGCGACCGTCGACTCCTCGGTCAGCACCGAGCCGACCAGCTCGACGAGCGGCAGCACGGTCACCGGGTTGAAGAAGTGCGTGCCGACCACCATTCCCGGCCGGTCGGTGACCCGTCCGAGCTGGACGATCGGGAACGACGACGTGTTCGACCCGAGGATCGCGCCGGGATCGGCGACCACCTTGTCCAGCGTCGCGAACACGTCCAGCTTCACCAACTCCTGCTCGGGGCCGGCCTCGATGACGAACTGGCGGTCGGCGAAGTCGGCCAGGCTCGCGGTGAACGACACCCGCGACAGCGCCGCGTCCCGCTCCGCCTCGGACAGCTTTCCCTTGCGCAGCTTGTTGTCCAGCGAGGTGACGAGCTTGCCGCGGCCGTCCGCCACCCGGCTCGGGCGGGACACCGCGACGAGCACGTCGAGCCCGGCACGCGCGCACACCTCGGCGAGACCGGCGCCCATCACCCCGCAGCCGACGATGCCGACGCGTCGAATCCTGTTCATCGCAGATTTTCACTTTCCTTGTCGCACGGCCCAGCGCAGCAGGCACGCGCCCATGGATATGCCGCCGCCGAAACCGAGCAGCAGGACGAGTTCGCCGTCCGCCAGCCCGCCGGCCCGGTTCGCCTCGTCGAGCGTCACCGGGATCGCGGCGCTGCCGACGTTGCCGTACTTCTCGACGGTGCGGTGGGTCCGCGCACCGCCCAGCCCGCACCGCCGCACGAGTTCCGCGAGCAGCACGCCGTTCGCCTGGTGGGGCACGACATGGGCCACCTCGTCGGCGCTCACGCCCGCCTGGGCCAACAGCTTGTCCACGAACGGCGGCACCTCGTGCAGGACGATCTCGGTGACGTCCCGGCCGTCCATCCGGAAGAAGTGCCCGCCGTTCGCCAGCGTCTTGGTCGACGCCGGGTGCCGGCTGCCGCCGGCCTCGACCCTGATCAGGCCGTGCGCGTCGCCGCGGCTGGCCAGGTCGAAGTCGATCACGCCGCGGGACGGCGGGACCGCGCCCACCACCGCGGCACCCGCGCCGTCGCCGAACAGGACCGCCGTGCGGCGGTCGTCGAAGTCGAGGATGCGGGAGTAGAGGTCGGCGCCGACGACCAGCGCGTGCGCGCCGGGCCGGTGCGAGACCAGGGTGCGGGCCAGGACGAGCGCGTGCACGAAGCCGGCGCAGACCGCGTTGACGTCGAAGCAGGCCGCCCCGTAGGCGCCCAGCCGGTCCTGCACCAGGCAGGCCGTGGGCGGCTGGGGGAAGTCGGGGGTCGACGTCGAGACGATGAGGAAGTCGATGCGGTCGACCGAGACTTCGGCGTGCTCCAGTGCGCGCACCGCCGCGCGGGCCGCCAGGTCCGAGGTCGCCTCGCCGGGTTCGGCGAAGTGGCGGGACCTGATCGCGGTCTTGCGTTCGATCCACTCGGCCGTGGCGCCGGGGACTCGCTGGGCGATCTCATCGTTGGTGACCGCCCAGTCGGGCACGTACGAGCCGGTACCGAGAATTCCGATGGACACCGCGGCCTCCTGGCGTGGACGTCACCTCATGGTGCATCCCGCGCTTCGCGGCGCGCAATCGGCGCACTCCCGATTCCAGTGGGCATTATCCGGGAATGGACGGGAAAATGACCGGGTAATGGGTCCAACGTGGAGAATTCATGTCCGCCCGCCGGCTCAGGCGTAGGCGGGCACCTGGAGCGACGAGTGGTGGTCCAGGATGCGGTGCTGCAGGGCCTGCAGTTCGGGACCGGGCTCGATCCCCAGACCGTCCACCAACGCGTTCCTGGTCCGGCGGTAGACGTTCAGCGCGTCGACCTGACGGCCGGAACGGTAGAGGGCCAGCATGAACTGGACACACAGGCGTTCCCGCAGTGGCTCGGCCGCGGTCAGCACCTCCAGCTCCGGGGTGATCTCGCGGTGGCGCCCGCACTGGAGCTCGGCGTCGAAGCAGTCTTCCTGCGCCGTCAGGCGTTCGTCCTCCACCGCGCTCAGCTCGGACCAGACGGTGCCCTGCTCGACCAGGTCGGCCAGCGCCCTGCCGCGCCAGAGGCACAGTGCCTCGCGGAGCAGGTGGGCGCCGCGGACGGCCGCGCCGGAGCCGACCGCGTCGCGTCCTTTGTGGACGAGCGAGCGGAAGCGGTGGATGTCCGTGTCGTTCTGCGCCACGTGCAACTGGTAGCCGGGGGCATGGGTGACCAGTTCCGCCGAGCAGGTCTGCTCGGCCGAAGCCAGCACGCGGCGGATCGCGGACACGGCGTTCTGGACCATCTTGCGCGCGGTCGACGGGGGCTGTCCGTCCCACAGCGCGTCGAGCATGCGGCTGTTGGGGACCACCTGGTTCGCGTGCAGGAGGAGGTAGCCGAGTACGGCACGTTGCTTGAGCCCGCCGAGGTCGACGGGTGTCGCGCCGTCGGTCACCGCCAACGATCCGAGCACGAAGAATTTCATGGTTATTTCTCTCCGAACCAAGGGCCTGAGAATTCATGGTCACACGTCCGGTCACTGGCAGGGAACCCCTCCGACCCACCGCCGAAATTCATGACCATGGTTTCCGAAGATCAGTCTGTTTTCGACTAGCCGCAGGTCAGGGTGGCCGTTCCAGCGGCCGGCATGAAGAACACATATGCCCGCCATGAGGCGGTGAGGGGAAAGTCAGGCACTTTCGCATCCCGGCGGATGACCGCAGCACTGGCCGGTCCACGACGCGCCGCCGGAGAATTCTTGACCAGCGACACCGGAATCCCGGCAGGAGGAACAACCAACCATGGCCACACCGATATCGAGGGCCTCGGCCAAGAAGTCCGGAGGACTCGACCCGGCGTTCTTACAGGACTGGGCCGACCGGAACCTCGCCGCCTGGGACGCGCTGGACGCGGAGGCTGTCGCGGACACCTGCACCGACGACGTCGTGTGGATCGACCCGAGCGTGCCGTACCCCGTCCGGGGACGGAAAGAGCTGGTCAAGCTCATCAACGCGTTCGCCACGTCCTACCCCGACCTCAAGGTCACCCGGGTGAGCGAGCCGATCCCGTCGCCGGTCGAGGCGCTGGGGATCGCCCGCTACACCATGACCGGGACGCTGTCGAAGGACTGGCCGTACACCGGCCTGGCCGCGACCGGGCAGTCCATGAGCGTCCGGTGTGTCGACGAGTGGCAGTTCCGGGACGGGTTGCTGGCACACAACGTCACCATCTACGACTGCCTGTTCACCGCGCGGCAGTTGGGGATCGTGCCGCCGCCGGGCAGCATCGGGTCGAAGGTCATGAGCAAGGTGCAGCGCATCCGGGCACGCAAGCTGCGGGAGCGGGCCGCCTGCCCGGCCTGCGGGTACCAGAAGCACCACCACCACTGACGGGGATCTCATGAAGCTTGTCGGCCGTACTGTTCTGATCACCGGGGCGTCCAGCGGAATCGGCGAGGCCGTGGCCCGGGCGGCGCATGCCCGTGGCGCGACGGTCCTGCTCGTGGCCCGCGGTGAGACCAAGCTGAAGGCGCTGGCCGCGGAGCTGGGGATCCGGGCGCACGTGTACGCGTGCGACGTCGGCGACCCGGAGGCGGTCGGCCTGCTGGCCGAGTCGGTCCGCGCGGACGGTCGTTCGGTGGACGTGCTGGTGAACAACGCGGGTTCCGGGCGGTGGGTGTCCATTGAGGACGCGTCGCCGGAGGAGCTGCTGGACATGGCGAAGGTGCCCTACGTGGCGGCGTTGCTGATGACCCGTGCCTTCGTCGGCGACATGATCGAGCGGCGGTCGGGGCGGATCGTGACCGTGAACTCCGGGGTCTCGCGCGCGGTGTGGCCCGGCGCGGTGGGGTACGCGAGCGCGCGGTGGGCACTGCGCGGACTGGACCTGGCACTGAAGAGCGACCTGCGCGGCACGGGTGTCGGCGCGACCGAGATCGTCATGGGGACGGTGAGCAGCAGCTACTTCGAGAACAACCCCGGCTCGGAGGAGCACCTGCCGAAGATCGCGCGGATGGTGCCGGTCATCACCCCGGCGGCGGCCGCCGAGGCGATCTGCAGGGGAATCGAGCGCGGACGGGGTACGGTGATACCGACGGCCCAGCTCAAGTGGGTCGCGTGGTCCAGCCAACACATGCCGCGGATGAACCACTTCATGCTTTGGCTGACCGGGGCACGCCGCTCCGCCCGGCGGCGCGCCCCGGTCAGCCCTGCCACACCGAGCTGACCACGCCTGCCGTCAGGGGCCTCTCCGGGTTTCGTCCGGAGAGGCCCCTCCTTTTTTTCCGCTCTTTCCTGACAACGCGAACGCACGGGTCTGCCCGTGCTCAGTGGCCTGCCGCCGCGGGAGCGGCGGCAGGCCGTCGGCCGGGTTACTTCAGGCGGAGTTTCTTCATCAGCTTGTAGATCGTCGCCACCTGGTTCGCCTGCTGTTCGTGGGTCTGGCCCGGCTTGGGGTCGAAGCTGATGCCGTGCTGGCTGGCGACGATCTGCACGTCGCACAGTGTGAGCAGACCCTGCTCACCGTGCCGGCGGCCGTAGCCGGACGCCTTCCGGCCGCCCATCGGGGCGTCGTAGGAGATGTGGGTGGACACGTAGCCCTCGTTGATGTTGACCGCGCCGGACTTGATCTGGGCCGCCAGCTCGTGGGCGTGCTCGACGTCCTTCGTCCAGACGCTGGCGTTCAGGCCGTACTTCGTGTCGTTGGCCAGGCGCAGCGCCTCTTCCTCGGTGCTGAACGGGTAGACCGACACCACCGGGCCGAACGTCTCCTCGGTGTGGATCTCGCACGCCGGCGTGACACCCGTCAGCACCGTCGGCTCGTAGAAGTACGGACCCAGGTCGGGCCGCGCGCGGCCGCCCACCTCCACCTTCGCCCCGTGGCCCACCGCGTCGGACACGTGGCCGGCCGTCTTGTCGAACTGGCGTTGGTGGGACAGGGAGCCGATGTCCACGTTGAAGTCGAACCCCGGGCCGATCTTCAGATCCCGGGTGTGCGCGACCAGCCGGGACAGGAACTCGCCGTAGAGCGACTCGTGCACGTAGATCCGCTCCGCGCACAGGCACATCTGACCGCCGCTCACGAACGCCGCCCTCGCCAGCGCGGGCACCGCCTTGTCCAGGTCCGCGTCCGCCAGCACCAGCGTCGGGTTCTTGCCCCCCAGCTGCATCGTCGCGCCGATCATGCGCTTCGCCGCCTCGACCGCGATCCGCTGCCCGGCCGCGTTGCCACCGGTGAAGCACACGTGGTCGGCACCCTCGATCAGTGCCTCGCCGATGTCCGACGGCTCCCCCACCACGATCTGCCACAGGCCCGCGGGCAGGCCCGCCTTGATCATCAGCTCGCGCGCCAGCAGCGGCGCCAGCGCGGTCTGCGTGTCCGGCTTGAACACGACCGCGTTGCCGGCGACCAACGCGGGGATCACGTCGCAGATCCCGTCCGAGATCGGGTAGTTGAACGGCGCGATCACGGACACGACGCCCTTCGGGTGCCGCAGCTCCGTCACCCTCGTCGCGAACGGGAGACCACCCTTGCGACGCCGTGGCGCCAGCACCCGCGGCGCGGTTCGCCCGTAGTACAGGGCCATGCCGGCGCAGTCGATCGTCTCCTCGAAGGCGATGAACCTCGTCTTCCCGGTCTGCGCCTGGATGAGGTCCATGATCTGCTCGTTGCGCAGCATGATGTCGTGGTAGCGCAGGAAGACCTTGGCCCGCTCCGCCACCGGGGTGGCGGCCCAGCGCGCCTGTGCCCCCCGGGCCTTGGCGAACGCCGCCTCGACATCGGCGGGGGTGGACGTGCGCACGTCCACCAGCGGCTCACCGGTCCACGGCGCGATGGTCGTGACGGTGGGGCCCGTTCCGGTCAGCTGGCCCGCGAGGTGCTTGGCGAACGCCTCGGGCAGCAGCGGCTTCCGGCTGATTGACAGGGTCACGGTTCTTCCTTCCGGTGCTTGAACGCTCGCCGAATCACGGCCAGCAGGCCACTCGCGTGGTGTTCGGTGTAGAAGTGCCCGCCGGGGAACAGGTGCGTCTCGAACCGGGCGCTGGTCAACGCGCCCCACGCACGCAGCTCGGCGGGGCGGGCGCGTGGGTCGTCGGCGCCGCCGAACGCGGTCAGCGGCACGGGAAGCGGCGACGGCGCGGCGTGCCGGTAGGTCTCGTTCAGCGCGAAGTCGGCCCGCAGCACGGGAAGGAACACCCCGAGCAGCCCCAGGTCGTCGAGGACCACGTCCGGGGTGCCGCCCAGGGCACGCAGGTGTGGGACCAGCTCGCCGACCGGCAGGTCGTGCAGCGTCGGCCGGTCGTAGGGCACGTGTGGCGCCGTGCGGCCGGACACGAAGAGGTGCGCCGGTGGCCGGCCCTCGGCGACCAGCCGGTGCGCGAGCCGGTAGGCCACCAACGCGCCGGCACTGTGCCCGAACAAGGCATAGTCGCCGGTGAACTGGTGGCCGGTCGACGCGACCACGTCGTCCACACAGGACTCCACGTCGTGGTGGGCCGCCTCGCGGAACCGTTCCGACCGCCCCGGCGGCTGGACCGGGCACACCACCAGCCGGCCACCCAGGCCCCGCCACGACCCGAAGCTCGCCGCCCCGCCCCCGGCGTGCGGGAAGCAGAACACCCGCGGCAGCAGCGTATCCGGCTCCCCGTAGGGCAGCCAGCGGTTGGCGGTGGCACGCGTCATGGTCAGACGGCCCGCCTGCCGGCCGCGTCGGTGGGCGGGTCGATCCAGTAGCTCGTACGCTGGAAGCCGTACCTCGGCACGGCGACCTTCCTCGGGCACCGGCCCTCGTGGTGGGCGTGCCAGTCGATGTCCACACCGGACAGCCAGAGCTCGGCGAGCACGTCGGCGGCGCGGTCGCCGGGACCGGCCGCCAGCGCCACGTCGTCACCGGCCCGCACACATGTCAGCGCCTCCCCGACGACCTCCTCCGGGCCGGTCAGCGTCACCGCCCGGCCACGAGCCGCCTCGACCCGGGACCGGACGCGGTCCGACCGCAACGCCGTCACGGCGTCCTCGGCCGACGACACCACGACCGCTCGCCGGTGGGGGAACACCTTCCGCCCGACCTGCAACGTGAACGCCACGTCGGCTATGTCCACACCGGACTCACCGAACTCGCCGGCGAGCATGGCGGCCAGCCGCTCCCCCGCCGCGTCGGCCGCCTCCTCGGTGCGGGCCGACCACACCAGCACCTGGTGCTCCCTCGGCGGCATAGCGCCCGAGCGGGACGGTTCCGGCGCCTCCTCGACCACCACGTGCGCGTTCGCCCCGCCGAGGCCGAACGCGCTCACGCCGGCACGGCGCGGTCGCGCACCACGCGGCCACGGCCGCGCCGAGGTGACGACCTCGATGCGCCCCCCGGAGCGGGCCAGCTGCTCGTTGGGCCGCTCGTGGTTGATGGTCGGCGGGATCTCGTCGTGGGTCAGCGACAGCGCGACCTTGATCAGCCCGGCGACACCGGCCGCGCGGTCGAGGTGCCCGAAGTTCGGCTTCGTGGAGCCGATCGCGAGTGGGGAGTCGGTGAAGACCTGCTGCAGGGCGGCGACCTCGACGGTGTCGCCCAGCGCGGTGCCGGTGCCGTGTGCCTCCAGGTAGTCCACGTCGGACGGATCGAGGCCGGCCGCGGCCAAGGCCTCGGCCACGACCCCGGACTGACCGGCGACCCCCGGCGCGGTGAACGCAGCCTTGGCCGCGCCGTCGTGGTTGACCGCCCAGCCCCGGATCACGCCGTAGATCCGGTCCCGGTCGGCGACCGCGTCGGCGAGCCGGCGCAGCACCACGACGCCGAGGCCGTTGCCGGTGCCGTGCGGGGTGCCCTCGCCGGTCGCGTCGAACGAGCGGCACCGACCGTCGGACGAGGAGATGCCGCCCGGCTGGTAGAGGTAGCCGACCCGGTGCGGGACCTCGACCGCGACGCCGCCGGCGAGCGCGACGTCGCACTCGCCGGTGAGCAGGCTGCTGCAGGCCACGGACACCGCGACGAGCGAGGTGGCGCAGTAGGCCTGCACGTTGAACGCCGGCCCGGTCAGGCCCAGCTTGTGCGCGACCCGGCTGGTGAGCGAGTCCTTGTCGTTGCCGAGACCGATGCCGAGCTTGCCGGCCCCGGTGACGAGCTCCTTGTGCAGGATCAGGTTGTAGATCATGTAGGTGCTCTGCTGGCAGCCGGCGAACACGCCGACCAGGCCGGGTGCGCGGTCGGGGTCGATGCCGGCGTCCTCCAGCGCGTGCCACGCCCCTTCGAGGAACAGCCGCTGCTGCGGGTCCATCAGCGCGGCTTCCTGCGCCCCGTAACCGAAGAAGGCCGCGTCGAACAGGTCGATGTCGTCCAGCACGGCGGCGGCCGGCACGTACGCCGGGTCGGCGATCAGCTCCGGGTCCTCGCCGGCGGCGAGCAGCTCCTCGGGACTGAACCACGTGACGCACTCCCTGCCGGCACGCAGGTTCCGCCACATCTCGTCGACGTCCCGGCTGCCCGGGAACCGCCCGGCCATGCCGACGATCGCGATGTCGGTGGCCGAGTCCGGCGGCGCCAGCTCCGCGGTCATGACGCCCGGTTCCTCGCCTGCGCGATGGCCCTCCTGCGGGCCCCCCGCGCGGACTGTGTGTCCACTGTGGACGTCTGGGCCGCGCCGGCGAGCATCATGTCGATCAGCTCCGCGGACAACGCCACGGTCGGCCGTTCGAACAGGCTGGCCGCGGGCAGGTCGATCTCGAACCGCTTCGCCAGCTGGTTCATCACGCCGAGCCCGAGGACCGAGGTGCCGCCCAGCTCGAAGAACGGGTCGTCCACGCCGATCGCGTCGACGCCGAGGAAGCTCTGCCACACCTCGGCGACCGCGCGTTCGGTCGGCGTGCGCGGCGCCAGGAACGGGACGGCGATGTCCGGGCGGGGGAACCGCTGCCCCGCCACCTCGACGATCGCGTCACCGGGCGCCCACGTCGACGGCATCGTCCGCTCCGGCCAGAACCTGACGCGCTGGAACGGGTACGTCGGCAGGTCGGCCAGGCGCCCGTCGGGCCAGGTGACCGCGACGCCCCGCTCCCACAGCCGGCCCAGCTCGGCGAGCCACTCCGCGCGGGTGCCGAACCGCGGCGTGACGACGACGTCCACCCGGCCGGCCAGCTCCTCGGCCGAGGCCGCGACCGGGATGCGCGGCGCCGTGCCGGCTCCGGCCGGGATCGGCGTCGCGCCGCCGTCGAGCGCCCGGGCGAGCGCGAGCCCGTCGGCGACCGTCCGCGTCCCGGCGAGGCAGTCCGCCGCGTACGCGCCGACCCCGGCGCCGAACACCGCGGCCACCGGGACCCGGGTACGCAGCAGCGTGCCGAGCGCGTACTCGACCGCGAACGCCGCCGCGTGCGCACCGGCGCCGGCCGGGCCGCCGCATTCTTCCAGTGCCGCGAGGAAGGCCGGTTCGGCCAGGCCGGCGACCGACGCGAGGGCGGAGTCACCGGGCAGCAGGAGTCCGACCGCGACCTTGCCACCGGGGGTCTCCACGCCGGTGATCTCGCCGCGCAGCGTCGTGATCGCGTCCGGCACGTCCCGGCAGAGCACGGCGTGCCGCGTCCGCAACGCCGCGCGTCCGGTCTGGACGGTGTGGGCCACGTCCACGAGCGAGAGGTCCGGGGTGGCCGCCAGGTGGTCGGCGAGTTGGGCCGCCACCGCACGCAGCGCGGTGTCCCCCGTGGCGGACAGCGTGAGCAGCTGCCACTCCGGCGCCGCGACCGCCTCGACGGCCGGTGCGGGCGCCTGCTCGACGATCACGTGCGCGTTCGTGCCGGACCAGCCGAAGGCGCTCACGCCGGCCCGCCGCGGCGCGTCGGGCGCGCCACGCAGCTCCTGGCGCTGCCGCACCGGCCGGACCGGGCCGTCGAGGGTGACGACGGGGTTCGGCGTCTCCAGGTGCAGGTTCGTCGGCACCTCGCCGTGCTTGACCGCCAGCACCGCCTTGATC
>NZ_DASQCC010000134.1:0-11717 GCF_035634895.1 Actinophytocola sp. | reverse complement strand
GATCGTGAGCTCGCCGGCGGCCGGCGGCTCGAACGAGGCCGTCCGGCGCGCGAAGGAGCTCGCGAAGCAGAACCCCGACTGGGTCATGCTGTACCAGTACGGGAACCCGAACAACGCGGGCGCGCACTACCACGGCACCGGCCCGGAGGTCCTGCGTGACCTGCCGTCGGTCACCCACTTCGTCGCGGGACTGGGGACGACCGGCACTCTGGTGGGCGCGGGCCGGTACCTGCGGGAACACAAGCCGGACGTGCAGATCATCGCGGCCGAGCCACGGTACGGCGAGCTGGTGTACGGCCTGCGCAACCTCGACGAGGGCTTCGTGCCGGAGCTGTACGACCCGGAAGTGCTGACCGCCCGGTACTCGGTGGGCTCGTACGACGCCCTGCGCCGGACCCGGCAGCTGCTGGAGACGGAAGGCATCTTCGCGGGCATCTCGACGGGCGCCATCCTGCACGCGGCACTGGCCGCGGCGGACAAGGCGGTCCGCGCGGGTACCCCCGCCGACGTGGTCTTCATCGTCGCCGACGGCGGCTGGAAGTACCTTTCCACGGGCGCCTACAGCGGCTCGGTCGACGAGGCGGCAACCCGCCTGGACGGCCACCTCTGGGCCTAACCCCCGCGAGTCCCGCGTTCAAACACACCGAGTCCCGCGTACGGACACCCCGAGTTGCGTTTTCGTGCATGGTCGGAGCCCGACGATAGGGTCGGCCCCATGATTGAGGTCACACGGGAGACACGCGTGCCCGCGGGCGTCGACAAGGTCTGGGCCGTCGTGTCCGACCCGGCGCGCGCGCCCGAGTGGTTCGAGTTCTCCGACCGCACCGAGGTGCTGTCGGGGGAGGGCGTCGGGCAGCAGCGCACGCAGCACGGGCACTGGGGGCGACGGAAGTCCGAGGTGGACCAGGAGATCACCGCGTGGGAGCCGGGCAGGCTCCTGGCCTGGCGGCACCTGGCGGAACGCCTGGACGGCAAGCCGGCGCCGAAGTTCGCCGCGTCGACGGAGTTCCGCATCGAGCTGGACGGCGACGGCGAGGCGACGACCGTGCGCCTGAGGTCGCTGCAGGAGCCCGCCGGCGCGGTCAAGGGCTGGGTCATGAAACGCCTGGGCACCAAGGACGTGGCGCGCAACCTCGAACGCTCGCTCGCGAAGCTCGAGGGGCTGCTCGCATGAAGGTCATCGGACTGCTCGGCGGCATGTCGTGGGAGTCCTCGGTCCAGTACTACCGCCATGTCAACGAGCGCGTCCGGGAACGGCTCGGCGGCTTCCACTCCGCGCACTGCGTCCTGTACTCGGTGGACTTCGCCGAGATCGAGGAACTCCAGGCGAGCGGTCGCTGGGACGCCGCGGGCAAGCGGCTCGACGAGGCCGCCGGCGCGTTGAAGCGGGCCGGCGCCGACTTCCTCGTCCTGTGCACCAACACCATGCACAAGGTGGCCGACCGGATCACGGGCCTCCCCCTCCTGCACCTCGGCGACGCCACCGCGGGGGCCGTGCTCGCCGCGGGCGTGCGGAAGGTCGGCCTCCTCGGCACCGCCTTCACGATGGAGCAGGACTTCTACGTCGACCGCCTCGCCTCGCACGGCCTCGACGTGCTCGTGCCGCCCGAGGAGGACCGGGCCGAGGTCCACCGGGTCATCTACGAGGAACTGGTGCTCGGCGTGGTCCGCGAGGAGTCCCGTGCGGCCTATCGCGCGGTCATCCGCAGGCTCGTCGAGCGGGGCGCGGAGGGCGTCATCCTGGGCTGCACGGAGATCGAACTGCTCGTGGGCGCCGGGGACAGCCCCGTCCCGGTCTTCCCGACCACCCGGCTGCACGCCGAGCTTGCCGCCGACCACGCGCTCGGGCTCGCCGAGATGCCAGGGAATTCTCAGGGTTCCACCTGACGCCAACCGCAGAAAACGGACGTAACCTCATGGTGTGAGCACTCTGCCAGCCACATCGCCGGAGAAGAAGCCGGCCAACCGCATCCTGCCGCCCAGGCCGCTGCAGGCGCTGATCGTGATCGCGTCCTTCACGGCGTTGCTCTACCTCATCGAGCTCGTCGACGCGGCGATGTCCGGCCGGCTGGACCAGTTCGGCATCCAGCCACGCTCCCTCGGCGGTCTCGACGGCGTCATCTGGGCCCCGCTGCTGCACCACGGCTGGGCACACCTCTTCGCCAACACGCTGCCGGTGCTGCTGTTCGGTTTCCTCGCCATGTCCAACGGCGTCGGCCCCTGGATCGCCGTGACGGCCACCATCTGGCTCTTCAGCGGCCTCGGCGTGTGGCTCGTCGGCGACACCGGCACGACCGTCGGCGCGTCCGGGCTCGCGTTCGGCTGGCTCGCCTTCCTGCTGGTCCGCGGCATCTTCAACGGGTCGTTCGGCCAGATCGTGATCGCCGGCCTGCTCTTCCTGTACTGGGGCAGCACGCTGCTGGGCGTCCTGCCCGGCAATCCCGGGGTGTCCTGGCAGGGGCACCTGTTCGGCGCGATCGGCGGCATACTCGCGGCATGGCTGGTGTCCCTGGCGAACAGAACCCGATCGGCGTCTTCGACTCCGGCGTCGGCGGCCTGACGGTCGCCCGCGCCATCGCGGACCAGCTGCCCCACGAGCGGCTCCGGTACGTCGGCGACACGGCCAACAGCCCGTACGGCCCGCTGCCGATCGCGGAGGTACGCCGCCACGCGCTGGCGGTGGCGGACGACCTGGTGGCGAGCGGCGTGAAACTGCTGGTCATCGCGTGCAACACGGCGTCGGCGGCGTGTCTTGGCGACGCCAGGGAACGATACGACGTGCCGGTCGTCGAGGTGGTCGTGCCGGCCGTGCGGCGCGCGGTGGCGACCACCCGCAACGGCCGGATCGGTGTCATCGGCACCGAGGGCACCGTCCGCTCCCGCGCCTACCACGACGCCTTCGCCGCCGCGCCCTCGCTGAAGGTGACCAGCACCGCGTGCCCGCGGTTCGTGGACTTCGTGGAGCGTGGCATCACGTCCGGCCGGCAGGTCCTCGGGCTGGCGCAGGCGTACCTGGAACCCCTGCAGCAGGCGGACGTGGACACGGTCGTGCTCGGCTGCACGCACTACCCGCTGCTCACCGGCGTCCTCCAGATCGTCATGGGTCCCGAGGTGTCACTCGTCTCGAGCGCGGAGGAGACCGCGAAGGACGTCGTGCGGGTGCTGACCGAGCTGGACCTGTTCGCCTCGTGGGAGGAGCCGAGACACGAGCTGATGGCGACCGGCGACCCGGCCTGGTTCACCCGCCTCGCGCGGCGTTTTCTGGGCCCTGACCTGGGCGCCTTCGTGGTCACTCCCCATGCGTGATCACTTGTGGCAGGGTGTCGGGCGTGCGTTTGACCGTGCTCGGCTGCTCCGGCAGCGCTCCCGGCCCTCATGAACCGTCGTCCGGGTACCTGCTGGAGGCCGACGACTTCGCGCTGGGCGTGGAGCTGGGCAACGGGACACTCGCCGAGCTGTCCGCGCGACGGGACCCGTTGTCCCTGGACGCGCTGGTGTTCTCCCACCTGCACCCGGACCACTGCGCCGACTTCAGCGCGTTGACCGTGCTGCGCCGCTGGCACCCGACACCGCCCGTTGACCCGCGCGTGCGTCGGTTACCCGTCTACGCGCCGAAGGAGGCGCCGACCCGCTTCGCGGCCGCGTACGCCCCCGATCAGGCCGAACTGGCCGAGACGGACCTGTCGGACGTGTACGACTTCCGCGTGCTGGCCGCGGGTGTCCAGACGATCGGCCCGTTCACGGTGACCGCGGTCGAGGTGAACCATCCACCCGAGACGTACGGCTTCCGCTTCACCCACGGCGGCCGCACCATCGCCTACACGGCGGACACGGGCGTGTGCGCCGCCCTCGACGACCTGGCCGCCGGCGTGGACGTCCTGCTGGGCGAGGCCTCCTGGACCCACCGCGACGACCGTCCCGCCGGCGTGCACCTGTCCGGTGTGCAGCTGGGCGAGCTGGCGGCCCGCGCCTCGGTCGGCCGGCTCCTGATCACGCACGTGGCCCCCTGGACCGACCCGCGGGCGGTGCTGGCCGAGGCCCGAGCCGCCTACGACGGCGAGATCGTCCTGGTCGGGAGAGGCGTCACGTACCCGGTCTAGGAGACCCGGTCGATGTGGCGTACCGCCTGTCACGCGAAGGCCTCGGCCGGCACCTGGACCCACCCGGTGTGCCGCTGGGCGGCCATGTCGACCCGGATGATCGGTGCGAAGGACTGCCCGTCGATCCCGTCGTAGCCGTGCTTGATCACGGAGGCGTGGATGTGGTCGGAGACCGCGAGTACGAGCGGCGCGTCGGTCTGCTGGAGCCGCAGCTTCAGCTCCGGCGAGTTGAGCAGCCGGAACGCGAGGTCGAGGTCCTCCCCGAACGCCCCCTGCCTGTCGAAGTGCACCTCGCCGGAGTGGATCGCGACCCGCAGCCGGAACCTCCGGTCGGGGTGGACCTCCGCGTGCTCGGCAAGCATCTCGCTCAACGCGGGCACGAAGGTGTTCAGCAGCAAGGTCTTCGGTACCCCGTCGACCGGACGCACGAGCGTGATCACGCCGTCCCCGGTGTTGATGAACGGCTCCCGAAGATCCTCGGTGATCTTGCAGTCGAGCAGTGCCGCCTCGAAAAGGTCGAACATGTCCGCACGGACCAGCGCCTTCGCCCGGTTGTTCCTGCCGGTCGACCCCTCGATGTCGCAGACGATCACTATCCGCTGACGTGGCTGGAGTTCTCTATATTCATTCATGACCTGCCTCCAGTCCCTCGTCAACTTCAGCTAAACTTCAGCCAACTTGACGACACTCTGAGATTCGAGGGTAAGTCGGGGATGTGCGCGGAAGCAAGGACCCAATCGCGGTGTAGTGGACAGAACAATGACAACAAGCCGGTCGTTGACGCGGACGTATCGCTCGGATTACTTCCGACGATCTTCGGACCGCCTGACAATCGCCGACTATATACTTCAGGCTTTGGTGCCTGACCTGAAGTTCTGCTGAAGGACGTGATGGCGGTGAACCCAGCTGAAGGCGCGCAGAGGCTGGCTCAGCGGCTGCGGTCCCTGCGGCTCCAGGGATTCGCCAACCGGGTCACCCAGGCCGACCTCGCCGAGGCGCTGGGCGCCAGCGGCCCGCTCATCTCCTCGTGGGAGAGCCGGACCAGCCCGACACTCCCCCCGCAGGAGCGGCTGGAGTCCTACGCGACGTTCTTCGCCACCGAGCGGTCGGTGGCGAAGGCGCCTTTCCGGGTGCTCCCCGAGTCCCAGCTGACGAGCGACGAACGAATTCGCCGCGACGAGCTGCTGCGTGAGCTGACCGGGCTGCGGAACGGGGCACACGAGAACGAGCCGAGCGGGTCCGCCATCGACCCGTTCGCCGGCAGCCACTGGCGTTTTCCGCCGGACGAGGACATCACGATCGTGTGCTCTGCACTACCCGACGAGTACCTCCGGTCGATGCCGTACAGCGACCCGAGCGCCCCGGACTACGTGCGGCTCTACAAGTACGCGGACCTGGACGCCCTGTTCGCGCTGTACGGGCACCTGCGCGCCGCCAACCCGCTGAGCAAGGTCATCCTCCGCGCCCCGGCGGATGTCGTGCCCAGCGACTACACCAGCCACCTCGTGCTGCTCGGCGGCGTCGACTGGAACACGATCACCGCGGAGCTGCTGCACCGCCTCGACCTGCCGGTACGGCAGCTCGGCAGGGAGAGCGAGGCCGAGGCGGGTGGTTTCCTGGTCGGCGAGGGCGACGACCAACGGCTGTTCGAACCGGTGCTGCGGAAGGTGAACGGCAGGGAGATCCTCATCGAGGACGTCGCCTTCTTCTACCGGGCGCCCAGCCCGCTCAACGACCGGCGCACGGTCACCTTCTGCAACGGGCAGTACCAGCACGGCACCCTGGGTGCCGTCATCGCGCTCACGGACGCACGCTTCCGCGACCGCAACGAGCAGTACCTGCGTACGCGGTTCGCCGGGGAGAACACGTTCAGCATCCTCAGCCGGGTCAAGGTGTTCCTCGGCTCCGCGGTCGCCCCGGACTGGGGCAACCCCGATGACCTGCTCCACGCGTGGCCGGCCGAGATGTGACCGTGCAAGGGAAGCAATCCAGACACCATCACGGCTCACACCGCCAACTGCTGAGCACGCCGCTACCCGTCCACCTCCCGGTGGACGTGGACGCGATCCTCGTCCCGACCGCGCGTAACGTCGCGAGCCTCGACTCGGCCATCGAGTTGGCCGGCAAACTGGGCTGCACGCTCGTCGCCCTGTGCAGCAGGTGGTCCTCGGCTCACGAGGTCGCCTGGCGGGTGCGGGGCAGGGGCGTCAAGCTGATCGCGATCGACGTCAGCGACCTGCCCGAGGGCGTGGTTGCCTCCTTCGCGACCGACCGGGTCCTCGCGGGCACGCGGTTCGACCGGCGAACCGACACCAGTCTCAAGCGGAACCTCGGCCTGCTCCTCGCCCGGCTGATCGGCTGGCGGCGGGTCGTCTTCCTCGACGACGACATCGGAGTCCCCGAGCCGATGGACGTGTGCATGGCCGCGGGCCTGACCACCCACTACGCGGGCGTCGGCCTGGCGATCAACGGCATGCCCGACAACTCCGTGGTCTGCCACGCCTTCCGGGCGGCCGGCGGACTGCAGGACGTGTTCGTCGGCGGAGGTGCCCTCGCCGTCGGCGCGAAGTCCATGACCTCGTTCTTCCCCAACATCTACAACGAGGACTGGTTCTTCCTGCTCGACGACGACGGCCTACGCCGCACGACGATCACCGGCACGGCCGTCCAGCAGCCGTACGACCCCTACCGGGAGGGCCGGGCCAGGGGCGAGGAACTGGGCGACTGCCTCGCCGAGGGCCTGTTCTGGCTGCTGGACAACGGACGGTCCCCCCGGGACGCGACCCTCGAGCACTGGCGGGACTTCCTGTTCCGGCGCGTCGAGTTCATCACCGACGTCATCGGCATGGTCGAGCGAACGGTCGGCGGTCCGCAGCAACACCGGATGCTGCAGGCGTTGAAGGCGGCCCGCGGGCGCTGCCAATCCATCCGGCCAGACCTGTGCGCGCGGTACGTCAACGCCTGGCGTGCCGACCGCGTCACCTGGCGAGCCCACGTCGAGGAGGTCTACCGCGGTGTCGTGCCGCGCAAGCGGTCCAAGCAGGAACGGCGGTCACTTGCCGGGGTACGCGGCATGTTCCGGTCCCTCGACTTCCCGGACGAGACGGCGCACCTACACCTCCCGCAGGAGCGGCTTCACCATGATCCGGCAGATTTCGACGTGCCGTTCCCCCTTGCCGTCGGTCAGTGAGTAGCAGCGCACCTCCGGATAGGGCCAGTCCTCGTAACCGAGCCGCTTGTACAGTCGCGCCGCACGCTCGTTGGTCACCTCCACCGCCAGCGCGACCTCGGCGAACCCCAGCATCCGCAGCCGCCGCTCCGCGGCCGTGATCAGCCGCGTGCCGATGCCGCGGCCGCGGTGGTCGGCGTGGATCTCGAGGTGGTTGAGGATCGGCGTCCCGGGCAGGCGGGTGCGGAGCTCTTCCTCCTCCGCCGCCTCGAGCCACAGGTAGATGACGCCGACCGGGCGATTGCCACGCCACGCCGTCAGCAACGTGCCGGACCGGCCGGCCTGCCGGGCGAAGCGGTCGGCGAAGAACCTTCGCTGGCCCAGCTCCCGGATGAGGCGTTCGAGGTCAGCGGGGCGGGCGCGCCGGATGTGTAAATTCCCCATGACGTCGCTTCACGGTAGCCGAACCATGTGCGCGCCATCCGGCAATTGCCCGTTATGCTTGGGAACGGCCCGCAGATCGTGGGCCGGGGGAGGCTGACACCGAAGGACCGCCGTGTCCACCAAGGTCGCCGAGCACAAGCAGGTCGTTCGCCGCAGGAAGATCGACCAACTCAGCAAGATCGACAAGTTCGCACAGCGCAGGGCACAACTCGCCAACTCCGCGTTACGCACCCTCGCCGAGCTCGGCTACGCGCGCACCAGTCTCCGTGAGATCGCGCAGAACTCCGAGTTCTCCCACGGCGTGCTGCACTACTACTTCCGCGACAAGGTCGACCTGATCACCTACTGCGTCCGGCAGTACAAGGCGGCGACCATCAACCGCTACGACCAGGTGCTCGCCGCCTCGGCCACGGCCGACGAGCTGCGGGAACGGTTCGTCACCGGCATGGCCACGTCGCTGCGGCGGGACACCGACATGCACCGCCTCTGGTACGACCTGCGGGCGCAGAGCATGTTCGAGGAGTCCTTCCGCGACGACGTCCGCGAGATCCAGTCCAGCATCGAGCGCATGGTCGTCCGCATCGTCCAGCTGTACGCCGAGCGTGCCGGACTACACGTGGCACTTCCGCCTCGGCTCGTATACGCCCTGGTGGACGGCGCGTTCCAGCACGCGCTCCTGAGCCACCTCGCCGGGGACGAGCGGTCCGCCGACGACTTTCCCGGCGACCTCGAGCTCGTCCTCGACCGGGTCGTCGGATGAGGTCCTGCGCAGCACCAGCCAGCAGAGGAACCCGACCGGGATGATCAGCCAGCACGACAGCAACCGGTAGACGAGCACGGTCGCGGCCGCGTCGGCGTTCCCGGCGCCCGCGGACACCAGGCCGGCCAGCAGGCTGACCTCGATCACGCCGATGCCGCCCGGGGTGAGCGGCACTTGCCGGACGACCTGGACGGTCAGGTACACGGCGCCGATCGCGGCCAGGCTCACCGGCAGGTGGAACGCACTGGCCGCCGCGTACAGGCACAGCAGGTCGGTCAGCCAGTTCGCGACCGCCGCGCCGAGCGCGAGCGTCCAGTGCCGGCCGCCGACGTCCCGCGAGCTGGTGAGCGCGTCGGCCAGCGGCGTTAGCAGCCTGTCGAGCCGCGGGAAGCGGGTGCCGACGTCGTGCTGCGTGCACCTGCGCTCCTGAGTGGAGCGAACACCGGTCCTGTGTAGCTGCCAGCTGGACTGCCACGCGAACAGCCCGACGATCGTGGCCAGTGCGAACGCGAGCACGACCGACACGCGCATGCTGCTCGACCCGTCCGACCACGCCTCGCCGAGGTGTACCGCGGCCGCCGCGAGCACGCCCGTCCCGTACAGCAGCAACAACGCGGCGAACGACAGCAGGCCGGACAGCACCATGACCGTCGCGGCCGTCCGGCGGCTCGCGCCACCCGTCCGGAACTGGCGGAACGCGTACGCCGCGGAGATCGCCGAGCCGGCGGGCAGGCTGATCGCGATGGCGGAGCGGCTGTAGGACAGGGCGAGCGCGCGGTGTCGCGTCATGCGCACGCCGAACGCGGTCAACAGCCGGCGTTGCTGGCGGGCGAACATGCCCATCGAGACGAACTCCGCGACCACGGCGACGGCGAGCCAGCTGGTGTCGGCGTCGGTGATCGCGTCGATGACCGCTGTGACGCTCGGCAACTTGCCGCGCAGCGAGATCACGGCGACGATGAGAAGTGCCAGCACCGCCGCGGCCTTCACCGAGCCCGCGAGTACCGGGTGTTTCTTCCTGGCCTGTAAGTCCCCCTCGGACATAAGCCGCCTCCGATTTCAACCTACGTTGAATGCTCCCCCGTGTTGGCCGGTCGGTCAATCGGCCGTGGGGTAACGTCCGCCACAGTGGTATCCCGGGGCGCTCGCGCCGCGGTCAAGCTCTGCTGAGCGGCGGTGTGAGCCGGTCGTGCGCCGGGGCCTAGAGTTCTCGCTGTGGTACGTAGCGATGGCAGGAACGACGACCAGCTCAGGGACATCAAGCTCACCCGGGGTTTCCAGGTCTGGCCGGCCGGCTCGGTGCTCGTCGAGTTCGGCAAGACCAGGGTGCTGTGCGCGGCGAGCGTGACCGAGGGTGTGCCGCGCTGGCGCAAGGGCTCCGGCCTCGGCTGGGTCACCGCCGAGTACGCGATGTTGCCGTCCGCGACCAACACGCGCGGTGACCGCGAGTCGGTGAAGGGCCGGATCGGGGGTCGCACACACGAGATCAGCCGGCTCATCGGCCGCTCACTGCGTGCGTGCATCGACCTGGCGGCCCTCGGCGAGAACACGATCGTGATCGACTGCGACGTGCTCCAGGCCGACGGCGGCACCCGCACCGCGGCGATCACCGGCGCCTACGTGGCACTCGCCGACGCCATCACCTGGCTGAGCGCGGCCGGCCGGCTCGCCGACCCGCAGCCGCTGTCGTGTGCCGTGCAGGCGGTGAGCGTCGGTGTGGTGGACGGCCGGATCCGTCTCGACCTCCCGTACGAGGAGGACGCCCGCGCCGAGGTCGACATGAACGTCGTGGCCACCGACGCCGGCACGATCATCGAGGTTCAGGGCACCGGCGAGGGCGCCACGTTCACCCGGTCCACGCTGGACCGCATGCTCGACCTGGCGCTGGCCGGATGCGCGCACATCAACGAGCTGCAGAAGGCCGCGCTGGCCGAGCCGTACCCCGGCGAACTCCCGACCGCGAAGGTGGCCCGTCCGTGACCCAGCTGCTGGTGGCGTCCCGCAACGTCAAGAAGCTGCAGGAGATGCGCCGGATCATCGAGCGTGCCGGCATCGAGGGCGTGACCGCCGTCGGTCTCGACGAGGTGCCGCCGTTCGAGGAGGCGCCGGAGACCGGTGCCACGTTCGAGGACAACGCGGTCGCCAAGGCCCGCGACGCGGTGGCGGCAACGGGCCTGCCGACGGTCGCCGACGACTCCGGCCTGATGGTCGACGCCCTGAACGGCATGCCGGGCGTGCTGTCCGCCCGCTGGGCCGGCCTCGCCAAGGACGACCGCAGGAACCTGGAACTGGTGCTGGAGCAGGTCACCGACATCCCCGAGGACCGGCTCGGTGCCCAGTTCGTCTGTGCCACGGCCCTGGTGCTGACGAACGGCACGGAGATCGTGGTGCGGGGCGTGTGGCCCGGGACCCTGGTGCGCAAACCCCGCGGCACCAACGGTTTCGGCTACGACCCGATCTTCGTCCCGGACGGCGAGACCAGGACGTCGGCGGAGCTGCTGACCGAGGAGAAGGACGCGATCTCCCACCGCGGCAGGGCACTGTCACTGTTGCTGCCACACCTGCGCAGCCTCGGCGACCGCTAATCTACGAGGAGAGCTGCTGGTTCAGCGCCTCGGCCGCGGCGGTCACGGACCTGGCGCAGGTCTTCCAGCCCGAGCCGAGCGGGTGCTCGGTCAGCAGGACCACGATGTAGCGCCACTGCGGGCCGACGAGGCCGGTGCTGTGCAGCACCATCGTGTGGTCGTTGTTGCCCCAGCCCTGCTTGATCGCCCACTGTGCGCTCAGGCCGTCGGGGATGCCGAAGTACTGGCGGAAGTCGTCCGCCCCGTACTCCGTCGCCTTCGCGAGCGCGTCCACGACCAGTATGTGGTCGTCGGGTGGCAGGCCGTTCATCACGTACTGGTACACGAGAACCATGTCGTGCGCGGTCAGCGTGGTCTCGCCCCACCTGCCGTACACCTCCGGCGGCTCGGTGCCCCTCAACCCGATCAGCCGCGCCGCGCGGGTGACCAGCCGCGGTCCGCCGGCGTCGACCCACATCGCGCTCGCGATGGTGTCGTCGCTCATCGAGAGCATCCGCGTGATGTTCTTCCGCTGGGCCGTACTCGCGCCCTGGTGCAGCGCGTCGATGGCGATCAGCAGCTTCACCAGCGACGCAGAGTGGAACTGCCGGTCCGCCTCGACGGACAGTAGTTCGGTGCCCGCCACCCGGTCGAAGACCACGGCGCCCAGCGTCGTGTTC
>NZ_DASQCC010000133.1:0-19462 GCF_035634895.1 Actinophytocola sp. | reverse complement strand
TTGCGTGGGGGCGTTGGCGGCGGATGTGTGTGTGGGGCCGGGCGGGGGCGAGGTGGATGATGCGGTGTTCGGGGCGGCCGTGATGGCTGTGCACGGTGGTGCGCGTCGGGACTTCGTACCAGGGCAGCGCGAGTGTGATCGCCGTCGGGGCGGGGGGCCGGGGGCTGGGCCGCACGAAAGGGACTTTCGTTCTGGGAGGGCACAGGGCGCGGTGGCGGGGGCTTCGGGCATGCAACCTCGGTTGGGGGCGGTACCGTCTCTTGGGCATGAGGGCATTCGTTGTTGCTGCTGGTGCCGTGCTCGCGCTCGGTGTGCTTGCCGCGTGTGCGAGTCAGGCCACGTCGTCCGGTGCTGCTGGTCAGACCAATCCTTCGACGCAGTCGACCAAGGTGGCGCCTGACACGCCGTCCGACGTTGTCGAGCCCACGCCGCCCGCGGGAGAGAAGCCGCAGAATCCCTCGGGTGGGCCGGCGCCCGTCACCATCGGGCCCGGTGGGCCCGTGATCCCAGAAGGCGTCACCGAGGTGCCGTCGTCGCAGGTTGACGCCTCCGCGCTGCCCACCTTCGGCGAGTACGGCAACAAGGTCTGGGCCTACAACAGCGGCTTCTCACTACAGTTCTTCGCTTCCGCCAGCAGCAGCTGCACCGGGGTCCAGGCTACCGTCGTGGACCAGTCCTCAGGCTCCGTCAAGATCCTTGTTCAGCCCCTGGACTCGCCGCAGGGCGGGCGGCCCGACGACGGCGCCTGTGCCATGGTCATGACGCCGAAGCCGGTTACCGTCACCCTTGACCAGCCCCTTCGGGACCGGAAGATCGTGCTGTCCGCCGGTCGTTAGTGGTCCGGGCAGGCTAGCGTCGGAACGAGATCTCCAGAGTTGGCTGGGACGTCCCCGCGAAGAAGTCGTTTCCCTTGTCGTCCACCACGATGAACGCGGGGAAGTCCTCCACCTCGATCTTCCACACGGCTTCCATCCCCAGCTCGGGGTACTCCAGGACGTCCACCTTCTTGATGCAGTCCTGCGCCAGCCGCGCCGCCGGGCCGCCGATCGAGCCAAGGTAGAAGCCGCCGTGGGTCTCGCAGGCGTCGGTGACCTGCCGTGAGCGGTTGCCCTTCGCCAGCATCACCAGGGAGCCGCCCGCCGCCTGGAACTGCTCCACGTACGAGTCCATGCGGCCCGCCGTCGTGGGGCCGAACGAGCCGGACGCGTAGCCCTCGGGGGTCTTCGCCGGACCGGCGTAGTACACGGGGTGGTCGCGGAGATACTGCGGCATCGGCTCGCCCGCGTCCAGGCGTTCCTTGATCTTCGCGTGCGCTATGTCGCGGGCCACCACCAGTGGGCCGGTCAGTGACAGGCGCGTCTTGACCGGCAGCTTCGACAGCGTCGCGCGAATCTCGTCCATCGGCCGCGTCAGGTCGATCCTCACCACCTCGTCGGGCAGCTCCTCGCCGATCACGTCCGGGAGGTAGTGCGCCGGGTCGCGTTCGAGCTGCTCCAGGAACACGCCGTCGGCGGTGATCTTCGCCTTCGCCTGGCGGTCGGCGGAGCACGAGACGGCGATGCCCACCGGGCACGACGCGCCGTGGCGGGGCAGGCGGACGACCCGGACGTCGTGGCAGAAGTACTTGCCGCCGAACTGGGCGCCGATGCCGAACTGGCGGGTCATCTCCAGGACCTGCTGCTCCAGGTCCACGTCGCGGAAGCCGTGTCCCAGCGCCGATCCCTCCTGCGGGAGGTCGTCCAGGTAGCGCGCGGACGCCAGCTTCGCGACCTTCAGGTTGTACTCGGCCGACGTGCCGCCGACGACGATCGCCAGGTGGTACGGCGGGCATGCGGCCGTCCCGAGGCCACGAAGCTTCTCGTCAAGGAAACGTGCCAGGCGCTTCGGGTTCAGCAACGCCTTCGTCTCCTGGTACAGGAACGTCTTGTTCGCGCTGCCGCCGCCCTTCGCCATGAACAGGAGCTCGTACTCTGGCTTGTCGCCGTCCTTGTGGTACAGCTCCAGCTGGGCCGGCAGGTTCGTGCCGGTGTTGCGCTCCTCCCAGAAGCTCAGCGGCGCGAGCTGCGAGTACCGGAGGTTCAGCTCCTGGTACGCCTCGAACACGCCGCGGGACAGCGCGACCTCGTCCTGACCCCCGGTCAGGACGTGCTCCGTGCGCTTGCCGATCACGATCGCGGTGCCGGTGTCCTGGCACATGGGCAGCACGCCACCGGCGGAGATGCACGCGTTGCGCAGCAGGTCCATGGCCACGAACCGGTCGTTCGCGCTCGCCTCGGGGTCGTCGACGATCGCGCGGAGCTGCGCGAGGTGGGACGGGCGCAGGAGGTGCTGGATGTCGCGGATCGCCTCTTTGGCGAGGGTGGTGAGCGCCTGGGGCTCGACCTCGAGGAACGTGCGGCCGGCCGCCTCGATGAGCCGCACGCCGTCCGGGGTGACCAGCCGGTACTCGGTGTGGTTGTCGGGGGCCAGGGGAAGCACTTCGGTGTAGGTGAAGGTCGCGGTCACCTTGGGGACTCCTGTGTCGCGTGGTGGGATTCCCCCGAAATTACCCCAGCGCCTCAGTGCCGGACCGACTGCGGTGTGTGGTGTTCGTCGCGCTCACCCCCGGACAGGCCGAGAGGCCAGGACAGCCCCCGGCCGTCCTGACCTCCCTGGGTGGGCGATCACCTAGTGCTTATGCACTCCGTGTCGCGTAGTCCTGTTTGCCTAGACCGTGCTCCCGCGGTGACCCGATGTCAATGGGTTCCTGCATGGTGGACGTAGGACGACACGAAGTTGGTTGCTCAGCTCGCGTAGGCCCGCAGCTTCTCGGCACGCTCACCCTGCCGGAGCTTGGACATGACCTCGCGTTCGATCTGCCGCACGCGCTCGCGGGACAGGCCGAACCGCTTGCCGATCTGGTCGAGAGTGTGGGGCTGACCGTCGTCCAGGCCGTAGCGGAGCCGGATCACGGACTGCTCGCGCTCGTCCAGCGTGGCCAGGACACGGCGCAGGTCGTCGTGCAGCAGGCCGGAGATGACCGCGCTCTCGGCGTCCGTCGCCTCGCCGTCCTCGATGAAGTCGCCGAGTGGGGCGTCCTCCTCGGCGCCGACGGGCATGTCCAGGCTTACCGGGTCACGGGCGTGGTCGAGAAGGTCCGCGACCTTCTCCGGGGTCAGGCCGACCTCTTTCGCCAGCTCGTCGTGGGTGGCCTCGCGGCCGAGCTGCTGGTGCAGGTCGCGCTTGATGCGGGCCAGCTTGTTGACCTGCTCGACCAGGTGGACCGGAAGCCGGATCGTCCTGCCCTGGTCGGCCATGCCGCGCGTGATGGCCTGGCGGATCCACCACGTCGCGTACGTGGAGAACTTGAAACCCTTGGTGTAGTCGAACTTCTCGACGGCACGGATCAGTCCGAGGTTGCCCTCCTGGATCAGGTCCAGCAGCGGCATGCCACGGCCGGTGTAGCGCTTGGCCAGCGACACCACGAGCCTGAGGTTGGCCTCCAGAAGGTGGTTCTTCGCCATGTGGCCGTCCGCCACGAGCTGACGCAGCTCACCGCGACGGGTACGGTCGAGGTCGTCGTCGGTGTCGAGCATGTGCTGGGCGAACACGCCAGCCTCTATGCCCTTCGCCAGCTCGACCTCCTGGGCCGCGGTCAACAGTGCGGTCCGGCCGATGCCGTTCAGGTACACGCGGACCAGATCGGCCGCTGGGCCCTGGGCGTCGAGGTCGAGCTCACTGGGCTCCGGCTCGCGTTGCTGTGGGACCGTCATGCCTTCCCTCCCCCTTATCGCGGGCTGGTGTGTCCTGTATCACACACCGGCCTTGTCCGGTGAGCCTTCGATCGACCGCCTGATGGTGATCGGTGCTCGTTGGCTGGACACTCTGGAAAACGCCGTTGGGTCTCGATTCGTTCCCGAGTCCCAACCATCAAGACGTCGCCCTCGCCACACCGGTTGTTCAACCATGGCTGAGGTTTTCCTGAGAGTTGACCGCCTCAGATCTCGACGATGACCGTGAACGGGCCGTCATTGGAAGAGGTAACCGTCATGGTGGCACCGAAACGTCCCGTCGCCACCCTTGCGCCCCTCGCGCGCAGCGCGGCGACCACGGCGTCGACGAGGGGCTCGGCGACCTCGGGACGGGCCGCGGCAGTCCACGATGGACGGCGACCCTTTCGGGTGTCACCATAAAGAGTGAACTGGCTCACTACGAGTAGCGGAGCGTTGGTCGAGGCGCAGGACTGCTCGTCGCGGAGGACACGCAGTTCGTGCACCTTGCGGGCCATGGTGTCGACTGTGGCCACTGTGTCGTCGGCGGAGATGCCCAGGAGCACGAGGAGGCCGGGCTCGTCGATCTCGCCGACGACCGACCCGTCGACGGTCACGCTCGCCGACAACACCCTCGCCACCACCGCACGCACACCGGCGATGGTGTCAAAAGGTCCTCAGCGCCGCGCGATCAGGTGGAAGAAGCGGGCGGTCAGCAGGTGGGGCATCCGGTTGGACAGCGCCAGCTCGAGCTGCTCCAGGTCCGCCATGAACGCCGGGTTCTCGGCATCCTCCTCGGACACCAGGTCGCTCACGCAGCGGACGCCGTAGCGGACCACCTCTGCCACGCCCAGCCCGGCCAGGGACACCACGAGCTCGCCCACCGTGCACGGCTCCGCCCACTCGCACGCCACCGTGTCCAGCTCCCGCAGGGCCAGGTCCGGGGCGCGGTCACGGACCACCGCCTGGATCGGGTCGAACACCGCGTTGGGGCCCAGCACCGACAGGAGACCGCCCGGCCGCAGCGGGGCCATGATCGCCCGCAGAACCTGCTCCCGCTCCTCCGCCGACTCGACGTAGTGCAGCAGGTTGTGGCACAGAACCAGGTCGAACTCGTGGTCGGCGAACACCTCCGGGGCGTCCTGCGCCCCCGCCTGGACGACGTGCAACCGGTCGACGACACCCTGTGCCTCGGCCGCGCGGATCGCGGTGCTGAGCATCGCGCCTGCCGGGTCCAGCACCGTCACCTCGTGGCCCCGCGCCGCGAGCCGGACGGCTGTCACACCGTTGCCGCCCGCGACGTCCAACACCCGGGACGGCTCGTCTCCCCAGTGTCGTGCCAGGTTCGCCTCGGTGAGGGTGTGCCGCAGGCGTTCCAGCGGACTCAGGCGCTGGACGTGATCCAGGTCGGGGAGGAACCCGCTCAACGTCATAGGACCTTCATACCGGCTCAACCCCGGCCGGCCACATTACTTGTACCCGGATGGCCCAACAACCCCACGGAAGTGGGACGATAAGAAGGTCTGGAGGTGGTGTCGTGAAGTCCGAGCGGGACGACACCCCGGTTCTCATCACCGAGGCCGCACCGTCATACGACGAGGAGTACTCCGCGCGGAAGCGCAAGTACCTGACCATGATGGCCTTGCGTGTGCCCTGCCTGGTGCTGGCCGGCGTGTTCCACGACACCTGGTGGCTCGCGCTGGGGTTCGTGCTGCTGTCGGTCCCGCTGCCGTGGATCGCGGTGCTCATCGCCAACGACGCGCCGCCGCGCAAGACGGAGGAGGTCAACCGCTACGAGCGGACGCCTCGTGCCGTCGACGGCGGCAACCACCCCGTCATCGACGCCGAGGCTGCGCCCCCACCTGGGTGACCGCCTCGGCGCCCAGCCGAGTGCCCGCGCGCAGGCACTCCTCCGGCGACCGGCCGTCCAGCAGCGCGGCCAGCAGGCCCGCGTCGAAGGCGTCGCCGGCACCCGTGGAGTCCACGCACTCACTGGGCGTCGACGGGACCGACACGACGCCGTCCCGTGACACCCAGCTCGCACCCGCCGCACCGGTGGTCACCGCCACCGCGCCCACGGCGTCCAGCAGCCTGACCGCACTCGCCGGCTCTCGGGATCCGGTCAGCGCCGACAGCTCGTCCAGGTTCGGCAGCAGCAGGTCCACCCCGCGCACCTCCTCGACGAACAGGGCCGGGTCGGTGATCAGCGCCGCCGCCTGCGGGTCCACGGACGTGGTCAGACCGGCCGCCCTGGCGGCCGCCAGCATCGCGACCCCGGCGTCCCGGGACGACTCGTCGAGCAGCACGTAGCCGGAGAGGTGCAGGTGCCGAGCGTCCGCGAGCAGGGCGGGGTCGAGGTCGGCGGGCACCAGGTTCTTGCCGGCGCCGCGGTCCGGCAGCATGCTGCGCTGGCCGTCGCCGTCCACCAGCACCACGACGCAGCAGGTCGCGGCGGTCGGGTCAATATTGAATGCGCAGCGCACCCCGGCCGTGGTTAGCTCCTCGGATGCCCGACGCCCCGCCACGTCGTCGCCCACCCTTGCCACCAGCACCGGTTCAGTCCCGGAGTACGCGAGCCATGCCGCCGTGTTCGCACCGGCCCCGCCCGTCGTGAGCGCGATGCTCGCGCGGACGTCGCCGCCGTGCACGACCGAACCGGTATGAGTGGCGACCACGTCCAGCGCGACGTCCCCCACGACGACAATGCTCACTCCGCAAGCTCCGTTCGGGATGATGATCACCCCGCAAGCTCCGTCCGGGATGACGCGCACGAAGATCGGAGGCTAACCGGCGTGGTCTCGACCGGCGCCGTCCGGGTGCTCGCCGCGTTGGCGGGCGCCGAGTTCCGCCGCTACCTGACCTACCGGCAGGCCACCATCGCCGGCGCGTTCACCAACACCGTGTTCGGCTTCATGCGTTGCTACATCCTGCTTTCCGTGGCCGACGCGACGGGCCAGGTCGCCGGCTACGCGGCCGGCCAGCTCGTCACGTTCGTGTGGGTCGGGCAGGGACTGCTCTCGGTGGTCAACTACTGGGGCCACCAGGAGCTGCCGGAACGCGTGCGGTCCGGCCAGGTCGTGTCCGACCTGCTGCGCCCGGTCGACCTGCAGGCCGCCTTCCTGGCCACGGACAGCGGCAGGGCGGCACACGCCATGCTCACCCGGTTCGTCGTCCCGGTCGCGGCCGGCCTGCTGTTCTTCGACTTCTACCTGCCCAGGCATCCGCGGACCTACGTGCTGTTCGTGGTGTCCACCGCGCTCGCCGTGCTGATCTGCTCCACCTGCCGGTACCTCGTGGCGCTGACCGCGTTCTGGCTGCTCGACATCCGCGGCGCGCAGATGCTGTGGACGGTCACCTCCGGGGTCGGCAGCGGGCTGTACTTCCCGCTGCCGGTGCTGCCGGACTGGCTCGTCACGGTCCTCTGGGTCGGCACGCCGTTCCCCGGGCTCCTGCAGGCGCCGCTGGACGTGCTCGTCGAGCGGGGCGGGACCGGGCACGGGCTGGCGCTGGTCGCCGGGCAGGTCGCCTGGCTGGCGATCATGACCGGGGTGTGCCGCGTGGTGCAGCGGCGCGCGCTGCGGCGACTGGTGGTGCAGGGTGGCTGAACGGAGCTCGGCGCGATACCGCCCGTATCTGCGGCTGCTCGCCGCGCAGGTGCGCAGCCAGACGCAGTACCGGCTGTCGTTCGCGCTCGACCTGGGGTTCTCGACCGTCCTGACCTCGCTCGACCTCGCGACGCTGTGGGTGCTGTTCATGGTCAACGACAGCCTCGGCGGGTTCGGCGGCGGGGACGTGCTGCTGATGGTCGGCATCGCCGCGGCCGCCTTCCCCGTCGCGGACCTGGCCGTCGGCAACATCGAGAAGATGCAGGTCTACGTCCGCTCCGGGCTGTTCGACGCGGTGCTGTTGCGGCCGCTGTCATCGCTGGGACAGCTGGTCGCGATGGACTTCGCGCCGCGGCGGGTCGGCAGGGCCGTCCAGGGCACGGCGATCTACATTCTCGCGCTGACGATCGCGCCCGTCCGGTGGTCCGTGCCCGTCGCGCTGCTGGTGGTGCTCGCACCGGTGGCCGGGGCCGTGTTCTTCGGCGCGATCTTCGTGGCGGGCGCGACCGTCGCGTTCTGGTGGATCGACTCGGGGGAGGTCGCCAACGCCTTCACCTACGGCGGCAAGGACGCCGCCGCCTACCCGGTGACCGTGTTCGGCGGCCTGTTCCGGCGGATCTTCGTCTACGGGCTGGGTTTCGCGTTCGTCGCCTACCTGCCGGCGCTCGCCATGCTCGGCAGGCCGGACCCGCTTGGCACGCCCGGCTGGCTGCGCTGGTGCTCGCCGGTCACCGCACTCCTCGTCGCCGCGGTCGCCGGGTTGTTCTGGCGTACCGGTGTCCGCCACTACCGGAGCACAGGATCGTGATCATCGAAACTTCACTGCTGCGCAAGGACTTCACCGTACGGAAGAAGGTGGGCCGGTTCCGCAGGACAGCCACCGTGGTGTCCGCCGTGGACGGTGTGTCGCTCTCCGTCGACGAGGGGGAGATGCTCGGCTACATCGGGCCCAACGGCGCCGGGAAGTCCACCACGCTGAAGATGCTGACCGGCGTGCTCACCCCGTCCGGCGGCACGGTGTCGGTGTGCGGGCTGACGCCGGTGCCGCAGCGGACCCTGCTGGCACGGCGCATCGGCGTGGTCTTCGGGCAGCGGTCGCAGCTGTGGTGGGACCTGCCGCTGCACGAGTCCTTCTCGTTGCTGCGCCACATCTACCGCGTGCCGGCGGCCGACCACGCCGCGCGGCTGAAGTACTGCCGGTCGCTGCTCGACCTCGACTCCTTCCTGGACACGCCGGTGCGGCAGCTCTCGCTGGGGCAACGGATGCGGGGCGAGCTGACGGCCGCGTTGCTGCACGGGCCCTCTGTGCTGTTCCTCGACGAGCCGACGATCGGGCTGGACGTGCTGAGCAAGCAGGCCGTGCGGGGGTTCCTCACGCAGGTGGCGACGCGGGGCGACACGACGGTCGTGCTGACCACGCACGATCTCGCCGACATCGAGAAGCTGTGCCGGCGCCTGGTGGTGATCGACCACGGCCGGGTCGTTCACGACGGCACGCTGGACGAGCTGCACGCGGCGTACCGCTCGAAGCGGCGCGTGGTGGTGGACCTGGACGCGCCGTGGCCCGGCGTGGAACTGCCGGGGGCGGCGGTGGAAAGCATTGAGGCGGAAGGGTTCCGGGTCACGCTGACACTGGAGGGCGCGACGGCAGGCGAGGTGGTCGCGCGGCTCGCGCAGGCCGTGCCGCTGCGGGACCTGTCCGTGCAGGAGCCGGAGATCGAGGACGTGGTGGCGCGGCTGTACGCCGGTGGCACGACCTCGCGAGCCGAGCGTTCCTAGCGCACCATCCCGGTGGGCAGCAGGTCGAGCTCCGGAGTGGACAGATGGCGCACCTCGTAGCGGGTGCCGGCGGCCTCTGGTTCGTCGCGCCACAGGACGAACATGACCAGCTCCCAGTGGTGTGGATCGACGGCGACCGCCGCGGTGTGGACGTTCTCGTTGTGCCGCAACGACTCCAGGGTCCTGGTCGCGCCCTCGGTGTCGCCGTCGAAGGGAGTGCGGAGGCGGGAGGCCGTCGCGGGCGTGGCGTCGCGGGCCTGGCCGGCGACGGTGGCGACGCCGGTCCAGTGCCGCACGACCGGGCGGCCGAAGTCACGGACGATGTTCTGGAAACCGCCGCCACCGAGGAGGAAGTGGGCCATCGCGCTGGTGTCGTGCCACAGGTAGAACGGCGCGTACTGGTGCTCGCCGACCAGGTATGCCTTGAGGCCAAGGCCTTTCCGGTCGTCGAGCAGGTGCCCGAAGTCGGCGACCCGCTTGTGGATGATGCCCATGTCGTAGTCGGTGGGCAGGGTGATCTCGTACTGCGCGGCGTACATCCTCAGCTCCCCAGCAGGACGATCAGGCCCTCGATCGCGTCGGTGAACGGCGTGGTGTCACCGGCCGCCCTGGCCAGGACGTAGCCGCCCTGCACCACCGCCACGACCGTCGCGGCCGTGGCGTCCGGGTCGGGTAGTCCTGCCTCGGTGAGCAACGCGGCCACGCGCTCGCGCAGCCAGGCGAACGTCTCCGCCACCGGCGCGCGCAACGCCTCGTCGGCCATGACGTCCGGGTCCTGGGTCAGGCGGCCGACGGGGCAGCCGCGCAGCACCGTGCGCTCACGCCGCAGGTACGCCGCCACCCGCTCCAGCGGGGTGCCCGGGCCGGACAGCGTCTCCTCGGCCGTCGCCCGCAGCTCCGTCGCCGTGCGGTCGATCGCCGCCCGCGCCAGGTCCGGTTTGCCCGCGAAGTGGTGGTACATGCTGCCCTGGCCCGCGCCGGCCCGCTGCTGGATCGCCTTCGGGCTGGTGCCGACGTATCCGCGCTCCCACAGCAGCTCGCGCGTGGCATCGATCAGCCGTTCCGTGGTGTCCACGGTTGTACATACTAGTTGGTACAGAGCGCCACGGCCACCTGGGCGGCCAGTGTCACGTTCGACAGCACCAGCGCCACGTTCGCGTCCAGGGACACCCCGCCGCTCGACGTGTGGAAGTGCTCCAGCAGCATCGGGGTCACGTCGCCGCCCCGGACGCCACCCTCCGCCACCTTCGCCATGCCCTCCGCCAGCAGGCGGTCGTGCAGCTCGCTCGGCATCTCGGCGTCCGCGGGGATGGGGTTCGCCAGCAGGACGCCGGAACGCAGGCCCTGCGCGCGATGTGCGGTGGCCACGGCCGCGGCCTCGGCCGGCGACTCGACCCGCCAGGACAGCGGGAAGCGCGACTCCCTGCGGTAGAACGCGGGGAAGAAGTCGGTCCGGTACCCGAGCACCGGCACCGACCTGGTCTCCAGCACCTCGATCGTGGCGCCGATGTCCAGCACCGACTTCACGCCGGAGCACACGACCGTGACGGGTGTGCCGGACAGCACATCGAGGTCCGCCGACACGTCCCAGGACAGCGACTCACCCGCCGCCGGCAGGTGCACGCCGCCGAACCCGCCGGTGCCGAACACCCGGATGCCGGCCGCGTGCGCGATCGTCGCCGTGCCCGCGATGGTCGTCGCGCCGTCACGGGACAGGGCGATCGCCGGCCCGAGGTCGCGGGCGGACAGCTTCGCGAAGCCGGAGTCCGCCGCGCACAGCCGGTCCAGCTGGGCGTCGGTGAGGCCGACGTGGATCTGCCCGTCCAGCACGGCGATCGTGGCCGGGATCGCGCCCGCCGCACGCACCGCGCCCTCGACCTCGGTCGCCACCTCGCGGTTGCGGCCCGGCGGCAGGCCGTGCGCGAGCAGCGTGCTCTCCAGCGCCACGACCGGACCGCCGTCCGCCAGCGCGGCGGCGACCTCGTCGGTGATCCGCATCTGCTCCTCGATCACTGTGCGAGCTGGTCCGGACTCCTGTCCGCCAGCGGCGGAAGCGTGCGGTGCGGCAACGCGTACCCCGCCCGCGGTAGCTCGATCTCCGCCACGGTGATCACGCCGTCATCCCCGATGACTGAGCCGGCCCGGCACGATACGCCGCCTCCGCCACGGCCCGGTGGCAGCACGGCGGCCGGGGTGCTGTCGATGATCGCAGAACGCCGGGAGGCTAGTCGTCGCCGCCCGGGGGGAGGTTCTTGTAGATCCGCTGGCACTCGGGGCAGACCGGCGAGCCCGGCTTCGGCGACCTGGTCACCGGGAAGACCTCGCCGCACAGGGCGACGACCACCGAGCCGGTGACGGCGCTTTCGGCGATCTTGTCCTTGCGGACGTAGTGGAACATCTTCGGTGTGTCGTCACCCGTGGTGTCCCGGGTCTCGACCTCTGGCAACGTCTGTGTGCTCACGCTGCAATGATGCCCGAAACGACGGCGCGTCCGCTCACCTGCTGGCAGGATGCCGCTCATGTTCCAGAAGGTGATGGCCAGCTTCGGCCAGGGCGGCGCGACGGTCGACGCCCGCCTGCTCGACCGCAACGTCCGTCCTGGCGGGACGTTGCACGGTGAGGTGATCCTCGTCGGCGGTCAGGTCGACCAGGAGGTCGAGTCGCTCGGGGTGACCCTGCTGGCCAGGGTCGAGGAGGGCGTGGAGGGCGAGACCGTCGACCTGCCCTTCCAGAGCGTGCAGCTCGCCGGCCGCGAGATGATCAAGGCCGGCGCGCAGGTCAAGGTGCCCTTCGAGGTGCAGATGTCGTGGGAGACGCCGGTGACCACGGTGTTCGGCAAGTACCTGACCGGCATGGCCGTCGGGCTGCAGACGAACCTGAACCTGGCGCGGACGGTCGTCGATCCGCAGGACGTGGACGCCATCCCGATCGAGCCGCTGCCCGCCCAGCACCGGATCCTCGACGCCATGACCCGGATCGGATGCCAGTTCCGGGAGGCCGGGCTGGTCAAGAACCGGATCGACGGGGTCGACCAGCAACTGCCCTTCTTCCAGGAGATCACCTTCGCGCCGTCGCAGGCGTTCGGGAGCGTGTTCAACGAGGTGGCGGTGTCGTTCCTCGCCCGGCCGCGGGACGTGCAGGTCGTGCTGGACGTGTCGAAGCGGGTCCGGGTGCTGAAGGGCGGCGGCCTGGGGTCCCGGGCGCAGTCCCGCCTCGGGTCGTTCGTCGTCGAGTACGCGGCCATGGGACGGACCAACTGGGAGCAGCAGATCGAGGGTTGGCTGCGCGAGGTCGCCAAGCCTCGGGCCATCTTCGACTAGCGTCCTGAGGCCGACTCGGGACGCTACGACTCGGGTGTCCGCTTCGGCTCGCGGGGCGCGTCGGCCTGGCCGTTCTGGCGCAGCAGAGGCGGCTGTTTCTTCGCCACCGGTGGTGACGACCGAGTCACGGCCTGCGGTGGCGGCTGTTGTGACGCCGGCGGTACGGGGGGCTGGTTCGCAGGCTCGTTGCGCGAGTCGGCGGCCCTGGTCATCTCCAGCCGGCGCCAGCGGCGGCGCTGGCGTTTGGTCATCCTGGCGGGCCACATCTCCTGGATGGCCGCGTTGAAGTACGCGCCGAGCACGATCGCGAGGCCGATGAAGAACGCGAACAGCAGGAACGCGATCGGCGTGGCCAGGGCGCCGTAGGTGTAGCCGGTCGTCGTGATCCACGAGATGTAGAGCCGCAGCCCGATGCTCGACAGCAGGAACACGATCATCGCGAGGACGGCGCCCGGCAGGCCGCGGTGCCACGGCAGCTTGCGGGGCAGCGCCACCTTGTACAGCAGGGCGAGCGCCAGCACGATGATCACCCCGAGCGCGGGGTAGTAGAAAGTGTCGACCCAGAACGCGATCTCGTTGCGCCACGCCACCGGGAACAGCTTGGGCAGCACGTCCGGGCCCAGCGCGAGGATCGGCAGCCCGATGACCAACAGCACGAGCGCGGCCACGTACAGCAGCAGCGCGAAGATCCGCTGCCACACCTCGTGCCGCACGCCGTACTGGTTGTGCGCCACCGTGATCGCGTCCACGAACGACGACATCGCCGACGAGCCGCCCCACAGCGAGATCAGGAACCCGACGGTCACGATCTCGCCGCGGCCGTGCCTGAGGATGTCGTCCACGGTCGGCCGGATGATGTCCTTCACGACGTTGCCGGAGAACGCCGTGCTGGACCATTCGATGATCGAGTCGTGGACCGAGTCGATCACGTCCTGGCCGAACCACTGCGCGACGTAGCCGAGGCTGCCGAGCAAACCGAGCAGCAGCGGCGGCAGCGACAGCACCTGCCAGAACGCGGCCTCGGCGGCCTCGGAGAACAGGTTGCCCTCCCAGGCCTTGCTCCACGTGCGCCTGAACAGGCGCAACACCCCGCGGCGCGGCAGGACGCTGGTCGCCTGCTGCGCGTTGCGCGTCGGATGCTGCGGCTGTGGGCTCATCTCACTGCCAAGCATGGTCTATCGGGGGTTTCTTGGCTCGACAGTCCTTCAGATTCGTGATGGAGGTGTCGCGTCGCCCCTTCGCCGGGGCGTCCAGGTAGAGTCGAGCCTGCCCTCAACGACGCTCGCTGAGGGCTTCGTTGTGCCAGGAGTGCGTCCAGGGAGGGGGTTGCCGGACGAATGACAGCGGTGCAGGGGACAGAACAGGCGGTTCGGCCGGGGGGCTCTCGGCCGCTGAGAGCGTGGCAGCGGCGTGCCATCACGAAGTACCTGACGAGCAAGCCGCAGGACTTCCTCGCGGTCGCGACGCCCGGCGCGGGCAAGACCGTGTTCGGGTTGCGGGTGGCCAGCGAGCTGCTCGCCGACCGGGTGGTCGAGCGGGTCACGATCGTGACGCCGACCGAGCACCTGAAGTACCAGTGGGCGAACGCGGCCGCCGCGGCCGGGATCGCCATCGACCCGAACTTCCGCAACGGCGCCGGTCAGACCGCGGCCGACTTCCAGGGCGTCGCGGTGACGTACGCGCAGGTCGCCGCGCACCCGATGCTGCACAGGGTGCGTACCGAGCAGCGCAAGACGCTGGTCATCCTCGACGAGATCCACCACGGCGGCGACGCGAAGTCGTGGGGTGACGGCATTCGCGAGGCGTTCACCCCGGCCGTGCGCAGGCTGTCGCTGACCGGCACGCCGTTCCGCAGCGACGACTCGCCGATCCCGTTCGTCGGCTACGAGCCGGACGGCAGCGGCTTCATGCGCAGCAAGGCCGACCACACCTACGGCTACGCCGACGCGCTGACCGACGGCGTGGTCCGGCCGGTCATCTTCCTGGCGTACTCGGGTGAGGCGTCCTGGCGGACCAGCGCGGGCGAGGAGTTCACCGCCCGTCTCGGCGAGCCGATGACCAGCGAGCAGACCGCGCGTGCCTGGCGCACCGCGCTGGACCCCGAGGGCGAGTGGATCCCGGCCGTGCTGCGGGCCGCCGACCTGCGGCTCGCGCAGCTGCGGCAGAGCGTGCCGGACGCGGGTGGGCTGGTCATCGCGTCCGACCACCTCACGGCGAAGGCGTACGCCACGAGCCTCGAGCGGATCACCGGCCGCGCGCCGGTCGTGGTGCTGTCCGACGATCCGAAGGCGTCGAGCCGGATCGCCGAGTTCGCCGAGTCCGACGACCGCTGGCTGGTCGCGGTCCGCATGGTCTCCGAGGGTGTCGACGTCCCGCGGCTTGCGGTCGGCGTGTACGCGACGAGCGCGTCCACCCCGCTGTTCTTCGCGCAGGCCATCGGCCGGTTCGTGCGTGCCCGGCGGCAGGGGGAGACGGCGAGCGTGTTCCTGCCGAGCGTGCCCGTGCTGCTGGAGCTGGCGAGCCAGCTGGAGGCGCAGCGCGACCACGTGCTCGGCAAGCCGCACCGCGAGAAGGACGGCTGGGACGACGAGCTGCTCGCGGACGCCAACCGGCAGAAGGACGAGCCGGGCGAGGAGGAGAAGGCGTTCACGGCGCTGTCCGCGTCGGCCGAGCTGGACCAGGTCATCTACGACGGTTCGTCGTTCGGCACCGCGGCCTTCGCGGGCTCGGAGGAGGAGCAGGAGTACCTGGGGCTGCCCGGTCTGCTCGAGCCGGAGCAGGTGCGGGCGCTTCTGCGACAGCGACAGGACCAGCAGCTGGCCGACCGCTCCAGGCGCGCCGCGGCCACGCCCGCCGCGGAGCCGGTGACCCAGCGCCCGGCGTCGGTGGCCGAGCGGCTGACCGGCCTCCGCAAGGAGCTGAACACCCTGGTGGCCATGTACCACCACCGCACCGGCAAGCCCCACGGCATGATCCACAGCGAGCTGCGCCGCGTCTGCGCAGGCCCCCCCACGGCCATGGCCTCGGTCGAACAACTAGAGGAACGCATCGCCACCCTCCGCAGCTGGTAACCCGACCCCAGCACCCGCGAGTCCCGCGTTCAGGCACACCGAGTCCCGTGTTCAGGCATACCGCGAGTCTCGCGTTCGGACATAGCGAGTCCGGTGTTCAGACATAGCGAGTTGCGGGTTCGTGCACCCGCCCCGGGCCAAGATCTGCACGAAACCGCAACTCGGTGTGGGCGGACGCGGGACTCAGGGTGTTTGAACGCGGGACTCGCGGTGTTTGAACGCGGGAGGCGCGGCGCAACTTTCGGTAACCGCTTTCCCGGTGGTGGGGGTTGGTGGGGGTGTGGTTGGGGGAAAGTGGTCGGCTGGGTGCTTATTGCTGGTTAACGGGTCGCCAGAGCGTGACCTGATTCGGTGAACTTCTTGCCAACTGTCGCGGTCCAGACCAACCACAGCTACGCTTCGTGGTCATCGGCTGGGGTGCGTACGGCATGACCAGCATATGGCCTCTTCGTTGCCAAACTGTGTCGTTCAGAACTCGCACGTGGGTTCCCTCGCAGCTTCGCGGGGCATATGTTGTGCACCGCAACATTTCGGCTTGGGTTGGCGCGAGCCGCCAGGACCGACCGTGAAGGGACCGTTTGAATGCGCAGTACAAGACTTGCTCTCATCGCCGCGGGCATGGGTCTGACCCTGGCCGTGTCGGCGTGCGGCGCCAACCAGGACAACAGCTCGAACTCCGGAGATGGCGGCCAGAGCTCCACCGGCTCGTCGGCGGGTGGCATCCCCGTCGGCGTGATCCTGCCGGAGACCGCCTCGTCGGCTCGGTGGGAAGGCTTCGACCGGCCGATGCTCGAGGCCGCGCTCAAGGCCCAGGGCCTCGACCCCCACATCGAGAACGCCCAGGGTGACGTGCAGAAGTTCTCCACCCTGGCCGACGGCATGATCAACGACGGCGTCAAGGTCCTGATCATCGCCTCGATCAACTCCGAGGTCGGCGGCACGGTCGCACAGAAGGCCAACGCCCAGGGCATCCCGACCATCGACTACGACCGCCTCAACCTGGGCGGCAGCTCCTCCTTCTACGTCTCCTTCGACAACGTGAAGGTCGGCGAGCTGCAGGGCCAGGGCCTCATCGACGCGTTGAAGGACAAGCCGAAGGGCGCGCAGGTCATCGAGATCGAGGGCGCTCCGACGGACAACAACGCGACGCTGTTCCACAACGGCCAGGAGAACAAGCTCAAGCCGCTGTACGAGGACGGCACCCTCAAGCTGGTCCAGTCCCAGCCGATCGACAACTGGGACAACCAGAAGGGTGGCACGACCTTCGAGAACATCCTGACCGCGAACGGCACCAAGGTCGACGGTGTGGTCGCGGCCAACGACGGTCTCGCCGGTGCGATCATCACCGTGCTGAAGAAGTACAAGCTGAACGGCACCGTGCCGGTGACCGGTCAGGACGCCACCGCGGACGGCCTCAAGGCCATCCTCACCGGTGACCAGTACATGACCGTGTTCAAGCCGATCAAGCAAGAGGCGGAGGCCACGGCGAAGCTCGCCGCCGCCCTCGCCAAGGGCGACAAGTCCGGCGCGGCCAAGATCGCGACCGACAAGGAGAACGACCCGGTCGGCAAGCGTGACGTCCCGTCCGTGCTCCTCGAGCCGTTCCTGATCACGAAGGACTCCGTCAAGAAGGTCATCGACGAGGGTTACGTCAAGGCCGAAGAGGTGTGCACCGGCGACCTGGCCGCGACCTGCAGCCAGCTCGGCATTTCCTGATCCCTGAAGACCAGCCCAGGCCGGTCGCACCGTCATGAGGCGGTGCGACCGGCCTGAGCAGGAGGAAATCCCACAATGAGTGAACCCCTTCTCGAGCTGATCGGGATCAACAAGAGCTTCGGCCCGGTGCACGTGCTGCACGACGTCGACTTCACCGTGCGGGCCGGCGAGGTCACCGCGCTGGTCGGCGACAACGGTGCCGGCAAGTCCACGCTCATCAAGTGCGTGGCCGGGATCTACCCGATGGACTCCGGCGGCGTGCGCTTCCGCGGCCAGCCGGTCACGATCCACAGTCCGAAGGAAGCCGCCGACCTCGGCATCGAGGTCGTGTACCAGGACCTCGCGCTGGCCGACAACCTCGACATCGTGCAGAACATGTTCCTCGGCCGGGAGCGCGGCTCCAGCTGGCTGATGGACGAGTCGAGCATGGAGAAGGCCGCCCGCGAGACCCTCGCGTCGCTGTCGGTGCGCACGGTCAAGTCGGTGCGTACTCCGGTCGCCTCGCTGTCCGGTGGCCAGCGGCAGACCGTCGCCATCGCCAAGGCGGTGCTGTGGGACTCGAAGGTCGTGCTGCTCGACGAGCCGACCGCCGCGCTGGGCGTCGCGCAGACCCGCCAGGTCCTCGACCTGGTCCGTCGGCTTGCCGAACAGGGCCTCGGCGTCGTGCTGATCAGCCACAACATGGCCGACGTGTTCGAGGTGGCCGACCGGATCTCCGTGCTGTACCTCGGCCGTCTGGTGGCCGACCTACCAGTCAAGGAGACCACGCACAGCCAGGTGGTCGAGCTGATCACAGCGGGCCGGTCCGGCAACCTCGGCCTCGCCCGCCCCGAGCAAGTCACCCTCTAGCTCTTCTGAACCCGAGGACCCTTCTCATGACCGAGACCCCGGCCAGGCCGGACACCAAGACCCCAGGCGGGGCGATCTCCGACTTCGGTATCGACACCACCTCCCAGTCCACCGGCGAGGCGATCAAGGACTACTTCGCCAGACTGCGTGGCGGCGAGCTCGGCTCACTGCCGGCTCTGCTCGGGCTCCTCGTGCTGGTGCTCGTGTTCTCCGCGCTGTCGGACAAGTTCCTGACACTGAACAACACGACGAACATCATCGCCCAGGGCGCCGGCAAGATGATCATCGCGATGGGGCTGGTCTTCGTCCTGCTGCTGGGCGAGATCGACCTGTCCGCGGGCACCGCGTCCGGTGTGTGCGCGTCCGTCATGGCCCTGCACTACGTCAAGGCGGGCAACCTCCTCGGCGCCATGGGCAGCACCGTGTTCTGGGTGTTCGCGATCGGCATGCTCGTGGCCGCCCTGCTCGCGCTCATCATGCGCATCTGGGCGGGCGCCGTGCTCGCCATCGGCGCCTTCCTCATCGCGGTCTTCGGCGTGCCACAGAACGCGTGGTTCGAGATGCTCCTCGCGATCTGCGTCGGCGCGGCCATCGGTTGCATCTCCGGCTTCCTGGTCTCCAAGATCGGTATGCCGTCGTTCGTGGTGACGCTGGCGCTGTTCATCACCTGGCAGGGCGTGATCCTGCAGTTCATCGGTCAGGGCGGCACGCTCGGCTTCCGCTCGTCGCAGGTGCTCTACAACGTGGCCAACGGCAACCTGAACGTGCTCGGCAGCTGGGTGCTGTGCGTGATCGCGGCCGGCGGCTACGCGGCCGTGGTGCTCTCGGAGCACTTCTCCCGGCTGCGCAAGGGACTCGTCGCGCAGCCGACGCCGATCGCGGTCGGCAAGGTGGTCGCGGTGGCCGCCATCGCGATCATCGTGACGGTCCTGTTCACGCTCAACCGCTCGCCCAACCCGCAGTACGTGACGATCGAGGGCACGCCGTACGTGGTGCCGATCATCATCGGACTGCTGGTGATCGGGACGTTCGTGCTGACCCGCACCCGCTACGGCCGGCACATCTACGCGGTGGGTGGCAACTCCGAGGCCGCGCGCCGCGCCGGCATCAATGTGAGCAAGATCCGCGCGAGTGTCTTCGTGGTCTCCTCCTCGGTGGCCGCCATCGGTGCGATCGTGTACTCGTCCAAGGTGGCGTCCGTCGACCCGCAGGCCGGTGGTCTGGACACGCTGTTGTTCGCGGTCGGCGCCGCGGTCATCGGTGGCACGTCGCTGTTCGGCGGTCGTGGCAAGGTCGCGCACGCGGTCATCGGTGGTCTCGTGCTCGCGGTCGTGGGCAACGGTCTTGACCTGCTGAAGCAGCCGGCCGCGGTG
>NZ_DASQCC010000132.1:0-28679 GCF_035634895.1 Actinophytocola sp. | reverse complement strand
GCCGGGTGAACGTCTCGTGGTTCAGCCGCATCAGCTCGGTCGCGCGGGCCGACGAGCTGCTGCCGTGCCGCTGGTGCACGACCCGTGACGCCGGTTCCACCCACGTCTGCCAGCCGTGCGCGCGCAGCGACAGCATCAGGTCCACGTCCTCGAAGTACGCGATCTCGTACTCCGGCGAGAACCCGCCCACCTCGAGGAACGCCGACCGGCGGACCACCAGGCACGCGGCGGACGCGTAGTCGACCTCGCGGACGAACTCGGGGCCGAAGTCCACCGCGCGGCACCAGCCGTCGCCGCCGATGACGCTGCCGGCCTCCTGGACCGTGCCGTCCGGGTTGAGCAGCACCGGGGACACGGCCGCGACCTCCGGCCTCGTGTCGAGGAACGCCAGCAGAGGTTCGAGCCAGCCGTCCGCCACCTCGATGTCCGCGTTGAGGAAGCACAGCAGCTCGGTGTCGGCCTGCCGGACGGCCAGGTTGCCGCCCGCGCCGAAGCCCAGGTTCTCGTGCATCCGCAGCACCGTCGCGCCGGTCAGGTTCTCGGCCAGCCACTCGCCCGTGCCGTCCGGCGACGCGCTGTCGACGACGATCACGCGGTGCGGCACCGGGGTGTGCTTCGCCAGCAGCTCCAGGCACCGCACGACCAGGTCCCGCCCGCCGTAGGACACGAGCACGAACGTGATCCGCGGGGGCGTCACCCGCGTGCCTTCCCGTAGGCGTCCCGCAGCGGGCGGGTCCACCGCACGAGCTTGGTGTTCCGCCAGTTCGCCAGCTCCTGCTCGACGTGTGCGAGCCGCGCGGCCAGCTCCTCGTTGTGCCTGGTCAGCGCCTCGTTCTCGGTGCGCTTGACGGTGGCCTCGGCGACGGCATCGTCCCGCTCCCGCCACGCCTGTCCGAGTGGCTCGGCCAGGCGCTGGCGCTCCTCGAGCATCCGTCGCCGCAGCTGCCAGTGGGCCTGCCGCAGGGCGTGGTTCTCCTCGGTCAGCACCGACATCCGGGTCGTGAGGTCGCCACCCCGCTCGGCGAGCGTGTGCTCGGCCAGCTCGGCGATCCGGTCCAGCTCCGCCTTCAGGTCCGCGACCGGCGCGAACTCGAACGCCGAACCGTCCGGCCGCCGGCAGTCCACCCCCAGCCAGGCGCACGCCGCGGCGACGTGCTCGTCCTCGGTGACCACGGACCTGGCGCCGGACAGGATCGCGAGCCGGTCCTCGAACACCAGGTTCTCCGGCAGCTCGGCGGTCACGTCGTAGCCGCGGACCGGCATCTCGCTCAGCTGCCGCAGCTGCGCGACCCGGACCGGCAACGTCTCCCGGTCGATCACCCGGTCCAGCAGCAGGCCGGGGTTCGGGCCGGTGACGGTCAGTGCCGCGCGGTTGGTGAGTTCGGTGGGCACCTCCCCGAATGCCACGACCGGGTGGGTGACGTCCAGGCGGGTCGCCAGGTCGAGCGCGTACGGGTCGGTCGTGCAGACGACCGTCATGGTCGCGGTGGCGGCCAGCTCCGCAGGCGCGCGGTCCCGCAGCGGCTCGATGACCAGCCCGCCGTCGGCGACGGCGGGCCGGCGCCAGCCGTCGGTGGCGAACAGGCTCATGCGCCAGCCCGGCAGCCGCGCGAGCAGCTCCTGCTGTATCACGCGAGCGGTTAGCTGGTCCCCCAGGTCCGGCTGGTCCGCACTGGTCCAGATGGCGACCGCGCCGACGCCGGAATGAGTGCTTAGTCCAGGCACCCGGCGAGAGTACTGAACCTACGCGGCGTGTCCGACGTGTGATACCGGGAAAGTCAGAGAGGCTGACTCACATGGTGTTGCAGATAGTGCTGATCACCGTCGCCGCGGCATTGTTCCTCGGGCGGCTGACGATGATCGTCCTGCACGACCGACCTGGCAAAAGGGGTAGTTGAGCCTGGTCTACATTGGCGCCGAGTCGCTAGCCGGGGAGAGCCGCCATGACCAGCACCGCGCCATGCCCCTATGCGCATCCGCGCGCCGTGGCGGACATTACGGACTGCTACTTCTATCACTCGATGGAGATCCCCGGTCACGGTGAAGTGACCGGCGAGTGGGATCTGCGTGGTGACGAGCATCGCTATCTCGGCGGGGTAAACCTGGCCGGCAGACGGGTGCTGGAGCTGGGTTCGGCGAGCGGCTTCCTGACGACCTACATGGAGCGGCAGGGCGCGGAGGTCGTCGCGTACGACCTGTCCGAGGACGACCCGTGGGACGTGGTCCCCTTCGCGGGCGACGAAACCCTGGACGCCGAGTCGTGGCGCGACCACCTGCGGAAGATCAACAACGGGTTCTGGCTCAACCACCAGGCGCATGGCCTGGCCGCGCGGCTGGCGCACGGCACCGTGTACACGGTGCCCGACGAGCTGGGGAAGTTCGACGTGGCGACGTTCGCGGCGATCCTGCTACACCTGCGCGACCCGTTCCGCGCGCTGCAGACGTCGTTGCGGCTGGTCACGGACATGGTCGTCGTGACGGACGTGTACCCGGCGTCGGACTACCACCTGGTCGCGGACATCGTCGACGCCCCCGACCCCTCGCCGGGCGTGCTCACCCCGCTGCCGGCCGAGGCACACGGGGAGCCGAAGGCGACGTTCCTGCCGCAGTACTGGGACGCCGCATACGGCGACACGTGGTGGCACATGAGCCCGGAGCTGGTCCGCCGGTACGTCGGCGTGCTCGGCTTCCCGGACACCGAGATCACCTACCACCACGCTCTCGCACGCGGCAGGCGCACGTTGCTGTACACCGTGGTCGGCCGCGCCGGGTCGACGCGAACCGTGGCTAGTCCTTCCGGAACAGGGCGGTCCACAGGAACGGCACACCGAAGCTGGGCGAGTCGTCCGGTTCGTCGTTCATCAGCCGCAGCTCCACCTCGGTGAAGTCCGCGAAGATCCAGCGCAGCTCCTCGTCGGTGTAGGCGAGGCCACCCTCCAGGCTGCCAATGCGGTACAGCTCGGCGTCCGGCGTCGACGAGCCGGTGGGCAGGCCCTTGCCGACGCCGGCGGCGAAGCCGGTGAACCCCAGGTGCCCGCCCTTGGCGAGGTGCCGGTCGAGCAGGTCCAGGTAGCTGACGCGGCGGTGCGGCGCCAGGTGGTGGAAGCAGCCCGAGTCGTGGATCAGGTCGTACGGGCCGTCGAGGTCGAGGGTGAACGCGTCACCGCACAGGAACCGCACGTCGGGGCTCAGTTCCTCGCCCCAGGCGATCGCGGTCGGCGAGAGGTCGACGGCATCGACGGCGAAGCCGTTGGCGGCGAGGTACCGGGCGTTTCGGCCAGGCCCGCAGCCGAGGTCGAGCGCGCGACCGGGGCGGAGCAGGCCGCGGTCCAGGTACGACGCCAGGCTTTCGTCCGGTTTGTCGACGAAGAACGGCACGGGACGATCACGGTCGGCGTAGAAGTCGTCCCACCAGTCGGCGTCCCGGGTGAAGAACCCGTCGAGCAGGGTGAGGACGTCCGCCACGGATCGGATGTCGCGGTTCATCACGGCGCCAGGTCGATGTGCACCCCCGTCAGCTCCTGCGAGACGTCCCACAACCGCCGCCCGAGCTCGCGGTCGCGGGCCTCGACGAGGGGCTCGACGAGCGTCGGGTAGCCCTTGCTCTCGTTGCGGCCGTCGGGTCCCCAGAACTGGCCGCTCTCGACGTCCGTGCCGGCGGCCGCGTAGATCTGCGGGAGCGCCCCCATGGAGACGTCCTGCGCCATGACCTTGTTGCCGAGCTTGCCGAGCAGCTTGGCGACGCCCGTCGGGCCGGCCGACTGGAGGTTGGTGGCGGTGTAGCCGGGGTGGGCGAGGACACTGCGCAGGCCGATCCCGTTCGACCGCAGGCGGCGGTGGAGCTCCAGCGCGAACACGACGTTGGCGAGCTTCGACTGTGAGTAGTAGGCGGTGCGGCTGTACTTCTGGTTGCCCTGCAGGTCCCCGAAGTGGATGCGGCCGCGATGGTGCAGACCGGAGCTGACGGTGACCACCCGAGGATCGTCGCCCTGCAACAGGGTGTTGAAGAGCAGGAGCGTGAGCGCGAAGTGCGCGAGGTGGTTGACGCCGAACTGCAGCTCGTAGCCCTGCTTGGTGTGCGTGTGCGGCGGCATCATCACGCCGGCGTTGTTGACCAGCACGTCGGCCCGGTCCACGCGGGCGGCGAACTCCCGCACGGAGTCGAGGTCGGCGAGGTCGAGGTGGCGCAGGTCGAAGCGCCCGTCGGGCTGCTCGGCCCGCAGCTCCTCGACCGCGGCCTCGCCCTTGTCCATGTCCCGCGCCGTCATGATCACGTTGGCGCCGCGGGAGCCGAGCGCACGCGCGGTCTCGAGGCCCAGACCGCTGTTCGCCCCGGTGACGACGAACACACGTCCGACCTGGCTGGGGACGTGGCCGGTCAGCCAGTCCGCCGCCGACGGTCTGTCGACCTCAGATGCCTTGCTCATGAGGCCTAGCGTGCCTCACGCGAGAGGGTTTTAGACCTCGGACCGGGTCTTCACTTCTGTGTTCAATGTCAATGTGAATCTGGATCCGAACGCTCACGCTAAGTAGGTTGTCGCCATGGAACTCCGTCACCTGGGCGAATCTGGTCTGGTGGTCAGTGCGGTCGGCCTCGGCTGCAACAACCTGGGCCGTCCCGGGACCGCGGCGGAGTCCCTGGCCGGTTCTCGCGCGCTGATCGGGGCGGCGGTCGACGCCGGTGTGAGCTTCTTCGACGTGGCCGACGTCTACGGCGCGCCACGGGGACGCAGCGAGGAGTTACTCGGGCAGGCGCTGTCGGGCAGGCGCGACAAGTGCGTGATCGCGACGAAGTTCGGCGTGGACATGCAGGGCGGCAACGGGCCGGACTTCGGCGCCCGTGGGTCCCGGCGGTATGTCAAGCGGGCGGTCGAGGCGTCACTGCGCCGGTTGGGGACCGACTGGATCGACCTGTACCAGCTGCATCGCTCGGACCCGTCGACGCCGCTGGAGGAGACGCTGTCGGCGCTGGACGATCTCGTGCGCGAGGGGCTGATCCGGTATGCCGGGGTGTGCAACCTGGCTGGCTGGCAGGTCGCGGACGCGGCGTGGCTGGCGCGGACCAACCACTGGTCGGGCGTGATCGCCGCGGAGAACCACTACTCGTTGCTGGAGCGCGAGGCCGAGCGGGACATCATCCCGGCGTGCCAGCGTTTCGGGTTGGGCCTGCTGCCGTACTTCCCCCTGGGCAACGGTCTGCTGACGGGGAAGTACCACCGGGACACCGACGCGCCGGCGAACGCACGACTCGCGGGACGGACGCGGTTGCTGGCGGACGCGCCGTGGGATCGGATCGAGAAGCTGCGGGCGTTCGCCGAGGAACGAGCCGTGCCGATGGCGACGGTCGCGATCGGGTGGCTCGTGGCTCAGAAGCCGGTCGGTTCGGTGATCGCGGGCGCCACGACACCCGAACAGGTGATCGCGAACGCGGGGGCAACGCAATGGCACCCGACAACCGACGACCTGGCCGCACTGGACGAGATCTGCCCACCGGGCCGTCGCTGACTCACCGGCGCACGGATCCGTCTCGGCCGCGTCCCCAACCCCTCAGGCCGGTACCGCTAGCGCGGGGCCATGCGTAGGGCGCCGTCGAGGCGGATCACTTCGCCGTTCAGGTAGTCCTGGGCGATGATCGACAGGGCCAGGTTCGCGTACTCCTCGGGGCGGCCAAGGCGTTTCGGGAACGGGATGCCGGCGGCGAGGGCCTCACGGAACTCGTCGCTCACCGTGGCGAGCATGGGGGTGTCGATGATGCCGGGAGCGATCGTCAGCACTCGGATGCCCGACGAGGCCAGGTCGCGGGCCGCCGGGAGGGTCAGGCCGACCACGCCGCCCTTCGACGCCGAGTAGGCCACCTGGCCGATCTGGCCGTCGAACGCCGCTATCGAGGCGGTGTTGATCACTACGCCGCGTTGGCCGTTGTCGTCGGGGTCGGTCTTGGCGATCTGTTCCGCGGCCAGCGTCACCACGTTGAACGTGCCGATCAGGTTGACCTCGATGACCTTGCGGAAGACCGCCAGGTCGTGCGGGCCCTTCTTGGACAGGATCCGCGCCGACGGGCCTATCCCCGCGCAGTTGACCACGGTTCGCAGCGGGCCGTCGGCGGCGGCCGTGTCCACCGCGGTCTGGACCTGTTCCGGGTCGGTCACGTCCGTTGGGACGTAGGTGATCCCGTCGACCCGTGGGGCCTTCTCGATGGCGACGGGAAGGTCGAACGCGAAGACCCGGGCGCCACCCTTGGCCAGTGCCGCCGCGGTCGCGCCGCCGAGGCCGGAAGCACCGCCGGTCACGATGGCTGAGGTGTCACTGATCTGCATGCCGGACAGGTTAACGGGCGATCACCCAGGTTCGGCGGAGTTCGGGTCGATCACGTCCTTTGGACGACGGATGAAGTGCAGCAGCAGCACCAGCGGGATGGCGGCCAGCAGACCGGCGAACAGGCCGGCGACGGCGAGAAGTTCCATGCCTCTCACCCTGGCCAGGACTCCGCCTCGCCCACATCGCCCAACACGGGTGACCTACGGCTACAGGTCGCCCACGTACGGCACCTCGTACACCGCCGGGGACGACATCCAGCCACGCAACGCATGGGTGGCTCGCACGTCGTCCTCGTTGTACTCCAGCAGGCGGACGCGCTGGTTGTCGTCTGGGTGGCCGCCGTCCATGCCGACCGCGTCCCGGTACCACCGCATGCTGTTCTCGCCGCTGGCCTCCGCGTCGCGCCAGGTGAAGCCGGCGACCGGGGCGATCGTCTTCAGGCCCTTGCCGCGGGAGCACAGGAAGTGGTCGCGAACGCTGCCGAACAGGTCGAACCACGCGTCCGAGGTGATGAACGCCTGCACCTGCTCGGTCGTCGGGATGCCCGGCTTGCCGGCGAACCGCTTGGCCGACGACAGCAGCCAGCGGTTCTCCGCCAGCTCGTTGTAGCAGTACGCCCGGAAGCTCAGCCCGCGTGCCCGCGCGCGGAGCCGCACGACCATCAGCCACTGCCAGAACGCGGCGAACGACCTGGCCTCGTCGTCGGTCGGCAGCGGCTCCCAGGTCGCGAACGCGTGGTAGCCCTGCCGCTGGCCGACGTCCGCGCCGGTCAGCAGCGCGCCCCACAGGTACGCGCCGGAGTCGCCGAAGCTCTCCATGTCGACGTCGACCTCGACCTCGGCGCGGGGCACGTCGATCCTCGGCACGCGGCGCACCACGGTCAGGTTCGCGAGCCACGCCTTGGCCAGGCCGACCGCGTCCGCCATCGGCATGCCGGTCTGCGGCAGCGACTCGTCCTCCGGGTCGACCAGGGCCAGCTCATCGACGGTGCCCACGCCCGCGGCACGCAACATCGCCGCCTCCTCGCCGCGGACGACCAGGCTCACGTCCCGTGCGTGTTCCAGCTCGAGCCGGCACACCGGCCACCACGGGCAGGAGCGGCACTCCACGATCCGCGACGGCTGCGCGAGCGGCTCGCCGCCGGTCGCGGCCGACATGGCGATGGCCAGGCGGTCGGCGAAGCGGGCGTCGTACTCGGCGAGCGCGGTGCGGCCGCCCGGCCAGGTCGGCGCCTCCAGGTCGTGCCAGACGACCGCGTCGCCGTCGAGACCGATCACGCCGGCGACCGCGGGACCGTCGGCGGCGCGGCCGGCGGCCTGCAGCATGCGGTAGGCGTGCGCGAGCCGCAGCACGTCACGGGGCTGCGGACGGACGCGGCGGCGCGCGTCTGGCTGCCGCGCGGCCGGCCACGGTGTGTCCAGGGAGGTGGTCTGCGCGCCCTGCCCCGGGTCGCTCACCTTGTGGCGAACCACGAGGATCGGCACGTAACCCGTCCCGACGTGGACCAGCAGGTCGATGTGTCCGCGGCGGCCGCCTGCCTCGTCGCGGGGCAGCTGGGCGGCCCAGATGAACCGGGCGCCCTCGGCCATGGCGTCCAGCGTCAGCTGCTCGCGGTCGCTCGGCCGGGCCTCGCGCGGGATCTCCGTCCAACCCGGACCGACGAGCCCGGCGATCTCGTCCGCGATCGAGCGGCGGTGCGTGGTCGCGTCGGCCTTGCGCTGCTCACCCGTGGGGTCGGGCGGGGCCTTGGTGGCGTCGGCCATCGTCGGGTCGTGCTCCAGGTGCACCCGGCGACGGCAGCGGTTCACCACTCCCGAGTCGAGTAGCACCGATGTAGTCACGTGTCGCAGTCTATGCGGGACCACCGACAGTTCCCGGCCGGCAGCGCGTGCCGCCGCTGGTCAGCACCGATAGGTTCTCCTCCATGGCACTCAGGAAGCACGCCGGTGACGAGCCGAGATTCACGCCGAAGAAGGCGAAGAACGCACTCGCGGTGGTGAAGATCATCGGGCCGGCCGTGATCCCCCTGGTCGCGCCGTACGTCGTGCGTGCGCTCGGCGAGGCACGGGACCGGTACGACCGGATCCGCGCCAACCGCCTCGGGGTGCCCATCGAGGAGCTGGCCCGGTTCTCCGGGCGCGGCGGCGCACTGCACGCCAGGATCACCGGCGCCGCGGCCGCCGTCGCCGAGCTGCGGGAACGCACCGAGGTCACCGCCGACGACCGGGCCTTCGCCGACCGGTCCGAGACGACACTGCGGCAGCTGGCCGCCGCGGTGCGGGCCGCGGAGCGGATGCCGACCGCGCGGCGCAAGGCCGCGCACCGGGCCGCGTCGGTCGAGCTGGACCAGCTCGAGGAGCGGCTGCTCCAGCGCCTCGGCGTCTGACGCTTACACAACCCGAACATTCCCCGAGCCCTGGTCTCACCTTCTCCCTCCACAGTGGTCCACACAGGAAGGGAGAGGTCATGAAACTGATGGTGGGCACGGTGCTGGCGGCCGGGCTGGTGCTCGGCGGCGCGGCCACGGCGAGCGCGACGACGGACACGAGCGCCCCGGCGCCGGTGACGGTCACGCTGAGTCCGGAGCAGGTGCAGAACCTGTGCGAGAAGCGGTTGCCGAAGATCGAGCAGCGGACCACCCGCCTGCTGGACCGGATCAACGGCGACGCGAGCGTGCGGGGTTCGGTCCAGTGGCTGAAGGCCCGCGCCGCGAAGGAGCGGGACGCCGGGCGGGAGACGAGCGCGCAGCTGCTGGAGGAGCGGGCGGACCGCCGGGGCGGACGGGTCGGCCAGCTCAACCAGGTCAAGCAGTGGGTGAGCGACTTCCGGACCCAGCACTGCGGGTCGAAATGAAGCGGCTGGTGTGGGTGCTGCTGCCCGTGCTGATGGTCGCCGCCGGCTGCCGAGGCGAGGCCAAGCCGTCACAACCCGGCGTCGACCAGCAGGTCTCCGACGTCGAGTCCACGTTGGACGCGATCGAGTCGGACGTGGCGGGTGACTGAGCGGAGCCTGCGGAGCGAACATCGTGACTGAGCGGAGCCTGCGGAGCGAACATCGTGACTGCGCGGAGCTTCGCGGAGCTTCCGGAGCGGAAGATTGTGACCGCGTGAGTGCTATACAAAGCCATGTCTGAGGGCCTGGTGCTGGTGGTCGAGGACGACCCGGCCATCGCGGACCTCGTCGCGCGGTACCTGCGGCGGGACGGGTTCGGCGTGCGGGTGGAGGCCGACGGCGCCGCGGGGCTCACGGCCGTGCGGCGCCAGCGTCCCGTGGCGGTGGTGTTGGACGTCGGGCTGCCGTCGATGGACGGGATCGAGGTGTGCCGCACGCTTCGTGCCGACGGGGACTGGACGCCGGTTCTGTTCGTGACCGCCCGCGACGACGAGGTCGACCGTGTCCTGGGGTTGGAGCTGGGCGCGGACGACTACGTGACGAAGCCGTTCAGCCCGCGCGAGCTGGTGGCGCGGGTCCGAACGGTGCTGCGCCGGGGCACGGTCACCACGTCGGTGCTGGAGGTCGGCCGGACGAGGGTCGACGTGACGCAGCGGCGGGCGTGGGCGGACGGCGCGGAGGTGGCGCTGACGTCGACGGAGTTCGAGCTGCTGGCGGCACTGATGCGTCGCCCAAGGCAGGTGTTCGAGCGTGCACAGTTGCTGAGCGCGGTGTGGGGATACCAGGTGACGGGCACGCGGACGGTGGACGTGCACGTCGCCCAGCTCCGCGCCAAGCTGGGCGACGCCAGCCCGATCCGCACCGTCCGCGGCGTCGGCTACGCCGCCGACCCGTCGTGAGACGCACGAGTGTCCCCTTCGCTCGAACCGACCGGGTGAAAGTTATCCACACCAGCAGCCGACCAGGGGTTTTGTCAGTGACAGCCGGTAGAATGGGCAGCGGGGTGGCCCCCGGGATCGGGTGGGGGCTGCCTACTCAACCATCTGGGGACGCGAGGGAAATTCGAGAATTCGCCGGGGTTCTGGCGTGGGTGGGCTAGTGGGGCGGGCGTCGCTTTGGGTGCGGATCACGGCGCTCGGGCTCGTGGTCGCCGGGGTGATGGCGCTCGTGGCGGGGCTCGTTTCGGTGCGGTTGGTGACCACCACCTCGCGGGATGCCATCCGGGAGACGCTTGCCGACCAGGCGGACGTGGTGGCCGCTCAGCTCGGTGACATCCGGGTCGCGGCGCCGCGGGTCACGGAGATCCTGTCCGGACAGGGCATCGCGGTCGTGCGGCGAGGGCGAGGCGGGGCGGTGACCGGGGCCGACGAGCGGGCGGTGCGGGCCGCGCGGCGGGCCGGGCTCGCGGGAGTCAGCAGGGACCGGGCGCTGCACGGGAGTGCGAACATCGCCGGCACCCTGCTTCTCGTCGAGGGGCGGGCGCTCGACAACGGTGGCGCGGTGGCACTCGTGCGGACCGTCGACTACTCGAAGGCCGCCGGGCGGCGCTTGGTCGGCAACGTTCTCTTCGCCCTGGCCATCGGAATGGTTGTCGCCGCCGTGGCCGGACTGTTGCTCGCCAGGTTGCTCGCGCGTCCCCTCAGGCGAACGGCCGAGGTCGCCGTGGGGATGAGCCACGGGCGGCGTGATCTTCGAGTTCCCCCAGAAGGACCTCGCGAGCTGGTCGAGGTCGGGCAGTCGCTCAACGCCCTCGCGGACGCGCTGGCTCGCAGTGAGGCCCGGCAGCGGGAGTTCCTGCTCTCCATCTCCCACGAGCTGCGGACTCCGCTCACCTCGGTGCGGGGCTTCGCCGAGTCGCTCGCGGACGGGGTCGTCGCCGGGGACGAGGTCGTCGAGGTCGGGCGGACCATCGAGCGGGAGGCCGGGCGGCTCGACGGGATGGTGTCGGACCTGCTCGACCTCGCCCGCCTCGGCGCCGACGACTTTCGGCTCACGCTCACCGACGTCGACCTCACGGTCTTTCTCGCGGAGGCGGCCCGGGTCTGGGAGAGCCGGTGTGCCGCCGCGGGCATCCCACTACGGGTCGAGAGTCCGTCGACGCCCGTGCTCGTGCGGACCGACCCCAACCGGCTTCGGCAGGTGGTCGACGGGCTGGCCGCCAACGCCGTACGCGCCACGCCCTCGGGGGCGCCCGTCGTGTTGGCACTACGCACGACGAGCGGCCTCGCCGAACTGCAGGTGCGGGACGGCGGACCCGGACTGTCCGACGGGGACTACCGGCATGCCTTCGAGAAGGGCGTCCTCCACTCGCGCTACCAAGGCGTGCGGCCCGGCGGCACCGGGATCGGGCTCGCGCTCGCGCACGGGCTCGTGACCCGGCTCGGCGGCCGGATCGACGCGGGGCCCGCGCCGGAGGGCGGCGCGCGGTTCAGCGTCTGGCTACAGCCCCTCGGCCAGCACCTCGGCTAGGTGCACCGCCCTGCGGTCACTTCCTTGTGCCACCTGGGTTCGGCAGCTGAAGCCGTCCGCGATGACCAGCGTCTCCGGCGCGGCCTCGCGGACCGCCGGCAGCAGCACACGTTCCGCCAGTGCCTGGGAGACCTCGTAGTGCTCGCGTTCGAAGCCGAAGTTTCCGGCCAGGCCGCAGCATCCCGCCGGCAGCCGCGAGTTCTGGACGCCCGCCTTCGCGAGCAGCTCCGTCTCGGCGGCGAAGCCGAGGGTCGCGTGCTGGTGGCAGTGCACCTGGGTGATCGCCGCGCGTGGCACCGGCGGCGGAGTCCACCGTGGAGCGTGTGCGGCCAGGAAACCCGCCAGCGTGAAGGCTTTCAACGACGCGCCGATCAGCTCTGGCAGGTCCTCGTTCAGCGTGGACAGACAGCTCGGCTCCAGGCCGACGACCGGCGTGTCACCGAACGGAGCCAGCGCGCGCAGTGTCCGCCGCATCACCTTGCGGGCCACCGTGAGCTGGCCCGTCGACACCCAGGTCAGCCCGCAGCACACCGGCGACGCCGGCAGCACCGGGTCGAAGCCGGCAGACCGCAGCACGCGGACCGCGGCGACGCCGGCCGCCGGGGTGAAGAAGTTCGTGAACGTGTCCGGCCACAGCACCACGGGTTTCCCGCCGCCGCCCGGGTTCCGGCGGAGCCACCGGGTCAGGGTCTCCGTCGCGACCGCCGGCAGCGAGCGCTCCGGGGCGATGCCGCCCATCCGCTTCAGCAGCTTCGAGAACCGCGGGGAGGCCATCGCCTTGTTGGCCACGCGCGGCATCCGGGACGCCGCCCGCAGCCACAGCGGCAGCCACCCCATCGAGTAGTGGGACGCCGGCCGCAGCCGCCGCTTGTAGTGGTGGTGCAGGAACTCCGCCTTGTACGTGGCCATGTCCACGTTCACCGGGCAGTCGCTCTTGCAGCCCTTGCACGACAGGCACAGGTCCAGCGCGTCCCGCACCTCGGTCGAACGCCAGCCGTCCGTGATCACCTCGCCGGCCAGCATCTCGTACAGCAGCCGCGCGCGGCCACGCGTGGAGTGCCGCTCCTCACCCGTCACCTGGAAGCTCGGGCACATCACGGACCCGCTGTGGTTGCGGCACTTCGCGACGCCGACGCACCGCCGGGCCGCCTGCCCGAAGTCGCCGTCGTCGTGCGGGTAGGTGAACGCGGTCCGCACGGCCGTCAGCGGCACGAACCGCAGGTTCTCGTCGACCCGGTACGGGCGCACCACCATGCCGGGGTTCATCCGGCCCGCGGGATCCCAGAAAGCCTTGAACCGGGCGAAGAGGTCCAGCATCGCCGGCGAGTACATGCGGGACAGCAGCTCCGCCCGCACCTGGCCGTCACCGTGCTCGCCGGACAGTGTGCCGCCGTGCCGGACGACCAGGTCCGCGCCCTCCTCGACGAACCGGCGGAACCGCGCCACCCCCTCGGCGCGCACGAGGTCGAAGTCGATGCGGATGTGGATGCAGCCCTCGCCGAAGTGGCCGTACGGCACGCCACGCAAACCGTGCCGCGCCAGCAGCTCACGCAGGTCCCGCAGGTACGCGCCAAGCCGCTCCGGCGGGACGGCCGTGTCCTCCCAACCCGGCCACGCCTCGGCGCCGTCGGCCATGCGGGTCGAGATGCCCGAGCCCTCCTCCCGCAGCCGCCACAGCTCCCGCTGCCGCGCGGGCTCGGTGACCACCTCGTGCGGCATGCCCAGCGAAGCGGCGATCCCTTCCGCCGCGGGCAGTCCGTCCACCTCGACGAACAGCCACGCACCGCCGGGCGGCAGCACCGGTGGCGGCTCGGGGTTGCGCACCGCCCGCAGCGCGACGATCCGCTCGTCCATGCTCTCCACGGTCAGCGGGCGGTGCGGAAGGATCGCCGGCACCGCGTCCGCGGCGGCGACGTCGTCGGGAAAGCCGAGCACGAGCAGCGCGGGGGACGTGGGCAGCTCCATCAGCCGCACCCTGGCGCCGAGCACGACCACGCACGTGCCTTCCGTGCCCACCAACGCCTTCGCGAGGTCGCGGCCGTGCTCCGGCAGCAGCTGGTGCAGTGGGAAACCGGACACCTGCCGGCTGAACCGGCCCAGCTCGGTCCGCAGCAGGGCCAGGTTCTCGTCCACCATCGCCCGCAGCTCCGGTGGAAGTTCCGAACCGGCTCCGACGGTCATGCGCACGCCGTCGTACCGGAGGACGTCCAGCTCGACGACGTTGTCCAGCGTCGTGCCCCACGCGACCGAGTGCGAACCGCACGAGTTGTTGCCGATCATGCCGCCGAGCGTGCAGCGGCTGTGCGTCGACGGGTCGGGGCCGAACGTCAGGCCGTGTGGCGCGGCGGCGGCCTTCAGGTCGTCGAGCACGATCCCCGGCTCGACGTAGGCGGTCCGGGTGTCCGGGTCGACGGTCATGGCCCGCAGCCGGGTCAGGTCCAGCACGAGCCCGCCACCCGTCGAGTTGCCGGCGAGGCTCGTGCCGCCGCCGCGTGGCACGACCGGGACGTCGAACTCACGGGCGGCGGCCACCGCGGCGACCACGTCGTCGACGCTCGCCGGTCGAACCACGCCGACCGGGACCTGCCGGTAGTTGGAGGCGTCCATGGTGAACAGCGCTCTGGTGGCCGCGTCGAAGCTCACGTCACCGGACACGGTCTCGACCAACCTGCGCTGAAGATCCACGGCCTCCGATGCTAGGTCACATTCAGGAACCGAGGGTTTCCTTGATGGCCACGCTCACCGGCGTGGTCGGCCGGCCGATGAGCGTGCCCAGCGTCCCGGGTGTGTGCCCGAGCGTGCCGGCGGCGATGTTGCCGTCGAGGGCGGCGAAGAACCCGGCGACCTCCGGTGGGGTGCCCTGCTCGACGAGGTACTGCTGGAGCTCCTCCACCGACACGTTCCGGTAGGCGACCGGCCGGTCCGCGACCTTCGCGATCTCCTCGGCGAGCTCGGCGAAGGTCCACGCGGTGTCGCCGGTCAGCTCGTAGATCTTGTTCTCGTGGCCCGGCTGGGTGAGCACGGCGACCGCGGCGTCGGCGAAGTCGGCGCGGGCGGCGGAGGCGACACGCCCGTCCCCGGCGGCGCCGACGATCTCGCCGGTCTCGGCCGCGGCCTTGAACTTCTCGATGTAGTTCTCGTTGTACCAGCCGTTGCGCAGGAACGTGTACGGGATGCCGGTCGCGATGATGGCCTCCTCGGTCGCCTTGTGCTCCGCCGCGACGACCAGCTCCGTCGTGTCCGCGTACGGCGCGCTCGTGTAGACGATGTGCCCCACGCCGGCCTTCCTGGCGGCCTCGGCGACGGCCGAGTGCTGCGGCACGCGCCTGCCCACCTCGCTGCCCGAAATCAGCAGCAGGGTCGACACACCCTGCAGCGCGGACTCGTGCGTCTCCGGCCGGTTGTAGTCCAGCTCCCGCACCTCGACGCCCAGGTCAGCGGTCGTGTTGCGAGCGCCGGCCGCGAACTTCGCGCCCTGCTTGCGCAGACCCTCGACGACGTGCCGGCCCAGCTGACCGGTGGCCGCGGTGACAAGGATCATTCCTTCACTCTCCTTTGGTTAGTACTATCTCCCAGTAAGTACTACCATATCCCTGTGGACGAGTTGGTGTTCGATGTCTTCGCGCGGAACTGCACTTCTCGCGAGACGATGGAACACGTCACCGGCAAGTGGGGGACGCTCGCGCTCGTGGCTCTGCTGGACGGCACGACCAGGTTCAACGCACTGCGCAGGCGGGTCGACGGGATCAGCGAGAAGATGCTGAGCCAGACGCTACAGTCGCTGGACCGCGACGGTCTGGTCCTGCGTGAGGCCAGGCCCACGATTCCCCCACACGTGGAGTACAGCCTCACGCCGGTCGGCCGGGAGGTCGCCGGCAAGCTCCTGGCGCTGATCGAGTTGCTGGAGTCCCGCATGCCCGACGTGATGACGGCACGCGCGGAGTACGACACCCGTTGACCAACTCCCTACCCTTGTGAGGCGTGAGCGGTAGACGAGCGAGAACCGAGTACGCCCGTGGCGTGCGCGGTCTGCTGCTCGCCGTCTCGTCGGCCGCGCTGGCGGTCGCGGCGCACGGGCTCGCCGGCGGCGCGGTCGCCGACTCCGGGTTCGCCGTCGGCCTCGCCATGTTGCTCTCCTGGGGCGGCACGTCGCTCGCGCGTCGGGGCGGCACCCTCGGACCCGTCGCCGTTCTCGGCGTCACCCAGCTGTGCCAGCACGTGCTTCTCTCCGAGCTGGCCAGCGGGCACGGCAAGGCGCCGGCCGCGTTCGACGGCTGGACCATGTTCGGCACCCACGCGACGGCCACCGTGCTCACCGCGTTCCTCCTGACGAGGGCCGGCGCCGCGCTCACCGCGACCGGTGCCGCGCTCGCCTGGCTGCTCGGCCGGCTGCGCACACTCGTCGCCGGCCCGGTCCCACCGCGGCGGCTCGCCGCCGGGACCTCGCTGCCCGCGCGTCCCGGGCCGCTGCTCGAGGTCCTCCTCCGGCAGGTCTGCGCACGTCGCGGGCCGCCGGTCCACTCCTGAGAAACCCCCACCGGCCGGGCGCGTGGCGCCTGGTCGTCCCCCATCTACTCAGGAGTAGAGCGAAACATGTCCATCAAGCGCTTCATCGGGCGCGCCGGTGTCGTGACCGTCGCCGCCGGTGTGGCCACCATGCTCAGCACCGGGCTCGCCTTCGCGCACGTCACCGCGAACGTGATCGGCGAGACGGCCGCGAAGGGTGGCTACTCGAAGATCACCTTCCGGGTGCCGAACGAGGACGAGACGGCCGGCACCGTCAAGCTGGAGGTCAAGTTCCCCGCGGAGCACCCGCTCGCCGGCGCGCGGACCAAGCCGATGCCGGGCTGGACCGGCCAGGTCAACAAGGTCACGCTCGACAAGCCGGTGAAGATCAACAACGCCGAGGTCAAGGAGGCCGTCAGCTCGGTCGTCTGGACCGCGGCGCCGGGCACCCGGATCGGCCCCGGTGAGTTCCAGGAGTTCGAGCTGTCCGTCGGCCCGCTGCCCGACAACACCGACGAGCTGGTCATGCCGGCGATCCAGACCTACGACAACGGCGAGGTCGTGGCCTGGGACCAGCCGGTGGAGGAGGGCAAGGAGGAGCCGGAGCACCCCGCACCGGAGATCGTCCTGGCGGCGGCCGGTTCCGACGACCACCACCACGGTGGCGGCACGGCGACGGCCGAGACGGAGAACGCGGCTATGGAGTCCGGCGACTCGGCGGCGGCCAGCACCACCGACGACACCGCCCGCTGGCTCGGCGGCATCGGCCTCGTGCTCGGCGCCCTCGGCGTCGGCTTCGGGGTCGGCGCGACCGTGCGGTCCCGGCGCCCTGCGACGGCGAAGCAGGGCGGCGACAAGTCATGAGGAAGCTGCTTGCCGTCCTGGCGCTGACCGGGTTGGGGCTGTTCGCCCTGGCCGGAACGGCGTCCGCGCACAACTCGCTCGTCAGCAGCAACCCCGCGGAGAACGCGTCGGTGGCTGCCGGCCCCGGCTCGGTCGAGCTCACGTTCGACCAGCCGGTGCAGGAGGGCAAGGGGCTCAACACCGTCGCCGTCACCGGTCCCGACGGCAAGCAGTGGCAGGGCGGGCCGGCACGGGTCGACAGCAACGTCGTCTCCGCGCCGGTCCGTGAGCTCGGCCCGAAGGGCGTCTACACCATCGGCTACCGGATCGTGTCGGCCGACGGGCACCCCGTGTCCGGACAGGTGACGTTCACGCTCACCGAGGCCGGCAACGGGACCCCCGCGCCGGCCGACGCCAACGTGGGGTCGGTGCCGGGCACGACGAGCGGCGACGACAGCGGCCTGCCCATCTGGGTCTGGCTCGTCGGCGCGGCCGTGCTGCTCGGCGCGGGACTGTTCGTGGCGCTGCGGATCGGCGGCAAGCAGGAGTGACCCAGTACCGGACCACCGCGCTCAACCGGCTACCCCTGGTGGGCGCCGCGGTCGTGACCGCACTGGCGGCCGTCGTGATCGGCCTCGTGCTCACGCCCGTTGCGGTCATCCCGGGGGTGCCGTCGCCGGACGCGGTGGTCCGGTACGGGTTGCCGGTGGCGCGGGTGCTGTTCGACCTGTCCGCCGCGGCGACCGTCGGGTTGAACCTGCTGCCGTTCCTGGTCGGGTTGACCAGGCCCAAGTCCGCGGAGCAGGTGCTGGCCGGCGCCCGCCGGGCGGCCGCGTTCAGCGCGCTGGCGCTCGCGGTGTGCGCGGTGCTGGCGCTGGTGCTACAGACCGCGGAGGTGCATCCCGGACCGAGCGAGGTCATCTCGGCCGGTTCGGTGGTGGACTACGTCGTGACGGTCAGCGCCGGCAAGGCGCTGGTGTTCGTCGCGGCCGTCGCGCTCGTCTCGTTCGTGCTGTCGATCTGGGCCGTGCGGTCCGGCGACGCGGTGCCGGCCGAGCTGCGGGCCGCGGTGGCGCTGTTCGCGTTGCTGCCGCTGCCGGTCACCGGCCACGCCACGGACTGGCGCTGGCAGGACTACGCGATGATCTCGATGGAGCTGCACGTCGTCGGCGCGGCCGTGTGGACGGGCGGGCTGGGCGCGGTCGTGATCGTGCTGGCCGCGAACCGGACGCTGCTGGCCACCGCGCTGCCGAGGTTCTCGATGCTCGCCACCGTGTGCCTCGGCCTGGTCGCGGCGACCGGGGTGTTCAACGCCGTGGTCGAGCTGGGGTCGGTACCCGGCCGGGGCCTGTTCGACGTCCTGTTCGGCAGCGGCTACGGCACGCTCGTCATCCTCAAGCTGGTGTGCTTCGGGGTGCTCGCCGGGCTGGGCGGCAACATCCGGTGGCGGCTGCTGCCCGGCATCGTGCGCCACCAGCGGACCGCGCTCGTCGGCTGGGCGAGTTTCGAGCTGGCCGTCATGGGCGCGGCCTTCGGGTTCGCGGTGGTGCTGACCCGCACGCCGGTCGGCTAGGCCCGCCCGGCCGGTCGGCTGAGCGGTACAACCCACCCCGCCGAACGTGTCCTACGGAGGCGGGCCGGATTTGGTTGCAGCACTTTTTCGATTCAGTCCTCAGTTCGCCCGAACTGAACGGCAAGCGGTGAACGAGTGACCGTTCGTCGGTTCGGCGCAGATGTGCGGGCTGTCACAGGGTTCGTTTACAAGCCGGAAACCGGACAACGGCGAGTGGTCAGTCCTGCTCGGTGAACTGCGTGTACGACAGCGGCGACCGGCGCCGGATGCGGGACAGGCGCCGCATGGTCAGGTTGCCCCGCCGCTCGAGCTCGCGCCGGGTGATCCAGCCCGCCGCGTGGTGCCGGTAGGCCTGGGACAGCAGCACCAGCTCGGCGAGGAAGTCCGCGGCCCGCACCCTGCTGCCACCCTCGGGCAGGCGAGCGACGAGCGGCAGTTGGTTCTCGACGACCTGGTCGAGAACGCGTGCCGAGTCGAGCGCGCGTCGCGCGCTCCTGGACTGCCTGATCACCCTAGCCACCAGCTAAGACCTCGTTCGTGGAGCGGACAGAGGCTAGTTCGACTGAGCGTAGCGCGATTCCCGTAAACAGCTACCCTTCTCGGTCATCCGAAAGTATGAAAGTTCCGAGAACCGGCCACGACGTGCGAATTTAGCCATGCAAGCACATTTGAGTGTCGATTTCTGGCAACGCAGCGTTACGGGCAGTAGCCCGATCGGGTTACGTATAACGCGCCCAGCGAGCCGACGTGTTACCTGAACGGACATCGGCCATGCGGCGGAACAGCTCCGCCCGCACCTCCGGCCGGCTGCCGATGATCGGCAGGACGCTCGTGATGAGCTTCAGCTCCCGCACGGCCCGCAGCACCGAGAAGCCCGACCAGCGGGTCACGTCCATGCCGTAGGTCCGGCACAGCTCGCGGTACCGGCCGGCGGGCTCGCCGAACCGCACCACACCGACGGCCAGCGGCGTCAGGTCCCACTCCGGCGGGCCGTAGCTCGACGAGTCGAAGTCGCAGAGCACCGGGCCGGCCGGGCTGGGGATGAGGTTGCCGAGGTGGGCGTCGCCGTGCACCAGCGACGGCGCGGACGGGAACTGCAGCCGGGACAGCTGGTCGGCCACGTCGTCGTAGCGGTCCCGGAGAAACGCCAGGTCGGCGTCGTCGAGGCCGGTGGCCTCACCGATCCGCGCCCGCACGTCGTCGAGCGGCCGCCAGGTCGGCAGCCAGCGCGCGGGCTGGGGCAGGTCGTGGATGCGGCGCAGGAGTTTGCCCAGGTCACGACCGCGAGGCCGCTTACCGCCGGCCGCCACGGCCTCCCAGACCGTGGCGACGTAACCGTCGTACTGGACCGGCTGCGGCGCGCCGGACCACAGGCGGACGGCCGGCACGTCGTGCTCGGCCAGCCAGGTGGCGACGTGGACGACCTTCTCGACCCGGTGCCGCAGGGCCGTCGAGGCGCCGATGCGGACCACCAGAGGCGCGCCGGCCAGGCGAAACACTGCGTTGGCCGTGCACTTGATGAGTGTGGCGCCCGCCGGGTCGAGCCCGGCGACCGCACACACACCCACCAGCGCCTCGGTGAGACGCTCACCCGAGAACGGACCCTGGGCCGTGTCCGACGGAGCCCCCGAGGTCGGTAACACGGTCACGACAGCCTCGTCAGACCGCTTGGTTGGACTCGTTGAACGTGCCGATGAGGTCCGCCAGGTCGCGGGCGTCCGCGAAGTTGCGGCGCTTGTCCGCCTCCTCGCGCAGTGGCTCCAGCCGGTCCCGCACGCGCTTCGACTTGAGGTGCTGGGCCAGGTCGACGGCCTGCACACCCACCTTGGCGCCGTGGTCGATGTCGCCGTCGAGCAGGTGGTTGGTGGCCAGCGAGGACAGGTTGAACGCCTTGTTGCGCGCGACCTCGTCCCCGTAGGAGTCGATCGCCCTGGTCAGGGCCGGGATCGCGTACTTCGTGTGGCGCGCGTCGACCTTCTGCGCGAGCACCGTGTGCACGGTGCCGATCATCGAGTAGACGTCGTCCTCGTTGAAGAACTTGACCCAGTCCGCGGCCTCGCCGTGGTTGGAGCGGGCGAACTCGTCACGGGTGCGGCCGATGAGCTTCATCGTCTGCTCCTCGTGGCCCATCATCGCGTAGGCCCAGGCCTGGTTCGCGCAGATGACCGCGACGGCCAGCTCCGAACCGGACTGCTGCGCGGCGATCTGGCCAAGCTGGAACATCTTCAGCGCGTCGTCCGGGGCCTCTTTGTGCAGGTAGACCCGGCCCATGCGGTACAGGATGTTCGCGACCAGCTCGTCCGACTCCCCCGCCTTGGCCAGCTCCAGCGCACGGCCGAAGTGGTTGCGCGCGGAGTCGATCAGACCGACGTCGAACGACGTCCAACCGGCAAGGTTGTGCAGGTCGGCCAGTGCGATGTGGAGTCTCTTCTTGACGACGTCCGTGCCCGACGAGCTGAGCATCTGCTGCCCCCACGACAGCTGCGCAACCACGGCGTCACGGCAGAAGCCGCCCCCGTACTGGTAGTCCAGCGAGCGAAGCGCTCGCGTCGCGGCCTCCACCTGCCGGACATCGGTCATCCCGATCCGGCCCGGCGCCGGTGTCAACACCGGGTTGGACACCCACGATCCCGAGTCCGCGCCGAGTACATGCGCACCGACCGCGACAGCGGCCGCGTGCGCAAGGAACTTCCGACGCTTCACGTTCTCCGGCTCCTCAGCCTCCGGGACCTCATCCGACTTGGCCACCCTGGCGGCCGTGACTTCGTCGTATGCGAGGCCCATGTATCCCCTGGGGACACCCAGGCCGTCGGCGATCCTCAACAGGACGTCGTAGGCCATGACCTGACGACCCTTGAGGATCTCCGACACCTCGGACTGTGACTGGCCGGTCATCGCCGCGATCTGACGTTGGGACACGCCCTTACGCCTGAGCAGCTTGTAGATCGTGCTGACCTCACGCTGCGCGAGCGCACTCCGCATCTCTGGGTCTTCCCACGCCTCCGATGTAACAGAAGAGCTACCCGACCCGATGGAGTTCATTCCGCCCCCTCACAGTCCGCTGGGCGTCAGGCGAAGACTAAGCGCACTTCACAAGCCTCTAAAAGTCCAGATCGCCGAACCTGATCGGTCCTGCCGAACTTTGGTGACCGTTCACCGTAGACCGGCCGCCGATCGGCGCTCTCGAGCACCAATCTGTGTCTCAACACACCAATGTAGTTGGTTGTAAGCGTACGAGCACGGAGGGAAGCCGAGACTGTGGAACTCGTCAGCACGGCGCCACCGGGCCCTGTAACTGAGGACGCGGAGCAGCGCCGCGAGTTGCATGGTTCTTCCCTCGGAAGACAGGTCTGGCGCATCAACTGCGGTGACGTGGTCAACCGGGAACGATGCCTCACTGTGCTCGTCGAACGTAATCGGGTGGTCCTTGTCGGGCCGCCGGGCGAAACCGCGGTGCTGAACGCAGGCCAGTTGGGCCAGCTTCGGGTCGCGCTTCGTGAGGCCGCCGAGCAGGCGGAAAGGTAGCGGTGACGTTTCGATGGACGAGATCCTCGGACAGGTGCTCCGCAACGCGGTCTGGGAGCGGCTCGACATGCTCGCCGAACTCGCCAACCGCGCGGACGCACCGTCCCTGCTGTCCGTGGCGCGTTCCGAGCTTCCCAGGCTGACGGAGGGCTGGCGGGCGATGCTCGCGGCCCACGAGCCGGACGAGAAGGGAAACTGCCCCGCGTGCTCGTCGCGGTGGCGGCAGCAGAAGGCGCCTTGCTCTGTGTGGCAGGCCGCCTACGAGCACCTGGTTGCCGGCGGACTCGCGCCGACGACGCAGCCCGCCCGTCACACGGCCCGCACCCGCGTGACGCACACCGGCCGGTTGGCCACGGGCACCAGGTAGGAAACCGGCAGTTCCTCGCCCGCCGCGACCCCGCGCGGTGTGTGGCCGGAGGAACAGCCACTGGGACCGGCGGTCCGAGGTCGTACGCACCCCCGAGCGCTACGAAGCAAGACCGCCGGCACCAGCTGAACCGCCAGCACAACCGAAGACTCCGCGAACCGGTGTTGTTGTACTCCCCTCCCCCGACCAGCATCGGTTCGCGGCTCCACTCGCGACGGGCGACCCATGTCTGCGGACTGCGCAGACCGGGTCGCTCGTCTCCGTTCTGGGGGGCCGAGCCCCCCAAACCCCCCACGGTGCGTTTGGTGGCGGACCCAGCGTGTTCGGTTCCTGCCGGCTTTCGCCTTTCGGCTTTCGGCTTCGCCTTCCGCCTTCGCCTTTCGGCCTTCCTTGTTGTGGCGCCGCTGCTCTTCGCTTCCATGGTCCGGACCGGACTATGTGGACGGTTGGTCAGGTGGGGCGGGGGTTGACATGCAATTCGTCTCACATCGGGTGGTTTCGTATACAGAATCTAGTGGTAGGACCGGACCAGGCCAGGCAGGATGGAGGTAGTGCATCCCCGGTAGGAGAACATGTGGCAACCCAGGTTCCGTTGCGAAAGCAACCAGTGCAGCAGCGCAGCGCCAAACGCGTCGAGCAGATGCTCGAGGCATGCGCCGCGCTCATCGACGAGCTGGGCTACGACGGCGTCACGACAACGTTGATCGCCGAGCGTGCCGGGGTCGCCGTCGGGTCGCTGTACCAGTTCTTCCCCGACAAGCGGGCCGTCGTGCAAGCCCTCACCAAGCGCCATCTCGACCACTTCACGAAGGAGATCGAGGAGCGGCTCGACTGGTCGCACCTCGAGAACTGGTGGGAGGGCGTCGACAAGATCATCGACATCTACGTCGAGATGTACCGGGAGGTCCCGGGCTTCAGCCGGGTTCGCTTCGGTGACGTCATCGACCTGCGGTTCATCGAGGACGGCCGGGACAACAACACGGTCATCACCGAGCAGATCGCCCAGGTCATCGCCGGCAAGAACGACATCCCGGTCGAGACGCTGTACAGACAGATCACGGTGGCGTGCGACATCGGCGACGCCATCCTCGCGCTCGCGTTCCGGCGCAAGTTGTTCGCCGAGGAGGACATGATCGCCGAGGCCAAGCGCGTGGTCAGGGACTACCTGGCCGGCCAGCTCGTGTACCAGAAGCAGGACTAGTGTCCCGCGCCGGAAATCAGGCAACTAATTCGGCGGCCCAGCTTCCTGCTGGCGGCGTTGCCGGTTCGCCCAGGTACGACCCAGTACGAGGGCGAACCGGCGTCTTGCCAGCAGAAACCTGGATCCACCGACTTAATCACCGCACTTCCGGCGCGGGACACTAGGCGCTCAGCCGAAGCACTGCCCCTCGCCACGGTAGGTGGGCACGGTCTCGATCACCCGGTCGCCGCTCAGCACCTGGTACTCGGTGAACCGCTCGGCCAGCTCACCCGCCTTGGTGTGCCGCAGCCAAACGCGGTCGCCGACCCGGAGGTCCTTCGCCGCGCGGCCGTTCACGGGGGTCTGCACCTCGCCCGCGCCCTCGGTGCCGATCAGGGACAGGCCGGCCGGCAGGTACGGCGTCGGCGAGCGGTCCTTGCCGGCCGGGCCGGACGCGATGTAGCCGCCGGAGAACAGCGTGGCGGTCCGCCTGCGTGGCTTGCGGACCACCGGCAGCGCGAACAGGACCGCCGGGGCCGGGTGGAACCGCTGGTAGTTGTCGAACAGCGTGGGCCCGACGAGACCGGAGCCGGCCGCGACCTCCGTGACCGACCCGTCGACGCCGGTGGTCTCGATGCTGCCGGTGCCGCCGCCGTTGACGAACTCCAGCTCGGCGAGCCTGCCGACCTCCGCGACGGCCGCGGCACGCCGAGCGGCGAGCTCGTGCGCCGAGTGACCTTGCATCCAGCGCAGCACCGCGCCGAGCAGGGGTTTGCCGGCCGGATGGTCGCCGAGACCGGCGATCTGGCCCTCGTAACCCATCAGCCCGACCAGCCGAAAGCCCGCCCGGTCGCGGATGGTCGTGGCCAGCGAGCCGGCCTGTCCAGGGGTGAACACCGGTGAGCGGCGCGTGCCGACGTGCGCGATGTCCCGGCCGAGCACCGGCCGCCACGACACGTCCAGCTCCAGGCACACCCGGATGTCCGGGTGGTCGGCGCCGAGCGCGGCGTCTACCACGTCCAAATGAGCTACCGAGTCGACCATGATCGTGACGAGCCCGCGAGCGTGGTCGTCGGCCGCGAGCCGGCGCAGCGCCGTGTGGTCGACGGTCGGGTAGGCCACGAGGATGTCGACCCGTGCCAGGTCGGTGCCCGCCCACTGGCGGGCCAGCCACAGCGCCTCCGGCAGCGAGTACGCCATCACGCCGGCGAAGCCGTCCCTGCGCAGCACCCGCTCGATCAGGTACCGGCAGCGGACCGACTTGCTGGCGACCCGGATCGGCCGGCCCGCCGCCCGCCGCACGAGGTCGTCCGCGTTCCGGTCGAACGCGTCGAGGTCCACGACGGCGAGCGGGGCTTCGACTTGCTTGGTGGCCGCGTCGAGGCGGGCACGCGCTGTTTCGTCTGGCACGTACCCAACCGTACGGCGTGATCAGCGCCTGATGACACCAGCCGAGCACCGTCGGCATCGGCGACCGTGCCGGACGGTTGTCGGGGTCGTCGGCGCCCCGGTCCCGCGCCCGTCGACCGTGCTGACACCTCGTGAGGCGACCTGCGAAGATCTGGGTCTGGCACGATTACTCGGGAGTAACCATGGCTGTGGAGACCGGAGCGACGACGTCGTGGCGGAACTGGGCCGGCACGGAGGCCGCCGTGGCGACCGAGGTCGTGCGACCACGCGACCTCGACGAGCTGTCGAAGGCCGTCGCGGGTGCGGAGCGGACCGTGCGGGCGCGGGGCAGCGGACACTCGTTCACCGCGGTGGGCGCGGCACACGACCGGGCGATCGACCTGTCCGGCTGGACCGGCGTCGTGGCCACGGACGGCGACCTGGTCACCGTGCGGTCCGGGACCACGCTGCACGCCCTGAACGCCGAGTTGGACCACCTCGGCCGGGCCATGACCAACCTCGGGGACATCGACGCGCAGACGATCGCCGGTGCCATCTCGACCGGCACGCACGGCACGGGCGCGGGGTTCGGCGGCATCTCGACTCAGGTCGCGGCGCTGGAGCTGGTCCTGGCGGACGGCTCGGTGGTGACGTGCACGCCGGACGAGCGCCCGGACCTGTTCGCGGCGGGCCGCGTCGGGCTCGGGGCGCTCGGCGTGATCTCGACGGTCACACTGCGGACCGAGCCGTCGTTCGTGCTGCACGCCGAGGAGCGGCCTGAGCCGGTGGACGACGTGCTGGGCGCACTCGACGACAATTGCCGCGACAACGACCACTTCGAGTTCTACTGGTTCCCGTACGGCCGCAACGCTCTGACCAAGCGAAACAACCGACTTCCGGCCGGTTCGGCACCCAAGCCGCTGTCCAGGACCCGGCAGTTCGTCGAGTACCAGCTGATGGAGAACGTGGCATTTGGCGCCGTTTGTCGCATGGGAAGAGCCGTTCGTCCGCTGGTGCGACCGCTCAACCGCTTGTCGTCCGCGGTGCTTTCAGCCCGGGCGTATTCCGACGTTTCACACCGGGTCTTCGTGACCAACCGGAACGTGCGGTTCGTGGAGTCGGAGTACGCGGTGCCCCGCGACTCGCTGCCCGAGGTGCTCGGTGAGCTGCGCGAACGCGTGCCGAGGCTGGCGGATCCGGTGATGTTCCCGGTCGAGATCCGGATGGCGGCGGCCGACGACATCTGGCTGTCCACGGCCTACGAGCGGGACTCGGCGTACGTCGCGATCCACCAGTTCGTCGGGATGCCGTACCAGGAGTACTTCGCCCTGTTCGAGTCCATCGCCGGCGCGGCGGGTGGCCGGCCGCACTGGGGGAAGATGCACTCGCTGGACGCCGCTGAGCTGCGGGAACGCTATCCGAGGTTCGACGACTTCACCGCGCTGCGGGCATCGGTCGACCCGGGCGGGAAGTTCCTGAACCCGTACCTCTCGCGGGTGCTGGGCGCCTAGAGCGCCTCGGCCACCGGGGTGTCGCCGCCGACCAGCTCGTAGACGTGCCCCGCGGTCTCCGGGTGGTCGAGGAGCGCCACGAGCACGGCGGCCACGTCGTCCCTGGTGACCACGCCACCGCCGACGTGCTCGGCGAGGGTGACCTTGCCGGTGCCCGGGTCGTCGGTCAGCAGGCCGGGCCGCAGGATGGTCCAGTCGAGGCCCTCCCGGGCCATGACGTCCTCGTCCGCGGCGGCCTTGGCACTCAGGTAGGCGGCGAAGACCGCGTCCACGTCCGGGTCGCCCGCCCGGTCCAGCCCCATGGCGCTGACCTGCACGAACCGGCTGACGCCGGCGTTCTCGGCCGCGTCGGCGAGGAGCACGGAGGCGCCCCGGTCGACGGTGTCCTTGCGGGTCGCCCCACTGCCCGCCCCCGCGCCGGCCGCGAACACGGCCGCGTCGGCCCCGTCCAGGGCGGCCCTGACGTCGTCGACGGCGGCGCTCTCGAGGTCGAGCACGAGGGCCGCACCGCCGGCCTCCTCGACGTCCTCGACGTGGTCGGGGTTACGCACGATGCCGACGACGGCGTCGTCCCGCTCGGCGAGCAGCCTGGTCAGCCGAAGGGCGATCTTGCCGTGTCCGCCCGCGATCACAACCTTCACGCGGCGGCGAGAATCTGCTCGTAGGCCAGCTCGTTCAGCCAGCGGTGCGTGCCGTCGACGTCGGCGGGCGCACGGTCGGGCCGGCCGGGCAGGTCCATGCGAACCTCGGGCCCCGGCGCCGCAGAGGCGATGGCGACCCCGTAGGCGCGCGCCCGGGGCAGGCAGTTCACCAGGTAGTCGTTCGTGATGACGACCGACATCGGCAGCACCATGGCGGCGTCGCAGTACCGCAGGAACGGCACGGCGTTGATGAGCCCGGTCCGCCAGTGACGCGCAACGGCGAGTGCACCCACGATGCGCACGGCGGGCGTGGGGACCCGGCCGGTGAACTCGGGCCAGACCCAGGTGGCCACTGTGGCCCGGTCGACCTCGGGCGCCTGGCCGAGGCAGATCCGCTCGGCGTGCGCGTCCGCCATGAGCTGGGCGACGAGACAGATCCGCCGCCCGAGCAGCTTCATCTCGGGAAGCACGATTCCCTGCCACCCGAGGTCACGAGCCGCGGAAGCCGCGAGCTCGCCGACTTTCGCGGGTAGCTCGACGGGGGGAACGAGCGGCGATGGCACCGCCGTCAGGTTGTCCGAAACCGCCGTACGTCCTGGTATGCCCGTCACGAACCCAGCCCTCTCCGGTACCGCCGCGACAACTGACGTGCCATCCCCTGCCAGGTGCGACGTTTTTCGTTACATGACTGGCCTACCAGCCCGAAGCCCAACAAACGCAGACGAAACCCACCCCCCTGCGACCGGCGGCACACACCTGTCGGTGACCGGTCGACGGGCGGCCACGAGACTTCGGCCCGACGATGCCGCCGTCTGGGTGAGTCCACCGCCGACCGGCCGGCCAACCCCCAACACAAAAACTTGCCCCCCGGCAACAATGTTTCCCCACCCCCACGACCCACCCAAAAAGTGACGAACCCAACAACCCAAGAAACACCCACCCACAAAGCAAGAAACCACCACCCCGAATCCCCCAACCCCAAACCCCTAGACGCTCGTAAAGTGACAAACCCAACCCAAACTCCTAACAAAAGCGAATAAATCTCACACCCCCAACCCCACCCACCCCACCCCGCAACCGGAGACAACTCCCCAGAACAGCCAACCCCCGCCCCCAGCAACCTCGCCACAGCAACCGACCCGTGACAACTCAAGGCCTGTTGTCCAACAACCGCGACAACGCGCCAGACATACCAAGCAGACAACCGCCAACGACAACACCTGGGCCAAGCCGCCCCCAACAAAGCACGGATTGCAAAGGCCAACAGCCCGCGACAGACAGGCATAGCCGAGACCGTCCAACCCGACGCAATTGCAAAGGCCACCCTCAAAGCCACCACGACCCAAAGAACAGCCACAAGACAGCAAGTACAAGGCCCACCAAGCGAGCGACGCGAAGGCGCCAGCGACCGAGCGACAAGCCAACACAAAGCCACAGCCAGAACAAAGAGGGAGCCGGGAGCCGG
>NZ_DASQCC010000131.1:0-6996 GCF_035634895.1 Actinophytocola sp. | reverse complement strand
GACCAGCGCGCCGACGGACTGCATCGCGAGCAGCGCGGCCACCGAGAAGCAGGTCAGCACGATCGCGAGCCGCGACTCGGTGAGCCCCGACGCCACCTTCAGTGCGGGAATCCGCACCAGATAGGTGGCGATGAGCAACCCGTTGACGAAGAACACCCCGGTGATCGCCCACCCCGCCCGCGCCGCCACGGGCCCACTCACCGCCCGCTCGCCGGGCACCACCACGGTGGCCTGCTCGGTCATGTGCCGTCTCCCTGTGTCCGGGCGCCCGCACCGGCAGGGGCACCTCACACAGGGACGACGCGGCGCACCCGCCAAATCGACACGCCGGGGTCCTCCACTACGAAGACCGTGCTCGGTCGGGGTGGCGTCGCGGCGCGCGCCGGCGAGCGGCCGGGTCGCGTGTCGCGGCCACGAGCAGGAAGGTCGCGGCGGCCAGGACTCCCGACCACCGCAGGTGAGCCGGGATCCACAGTGCCCCGGCGCCGACCAGCATCGGCGCCTGTGGGGTCGACGTCGCCAGCAGCAGGGCGGCCAGGAGCACGGGAGTGGTGCCGATGCCGGGGTGCTCGACCCCGAGCCGGCGGCCCCAGGCGGCCACGGCCCAGATCACGGCGAGCGCGGCGGCGAGCTCGACCGTGAGGCCGAGGCCGACGGCCCACCGGTCGCCGGCCGGCGCCGAGGGGAGGAAGCGGGCCAGCAGCACCGTCCACAGCGGCCCGACGAGGGCCGAGGCGGCGCCGATGCGCAGCCAGAGCCGGCGGGCCAGGCCGTACGGACTGGCCTGCAGGGTTTCCGCCGCGCCGTCGTCGAGCACGTACCCGCTGCCCAGTGCCAGCAGCAGCCCCAGCACGCGCAGGTCTCCGACGACGTCGTGCGTGTCGCCGCCGCGGGCCGTCAAGAACGCCGCGACCCCGACGACAGCCGCCACGTTCGGCGCCAGGCGCAGGCTGCGCACCAGGTGGCCGCTGCGGACGAGCTGCCACGCCACGGACCGTGTCATGACAGCTGGAGCAGGCCGAGGACGAGCGTGGCGGCCAGGACCGGCCCACCGACGAGAGCCAGCCTCCGCCACTGTGCGCGGTCGCGGTAGACGGCGGCCACGGTGGCGCAGGCGCAGAGTCCGGCCAGGTAGGCGGCATGGAGCCACGGCTCACCCGGCCCCGGCACCCGACCCTCGACGGTGCTCGTCGTCGACCACCACATCCACCAGACACCGTGGTCGATTCGCCCGAACACGACCACCCCGCCGAGGGTCGCGAGGACGAACATGACCACCACGCCACCCGCGAACCGCAGCCAGCGGGCGGCGAGGACGCCGAGCAGCCCGGCGCCGGCGAGGATGAACGGCAGCTGGGCCAGCTCGCCGGCGGACTGCAGGTCCCTGGGCGGGATGTCGCGGACACTCTCGACGAGGACCATCGCACCCGCCGCGATGGCGCCGGCTCCGGCCAGTGGGAGCGCGATACCGAGACACATCGCCCACGTCCGGCGCGTGTCCGTGGTCGGCGTGACGGTCAGCAGCTCCTCGGCCCGGCCGCGGTGGGCACCGCTGGCGACCAGGTTCGCGGCGAAGAGGACGAACAGGGGCGCGAAGAACGCGGCGCCGATGAAGACCGTGCCGTACCAGTAGCCTGCGTGCCGGCCGCCGGTCGCACTGTCGAGCGCGGAGGTCACGATGACGACGACGGGCACCAACCACAGCACGGGATGCCGGGCGAGGCGACGGGCCTCCCGGCCGGCCAGTGGCGCCAGGCGGTGGGAGACGCGGTGGGAGACGGAGTCCGCGGTGGTCATGACCGGGTGACCGCCGGCTCGGGTTCGCCCACGAGCAGCAGGTACGCGTCCTCCAGTGTGGGCGGGATCAGCTCGGCGCCCCCCGGCGGGTCGCCGACGTTGCGGAAGGCGCCGTCGCCGGTGCGCCATGCCGCGAGCGCGGCGGGCGAGCGCCGCGTGTCCGTCCACACGCGACCCTCGGCCTGGGCCGTCAGCTCGGTGGGGGTGCCGGCGAACCGGGCCCTCCCGTGGTGGATCACGGCGATCCTGTTGCACAGTGCGGTGATGTCCTCGGTCTGGTGACTGGACATGACCACCGTGCGCCCCTCGCCGGCCTGGGAGATCATCTCCCGGAACCGCAGCCGCTGCTCGGGGTCGAGGCCGACCGTCGGCTCGTCGAGGACCAGCAGGTCGGGATCGCCCAGCAGGGCCTGGGCCAACCCGACCCGGCGGCGCATGCCGCCGGAGAGTGCCCGGATCCGCTTCGCGCTGACCGACGCCAGCCCGGTCAGCGCGATGACCCGGCGGACCTCGTCGTGCCGGGGTCGCCGGTCGGTCATCTCCTTCAGGATCGCGACGTAGTCGACGAACTCGAAGACCGTGAACCCGCGGTGGAAACCGGCGTCCTGCGGCAGGTAGCCCAGGCGCTCGCGGATCCGGGTACGGTCCTCGGGTCGCGTCGGGTCGCGGCCCAGCAGGGTCACCGTGCCCCGGTCCGGGGCCAGCACGGTGGCGATCGTCCGGAGCAGGGTCGTCTTTCCCGCCCCGTTCGGTCCGAGCAGTCCGGTCACCCCCCGGCCGGCTTCGAGGTCGACGCCGTCCAGCGCCCTCGTCCGGCCGAAGGACCTGGTCACGCCGTGCACGCGTACCGTGGTCATGCGCTTCTCCCCAGCTTGGTCGTGACGGTGTGACGGGTGAGGGCGAGCCAGGCGCCGCCGAGGACGGCCACGGCAAGCCAGCAGAGCTGTGCCCCGGCGCCGAAGGCGACATCGAGGTGACCGGCGACGGCGGCCGGGGCGGTCACCAGCACCCACGCCGACGCCACGACACCGACCGCGACGACGGGCGGCACGCGGGCGGTCAGCGCCAGCGCGGCGCAGGTGAGTCCGGCGGTGGGCAGGAGCCAGCCGGCCGGCCAGTTCGCGCCGGGGAGCGCGAACCCGGCCGCGGCCACGATCGGCACCGTGACCGCCAGGACCGCGGCCGTGCGGATCAGCAGCAGTCGCAGTCCCGAATACGGCGCGGCGAGCCCGATCTCCCGGGTCGGGTCGAGGCCGCCCGCGAAGGCCACCGCGACACCCGCCAGCGGTCCGAGCGGGGCGATCACGAGGAACATCCGCAGGAAGCGCTCGTCGACCTGAGCCGCCGAGGCCGCGAGCGCGAGCACCCCCGCGACGGCCAGCAGCCACGGTCCCCGCAGGGTCGGCGTCGCGGCCACGAGCCGCGCCGTCGCCTCGCCGACGCCGAGCCGGGTCAGCAGCCGTTCGGGCCCGCTCCGGCGGGGTGCGTCGACCCGGTCGACCACCTCGTGCCAGATCGTCTCCGCCCGCCGAGTGTCCACAAAGGACGTGAGACCGTCGCGGCAGGCCGCGCAGCCCATCAGGTGCGCCTCGGCGGACGCGGCCAGGGCCGGCGGGGCAGCTCCCCGTGCGTACCGGTGGATCGCCTCCGGGTCCAGGTGCCAGGTCATGCCGACCTCCCCGTCATGCCAGCCGCTCGCGCAACAGCGCGCGGGCGCGCATCATCCGTGTCTTGACCGTGCCGGGCGGGATGCCCAGCAGCCGGGCGGCCTCCCGGGTCGTCAGTCCATCCAGGACAGTCGCCTGCACGACGGCCCGCAGCTCCGGTGACAGGCTCGTCAGCGCGGCCCCCACGTCGCCGTACTGGACGGCGAGCAGCACGTGCTCCTCGGCCGAGGACTCGACGCCGGCGAACCTCGTCAGCTCGTCGGCCGGCGGCCGGCTTCGCCGCAGCGCGTCGACCAGGCGGCGGATGCCGATTCCCCAGATCCACGCGGCCACCTCGCCCCGGCGGTCCCACCGCCCGGCCGACCGCCAGACCGCCACGAACGTGTCCTGCACGACCTCGTCCACGATCTCCGGCGACGAGCACCGCCGCCCGAGGCGCACCAGCAGCCACGGCAGGTGCCGCCGGTACAGCTCGGCGAACGCCTCCCTGTCGCCGTCGGTGACCGCCGCGAGGAGCTGGGCGTCCTCCCGCGGATCGGGTGGTCGTGTCAGCATGCGTGACCTTCCGGTACCCCCACCTCGGGATACAGGGTCACCCACTGGCCGGCGCACGGCGAGAGGTCGAGGTAGCTCCCATCCACGGGTAGTTGGTCGCACCGAGCGGGCCGAACGGTTCACGGACCGGTCCGACCGTGATCTACTGGGCGATCCAGCCGCGGGCGAGACCTGGCACGATGTCGGACGGGAGATCATCGAGTGGCCGTGAACTGGTGCTACGGCAACGCCGCCGAGGACACGAGGGACAACCGCGGCTGGCTGCTCGGCCACTTCGTCGACCCGGCCGAGGGCGTACGCCACAGCACGGACGTCGAGGTCAAGTGGGCGACCCACCCGGCCGGCGAGCAACGGCACGAGTGGACGTCCGGCGACCAGCGGACCACGCTCCTGGTCCTGGTCCACGGTGAGTTCCGCGTCGACCTGACCGAAGGCAGCAGGGTGCTGTCGAAAGAGGGCGACTACGTCCTGTGGGGACCGGGCATCGACCACTCGTGGGAAGCCCTGACCGACACCGTCGTGATGGCGGTCCGCTGGCCGTCGGCGACGTGAGGGCCGCGCTCAGCCGAGCGCCTCGACCAGCAGGTGCGCGGCCACCGACGCGCCGTCGGTGCGGGTTCTGGCGCCCAGGGCCGTCGCGCGTGCCCGGGTCTCGGGTGCCATCGCCGTCCTGACCGCGACGCCCAGGGCCTCGATGGTCGGCGCCGGACCGTCGGGGACCGCGCCGACGCCCAGTTCGGCCACCTGGCCGGCCCAGTACGGGTTGTCCGCCACCGGGAGAGCCACCACCACCTGCGGCACGCCCGCCCGCGCGGCCGCCAGCGTCGTGCCCGCGCCGCCGTGGTGGACGACGACGGCCACCCTGCCGAACAGGCGCTGCTGGTTGACCTCACCGATGGCGAAGCAGTCGTCCCAGTCGTGCACCAGTTCCGCCCAGCCGCCGGGGACGAGCGCGCGGTGGCCCTGGGCGCGGATCACGTGGATGGCGCTGTCGACGATGTCCGGCGACGGGCGCACACTGCCGAAGCCGACGTACACCGGCGGCTCGCCACCGGCCAGGAACGTCTCCAGCTCGGGCGGGAGCGGGCGTTCGTCCGGCAGGGTCCACGCACCCGTCTGTGTCACGTCCAGGTCGGGGATCGTCCGCCACGGCCCCAATGCCGAGTCCGCCGCCAGCCACGGCCGGTCGGTGTAGACGTGGTCGCGCACGTTGTCCACCGGCGCCAGCCCGAGCGATGCCCGGTGGCCGTTGAGCGTCTCGGCGAACTGCTCGTTCACCTGGCGGGCATCCAGCTCCCACCGCGCCAGGTTGTCGGCCACCGTCGGCTGCGGCCAGCCCGGCCGCGGTGGCGGCGCATGGTGCGGCGACGGCAGGTTGACCGCCGAGTAGCTCACGTACACGTAGTGGATGCCCGCGGCCTCGGCCACCGACCGCGCGCCGATCTGCGCCAGGCCGGCCGCCACCAGCGCGTCACATCCCTGCGCCGCCGTGGGGAAGATCTCGAACTGGGCGTGCACCAGCTCGGTCCGGTACCGGGACAGGTCCGCCGCCGACGGCGGAGCCGTCCCGCCGATCAACGAACGCATCGCCGGCCCGACCGGCACCAGCTCAATCCGCTGGCCCGCCAACCGTTCCACGAACTCGGGGTCGGGCGGGGCACACATCCGCACCGCCACACCGAGCTCCCGTAGCCGCACCGCGAGTGCCACCAACGGTTCGACGTCGCCCCGCGTTCCGTACGTGGACAACAGCACCCGCATCCCGTGTCCTCTTTTCCCTACACGATGTCGATGTCTGCCTCTTTGTGCATCGCTGAGGCCGTCGACGCTCCCTCCGGCTGGAGAACGTCGCGGTAACTACGGTAAGTGTCAGCGTGCCGGCCCGGGGCCGTCTGTGCCCGGCGAGACCCGCGCGGTCTCGATCCTCGACGATCTGAGAGTTGGTCGATGCGTAGTTCGCCCACCCCCGATGTCTCGATCATCTTGCCCTGCGCCGGGTTCGGCACGCGCTTCGGGGCGCCGTACTCGAAGGAGCTGCACTGTCTGGCGCCCGGCGTCACCGTGCTGGACCGCAGCCTGGAGGCCGTCGTCGAGCTGGTCGCGAGCGGACTCAGCGTGCGCCTGGTCGTCGTGTTCGGGACCCACAAGCTCGACACGGTGCGGTATCTGGCGCGTTACGCCGACACCTTCCAGCTCGTCTTCGTCTACCAGCACCACTCGTCCGAACCGGGGCTCGACGGGGCGATCCGGTCCGCCCTGCCGATGACACAGGGGCCGGTGGCCCTCGTCCTGCCGGACATCGTCGTCACCGGCGCGGACAGTGCCAGCAGCCTGCTCGCCGCGTTGCGCCGGACGGAGGTGGCGGGGTGGAGCGTCGTGGCCGCCGAGGAACGGGACCCCGACACCCTGCGGCAGATGGGCGCGCTCGCCGTGGCCGAGGAGGACGGTGTCGTGACGGTCTCGGCGGCCGCCGAGAAACCGGCGGATCCCTCGGACTTCAACGCGTTCTGGGCGATGGTGGCGGTCACCGAGGACAAGGCACACCGGTTGCCCGACGTGGTCACGAAAGGAGTGGACAGCCCGCTGCCCGGTGCGGTCGCGCTCATGGTGGAGCGAATCGTCAACTACAACACCGCCGCGAGCTGACCGCCCCCGGTGGACGGTTTGCACTTTGCCGGGTCGAGACGGAGGACTTTCGGGCAGACCTGGGTGACCACGACTCGTGGTCACCCAATCGCGTGGTGTTAACTGTCCTGACAGACACAAGCGTTCCCCCGACCACGGTGCGACGGCACAACGCAGTACCGGTTCGCCCGCCCCGTCCGGAAGGCCGTCCTCGATGCAGGTGTCCGTCCCCCTGTCGTCCGGCCAACAGCGCCTGTGGACCCTGTGCCAGCTGCACGACGCCGGTCCCGCCTACAACGAGGCCATGGCGTTCACCCTGCGGGGCCCGCTGGACCGCGAGGCGATGCGCCGG
>NZ_DASQCC010000130.1:0-3674 GCF_035634895.1 Actinophytocola sp. | reverse complement strand
CCAGCACGAACGCGTCCAGCTCGCGGTCGCCGAGCAGATCAACCGGCGCGGTCTCGCCCCGCTCGCGCCGGCCCGGGCGCTGACCTCGCTGCAGCGCGCACTCGACCACGGCGAGCAGTTCGTCGCGGTGGTGGACGTGGCGTGGGAGAAGCTCCTGCCGGCGTTCCTCGCCGCCCGGCCGAGCCGGCTGCTGTCCGGCCTGCCCGAGCTGGCGGAGCTGGTCGCGGCGGCCACCGCCCGGCCCGAGGACGTGGACGCGCCGGAGAGGTTGCGGCAGCGCCTGGTGGGCGCCACCGAGACCGAACGCGCCGACGTGCTGGCGGACCTGGTCGCGGAGCACACCGCCGAGGTGCTCGGGCACGCGTCCGTGCTGGCGGTGGCCACCGAGACCGGCTTCCTGGAGCAGGGCTTCGACTCGCTGACCGCGATCGAGCTGCGCAACCGCCTCGGCGCGGCGACCGGCCTGCGCCTGCCGAGCACGTTGATCTTCGACTACCCGACGCCGGCGGCCCTGGCCGGCTGGCTGCTCGCCGAACTGACCGGCATGCCGGACGAGGAGCCGGAAAGCACGCCGGTCGAGCTGGACAGCGCCGAGATCGACTCGGCGGACGTGCTCGACCTGCTGCGGATGGCCCGCGAGGCCCTCGACTCCTGATCTCTGAGAGGACTTTGTTGATGAACACAGCCGGTCAAGAGTTAGCCGCCGCGCTCCGCGACTCGCTCAAGGAGATCCAGCGCCTGCGTCAGCGCAACACCGAGCTGGAGGCCTCGGCCAGCGAGCCCATCGCGATCATCGGGATGGCGTGCCGGTACCCGGGTGGCGTCACGTCACCGGAGGACCTGTGGCGGCTGGTCGCCGACGGCGACGACGCGATCTCGTTCCTGCCGGAGAACCGGGGCTGGGACACCGACGCGCTGTACGACCCGGACCCGGACCACGCCGGCACCTCGTACGTCCGCGAGGGTGGCTTCCTGCACGACTGCGCCGACTTCGACCCGGCGTTCTTCGGGATCTCGCCGCGTGAGTCGCTCGCCATGGACCCGCAGCAGCGCCTGCTGCTGGAGACCTCGTGGGAGGCGATCGAGCGGGCCGGGATCGACCCGGCCTCCTTGAAGGGCACCAAGGTCGGCGTGTACGCCGGCATCGCGACCTACGACTACGCCGCCCGGTTCCGCACGGTGCCGGCCGAGGTCGAGGGCTACCTCGGCAACGGGTCGGCGGGCAGCGTGGCCTCCGGCCGCATCGCCTACACGTTCGGCTTCGAGGGCCCCGCGGTCACCGTCGACACCGCGTGCTCGTCCTCGCTCGTCGCGCTGCACCTGGCGATCCAGGCGTTGCGCAAGGGCGAGACGCGGCTCGCGCTGGCCGGCGGCGTGACCGTGCTGTCCACCCCGGCCGGGTTCATCGAGTTCTCCCGGCAGAAGGGGCTGGCGCCGGACGGGCGGTGCAAGTCGTTCGCCGCGGCCGCGGACGGCACCGCGTGGGGTGAGGGCGCCGGCATGCTGCTGGTGACCACGCTTTCCGAGGCACGGCGCAGCGGATACCCCGTGCTGGCGGTCGTCCGGGGCACGTCGATCAACCAGGACGGCGCGTCCAGCGGGCTGACCGCGCCGAACGGGCCGGCGCAGCGGAAGGTCATCCGCGCCGCGCTGGCCGACGCGGGACTGTCCACTTCGGACGTCGACGTGGTCGAGGCGCACGGCACCGGCACCACGCTCGGCGACCCGATCGAGGCGCAGGCCATCCTGGCCACCTACGGGCAGAAGCGGGAACGCCCGCTGCTGCTGGGCTCGCTGAAGTCGAACATCGGCCACACCCAGGCGGCGGCCGGCGTCGGCGGCATCATCAAGATGGTCGCGGCGATGCGTGCGGGCGTGGTCCCGAAGACCCTGCACGTGGACGAGCCGACCCCGGAGGTCGACTGGTCGGCCGGCGCGGTCGACCTGGTCACCGAGGCGACCCCGTGGCCCGAGGCCGATCGCCCGCGCCGGGCCGCGGTGTCCTCGTTCGGCGTCTCGGGCACCAACGCCCACGTGATCATCGAGGGCGTGTCGCCGGTCGCGGAGGAGGTGCCCGCCGCGCCGGTGGTGACCGAGCCGGCGTGGCCGGTGCCGTTGCTCGTGTCGGCCAAGACCGGCGCGGCGCTGCGTGACCAGGCCGCTCGCCTGCTGCCCGTCGTGGCCGAGGCCAACCTTGCCGATCTCGCCTTCTCCTTGTCCACCAACAGGTCCGCGTTCACCCACCGGGCCGTCGTGCTCGCCGAGGACGCCGAGGCCGCCCGTGCGGGGCTCGGTGCCATCGCCGACGGCGACGACGCCGCCGTGATCCGCGGCGTCGCCGGCCCCGGCAAGACCGCCTTCGTCTTCACCGGCCAGGGCGCGCAGCGGGTCGGCATGGGCAATGAGCTGTACGAGACGTTCCCGGTCTTCGCCGCCGCGCTCGACGAGGTGCTCGCCCACCTCCCCGAAGGCCTGCGGGAGGTCATGTTCGAGGGCGCCGGCGACCTCGACGACACGGGCTGGACCCAGCCCGCCCTGTTCGCGACGGAGGTCGCGTTGTTCCGGCTCTTCGAGTCCTGGGAGGTGATTCCTGATGTGGTGGGTGGACATTCAGTTGGTGACGTGGCGGCCGCGCATTGTGCCGGCGTTCTTACGCTCGCGGATGCGGCGAAGCTCGTCACGGCCCGTGCGTCCCTGATGGCCGCCCTGCCGCGAGGCGGGGCAATGGTCTCCGTGGTCGCCACCGAGGACGACGTCCGACCGCTGCTGACCGACCTCGTGTCGATCGCGGCGGTCAACGGCCCGTCCTCCGTGGTGATCGCGGGAGACGAGGCAGAAGTACTGGCCGTCGCGGCGAACTTCGAGCGCACCAAGCGGCTGACGGTCTCGCACGCGTTCCACTCGCCGCTGATGGCGCCGATGCTCGACGAGTTCCGCGCCGTCGTCGAAGGGCTCACCTTCACCAAGCCCACCATCCAGATGCTCGCCGACGTCACCTCGGTCGACTTCTGGGTGAACCACGTGCGCGACGCCGTCCGGTTCGCGGACCTGGTGATCGCCATGCGTGCCAAGGGAGTCAGCCGGTTCGCCGAGCTGGGCCCGGACGGCGTGCTGTCGGCGATGGTGCGGGACACCCTCGCCGAGGCCGACCCGGCGCCCGAGGCGCCGCTGACCGTGGTCGCCGCGCAGCGCCGCGACCGGCCGCAGGTGACGACCGCGCTCACCGCGCTGGCCACCCTGCACACCGCGGGCGCGTCGACCAACCTGGCGCTGCCGGGCGGCCGCCGGATCGACCTGCCCACCTACGCGTTCCAGCGGGAGCGGTACTGGCTGGACGACAGCGCCGAGGTCGCCAACGCCGTCGACCTCGGCCTGACCAGCACCGACCACCCGCTGCTGGCGACCGTCACCACGCTCGCCGACGCCGACGGCCTGCTGCTCACCGGCCGGCTGTCGGTCCGCACCCACCCGTGGCTCGCCGACCATGCCGTCGCCGGCACCGCCATCCTGCCCGGCACGGGCTTCGTCGAGCTGGCCGTGCGTGCCGGCGACGAGGTCGGCGCGGACCGGATCGACGAGCTGATGATCGAGACCCCGATGGTCCTGCCCGCCACGGGCGGTCTGGCCGTCCAGGTCTGGGTCGGCCCGCCGGACCAGCACGGCACCCGCCCACT
>NZ_DASQCC010000129.1:0-53277 GCF_035634895.1 Actinophytocola sp. | reverse complement strand
GTGGTTCGATGAGGTTCTTCGCGGTGCTGTTCACGACCGTGGCCCCGGGTCTGCTGTTCGCGCCCGTGTTCGGTGCCGGTCCGCTGGTCGCGCCGCTCGCCGGGGTCGCCCTGGCGGTGGTCGTGGTCGACGCGCTGGTGGGGGCACCGAAGTGGCAGGTCTACGCTCGCCCGTCGCTGATCCTGTTGACGGGCCTGGTGGCGATCGCCGCGACCACCTTAAGCTCCACTGTGGACGGTCGGCGGCCGGGCCGGCTGTTCGCGACGCTGGGAGACGGCGCGGTGCACGGGTGGCGGCGGGTGCTGGACACGACGTGGCCGGTCCGACCGGAGCCCGCGCTGTTGGTGTTCGTGCCGTTGCTGGTGCTGGTGTGCGCAACGGTGGCGACGGAACTGTTTCGCCACCTGCGTTCCCCGCTGCCCGCCCTGCTACCCGGCGTGGTCGTGATCGGCGTTGCTCAGGCGTACCAGGCGATCGGGTCGGTGGCGGCGGTAGCCGTGGGTTGCGGCTATGCACTGGCGGTCGTGGCGGTCCTCGCCACGAACCGCGCACTGCCCGTGCTGATGACGGCGTGCGCCGTGCTTTTCGGTGGTGCGGTCGGTCTCACGGTCGACCCGCTGGCCCAGCCGCCGGTGTCGCTGGCCGCCGCGGCACGGCCGGCCGGCGAGCTGACCGCGACCAGCCCGCTGGACAGGATCGCCGGACGACTGTCCCAACCGGACACCCCGGTGTTCGTCACACAGACCGACGTGCCGGTGGACCGCTGGCGGCAGACGGTCTACACCCGCTTCGACGGTACTAAGTGGACGGACGACGCCCGGTACGAGGTACTTGGCGCCCGCCTGCCCGGCCACGGCCAGGACCACGACCACGAGGCGACGATCGAGGTACGCACGGAACTGGGCCCGTGGTTACCCGCGCGAGAGGGCCTTCGTTCGGTCGAGGGCGTGCATCCGTTGGTGGACCCGGAAACCGGCGTCCTGCTGACCCCCGATCCGACGACCGGCCTGCGCTACACCATCCACTGGTCCGCGTCCGACGAGGACGACCTCGCGGACGCGTCGCTGAGGCCGGTCACCCTGCCCCCGCCGGCGAACCTGCCGCTGGACCTCCGCGAGGCAGCGGGTGACGGACCGCCGACCATGGCCACGGCGCTGGCGTTGCGGGACCGCTTCGCACACGAGTACACCCTGGTGGCCGACCCGGCCCAGGCACCCGCCGGCCACGGCTACCGCGACCTGAGATCGTTCCTGCTGAGGACGAAGCGGGGTACGAGCGAACAGTTCGCGACCGCGTACGTGATCCTGGCCCGTGCGGTGGGGCTGCCGGTTCGCCTGGCGGTGGGTTTCCGCCAGGGCACCGAGACCGACGAGTCGGGCCGCCACGTGGTGCGAAACCGGGATGTGCTGGCGTGGCCGGAGATCGCGCTGGCCGGCAAGGGCTGGGTGGCGATGGACCTGACCGGCGAGCGGAGCACGTCCGCCACCCCCTCGACGCAGCCCCAGCGGACGGCGCCTTCCCGTGGGCAGAGCGCGACGACCGAGCCGACCGGGGGAATCCCGCCCGTACTGGCGGCCCTGCTGGCACTGCCGCTGCTCTGGCTGGTGGGTGTGGCAACGGCGAAACACGTCCGCCGCAGGTTCCGGCGCGGCGGCACCCCGCGCGAGACCACGGTGGGCGCGTGGCGGGAGACGAGGGACCTCCTGCGCGACCACGGCATCCGAGCCACCCCGACCATGACGGTGCGCGACGTGCAGCGCACCATCGCGGATCCGGCACTGGACCTGACCGTCCTGGCGGCCGCCGTGGACGAGGCGCTCTGGTCCCCAACCCCACCAACGAGTTCGGTGGCCGACAAGGCGTGGAACCAGTACACCGCCGTCCGCCACCACCTGTCGCGACGAACGACCCGGCGCGTGAAGGCGGCTCTCAGCCCGAGAAGCCTCACCCCACTTCGGTAACCTGGCCTCGTTCCGAGTCGACGCTGAACGTGCGTCGGACGGTGTAGTCGAGTTGCGCCGGCGTCCTTCTGTGATGGATGAACAACCGCGCGAGCAGGCGACCGGGACGACCCACCGGAAGGCGATATTCGAAGGCCCCCCACACATGGATCAACACCGCCTCGCCGGGCACCGCCAACGGCTTGCGATACGTCTGTGTGACACCCGGCTGAACGAACGCGTCCGACCAGTTCGTGGCGAACAGGAAGCCGTTCTGGCCGAGAACACGTGGCGGCCCCGAACCGGGTGCCCGTTCCGGTCGGACGCTGTGCCGGAACGCGGGCTCGACGCCGTCGGCGCCCACCTCGACCTCCCCGGCGAGGCTGTACCTGACCCGTCCCTGCACGTTGGTCACGTAACCGGCCCCCGGGCCGACGTTCCTGACGGTCAACACGATGTCGCCGGTCCTCCGCGCGACCTCGCTGCGCAGCAGGACGAAGTCGACGTCGAACTCGACACAGGGGTGGAGGGCCCGCCGAAGCACGAACTGCACGTATCCGCCCACGAGCACGACCACGGTGGCCACGGCGGCGATGACGGACGCGAGTTCGTTCAGGCGCATCGATTCCTCCACTCCGGCGCTGTGCCGGTTTGCGTCCACCCCCGAGGTGATCTCAGCCGGCCTCGCACCAAGAGGTCGCCGGCATCGCGACACTCGTTAGCCGACGAGGTGACCGCGCGGTCGGCACCCGGCCCGGTTGCCTTGTCAGTTGGATACGCTGCCGGTGCCATGACACGGCCGCTGTTGTTCCTCGACGTGGACGGACCGTTGATCCCGATCGGTGGTGGCGGCAGGACCTACCAGGCCGTCGCGTCGTCCAATCCGTTGCTGGCGCGAGTAGACCCGGCGCTCGGGCCGCGCCTGCTGACGCCTGGGTGCGACCTCGTCTGGGCCACCACCTGGATGGAAGAGGCCAACGAATGCGTCGCCCCGCTGCTGGGCCTACCGGCGTTGCCGGTGCTGAACTGGCCGGACTCCCCTGACGACGAGCACGACGCCAGGATGGGCCTGCACTGGAAGACCCGCCGGATCGTCGAGGCGGCGGCGGAGTCGCCCTTCATCTGGGTCGACGACGAGATTACCGACATCGACCGGACATGGGTGGCGCGCCACCATCGGGGCCGAGCGTTGCTCCATGCCGTCACACCTGCCGTCGGGCTCACGATGGACGACATCGACACCATCGCCGCCTGGCTCAGGGCGACGGACTGACAACACGACCGAACGGCCGGTTCGGGTGGTGAGCCGGCCTACCTGTGCCGTGTGCACGTGGCCGTCGTCGGCTTCGGTCCTTCCGTGCTGCCGGAATTCGTCGAACATGGAACCCGTTGCCCGGCGCGCCCGCGTCAACCGGACGGACTCGAGACATCGTCCAGGTATCGCAGGACGGTGAGGACCCGGCGGTGGACGTTGTCGTCCGGCGGGAGGTCGTGTTTGGCGAAGATCCGGTTGATGTACTTGCTGACCGCGCGTTCGGTGATGTCGAGCTCCACACCGATCGCGGAGTTCGACAGGCCGCGGGCCATGAGCCCCAGGACGGCACGCTCGCGGGGCGTCAGCCCGGCCAGGGGGTCGGTGGTGGCGAGCCGGTCGAGTGCCGCGGTGACCACCTGCGGGTCGAGCACCGTGCCGCCCGAGGCGACCACGCGGAGGTCGGTGATGAACTGGCGGACGTCGCTGACGCGGTCCTTGAGCAGGTAGCCGACGCCCTCGTGCGAGTCGGCCAGCAGTTCCCGCAGGTAGGTGCGCTCGATGTACTGCGACAGGAGCAGGATCGGCGTCCCCGGTCGGCGCCTGCGGGCCTCGATCGCGGCGCGCAGGCCCTCGTCGCGATAGGTCGGGGGCAGTCTGATGTCGACGACGGCCACGTCGGGGCGCTCCCGGTCGAGCGCGTCGAGCAGTGCCTCCGGACCGTCCACGGCGGACACCACGGTGCAGCCCAGCTCCGTGAGCAGGCGGATCAGGCCCTCACGCAGCAGCAGGAGGTCCTCGGCGATCACGACGCGCATGGCAGCTCCACCCGCAGCACGGTGGGACCGCCGGCCGGGCTGGTGACCGACAGGGTGCCGTCGAACGCGGCCACCCGGCGGCGCAGGCCGGCCAGCCCGCTGCCGCGCAGCTCGTCGGCCCCGCCGCGGCCGTCGTCGCGCACCTCGACGTGCACGCGTGCACGGTCGGCGCGGACGGTGACCTCGGCCTTGTCGGCCAAGCTGTGCTTGGCGACGTTGGTCAGCGCCTCGGCGACCACGAAGTACACGGTGGACTCCAGTGCCGCCGGGAGCCGGCCGGCGACCTCGACCGCGGCCGTGACGGACCCGACCAGCGGGACGGTCCGCTCCACCAGCGACTCGACCCCGCCGGCCAGGCCGCGGTCGGCCAGGATCGGCGGGTACACGCCGTGCACCAGGTCCCGGAGCTCCCGCAGCGCCACGCCGACCTCGGCGCGGGCCTCGGCGAGCAGGTCCCCGCTGTCCGCGGGCAGGTCGCCGAGCCTGACGTCCAGCAGGCCGAGCAGCATCCCCGCGGAGACCAGCCGGGCCTGCGCACCGTCGTGCAGGTCTCGCTCGATCCGGCGCAGCTCCGCGGCCTGCACCTCCAGCGCGCCGGCCCGGGAGACGGTCAACGCCGCGATCCGGTGGACCAGCCGCCGGGAGCGGGGACCCGCCAGCACCGTCCGGCCCACCATCGCCTGCCAGTGCGGAAGGCCGAGGCCGCACGCCGTCGCCACCAGGAGGAGGCCCAGTCCGCCCACGGCCCCGACGAACGCGCTGGCCATGTCGGTGACCGGCACGAACACCACGCTCCCCGGCGCCAGGCGCCACCACAGGGGCGTGCTGACCGCGATCAACGCGACCGCCCACACCACGGCGGTCAGTGCCAGCAGGCCCGGGCCGAGCACGGCCTGCACCATCAGCCAGGCGACCTGCCTGGCTCGCCCCTGACGACGGGGCCCGGGCGGGACGCCCTGCTGGTCGGCGATGAGAGCGTTCGCGTCCGGCCCGGGATCACGCCCGAGCACCAGCCAGACCGGCCACCGCGCCAGCTGGCCCCACGCGCGCAGCCCGGTCAGCGCGTTGCGGAGCAGGAGGCGGATCACCGGTCCGTCCTTTCCGTGTCGAGCGGCGACGCCGGCGGATGCCGGTCAGCGGGTGCCGTGCCCCCGCGTGGACAGTGTCCGGTGCACGGTGTCGGCGAGTCCGGTCAGCGTGTCCTGGTCCGAGCCGCTGTTCACGGCCAGGGTGATGATTGTCCCGTTCTCCGGGACGTACATGTGCAGCACCTGGAACCCGAACGTCTGACCCCGGTACATCCAGACGGGGCGCCCGGTGCCGGGGTCGATCCGCTGCGCGACGCCGAGCCCGAAGCCCACCGGGTCCTCGGCGCTGACGACCGGGATCGGCCGGCCGGTGGTCACGGAGACCAGCGACCGCAGTTCGCGCTGCTGGGCGGACGGCAGCAGCCGGCCCCCGTAGAGCGCCCGCGCCCACGTGGTGAGGTCCTGGAGCGAACCGACCAGCCCGCCGGCCCCCTGGGCCCAGGACAGGGCGAGCGGTGGCACCGGCTTGCCGAGCCACATGGGCAGGCCGGCGTACCCGATGTACCCGGCCGGCATCCGACTGGCGGTGCCCGGCGGGCAGGCCGGCGGCAGGCACGTGTCCCGCATGCCGAGCGGGACGAGGACGCGCCGGGACAGCTGGGCCGCGTAGCTGTCGTGCGTGACGCGTTCGATGATCATCTGCGCGAGGATGTAGTTGGTGTTCGAGTAGGCGTAGGTGGCCGGCCCCAGGGGCAGTCCGGTGACGAAGGACACCAGCCGATCCGCCGTGAACGTGGCCGTCGGGTCGGACAGGAAGGCCGCGCCGAACGCGTCCTGCTCGCTGTAGTCGGGGATGCCGCTGGTCATCGACAGCAACTGCGCGATCGTGACGTCACGCCACGCCGGGTACCGCGGTAGCCAGGTCCCCAGCCTGTCGTGAATGGACAGTCTGCCCTCGGCCTCCAGCTGGAGCAGCACCACGGACGTGAAAGCCTTGGTGTTGCTCCCGATCTGCCACAACGCGTGGTCCGGCACCGGGCGGCCGGCACTCACGCTCACCGCCGTGGCGGGGCGGCGGTTCGGACCGGTCACCCGCAGCGACACCGCGGTGAACCGGTCCTGAGCGCCATGCGCGTCCAGATAGCTCTGGAGGTCGTTCCGCAGCGCGCCGGCCAGCCGGTCGGTCGGCTGCCGCGCCGCCTGTGCGACCGGCGCGGCGCCCCCGTCGGCGCCCGCGCCCACGACCACCGCCACCAGCGCCATCGCGGTCAGCACCCGCCGCCAACCCGGTGTTGTCCTCGTCATCGTCGTCACCCCTCGTCGGTCGAGCTCGGTGCGGACGACGTTATGGACAACGGACGCACGGGAGAATCGAGCCAGCCCCCCATTTCGATGACATGCCAGCATGTCATCGAAATGGGGGGCTTAATCGCTGTCGCCGGAGAGAGTTGACGGGTACGAAGACCGCGTGCCCTTTCTCGCGCTCTTCGCCGCCGTCCTGCTGCTCGGCGTCGCGGACTCGATTGTCAACTCCTACATCGTCCTGTTCGGCGCCGATGTCGTCGGGCTGACGCCGCTGCAGATCGGGGTGTGGTCCTCGGTGTTCGCCATCGGCGGGATCACGATCAGCTGGTGGCTGGGGCGGCTGTTCGACCGCCGCCCCGCGCGGGCGTACGCGATCGTCGTGACCCTCCTGGGTTCGGCGGGCTATCTGCTGCTGCCGCGGGTCTCGAGCTTCCTCGTGCTGCTCGCCATGGCGGCGACAGTGCTCGGGGCGCTGGGGGCGGCCTTTCCACAGCTTTTCACCCTGGCCCGTGCCGTGCTCGGCGAGGGCGCCGCCGGGCAGCGGTCCGCGCCGCTGCTGCGCTCGGCCTGGTCCCTGGCGTGGGCCGTCGGGCCGTTGCTGGGCGCGCTCGTACTGTCCCGCGGCGGCTACTCATGGCTGATGTGGACCGCCTCCGGGGTGTTTCTCGCGTCCGCGCTGACCGTTCTCCTCGTGCCGCGACCCGGGCCCGCCGCGGTCACGAGCTCGGCGCCCGGAGGCGCCCCTGTCCTGCTCACGGTGAGCGTCACCCTGTTCTTCACCGCGATGTTCGCGGGCGGCCTCGCACTGCCGCTGTTCGTCACCCGTGCCCTGCACCAGCAGCCATCGTCGATCGGCGTGCTCTTCAGCGTCTGCGCCGCCGTGGAGGTGGTGGTCACGCTGGGGTTGGCCGTCGTGCCGGCCCGGGTCAGCCAGCGTGCCGTGATGCTCGGCGGTTTCGGCTCCCTCGTCTGCTACTACGCCGTCACAGTCGTGTCCTCGAACATGCTGATGCTCGTGGTGGGGCAGGTCTTCCGCGCCGCGGGCATCGCGATCGTCGCGGGGGCCGGCATCCGCTACTTCCAGGACCTCCTCGCGCCGGCGACCGGCCGCGCCACCACGCTCTTCGCCAACGCCACCACGGCCGGCCTGCTCCTCTCCGGCATCCTGGCCGGCCTGGCGGTCGAGCACTTCGGCTATCGGACGACGCTCCTCCTCTGCGGGGTGGCGGCCGCCCTGGGCGGGGTCGCCTTCACCCTCGCTTCCCGCCGCCGGCACGCGACGGTGCACGGCGGCGTCTGAACGGGGCGGAGCCCGTCGAGCAGTCCCATGAGGCCGGCCGCGTTCCCGTCGGGTGCGTGGATCCGACGGCCGTGGGGTCGAGACCTGACCGGCACTGTCCGCATCGGACAGAGGTGCCCCGGTGGTGATGAAAGGACAGTGCCAGTCGGCGATCGGTCGCGTCCGTCAGGTTTAGATCTGGCCGAATGATGTAACTCCTGGTGTGCACGGAGGCACCGGGCGAAAGCGAGGCGCTGGCATGGCCGAGGAGGAACACCTGGTCGTCGGGCGCTACCGCCTGTTCCGCCGAATCGGGTCCGGTGCGATGGGCGTCGTCTGGGAGGGTCGCGACGAGCGGCTGAACCGGCCGGTCGCGATCAAGAAGCTGCTGTTGCACCCGGACCTCCTGCCACGCAAGGCCGCCGACGCGGTGGCCCGCTGTCTGCGCGAGGGCCGTATCGCCGCCCGGCTGAACCACCCCAACGCGATCGCGGTGTTCGACGTGGTCGACGAGGACGACGTCCCCTGCCTCGTCATGGAGTACCTGCCGTCCCGCAGCCTGGCGACGGTCATGGCCGAGGAGGGCACGCTCCCGCCGGTCGAGGCGGCCGCGATCGGCGCGCAGGTGGCCACGGCACTCGCGGCCGCCCACGCCGCCGGGATCGTGCACCGCGACATCACGCCGGGCAACGTCCTGATCGGCGAGGACGGCTCGGTGAAGATCACCGACTTCGGCATCTCCCGGGCGATCGACGACGTCACGGTCACCAAGACGGGGATGTTCGCCGGCACCCCGGCCTACATGGCGCCGGAGGTGGCCCTCGGCGCCGATCCGACGCCGGCCTCGGACGTCTTCGCGCTGGGCTCGACCCTGTACACCGCGGTCGAGGGGGAGCCACCGTTCGGCCGTGCCGCCAACACCCTGGGCGTCCTGCACGCGGTGGCCGGCGGCAAGATCAACCCGCCGAGCCGTTCCGGCCCGCTGACCGACGTGCTGATGGCGCTGCTGCGGGCGGATCCGGAGGCTCGCCCGACCGCTGCCGAGGCCCGTGACCTGCTTGCCGCCGTCGGCCGAGGCGAGGTCGGGATGCCGGCCGCGGTGGCCGCGGGTGTCGCCGCCGATCGGACCGAAGCCGATCGGACCGAACTGGTCCCGCTCGCCCGCGAGTCGGCGCCGGCCGCTCGTGCCCGCGGTACCCTTGCCGTCGCCGGGGTGTTCGTCGTGGCACTGGTCGCCGTGGGCCTGTGGCTGCTGGGCGGCCGCGACGGTTTCCTCCCGGCCGAGGAGCAGGCGCCCGCGGACGGGACCGTGCACACGAACCCCGGCCCCACGTCGGTGTCCGGGCCGGTGGCTCCGGTGCGGGTCGAACAGCCCATCAGGGCCGGAGAGCAGCCCAGGACCAGCACGAGCGGAGCTCCCACGACGGCGACGAGCCCGGCCGGCACGTCGACGCCGCCCGCCACGACGGACGCGCCCCCGCCGAGCACCGGCGGCGCGGTGGACCCGACGACCGACACGTCGACCGAGCCCCCGCCCAGCAGCGAAGCCCCGGCGTCGGAACCGCCCCCGACTGCCGCGGACTGACCGGAGCCGAGTGCCGGCCCGTCAGCGGGAGACGTTCGGCAGGCTCGCGACCTCGTTCCGTACGAGCGGGACCTCGCTGGGCTCCCCGGCCGGCCGCAGCACCAGCTCCCACAGCAGCAGTGCGAGAGCGGCCAGCATGGCCAGGGCCAGAATCCAGAACGGCACCGCGGTCGTCCCGTCGCGTCCCGCGCCCTGTGCGAGGAACGGGACGTAGGAGAGCGCGGAGGCGAACTGCACCAGCACGGGCACGGGCCACAGCCGCCGCGGCAGGTGGAACGCCACGACCACGGACAGCACGTCGGCCAGGTAGAAGTACCGCTCGTGCATCGCGGGCAGGAGGAACGGCACCAGTACCACGAACACCGCGCCGAGCAGCACGGTCCGGGCGGCGTTCGGCGGCGTCCGGTTGATCACCGCGTACAGGATCAGGCCGGCCACCGCCTCGCCGGTCACCAGGATCGCGATGTTCCGGACGGCCTCGGTGTTGGTGCCGAAGTCGACGAGCTGGTAGATGTTGGCCGCGTTCAGCGTCAGCTGCGAGTACTCGCCCATCTGGTTCAGGTACACCGACAGCAGCCCCGCCGGGCTGGCGCCGGCCAGCAGCGCGGGCACGTCCAGTGCCACCACGGTCGCCGGGATGGCCAGCAGCGCCGGCCACGGAATCCTTCGCCGGAGCACGAGAACGGCGAGGACGGGTAGCAGGAAGATCACCTGCAGCTTGAACGCCAGCGCCACCCCGAAGAACACGCACGCCAGCCAGGGCCGCGAACGCACGGCGAAGTACAGCCCGCCCACGCCGAACGCCGCGTAGATCGAGTCGCACTGGCCCCACATGGCGCCGTTCATCACGACCGTCGGCAGCAGCCCGACCACCGCGGCGGCGCCGAACGCCGTCCAGCCGCGGGGGTGGCGCACCGCCACCAGCTTGTACACGAAGAACGCCAGCAGCAGGTCGCCCAGGACCGAGATGGTCTTGACGCCGGCCAGGACGGGCACCGGCAGGTACGTGAGCACGGCGATCAGGTACAGGTACGGCACGTTGTAGTCGGCGAACTGGTGGCGCATGGCCGCGAAGCCGCCGTTCGCCTTGATGAAGTCGTACCACTGGGCGACGAACCCCCGGTAGTCGCTGGACTGGAAGTCGTACAGCTCCACCCTGATCACCACCGCCAGCACGACGGCGAGCGCGGCGGCCACGACAGCGGGGATCGAGCGTGCGTTCGTCAGCTCCACGCACTCGATCCGACCAGGCCCACCAATGCGTCGGCTGTGCTCCTCCTGTGAGATCGCACAGCTTGATTTTGGCGACAACTTGTCGTAATGTTTACGACAGGTAGTCGTATAAAAATGGAGAGGGCTCATGACCGTGCTCGCTGATCGTGCCGATCTCATCGAACTGTTCGGCCGGTATGCCGACATAGCGGACCAGAAGGAGTTCACGACGCTGCCCCGCCTCGTCCTCGCCGACCCGATCACGCTCGACTTCGAGGCCGTCGCCGGCATTCCGCCGATGACCGTGCCGCTCGACGGCTACGTCGAGGCCCTCCGCGGTGCCTTCGCGCCCTACACGGCGACCCACCACGTCATCACCGGCCACGTCATCGACGTCGACGGTGACAGCGCGACGCTCCACGCCCACGTCCGTGCCGAACACTGGGTCCCGGACGAGCTCGCCGCCGGCGGCCCCAACCGCTGGCTGGTGGTCGGCTTCTACGACAACGAGGCGGTCCGCACGGCGGAGGGCTGGCGCCTCAGCCGCGTGCGGCTCACCCCGACCTACCAGGAGCACCCGCACCTGTCGAGCACCGCCCTGGCCGCGGCGCAGGCACGCTAGTGCGGCCGCGATGACGGGAGGAGGATGTTCGGATGCCGCGGATCCGGGGAGCCAGCATCGGGGAGCACCACGAGATGGTGTGGGCCGACCTCGCCGAGGCACTGCGGCAGCTGCTGCTCGAACGCGACTACCACTCGATCAACATGGGCCACATCGCGGCCAGGGCCGGCCTCGCACGCAACACGCTGTACAACTACGCCAGCGACAAGAGCGCGCTGGTCCTGGCGCTGGCCCAGCGAGCGAGCCGGCCCGCGGTCGAGCGGGTTGCCGCGATCGCCGCGCGGTCCCCGGACCCGGCCGCGCAGCGGCTGCGGGAGATCATCGAGGCGTTCCTGACGGCGTCCACGGACCAGGCCATGCGGCTGATGTTCCGTCCGGACTCCGGCCTGCTGGTCGCCGAGCTGCCGAAGGGGCCGGCCAGCCCGTTCCACGCGATCGTGGTCGAGGTGGAGAACGTCGTCCGGGACGGCATCGCCCGCGGCGAGTTCCGCGACGTCGGTGACGTGCCGCTCGCGGTGGAGCTGCTGTCCGGCGTCATGCGCGCGGGCGCCGAACGCATCGGCCGGGACCCGGCCGCCTTCACGTCCACGGTCCACGCGACACGGGAGATCATCCTCGCGGCTCTGGCCCGCCAGGACTAGTGTCCCGCGCCGGGAATGCGGTGATCAAGTCGGTGGATCCGGGTTTCTGCTGGCAAGGCGCCGGTTCGCCCTCGTACTGGGTCGTACTTGGGCGGACCGGCAACGCCGCCAGCGGGAAGCTGGGCCGCCGAATTAGTTGCCTGATTTCCGGCGCGGGACACTAGCGCGGTGTCCCGGCCTCACCGTTGAGCTCGCCCGGGTTTGCTGAGAACATGATGTTCGTACCAGGTTCGCCTGCCCGCCACGGGCCCGTCACCGATGGCTGTTGGTGTATGCCCCATGTCAGAGACCACAGGGCTCAACCGCCGCAGGTTCTTGCAGCTGGCCGGCGCGACCGCGACATTCACCGCCTTGTCGGACAGCATCTCGGCGGCTGCCGCCGTGCCGGCCCACCGCCGTACCGGCACCATCCGCGACGTAGAACACATCGTGGTCCTGATGCAGGAGAACCGGTCGTTCGACCACTACTTCGGCGCGCTGCGCGGTGTCCGCGGCTTCGGTGACCCGCGCCCGGTGTCGTTGCCCAGCGGCAGGTCCGTGTGGCACCAGTCCGACGGCACGAGGGACGTCCTGCCGTTCCGTCCGGCCGCCGACGACCTCGGCCTGCAGTTCATCCAGGACCTCAACCACGACTGGCGGGGCGGCCAACTCGCCCTCAACGGCGGCCGGTACGACCAGTGGATCCCGGCCAAGACGCCGACCACCATGGCGTACCTGACCCGCGAGGACATCCCGTTCCACTACGCGCTCGCCGACGCCTTCACCGTCTGCGACGCCTACCACTGCTCGTTCATCGGCTCCACCGACCCGAACCGCTACTACCTCTGGACCGGCTACACCGGCAACGACGGCGCGGGCGGGGGACCGGTGCTCGGCAACGACGAGGCCGGCTACGGGTGGACCACCTACCCCGAACGTCTCGAGCGCGCGGGGGTGTCGTGGAAGATCTACCAGGACGTCGGTGACGGCCTGGACGCCAACGGTTCCTGGGGCTGGACCAACGACGCCTACATCGGCAACTACGGCGACAACTCGCTGCTGTACTTCAACTCCTATCGCGACGCGCAGCCGGGGAACCCGCTCTACGACAAGGCACGCACCGGCACCAACGCCAAGGCGGGCCAGGGTTTCTTCGACATCCTCGAAGCGGACGTGCGCGCGGACCGGCTGCCCCAGATCTCCTGGATCGCCGCGCCGGAGGCGTTCACCGAGCACCCGAACTGGCCAGCGAACTACGGCGCCTGGTACGTCGCGCAGGTGCTCGACGCGCTGACCAGCAACCCGGAGGTGTGGAGCAAGACGGCCCTGTTCATCACCTACGACGAGAACGACGGCTTCTTCGACCACGTCGTCCCGCCGATGCCGCCGCTCTCACCGGCGCACGGCAGGTCGACCGTCGAGGTGGGCCCCGACCTCTACCCGGGCGACGCGGGTCACGTGCCCGGCCCGTACGGGCTGGGGCAACGGGTGCCGATGCTGGTCGTGTCGCCGTGGAGCAAGGGCGGTTTCGTCTGCTCGGAGACCTTCGACCACACGTCGGTCATCCGGTTCATGGAACAACGCTTCGGCGTGCGCGAGCCGAACATCTCCCCGTGGCGCCGCGCCGTCTGCGGCGACCTCACCTCGGCGTTCGACTTCGGGCAAAGGGACCCACGTCCCGCGCGACTGCCCGGCACCGGTGGCTACGAGCCGCCCGACCGCGACCGCCACCCCGACTACGTGCCGCCGGTGCCCGCCGACCCGAAGCTGCCGGTGCAGGAACGCGGCCGGCGCCACACCAGACCCCTCGGGTACCGGCCGTTCGTGGACGCCCACGTGGCACGCTCGGCAGTCACGCTGACCTTCGGCACCGGCCCTGCGGCGGGCGGCGCGTTCCACGTCACGTCCGCGAACCGCACGGACGGCCCGTGGACGTACACCACCGAGGCGGGCAAGACGGTCACGGACACGTGGACCGGCCCGTACGACCTGACCGTGTTCGGCCCCAACGGTTTCCTCCGCGCGTTCGCGGGCACCGCGCCGGTGGCCGAGGTCACCGCCCGCCACGACGGCCGCCGGTCCGCACTGACCCTGACACTGCACAACACGTCGGACACGACGGTGAAACTGACCGTCACCAGCGCCTACGGCGGACAGCGGACGTACACCCTGCACCACAACGCGACGTTCACGCACACGATCGACCTCGACCACAGCGACCGCTGGTACGACGTGACCGTGACCTGCGACAAGGACCGGACGTTCCGCCGCCGGCTCGCCGGCCACGTCGAGAACGGCAGGCCCGGCCTGAGCGACCCGGCGATCCTCACCCACTGAACCCGGCCGGCACTGTCTTGTGTAGTCGTGAAGTCCTGACGACAGAAGGCATCGGCGAGGTTGACGGGGTTGCCGGATTCGGTCACCCCCGTCAACCAGGTGGCGTGACCGGGGACCACACGCCGAACCACTGCTCGGCGCCGAACTCCTCGAACCGCTCCACCTCGGTGAATCCCAGCTTCGCCGCGAGACGCACCGAGCGGTCGTTGGCGGTCTGGGTGCAGAGCACCACCGGCTCGCCGGGAAGCGCGCCGGCGAACCAGCCGAGCGCGGCCGCACACGCCTCGGCGGTGTACCCGAATCCCCACGCCGCCGGCAGGAACAGGTAACCCAGCTCGGCTTCCCCGGCATCCGGACCGAGGTGACCAGGACGCGCCGAGTCACGCCGATCGAGCGTGACCATGCCGATCATCGCTCCGTCGAGCTCGACCACGAAGAGGCCAGGCCGTCGCCCGGGCACCGCGGGCACGGAGCGCTCAAGCTCGGCACGCGGCCGAGGGCCACCGAGGTAGGTCCCCACCTCGGGCGAGGCGAACAACTCGATGACCGCCGCACGGTCCCGCGCCTCTGGCTCACGGAGCACGAGCCGTTCGGTCCTGATCGGCGCGGGTGGCCAGGCGACGGGGCCGAGGTTCGTGCCCGGTGCGTCAGCGGCCACGGCCCGGCCGGGTTCGGCATCCCGAGAGGTCCGGGGTGAGCCAGTCGCTCGTGGTGTCGTTGGCGAGGGGGCAGTAGGAGAGGCTGGCCAGGCACCAACTGTCCTCCTGCTTCCTCAGCAGCAGAACGATGTCGACGTCCGGGCGCCGGCTCGAGGTCAGCGTGGCGCTGGCGAGGCTGTTGGTGGCGTGCAGGGTTTCGTCGGAGACCTCCAGGACGGTGAGTTTGCCGGCCTGGAGTGCCGTGTTGGTCACGTTTTCGCGGATCGTGTCCGGAGTCAGTTCGTCGGCGTGGCAGAGGTACGACCTGAACGCGTGGACGTCGCTGCCGCTGATCGACTGGGCCACCACCTCCGCCGTGCCCCGTGGGGAGCCGCGGGGGTCCGCCGGCTGGGACAGGTACACGATCGTGCCGGCGGTCGCGGCCAACACCACGGCCAGGCCGCCGAGCTTCCACCACAGGGAGAGCGGTTCCGGCCGCTTCAACGCCGGCCGCACACCCGGCGTGAGCGGGACGTGGCCAGGCGGTATCGCGAGCTCCTCGGGTTCGTCGGGCTCGTCCGCCGGTCGTGACATCTTCGGGCTCATCAGCCGCTGACCCCCATCGTCGCGCGTCGATTCTGGCGGACGGTGGGCAGCGGCGTCCAGCGGAACAATCCGTTGTCCGCCAGGGAACATGGAGTTCCGAGTTGGCGTCACGGCCTTCTGCCGTCCGGGCCGCGCGGGTACTTTTGGTCGTGTGGCGTGCGTTTCCGCGTTGACGTGTTATCCCGTCAAGGGTTGTGCCGGGGTCACGCTGGATCAGGCCGAGGTCACCATGACCGGGTTGCCGGGGGATCGCCTGTTCGCCATCGTCGGCCCGGACGGGGCGATGGTGTGGCAGGGAGCGGTGCCGCGGATGGCGACGATCCGGGCCGGGTACACCGGAACGACGCTCCTCCTGGGCGCTCCGGACGCGGACGACCTGACCGTGGAGGTCGTCACGGACGCGGCCCGATCCGTCGACGTCGATGTCGAGAAGTGGCCCGGGGCCGGCATCGACCAGGGTGACGACGCCGCGAGGTGGCTGGGTGACGTGCTGGGCAGGCCCGCCCGGCTCGTCCGTGAACCGGCCAGGGCCGTGCGTGCCCGCCGTCCCGACCCCACCGCGCTGCTGATCGTCTCCAAGTCCTCCCTGGACTCCCTCAACGCCCGCATTCGCCGCCGTGGCGCCAATGCGGTGCCGATGACCCGGTTCCGCCCCAACATCGTCATCACCGGCTGGCCCGACCCGCACACCGAGGACCGCGTGCACCGCATGACCGTCGGCACCACCGGCATCGGCTTCGGTGAACGCGCCATCCGCTGCGCGATGACCATGACCGACCAGGCCACCGGACACCGCCGCGGCCCCGAACCGCTGCGCACCCTCGCCGACTACCGTCGCGAACCCGACGGCGTCAGCTTCGGCCTCAAGGCCACCGTCCTCACGCCCGGCCACATCGCCATCGACGACCCCGTAACCGTCACCGCCTGGCGTGTCCCCACCGGCTCGACCTCCTCGGAAGTCACACCGGCGACACAACCACCATCCACAAAGGACGAACAAACCGGCGCGCCGACATAACCAAGCACTACCAGGGGGGCCTGATGACGTTGCGGCTGGTGTTCGGGGCCGAAGACCTGCGGAGAATCCGGTTCGCCGAGGATGTCGATCTCATGTGGGAGTTGGTGCTGGGTCTACAGATGGCGCAGGGCGCCTCGGGAGATCTGCCGTTCATGGCGTGGCGACAACAGCTCACTCGCCGGATCGCGGTCGACCGCGCATCCTGGGACGCGGTGGCATCGTTGCGGTCGCTGGTGGCCGCGTCCGGAGACTTCCCGGACTTCCTGACTCCGCTACAGGGTGCCTCGCACATCGACAGGGCATGCGAACTGCTGTCGGGCGTGTCGCCCGCGCACCTGCGAGCGGATGTGGTCGCCGCGTTCAACCGACGAGCTCCCTCGCCGCAGGCCCGGTCACTGGCCTGCGGTGACCGCCGGTCATTTCGGGACCTCGTCAAGGCAACCCGGATCGCGCACCACCTGCTGGTCGAACCCGCGTGGCGGCACATCGAGGAACGGGTGGCCGCTGAACGGACCAGGCGGCTCAGGTTGTGGTCCACGCAGGGGGTGGACGCCATGCTGCGCAGCCTGCCGGGCGTGCTGAGCTGGGATGACCGTGTGCTGCGGACCCGGTACCCCGTGACTCGGACCGTGCGGTTGAACGGACGTGGCATCATCCTGATACCCGCGTTCTTCTGTTGGGGAAACCCGATCACCTGGATCGACCCCGCCCTGCCACCCGTGCTCGTGTACCAGGCCCACCAACGCGCGGACCCGATCGACGGACACGTGGATGTGCCCGTCGGCCTGGTGGCCCTCCTCGGCCGCACCCGCGCGGAGAGCCTGCGGGCACTACTGGAATCCCGCAGCACCAGCGAGCTGGCCCAACACCTCGGCACGTCGGTCGGCACCGCCAGCAAACAGACCACCGTGCTCCGCAACGCCGGCCTGATCACCAGCACTCGAGTCGCCGGTAGCGTCCTCCACCGCACGACCGCTCTCGGGAACTCGTTGTTGATAAGCACTCTGCCGCGTTCGTGACCCAACGGTTTTCGCCTGAGCGAAAAGGGTCCCGCGCCGATGGTCCTGACCCGGTACGCTTCCCATTGCCGAGTCGCCGGCTCAGGATAGATTCCCTATAAAACTTGCCGGCGGCGGAGTGTCTCAAACATTCGGGCCTAGCCGACACCATTGCCCAATCGGACCCACTCCTCATCGGAACGCGTGGCTTCGTGGGCGGCTAATGGGGTGGCCAGGCTGATCGTGGGGAGAAAGTATGAAAATCCTGCGTACCCGAAGACTCGCAATTTTCGCGATAGCCATACTGACTGTGGCAGGGGTGGCCGTCAACGCGGCGCCGGCGTCCGCCGACTCGGGGTCGGGTCATTACCCATGCCTGTCCAACGACCTGTGCTACTGGTACAACAATGACTTCGACGGTGCGGCGGAAGGCGTGCCGGGTTCCGTACCCGACCTGGCAAACCCGGCGACCTTCTTCGAAGGTGCGCCGGGAGCCGATGGCGTCGGCACCCGGGTCTGGAACAATGCGGCGTCCGCCGCGAACTTCGACAGCGACTGTCGGTACAATATCTATTTCGACGAAAACTTCGGCGGCAGCTTCGTCACCTTGTTGCCTTTCCCGCAGAACGGCTACGCGTTGGGCAGTCTCGGTCCGCTGACCAATGAGAATCGATCGCAACTGTATTGTGTCTGAACGCGGAGCCCATAGACGATGATGCGCATTCTGTCGACCCAAGAGTGCGCATCTCGTATTCTGTCACCCTGGAGGAGACTGTGTATGCACGTCGTAGGGCAACAGTTAGGGCGGCAATCACCGTTGTCATGGCGATCCTGGTGACAGCCTGCTCGGCGACCGCCACAGGTTCCAGGCAGCCGGCCCGGTCCGAACCGATTCTGGCCCAAAGTAATTCATCGTTACCCATGCTTCCCATCGAGTCGTACATGTTCAGTGCCAAACAGACGAACTTCATCGACAAGGCTTTTTCCGATGTCACGCGTCAGTGCATGGCACGATTCGATCTTCCGTATGACAGCCAGCATCCGCCGGCCATCAACGTGCGGTTGCTCGACCGGCGCTATGGGGTGACGGACGCTCGCTCGGCGGCACGGTACGGCTATCACCTCCCCCCGGACAGTCCGCAGGCGGTGGCACAGGCTCAGTCGGAACGTCACCGGTCGTCCCCTCTCGGCCCCGACGAGCTGCGGGTGCTGTCGGGCCTGCGCTCAGGAGTGCCGGTCTCTCGGCCGTCGTCGCAGCGGGCAGGCTCCTATCGTGGTGTGCCGATCCCGGAGGGTGGCTGCTTCGGGGAGGCACGTCGCGCTCTCGACGAGAATGGCCCTGGGGAGGACTTCACGCTGGTCCACCAACTGAACGTGGAGTCGTTCAACCAGTCGGCAACAGCTCCGTCGGTGCGTGCCGCCGTCGGGCAATGGTCACGGTGCATGTCCGCGACCGGCTATTCCCACAGCGACCCGCTCGCCGCACTGGCTGCCTTCGACATCGGCACGGCCGCACCGAGCCAGCAGGAACTGCGTACCGCCGAGGCCGATGTGCGCTGCAAGTCACGAACACACCTCGTGGCTGCCTGGACCGCCGCGGAGGTCGCCATCCAGAACGAGTCGATTCGCGTCAACCATGCGGAGTTGACCCTGATCCGCGACCGGATGGACCGCCAGCTCCGCGCTGCCGGCTCGATCAACAGGTAGTGGGAAGAGACAGCACGTCCGTGTATCGCGGGCGTATCGAAAATCGCATACGGCGTGGCAACGGTCCTGGGGCTTCGGTGGGGGGATGGAGCACAGCGCGTCAGACGGTCGGTTCGTCGATCAGGAAGGGAGCGTGATCTTGGACCCGGACTCCGAACGTGGTGTCGGCCGGCGGCGGTTGCTCGGGTGGGGCGGTTTGGCGGCCGCCGGCGTGGTCGCGGCCGGTGCGCCGCTGGTGGGCGCGCGGCCAGGACACGCCGACCCGGCCTCGGCCGGCGCCGGCGTCCCGCCGGACACCCGGCCCGGTGGAGCCTATGACCGGTACGTGGCGGAACTGGCCGCCCAGGGCAGGTTCTCCGGGGTGGTGCTGCTGTCGCACCGGGGCCGGACCGTGCTGTCCCGCAGCTACGGGATGGCCGACAGGGAGAAGGGGATCCGCAACCACGAGGGCGTCGCGGTCAGCATCAGCTCGGCGGCCAAACCCTTCTGTGCGGTGGCGGTCCTGCAACTGGTGCAGCAGGGCGTGGTGAAGCTGACGGACACGGTGGGCACCTACCTGACGGGCTTCGCCCCCGAGATCGCCGATCAGGTGACCATCCACCACATGCTCGGTGACACCTCCGGGCTGGAGACCCCGGAGCAGGACCTGCAACGCGTCTTCCACAGCCGGGAGGAGGTGCACCAGTACAACGAGCAGTGGACCCGGCAGGCGCGGCTCGTGGCCGCCCCCGGCACGGGCACCAACGGCCACTCCGGCGCCAACTTCGGCATCCCCGTGCAGATCGTGGAGGCCGTGACCGGCATGACGTACTGGGACTACGTGGAGGAGAACATCTTCCGGCGGGCCGGCATGACCGGCTCGGCGTTCTACACCAGGCCCCAGTGGCTCACCGACGAGCACATCGCGCACTCGTACATGACGGTGGCCGACGGCAGCGAGGTGGACGCCGTCCGCAACCTGGACAAGGGCAGCCCGTACCCGTACGAGCTGGGCAAGAACCCGGGCCGGAGCTTCATCGACTACGACGGCTTCGCCACCGCGCCGGACCTGGTCCGGTTCGCACACGCGCTGTACGACGGCACGGTGCTCGACCGTCCCTACGGCGAGGTGCTCACCGCGGCCAAGATCCCTCATGCCGCGCAGGACCCGGGCGGCCGCCGGGCGAATTCCGCGGAGACGTCGTTCGGGGCCTACCTGATGGCGGTCGGCATCGTCAACGGGCAGTGGCTGTTCGGGCGCGCCGGCGTCAACCCCGGCAGCGCCGCCAGCTGGAACATCTATCCGGACACCGGCTGGGTGGGCGTCGTCCTCAGCAACAGCGACAGCACGCCGTTGCAGGACATCCTCCAGCGGGAGGTGCAGGCCGTCACCGGGCGGAGCTGACGGGCCGGCTCGGCGCCCACCGGACCGCGGTGGGCGCCGAGCGGTTCGCATATGCCGGCGATATGCCCTCCCGCCTAGGCTCCGGGGGTGCGCGTGTTGATGATCGCCACGGTGTCCGGCGCCGGCAGCGCTCGTGAATAGCCACCCGGGGCTCAGCGCCCGGCTGAAGCTCACCATCAGCTACGCAGGGTTCCTGCTCATCGCCGGTGCCGTCCTGATGGCGGTGGTATGGGTCTTCCTGCTGCTCAACGTGCCCGACAAGGACAAGGGCCTGCTCGGGCTCTCACCCAACCGGGACATCCTCCTGCGGGTCTTCGCCCCGCCCGCGGCCGCGGCACTGGGCTTCCTGCTCGTCTTCGGTCTCCTGGGAGGATGGCTCCTCGCCGGCCGGATGCTCGCACCACTCAACCGGATCGCGGCCGCGGCACGGATGGCCGCGAACGGGTCGCTGTCCCACCGGATTCGCATGGCGGGCCCCGAGGACGAGTTCCGCGAGCTCGCCGACGTGTTCGACGCCATGCTCGAACAACTCGAGTCGCACGTCGCCGAGCAGCGGAGGTTCGCCGCGAACGCCTCCCACGAACTGCGCACCCCGCTGGCGATCTCGCGGACCCTCCTCGACGTCGCCCGCAACGACCCCACGTGGGACCGGGATGCGCTCATCGACCGCCTGCACACCGTCAACACGCGGGCGATCGACCTCACCGAGGCCCTCCTGCTGCTCAGCCGCGGCGACCACGGGATCCTCACCCGCGAGGCCGTCGACCTCTCCCTCATCGCCGAGGAAGCCACCGAGACGCTGCTGCCCCTCGCCGAACGGCGCGGGGTCACGCTCGACGTCACCGGCGGGACGACACCGGCCGTCGGCTCGGCGGCGCTCCTGCTGCGGATGGTGACGAACCTTGTCCAGAACGCCATCGTCCACAATCTCCCCGCGGACGGCGCCGTCACCGTCCACACCGAACCGCTGCGCGACGCGAGCCTGCTGCGGGTCGAGAACACGGGCCGCCCGCTCCCGCCGGAGCTGGTGCCGACCCTCACCGAACCCTTCCAGCGTGGCACGGCACGCGCACGCACCGACGAGCACGCCGGCGTCGGCCTCGGGCTGGCCATCGTGGACAGCGTCGTCCGGGCGCACGGCGGAACCCTCGACCTCACACCCCGCCCCGCCGGCGGTCTGCTCGTCACGGTCCGGCTGCCCGGCAACCAGTGAGCGGACCCTCCGGCCACGGGTCGAGCAACTCCGCCGTTCCCTCTGCGTCGGCCGACAACCACCGCTAGCTTGAGCCTGGGTCCGTGTGTCGCGGACCGGAGGCCCCGGACCAGGTGTCGAGTCGACTCGCCGCCGGTGCCGGGAGAACAGGAGATCCGGTGTCCATGCAACCGCAGCCCAGCGGGTGGTCCCCACAGTTCCCGCCGCCGTCGCAGGGCGCCGGGACACCCACGCCGCCGAGCGGCGGTCGCGCGACCGTGGTCTTCGCCGCCGTCATCGGACTGGTCGTCGGCGCCGCCGTGGCGAGCGGCGCATGGTTGCTGTTCGGCGGTGACGGTGGCGCCGTCGGCGGCTCGTCGGTCGCCGTCTCGGCGCCGGCGCGGCTCGGCGACTACTACCGGTACCCGGACCTGCAGAAGGTGCGCGAGCGCAACGGCAAGAGCGGCGACATGTCGAAGGTGGTGGACCGCCAGGCCAAATGGGACAAGGAGAGCTCGGCCCGCCTGTCGGCGAGCCGTGACGGCGCGGGCGCGGTCGTGCAGCAGTACGGGAACGAGGAGCTCGACTCGATGTTCTCGCTGGAGGTCGTGCGTTCGCCGACCGCGTCGCCGCAGTACGTGGCCTACTCCGACCCCGAGTACCTCCACGTCGAGAAGCCCCCGGAGGAGATGGTCGAGTTCGGTCCGGTGTCGTGCGCGGTGCGGAACCTCACGTCGGGGGAGACGTTCGTGGCCACCTGCCTACGCACGAGCGAGGACCTGACCGTGACCGTCAGCCACGCGAACGGCGACCTCGTCAAGGATCCGCAAGCCGTCGCGGACGTGGTGAACGAGGCCTGGTCACAGCTCAGCTGACACGCCCGGCGGGGAGTCGCGGTCGCCGGCCGGGCCGGTCCGGTTCCCCCGGCGAGGAGCAAGACGCCACACCCGATGCGGCACCGCGGCGACGACGAGCACGGCCGCCGCGGCCCACACGTAGGCGTTTCCGGTCAGCAGGCGCCAGACGTGCCACGGCGCCTTCGGGTCCCACCACCAGTGTGGGGCGAGGACGAAGAGCAGCGTCCCGGCGGCGACCGCGGCGATCGCGGTCGCCCGCCGGGTGCGCCAGGCGAACACGGCGCCGGTCAGCAGGATCGGCACGATCCACACCCAGTGGTGCGAGTACGACACGGGGGAGACCAGCAGCGTGCCCAGCGCGTTGAGGCTCATCGCCCAGGTCGGCCAGCCCGCGGCGAACGCCCGTCGCATGCCGACGGCGGTCACGCCGAGCACCACGACCGCGAGCAGTGGCCAAAGCACCTTCGGGTCCACCCCGAACCGCACCAGCAACACCTTGACCGACTGGTTCATCTCGTTGGACATGCCGCGGAACTGGGAGGAGAAGAACGCCTCGTGCGTCCAGAACCGCACGGAGTTGGACCAGCTCACCAGGAACCCGACGGCCGTCGCGCACAGGAACGACACGCCGGCGGTGACCGCGGCCCGGCGGTCGCCGCGCAGTAGGAAGAACAACACGAAGACCGCGGGCGTCAGCTTCACCGCCGCGGCGACGCCCACCAGCGCGCCGCGCGGCCAGCGTGGGGAGCGGACCAGGCAGTCCGCCACGACCAGCACCATCAAGAACGCGTTGACCTGGCCGAAGTACAGCGTCTCGCGCACCGGCTCCAGGGCCAGCGACACCGGCAGCAGCGCGCCGACCAGCAGTGCGGTGGGGCGCACCTCCAGCGCGCGGAGCACCAGCACGAGCACGAGCGCCAACGCCGCGATCGTGACGAGCGCGAAGACCGCGCTGGCCAGCCAGAAAGGCACGACGGCGAACGGCGTCAGCACGACGACCGCGAACGGCGGGTAGATGTAGGGCAGCTCCCAACCGTTCCGCAGCGTCGGCAGCTTCCCGTACAGGTCACCGCCCCGCCACCACACGTCCACGGCGACCCGGTAGACGTCGAGATCCATGCGGTAGGCGCTGCCGAGCACCCCGTCCCGGAAGGACAACAGGATCCACGCGACCACGGCGGCGTTGACCACGACCAGACCGGCGAGAGCAGCCTTTCGTACCGCGACCAACTTCGCTTCCTCCCGGTGCCGTGATCAACTGACGGCCAGCATCATCGCAAGCCGGTCCCCGACATCATGACCCGGCGCCCACGACGTACGACGTGAGCGCGTCTTGGTTGTACAGGTGGTGGCTCTACCGGCTCATTCCGGTAGGCCGTGCAACGCAACCACGGTCCGAACGGTTTTCGTGCCGGGCCCGGCGGCCCAAGATAGCCGTCATGGACAGACTTTCCCTTATCCGGCGACCAGCCGGACTACTCGTGGCCGTCGTCGTGGCACTCACCATGGCCGTGGTCACCACGACCTCGGCCGCCGCCCAGCCTACGCAGGTCACCACCGTCAGCGCGGTCACCGTTGCCAACCCGGGCAACCAGCGGCTCGTCGAGTTCGATCCGGTCGCGCTCCAGCTGACCGCGACGGGCGGCGCCTCGCCGTACACGTGGTCGGCGACCGGGCTGAGCACGTGGCTGAGCATCAACCCGTCGACGGGCCTGATCTCCGGCATCGCGACGGCCGGCCTCTACACCGTGACGGTCACCGCACGGGACACGGCCGGTTCGGCCGGCAGCGTCACCTTCACCATCTGGGTCCCCCGGGAGTGCCGCACCTGCTGAGGCGTGGGCCGCGCGTAGCTGGTCCCGACAGACGCCACGGACGTTCGACGGCTCCCGGTTCGCCGCCGGGAGCCCGCGAACCTACCCGCGGTACCTGAGGCCGTCGACGATGACGCGGATGCCGCGGCCTCGCGAGGCGGGTGACGGGAGGCGCTGCTCGATGGTGAGGACGCCGGCGATGATCGCGTGCAGTTCGTCGATGTCGATGTCGGGACGGACGGCGCCGTCTTCCTGCGCACGGTGAAGCAGGACGCGCATGTTGGCGGTGAGGCGAATTCCGGCTTCGCGGGCCGCGTCGCTGATCTCGTCGGGTGTGGTGAAGACCGCGGCGAGGGCGAGGTGGTCGTGGGCCGCGTCGACGAGCCGGTCGAAGAACGTGAAGAACGCGGCACCCGCGTCGGTCGCGCCGGCCAGATCCGCTGCCGCGTCGGCCAGTGACCCCAGGCTGTCCGCGATGACGGCCGCGAGAAGTGCCCGTTTGGTGGGAAAGTGCCGGTGTAGCGTGCCCGGCCCGAGCCCGGCGCGCCGGGCGATCTCATCGAGACTGACCGAAGGCCCCTCGGTCGCGAACGCCTCGCGGGCGGCGGTGAGCACGCGCTCCCGGTTGCGGAGCGCGTCCGCGCGAGGGTGGCGGCGTGGTGCGGCCTGTTCAGGCATGGTTCAGCTCCGTACGTGACAAGCGGGGCGTGCGCCCCGTATAGTCCCGTCCTATCCGGGGCGCACGCCCCACTTTACCGGACCTTCGTGAGGGCACACATGATCGTCGTGACCGGCGCCAACGGCAGCTTCGGCCGCCGTGTGGCGCAGCGACTTCTGACCACCGTCCCCGCCGGCGGGATCGTCGCCAGCGTACGACGGCCGTCGGCGGCCGCCGACCTCGCCGGGCAGGGGGTGACCGTCCGCCACGGGGACTTCGACGAGCCCGCCACCCTGACCGAGGCGTTGGCCGGCGCGGGCACGGTCCTGCTCAACGCGACCAACTACGGCACCCCGCCTCGGGAACGCGCCCGCCAGCAGGAGGCCGTCATCCAGGGCGCGGTCTCCGCGGGTGCCCGCCGCGTCGTGTTCACGAGCTGGTCCCGCCTGGAGGCGTATCGCCCCGAACGGGTCGAGGACTACGCGCGGACCGAACAGGCTTTGGCCACCTGCGGACTGCGGTGGACCGTCCTGCGCCAGACCTACGGGCTGGCGGCCGCCCTCGCCCGCGACGTGCGGATCGCCCTCACCGCGGGCGTGCTGGCGGCGCCGGCCGGCGCCGCGCGTACCACCCCGGCGGCGCTCGACGACCTCGCCGACGCCACCGCGGCCGTGCTCGCCTCGGATGGTCACGACGGCGCCACCTACGAGCTGACCGGCCCGGACGCCATCGACTGGAACGACCTGGCGGCACTGGCATCCCGCCTGACGGGCGGACAGGTCGCCTACCGCCCGACGCCGGACGCGGAGTTCCGCGCCGCATCGGTCGAAGGCGGCTTCCCTGAGGCCGCCGTGCAGGAGCTCCTCGAGCTGTACGCCGCGTTCCGTGCCGGCTGGGCGGCCACGCCGAGCGAGGACCTGACCCGCCTGCTGGGGCGTCCCGCGACCCCCTCACTGGAGGCGGTGCGACGAGTCGTGCGGGACGTCGCGTGAGCTGAGGATGGGGACCCCGGTAGCGGACCGGCCGCCGCGCACGACGTCGATCGCGGTGCTGATTTTCCCAGCCGGGAAAGGGTTCCTCCGCTCGTCGAGCGGGGATCGCCGTTGTTCGGGATCATTTTCGTTGTGACCGTGACGACGGATGCCCGTACCGGGGTGGTGGTGCGCCGGTACGTTCAGTACGCACTGGACCTGGTGCTCGTGGTTCTCCTGTCCGTGCTGGTCTTCGCGCTCGTCCTGGGCGCCGCGATCCTGGTGTCGAACGCCGGGGTGCACGGGATCTGGCTGGTGTACGTCCCGTTCGGGATCTGGGTTCTCACGATTTTCGCCGGGACCCTGTGGTCGGAGATCTGGTGGCCGCACAGGCGTGGCGGCGCCACGCCGGCGATGCGGTGGCTGGGACTGCGGATCGTCGCGATCGACGGTGGGACACCGTCGTTGCGCGACTACTTCGTGCGGTGGCTGATGATGGTCGTCGACGGGATGGCGTTCGGTCTGGTGGGCGCGGTGCTCATCGCGGCGACGCCGAGACATCAGCGGCTGGGGGACATGGTCGCGCGCACCGTGGTCGTCCGCGTCACCTGACGAGCTGGTGCTGCCAGGCCCAGATGGCGATCTCGGTGCGGTTGCGGGCGTTGACCTTGCCCTGCACGCTCGCCAGGTGGGACTTGACCGTGGACAGCGAGATGTGCAGCTCCGCGCAGATCTCGGCGTTGGTCTTCCCCGCGGCGACGGCGAGCACCACGTCCAGCTCCCTGGCGGTCAGCGACGCGGTGACCGGTTCCCGCGCGGGAGGGCCCGAAGTCCTGGTGAAATGGGCCAGCAGCCGCACGGTCACCGACGGCGAGACCATCGCCTCGCCCTTGGCCGCGGCACGCACGGCCTCGATGAGCAGTGCGGGGCCGGCGTCCTTGAGCAGAAAGCCGCACGCGCCTGCCAGCAGCGCGGCGTAGACGTTCTCGTCGATGTCGTACGTGGTCACGACAACCACGCGCAGCGGGTCCGGCACGTCGGCGCCGGCCAGCATCCGGGTCGCGCGGATCCCGTCGAGCACCGGCATCTTGAGGTCCATCAGTACGACGTCGGGCCGCAGCTTCCGCGCCAGGCGCACCGCCGCCTGCCCGTCCGCCGCCTCGCTGACGACCTCGATGTCCGGCTCCGCGTTGAGGATGAGCCGGAATCCCGTGCGCACCAGGGTCTGGTCGTCGGCCACCAGGACTCGGATCGGCATCAGACTCCTCTTGGGACAGTTGGGTCGAGCGGCAGCCGTGCGGAGACGAGCCACACGTCACCCGGCTGCGGCCCGGCCGTCAGCACACCGCCCAGCGCGGCGACCCGTTCGGTCATCCCGGTCAGCCCGTAGCCGGCCGGCCGGTGCGGGCCGGACGCCCCGTCGTTGCTGATCCGCAGCACCAGCTCGGCGTCCTCCCGGTGGGCCTGCACGGTGACCTCCGCCCGCGGCGCGTGCCGTCGCGCGTTGGTCGTGGCCTCCAGCACGACACGGTGGACGGTACTGGCGACGTCGGTCGGGACGGACAGGGAGCCGACATCGTCCACGGTGTCGACCGTGGCCTGTGGCGCGGCGGACCGGATCACGTCCCCGAGGCGGGAGCTGGGCAGCGGCACGGCGAAGTGGCTGTTCCTGAGCATTCCCACCAGTTTGCGCATCGCCGTGAGCGCCTCCGCGCCGGCCTGCTCGACGTCGACGTACACGTCCACCGGGTCCTCCGCGGCGATGCCCTGCCGCCCGCTGAGCGACCTGGCCGCCTGCACCCGCACGACGATCCCGCTGATGTAGTGCGTCACCAGGTCGTGGAGCTCACGGGCGAGCTCGAGCCGCTCGTTCGTGCGCACCTGCTCCACCTCCGCCTGGTGGCGGGCGTCGGCGTCCCGCAGGATCACCCCGATCGCCAGTGCCACGCCCCACATCAACGCGGCCGGCACCGCGAACAGTGCCATGGTCGAGCCGATGCCGAACCGCACCACGGGCGCGGCCACCACCGCCACCCCCGAGGCGGCGGCGAGCGAGGCCGCGTGCACGGGCGACAACCGCCGGCACACGGCACCGGTCATCAGTGCCGCGGCGAGGACCTCGGTCACGAACGGCTCGGGCGCCGCCGTGACACCGATCCCTTCGGCGACGACGGTCACCGTGGTGCTGAACAAGGACAGCCCGGCGACGGCGGCCCCGAGCAGTCCGATCCGGCCGGGGAACCGGCGTCTGAGCACCGCGAGCACCGCCGCCGCGGCCCCGACGGACGACAGCTGCGACAGCCACCCGTTGGCATGCGCGGTTCGCTGGAGTGCCAGCACGATGTCGACGGAGACCGCCACCCCGATGGCGACGATCTCCGCGACGAGGACACTGCGTCGTGCCGGCGGTCCGGCTGCGGTCATGATCTGATTCTCGCGTCCGCTCAGGCCTTCCGCTTGATGTAGGACTCCGACGGCGGCAGGTAGCTCAGCAGCGTGGCGAGGACCGCGACCCCGCACGCGACATAGCCTGCGACCGAGCCGCCCCTGGTCACGAACAGCGAGGCGACCTGAACCAGCGTGACGATGGTCAGGATCACCCGCGCCCAGTTGCGCCCGGCCTTGAGCCGGAACGCGAGCCACAGGTAGAACAACGCGATCACCACGGCGACGCCGACCGCGAGGGCCTGGCCCATGGTGGCCGCCTTCTGGACCTCGTCGTCGGTCATCCGCGTGTTCGCGCGACGGACGGCGTCGACGATCTCCTGCCGCGCCGAGAGGACGAACCCGGCCGCGGCCAGGGCTCCCACGGTGGAGACCAGGAAACCGAAGAACGCGGCGACGATGGTGCCGGGTGGGGTGAGTCTGCTCGCTGACGAAACCATGACCGAAGCCTATGGTGATACGTGGAACCCTTGCACGACAACGGAAATCCGGCTAGTACTTTCGGTCGACCCAACCTCGCGCGACACGCGCGCACCGGCGTCGCCCCGGCCGAAAGGACTACCTCCGGTCTCCGCCGGTGGCCGGTGCGGGGGCCGGCTGTCGAAGGGCCGCGATACCGGCCAGGAAGATGTCGACGCCGGCGAGGAACTGTTCGCGGTCGTCGTGCTCGCGCAGGTGTGTCGCCGCCTTGTTCAGGAAGGGGTAGCGGTCGGGGTCGAGGTTCGACCACTGTGCCGCGATGGAGTCCAGGAAGGCCGACCGGTCCGTGTCGCCGTCGGTGAGGACCCTGGCGTTCGCGGCGTTCTGCCCCGCGACGCCGAGGACGTAGTTCACGAGCGCGCCCGCGGCGTCGAAGAGCGCCTGCTCGGGGACGCCGAGTGCGTCGAGCAGGCTGCCGATGCTCTCGTAGATCTCCAGCAGTGCCGGGCGCCACGGTTCCCGGGAGAGGTGGGCGCCGACCCAGGGGTGCGCGTCGATCGCGTCGAACAGGCCCAGAGCGACGGTCCGCAGCGCCGCCCGCGGCTCCGCGTCGATGACCGCGCCGGCCATGACGCCGGCGATGACCTCCTCGGTGGCCGACGCCAGCAGGTCGCTCTTGTTCGCGACGTGGTGGTAGATCGCCCCGTAGCCGGTGTTCAGGCGCGCGGTGAGCACCCGGAACGTGAGCGCGTTCTCACCTTCCGTGTCGAGGATGTCGGTCGCGGCCCGGACGATCAGCTCCTTCGACAGCCCGTCCGTGCGCCGCGGGGTCCGCGGGGTCCTGTTCGTCACAGGCGTCATTGTGCCACGAGTGGATTGTCGATCCAAAGTCGTGCTAACTTTGGTTGGAGTGGCAATCCAACGAGTTCTGGGAGGAACACCATGACCGCACCCGTCACGATCATCGGCGCCGGCCTCGGCGGTCTCGTGCTGGCCCGCGTCCTGCACGTGCACGGCATCCCGGTCACGGTCTACGAGGCCGAGCCCTCGCCGGCCGCGCGCGGCCAGGGCGGGATGCTCGACATCCACCCGTGGAACGGCCAACCGGCGCTCGACGCGGCCGGCCTGACCGAGGGGTTTCGCGAGCTCATCCTGCCGGGCCGCGAGTCCTACCGGGTCCTCGACCGGTCGGGGACCGTCCTGCTCGACCTGCCCGACGACGGCACGGGCGAGCGGCCCGAGGTACAGCGCGGCGAGCTGCGGCGGCTGCTTCTCGACTCGCTGCCGCACGACGTCGTCCGGTGGGGGCACAAGGTCACCGGCATGCGTGCGGTCGGCGGGGGGCGCCACGAGGTGAGCCTGGCCGACGGCACCACCGTCGGCACGAGCCTGCTCGTCGGCGCGGACGGCGCGTGGTCACGGGTCCGCCCGCTGCTCTCCGCCGCCACCCCCACCTACGTCGGCGTCTCGAACGTCGAGACCTTCCTGTTCGACGGCGACACCCGTCATCCCGCCGCCGCGGACGTGGTCGGCAGCGGGTCGCTGTTCGCGCTCGAGCCGGGCCGGGGAATCCTGGCTCACCGGGAGAGCGGCGGGACCCTGCACACGTACACGCAGCTGCTGAAGCCGCGGGACTGGCTCGCCGACACCGACATCACCGACGCCGCGACCGTGACCGCGCGGGTCGTCGAGGAGTTCGACGGCTGGGCCCCCGAGCTCACCGCCCTGATCACCGACAGCGACACCCCGCCGGTGCTGCGCCGCCTCTTCACGCTGCCGGCCGCGCACCGCTGGGACCGTGTGCCGGGGGTGACCCTGCTCGGCGACGCCGCCCACCTCATGCCACCGAACGGCGAGGGTGCCAACCTGGCCATGCTGGACGGCGCCGAGCTCGGCCGGTCCATCGTCGCCCACCCGGACGACGTGGAGACCGCGTTCGCCGAGTTCGAACAGGCCATGTTCGCCCGCGCGGCCGCCGAAGCGGGAGACGACCTCTATCCGGTCATGTTCGGCGCCGACGCACCCCACAGCATGGTCGCCATGCTGAGCGGCGAGCTGGCCTCGTGACAGGGCGCTACCGGTCGGTGACCGAGAAGTCCGTGAACCGGAACGTGGCCGGCTTCCCGCCCGTGGACACGACCTCGACGCCGTAGCAGATCTGTCCCAGCGTCGAGTTCGCCGGCACGCGGCCGTTCCCGACCAGGTAGTCCAGGAACGCCTTGAGGTCCAGTGTTCCCTTGGTCAGCGGCCGGGACGGGACGAACGCCAGGTACTCGTTGTCGTCGGTCGCGTACAGGTCCCACGTCATCCCGCTGAACGACAGGCCACCGGCCACCCGCTCACCCGCGGGGCTCTGGCGGTAGTTCTCGGTCCAGATCATGATCTCGCGGTCGCCCGGCACGCCGTTGAGCCAGATGTCGTAGCCGACGTTGTAGACGCCCGTGTGCGGGCTCGTGGCCGCGAACGTCGAGGTCAGCTTCGAGTACTGGCGCAGCGGCGGCTCCTTGCCCGAGTCCCAGTCGTGGTAGTCCTTGTGGACGTTCGGGTAGGTCTTCACCGCGCCGTCGCCCTCGTCGTCGTCCGCGGTCGTCGTCACCGACCAGTTCTGGGCGGAGCACGCGACCAGCTTCTGCGACACCGTGTAGTTGGACACGTTCCACATGTTGTTCTGCACGTAGTAGTCGCCGACGCTCCAGCCGTCGTCGCCCTCCGACGTCGAGAACGCCGGGTCGGCGCAGCCCGCCGCCGGCGTGGCGGCCGCGGCCGGCGCCTTCGTGGTCGTCGTGGTCGCCGCGGGGCCGGTGGTCGTGGTTGTGGTGGTCGGTGGCGCGCTCGTGGTCGTGGACGTGGACGTCGTGCCCGGGGTGGGGCGGCCGGTCGGTGTCGCGGACACGTCGTCGACGTGCCAGGACAGCGCGGCGGTCGTCACGAGCACGCCCACCAGCGCCAGTGCCGCACCGACCACGATCGCGATACGGAGCCGGCTCATCTGGCGCTTCTTCATCAAGATCGCATCTCTCCTGGGCACCGCGTAGGGGCCCCGATCCCAACTCGGTAACGCCGATTTTCAAAGCCTATGTGACCACACACACTCAAAACAGGAGGCAATGTCAATGCTCGGTCACTGAGCGCACGGAGAAACCGTGGTGGGCGCGGCGTGAATATTCCTGGTCCTGACGCGCGCTCAGTTTCACGGCCGCCAGGACGGACAGCGGCCACAGGAGCAGCAGCGCCGGGAGTCCCGTGTAGCCGACGACGACCGCCGTCAGCGCGGCGGCGGTCAGGCCGAACGCGAGCGACAGATAGCAGAGGCCCAGCGGTCCGAACAGCACCCCGAGCACCACGGCGACGCCGACGGACTTCCGCGTGCGGACGGCGACCGGCGGCCGGCCCGGACCGGGCGCCTCGGTCATCGAGGCGTGGTACCAGCCACCGGACTGCAGTGGCGGGTGCGGCGGGAACGCGAGGGGAGCGGTGGCCTGGGACCTCGGCACCCATTCCGCGTGGATCACCGTTCGCGAGTTGCTCGCCATCGTTCGCTCCTGACCTCGAATTCTCTCCTCGTACCCATGCTCGCCGATTCCGTGGACGAGTTCTGTGCCATCTGGCACGTTCGGGGAAACGAGGTCAGGAACTTCGCGGGAAGAGGTGAGGACAGTGGCTTTCCGCGAATGTTCACCGGTCGGTCGCGATGCGCGTCACTGATCGAAATGCCGCAGGAACTCTCGCGCCAGGGCTGCCCAGTCCGCCAGGGCGACGTCGCCGTCGATCACCACGGCGGCGTAGTTCAGGTCCTCGGGGTCGTCGGGCGACCAGTCGGGCTGCCGCGCCTGGATGAGTAGCTCGCCGTCGACCTCTGCCCAGTACAGCGCCCAGGCCTCCTTCGGCTTGTCGGCCTTTGTCATGGCTGACGCGCCGTCCTCGCCGTCGGACAGGTCCGTCTCGATCTGCGGGAACCGCACCCGGTGGACCCAGGTCCGCCAGGCGCTCTCGAACGCGTCGCCGAGCCGGCCGGTGTCGAGGGGCAGGACACCGCGACCGCACGCGACGAGTCCGAGCGCGATGCCCTCCGACACGGCGTTTCGCTGCACCGTCGGTGTCAGGGCCATGAGCTGCACTGTAGTGGCGCGCTCGCCGGACTCGCTGACCACACCGGACAGAGTTGCATACGGTCACCTGCCATGCTGCGCTGTGACGGCCGGACTGGAGCGGAGGTCGCATGAACGTGTCCGAGGTCGCCTGGTGGCTCACCATCGGGGGGATCGTGGGGTTGCTCCTGTTCGACTTCTTCGTGCACGTCCGCAGGGCGCACATCCCGACGCTGCGGGAGGCGGCGCTCTGGTCGACCGTCTACGTCGGCATCGCGATCCTGTTCGGACTCGGGGTGCTCGTGCTGGGCGGCGTCGACATGGGCGCGCAGTACTTCGCGGGCTACGTCACCGAGAAGGCGCTGTCGGTGGACAACCTGTTCGTCTTCCTCGTCGTCATGTCCAGCTTCAAGGTGCCGCGTGCCGACCAGCAGAAGGTGCTCCTGTTCGGCATCGTCTTCTCCCTGGTCGCCCGGACCGGGTTCATCCTGCTGGGCGCCGCGCTGATCAACCTGTTCGCGTGGGTCTTCTACCTGTTCGGCCTGATCCTGCTGGTCACCGCCGGCAACCTGATCAAACCCAGTGGCGAGGAACACCGCGACGCGGACAACATCATGATCCGCACCGCGCGCAGGCTGTTCCACACCACCGACGACTACGACGGCGACCGGCTGTTCACCACGGTGGCCGGCCGGCGGGCCATGACCCCCATGCTGCTGGTGATGGTCGCGATCGGCGGCACCGACCTGCTGTTCGCGCTCGACTCCATCCCGGCCATCTTCGGCCTCACCCAGAACATCTTCCTCGTCTTCACCGCGACCGCCTTCTCCCTGCTCGGCCTGCGGCAGCTGTACTTCCTCATCGACGGCCTGCTCAACCGGCTGGTGTACCTCGCGTACGGGCTGGCCGCGATCCTCGCCTTCATCGGCGTGAAGCTGTTCCTGCACGCACTGCACGAGAACAACGTCCCGTTCGTCAACGGCGGCCAACCGGTCGAGGTCGTCGAGATCAGCACCGGCCTGTCGCTGGCGGTGATCTTCGGGGTCCTCCTCGTCACGATCGTCGCGTCCCTCACCAGTGCGTGGGGCCGGGCGCAGAACGTCATCTGCGCCGCCCGCCGGCACGCCACCGCCTACCTCGACATCGAGACCGATCCCGCCCACCGCGAGGAGATCTTCGCCAAGCTGTGTGCGGAGGAGGCCGTTCTCAAGCAGCTTCCCGAGCGGTACCGGGCCCGCATCCGCGAGGAGGAGAAGCTGGTGACCCTCCTCGCGAGGGCGCACGCCGCGCATGCCGCGGCCGCGGACACGGTCCCGGCCGGTCCCGTCGCAGGTCCGGCCTGAACCGGTTGGGGACGGCCGCTGGCGGGTAGCCCGCCGATCGGGCATTCTGGCGGTCCGTCCTTGGGGGCACGGGAGGTGGCGATGCCGGCGGTGAACACTCCGCGTGCGGCCGGTCCGCTCATCCGCCGGATCGAGGAACGACTGGTTCTGGAGCGGTCCGAGGTGCCGCGCAGCGTGCTGGACGAGTGCGTGCGGGAGACGTGGTCGAGCTTCGAGCACGCTCGCGTCCAGGCGTTCGTGCCCCTCCTGGTCGAGCGGGCGGTGCTGGCCAGGATCGGCCGGCTCGCCGACGCCGACGACGTGCCGCTGACCGAGGCGTCCCTGCGCACGTGGGCGTGGCTGACCGCCCGGCGCCTGCTCGCCAGCGAGCTGCCCCGCCGGTGGGCGCACACCTGGGGGGTGGCGCGCCGGGCGCAGCAGATCGCGCCCGCGTTCCAACAGGATGAGCGGGAGGTGCTGGTCGCGGCCGCGTGGCTGCACGACATCGGCTACGCGTCCGGGGTGGTCGTCACCGGGCTGCACCAGGTGGACGGCGCACGCCACCTGGTGGGCTGCGGTGTCCCGTTCCGGGTGTGCGCGCTGGTCGCCCACCACGCCGGCGCCGCGGCGGTCGCGGACCTCGTCGACCTGACCGATGCCCTGGCGGTGTTCGACGACGAGGGCGGCCCGGTCCGTGACGCGCTGTGGTACTGCGACATGACCACCGGCCCGGACGGCCGCCCGGTGACCTTCGGTGAACGGATGGCCGAGCTGCGGCGACGCCGTTCCGCCGACGATCCGGTGGTGCGTGCGCTGGCCGTCAACGAAAGCGAGCGAGCCGCGGCCGTCCACCGCACCGAACAGCGGCTGCGCCTCGCCGGCATCGCGGGCCGCTAGGCGAGGGCCGGCCCGTCAGCCGGGGAGGTCCAGCTTCCTGCTGGCGGCGTTGCCGGTTCGCCCAAGTACGACCCAGTACGAGGGCGAACCGGCGCCTTGCCAGCAGAAACCTGGATCCACCGACTTAATCACCGCATTTCCGGCGCGGGACACTAGCCGAGGGCCGGCCCGTCAGCCGGGGAGGTCCAGCTCGGTGTGGCGGGCGGTCAGGGTCTCGGCAAGCTCGACGAGCTTGACGTTGAGCTGCTGGGAGGCACCGCGAAGGAGCTCGAAGGCCTCGTGGGCGGGGACCCCGCGGCGGGCCATGATGATGCCCTTCGCCTGGCCGATGACGTCGCGGCTGTCGATGGCGCGGCGCAGCTGGGTCTCGCGCAGCTCCGCGTGGGTCAGGGCCTCAGTGTGCGCCAGCGCGAGGGACGCGTGGGTGGCGAGCAGCAGGGTCTGGTCCACGTCGAGGTCGTCGAGGCCGTTCGGCTCGCGGGAGTAGACGTTCAGCGCGCCGGACATGCGGGGTGGGTTCGCGTCGGGCAGCAGGGCGGTGGAGAGCACGGCGCCGGCGCCGAGCTCGACCGCGGCGGCACCCCATTTCGGCCAGAGTTCCGTGGACCGCAGGTCACGGCCGTGCGCCATGGCCGGACCGTCGGGTAAGGCGGCATCGTGGCAGGGGCCCTCGTCCAACTCGTACTGGAGCTCGTCCAGCCGGTCGGCGACCGGGTCGGTGCGCACCGGCGTGTAGAAGCGGCCGTCGGGGTCGCGCAGGGTCACGCTCACCATGTCCGCGGCCGGCAGCACCTGGTGAGCCGCCCGGACCACCTGCGTCAGGACCTCCTCGACGGTGTCCGCGTCGAGCAGCGAGTAGGTCAGGATGGCGAACTCCTGTGCCAGCGGACCCAGCCGGGAGCCGTGGTCCCGTCTGGACTCCTCCCCCTGTTCGGCGTCGACCACGAACCGCAGCTTGTCCCGCTCCCACCGACTCTCCTCAGTCACCGGTCCCGGCTTCCCGGACCGGCCGCCGCTGAAACGTCCCGGGCCGGCGGATCGCGAGCCACAGCCCGGCCGCGCCTGCGGCGGCGCACCCGGCGTAGACGGCGAGCAGCGCGGGCGGTGTGCCGCCGGTCAGCGTGTCACCGAGGAGCACGGCGGCGGCCGTGCCGGGCACGCTGCCGGCGATGGTGCCCGTGAGGTACGGCCGTAGCCGGACCGAGGCCAGACCGCAGGCGTAGTTCGTCGGCAGGAACGGTATGGCCGGGATGATCCGGAGCGAGGCGACGGCGAGCCAGCCGCCCTCGGTGAGCCGCTCGTCGACCGCGCGGACGCGGGTCCGGGCCAGGTGCCGGGCCACCATCCGCCGCCCGAGCGACCGGGCCAGCGCGAAGCTCACCAGGGCGCTGACCCCGGTCGCGGCCAACGCGACGGTGACGCCCACCACAGGCCCGAGCAGCAACCCGGACGCGAGGGAGAAGACGGTGCGCGGAATCGGGACGAGCGTCGCGACGACGTAGGTGAGGAACAGCAGCGCCGGGGCCGCCGCACCGGCCCCCGACGCCCAGGCCCGCAGCTCCGCCGGTCCGGGCACGGGTACGACGAACGCGGCCACGACCAGCGCCGCGACCAGGCACACGACGACGACGACACCTGCTCGCGGCACGCGCCGAGTGTAGCCAGCGAGGCCGTAGCGGTTGGTGCCGTGTATCGCGGACGTATCCGAAACCGCATACGCCACGGCAACGGCCCACCGTCCCTAATGGGGAGCATGAAGCAGAGTGCGTCCCTGCCGGCACCGACCCGCACGCGCCGGATCGTGCTCGTCGGCCTGGCCGTCCTCGGCCTGGCGGCCGCGGCGTTCGCCGTGCGGCGGCCCCTGATGATGTCCGCGCCGACGTGCCTGGCCGGGCGGTGGGACCGCTGCTTCGGCACGGAGAACGGTGTGGTGTTCATGATGCTGGCCGGGCTTCCCCTGGCGGGCCTGGTGGTGTGGCTGCTCGGGCGCTGCCGGCCCGCCGCCGGCGGCACGCCGGCGTGGCGGCTGTCGCTGGCCGAGGTGGGCATGGTCTACGGGACGGTGCCGTTCCTGTGGCTCACCCTGATGCCGGGCACGAGGGCCGGCACCGTCCAAGGCCGGGTGAGCCTGGTGCCGCTGCGGGACCTGCTCACGATGGGGCCGATCGGGATCGCCGGCAACCTGCTGGTGTTCGCGGCGCTGGGGGCGTTCGCTCCGGTGCGGTTCGCGGCACTGGCGTCGGTGTCACGGGTTCTGTTGCTGGGGGCGGGTTTCTCGGTCCTGGTCGAGACCCTGCAGTACGTCCTGCGGCTGGACCGGGTGTCCTCCGTGGACGATGTGCTGGTCAACGCCGCCGGCGCCGGGCTGGCCGCGCTGGCGTCACGCCGCTGGTGGCGCGCGCCGGCAGGCGCAGCGCACTGACGAACACGGCGCGAGCCCGTGCTCAGCGCCCCGGGAGTCCTACCGGGTCGGTGAGGAACGACCCGATGTGGGCCAGCGTGGCGTCCATGGCCGCCTCGAGTGGTCGCACGTCGAGCATGGTCTGCGAGAGCAGCACCCCGCCCTGCAGTGCCGACAGCAGGGCGAACGCGAGCTGCTCCAGATCGGCGTCGGCACGTAGCTCGCCGCGGTCCCGCATGGCGTTCAGGCCGTTGAGGATCAGGTCCTTCCACTGCAGGAAGCCGTCGGCCAGGTCGCCGCGGGACTCCTCGTCGCTGACGCTCAGCTCGCCCGCCAGCGAACCGAGGCTGCATCCCCGGCAGTCGCTCTGTCGTTGCTGGTCGATCGCGGCGTCGGCCCAGGCCCGCAACGCGTCGAAGCTGTCCAGCGTGGAGATCCGCGGCAGGCTCGGGTCGAGAAGGGACTCGGCCTGTCGCGTGATCACGGCCCTGATCAGGGCCTGCTTGCTGTCGAAGTAGTGGTAGAGCTGCGACCCGCTCACCTCGGCGGCGGCCCGTACGTCCTCGACGCTGGTGCCCGCCACGCCCTGCCGGGCGATCAACGCGATCGCGGCTTCGAGGATGCGTGCCCTGGTGGCCTGCCCTTTCGGAGTCAGGCGACGCGGCTGTGTCGCTTCTACCACACCACCAGCCTACCAAAAGTGGGTTGCGCGATCCAATTGCCCGGAGTAGTTTTTGGATTGTTCAACCCAGAAAGTGAGGTCGACCCCATGTCCACTCGAACCGCCTTGGTGACCGGCGCGACCGCCGGCATCGGCCGCGCGGTCGCACTGCAGCTCGCGGCCAGCGGTATCCACGTCATCGCGCACGGCCGTGACCCCGAACGGGGCGCCCAGTTGGTGAAGGAGATCACTGCGCTGGGCGGCACCGCGCGCTTCCTGACCGCGGATCTCGCGAACGCAGAGGAGGTCCTGGCGCTCGCCGGGGCGGCGGGTGAGGTGGACGTCCTCGTCAACAACGCCGGGACCTACGTGTTCACCAGCACGCCGGACACCACGGCCGAGAGCTTCGACCGGCACTTCGCCCTCAACGCCCGTGCGCCGTTCCTGCTCGTCGGCGCGCTCGCCCCCGGCATGGCCGAACGCGGGCACGGTTCCATCGTCAACATCACCTCGACCGCGGCGACGTCCCCGGCGCCACTGGGCACCGCCTACGGCGCGTCGAAGGCCGCGATCGAACTGCTGACCCGCTCGTGGGCCACCGAGTTCGGCGCCCGCGGGGTCCGGGTCAACGGCGTGTCGCCCGGTCCGGTCCGCACCTCCGGCACCAACGCCCTGTTCGGCGCGAACATCGACGCGGTCGGCCAGGTCAACCTCCGTGCCCGCATCGGGGAGCCCGAGGAGATCGCCAGGATCGTCCAGTTCCTGGTCGACGACGACAGCAGCTACATCAACGGCACCGTCGTGGTGGCCAACGGCGGCGAACCCAGCGCCATGCCCGCCGCCTGACGCGCGTCCGCGGGACACGACCCGGAAACGGGCAAAGGGATAGCGACCAGTCAAAGCATTCGTGAAATGGGCAATCTGCCCATACTTTCATGAATGCGGCGGGATATTTGGTACCGCCATGGCCGGGACCGGATCAGCGATAGCGTGCACGGGAGAAAACGCGCCACGCACGTCCGGGAGTTCCGGTGGACCCGAAACAGATCGTCGATTCCTATACGCAGGATGTCTCGGCCCTCGCCGCGCGTGCGGCCGAGGCAAGGGAGCGGATCCGGCACCTCGCCGGCACGGCGTCCAGTCAGGACGGTGCCGTGACCGTCACGGTCAACGGGGGCGGCGCGCTGCAGGGCCTGTCGTTCGGGCCGGCCGCGGACCACGTTCCCCGGGTCCGGCTGGCCGAGCTGGTCATGACGACCGCGCGGCGGGCGCAGGCGCAGGCCTCGCAGCAGATCATCGCGATCATGACTCCGCTGGTCGGCGAGAACAGCGACGCGATGCGGTTCGTCGAGGAGCAGATTCCGCCGAGCGTCCTGCCGGAGACGGCGGAAACGGAACTGTCGGACTATCCGGGCGGCCAGGCGCTCAACGAGGACCTCGCCGAGCCCGCCCCGCCCCCACCGCCACCCGACCGGCAGGAACCGGCCCCGGCCCGCCGCCGTCCGATCGCGGACGACGAGGACGAGACGTTCGGTATGGACAGTCCACTGTCGCGTGAGGAGGACTGGTGATGGCACCACCGGGTGGCGACGGGTTCGAGCTGGACCCGGCCGAGTTGCGGACGCACGAGACCCAGGTCCGTGAGCTCATGTCGGCCGTCGACGGCGCGACCGCGTCGGCGTTCCAGCCGATCGACATCAACGCGTTCGGGCTGATCGGCTCGACCTGGTCGTGGTCGCTGCACTACTGGACCGACGGGGCCCGACAGGCGATCGGCTCGTCGGTCACCGCCGGCAACCACATCGCCGACCAGCTCAGGGCGATGCGGGAGACCCACGTCGAGACCGACCGTGCGCACGCCGAGACCTTCGACAACATCGCCCAGGGGGACTGAGCCGATGCCCGACGGAAACCCGCTGCTGGCCGAGTCGGAGGGGCAGGCGAACCCCAACCCGGTCACCCACCCGCTGTCCAACTTCACCATCGCGCCGACCGACCTGGAACACGGCGGCCTGACCAAGGCGACCGAGGGCGCGGGGCTGTTCAACGACGTCGCCTCGACCGTCCAGGACGCCGCCACCGGCAACTGGGGCGGCCTGGCGATGGACCTCGCGGCCGACGGGCTCGATGGTCTCGGCATGGCCATGGACCCGCTCGGCAGTCTCGCCGGGGCCGGCATCGGCTGGCTGATCGAGCACGTCAGCTTCCTCAAGAAGCCGCTGGACTGGCTCGCCGGCGACCCCGAGGCGGTCACCGCCAAGGCACAGACGCTGCAGAACGTCGCCGAGCACCTGCGCTCCAGCGCCGAGAACTACGTCAACTCGGTGGGCACCCTGCAGAAGACCCAGGGCCCGGCCGCCGACGGCTACCGCCAGGCCGCGCAGAACTACCAGCAGGCGGTGCACGGCCTGGCCGCCCACATCGACGGCGCCACCCAGGCGATGCACACCGCGGCGATGATCGTCGGCACCACCCGCGGCATCGTCCGCGACTCGATCTCCCAGTTCGTCGGCGACGCGATCGTGAAGTTCATCGCCGCGAGCGCGCTGGCCCCGGTCACCTTCGGCGGCAGCGAGGCGGTGTTCATCGCCGACGAGGTAGCGGAGGGCGCGTCGCTCGCGGCCAGCAACGCCGGCAAGGTGAGCAAGGTCGTGCGGGAGACCGAGGAGCTGGCCAAGGGGGCCAAGACGTCCGAGACCGCCCTGCGCGACGCCGGCGCGGGCTTCGAACGCGCCGCCGGCAAGGTCGACGACTTCAACACGAGGGCGGCCGCGCACAGCGAGCGGGTGCACGAGCACGGCGCGCGCTCGCAGGACCAGCTGGGCAGGGAGGCCGGGCACAACGAGCGCGCGGTCGACAACCAGCAGAACCTGGCGGCCAACCGCGACGCGCTCGGGCGCAACCAGAACGAGCTGGACCAGTCACTGAGGAACCACAACCGGGCCGACACGCGCCGGCTCAACCGGGAGCGGCAGCCGCTCAAGGACGAGAACCGCGCGCTCCGCCAGGAGGACAAGGCCCTCAACCGCGAGCGCCACGACCTGGAGCAGAGCCACAACCAGCTGCGGCACCAGGGCAACGAGATCAACAGCGACGGCGGCAGGCTGGCCAGGGAGCGCGAGGAGATCGTCGACGGCAAGGTGGAGGACTTCCACGACCACGGCGTCGGCCGCGCAGGCGACCTGCACCGCTGGATCGAGGACCACCCCCGTGCCGGCGTGGCGGAGCACGTCGTCGACGGCGCCAAGGAGACCGGCATGAACGTGTTCACCAACGAGGGCACCCGAACGGCCGGCATCCAGTACGAGTACGAGGAGAAGGCGGAGGAACAGGGCGAGCTTCCGGACGGCAGCTTCGTCGAGGAACAGCGAGCACCCGCCGAAAGCGGCTCCGGGGAGTGACATCCGGACCGGAGACCCGCCGCCCGGACTCCCGTGGGCGGGTCGGGCGGCTGGTGCCCGGCTTGGCGGCGTGCCGCGCGGAACGCCCATCGTGGTTCCGGGGAGTGGTGTTCGGTCGTGGGCGGGTGGTGCCTGTTCTGGCGGCGTGCGGCACGGATCGTCGACGCCGGGCTGGAGGAGTTGTGCCTGGGTTGGTGATGTGCCGCCCGGATCGCCGCCGTCTGGTCGGGCGAGTGGCGTTCCGTCCGGCGACCTGCCGCCCGCTTCGCCCACTCTGCCCGTCCGCTGCCGCCCTGGCGGGCCGGTGACGGCGGCGCGGGGGAGCAGTGCCCGGACCGGCGATCTGCCGGCCGGACCGGGACTGGCTCGCCGGTGGTGGGTGGCGTTGCCGTGCCTGGTCGGCGGGACGGTGTTGCCGGTGGCGCTCGCCGATGCCGTGGCGGTCTGGCACAGCTGGGCGTCCCGGCCCGGCGTCACGCTGTCCCAGGTCATCGCCGACTTCGCCCCGGCCGTGGCGTTGTGGAGCGGGTTGGCCCTGGTCGCCGGTCTGGTCGCGGTGCTGGTCACCCGGCGTGGGGTGACGGCGTGGCCGAGGATCGCCGCGCTGGTCGTCGCGCCGTCGTTGGTCGCCATGGCGGTTGTCGGGGTCGTGTCCGGGCTGGGGGCGCACCTGCTGTTCCTGCTCGACGTGCCCCTCGCGGCGTTGCTCGGCGCAGGCGGCCTCCTGCTGGTCCGCCTCGGTGTCCGGCGACTCGTCGAACACCCCGGCGCGGACACGCTCGACACCGGGCTGGACGTGCGGATCGACCTGCGCGGCACCGGCCACCTCGTGTTGCGTGACGACCGGCTGGTGGTCGTCGAGGGAACCGAGCGGTGGGCGGTGTCGTGGTACGACTTCCGCACGGTGCGGGCCGGTGACCCTTCGGAGGTGGAGGTCCAGGCGACCGGTGGGCGGCGTCGGACGCTCCGGGCCGACGACGCCTCCTCCGTCGTCGCGGCCGTTCGGCTGCGGGTTCAGTGGGTGCGGCGGCATCCGCGGTTCGCCGAACGGCGGGACCGGCATCGCCGGGCGCACGGCGTCCGGGGAGCCGGGACGTACCGGCGGCCTCGGGCCTCCCACGCACCCGGCACGGGGCTCGGCCCGACCGGGCTGGTCGTCCTGTTCATGACCGTCCTGCCCGTGGCGGCGATCGTGCTGCTCGTCGCCGCGCTGAACGCCTCGCCGGCCGACCGGCCGCCGATGGTGATCGGCGTGGTCGCGAGCCTGGTCATCGGGGCGTGGGCGCACGCCAGGTTCTGGCGGCGCCGCGCCGCCCGCCGCTACCTGGCCGCCCACAGCGACGATGGTCCCCGCTCCTGACCGAAGCCGGGTCGCCGCCGTCCACCGTCGACGGCAGGCCACCGGCGCCCGGCACGCTTCTCGCCAGGCCCGCCGCCGCGTGGTCACCATCGGCCGACGGGTCGACGGGCCTCGGTCAGCCGGCCGCGACCGTCTGCGGGTAGAGGGCGCTGGGGTCGGCGGCGAGGGCCGCCTTGACCTGCCGGCTGGCGTCGTCCACGAGGATCTCCAGCTGGCCCGCCTCGAGGCCGTCGAGAGCGGCGTTCACGACATCGGCCGGGGCGAGCTTGTCAACGTCGTAACCGGCCATCATCTCGGTGTCGACCGCTCCCATGTGCATGGCGGTGACGAGGGTGCGCTGGCGGGCGAGCTCCAGGCGGACACCGTTGGTCAACGCCCACTGCGCGGCCTTGGCCACCGCGTAGGAGTTCGCGCCCTCGTAGGAGAACCACGACATGGCGGACAGGACGTTGAGCACCGCGCCGCCGCCGTTGTGTTCGAGCACCGGTGCGAACGCCCGGACGGTGTGGAGCGACCCCCAGAACAGCGTGTCCAGCTCCAGCCGGATCTCGTCGAGGTCGCCGTCGACGAGGTTCTGGCGCGCGGCGACTCCGGCGTTGTTGATCAGCAGGGTGACGTCCGTCGCGATGGCCGCCGCCGCCGCGACGGACGCCGGGTCGGTGACGTCCAGTGACAGGACCTCCACGCCGGGCACGTCCACCCGTTCTGGTTTGCGGGCCGTGGCGTACACCTTCGCGGCACCACGCGCCACCAGCTGCTGAACGAAGTGGCGGCCGATGCCGCGGTTGGCGCCGGTCACCAGCGCGACGGAACCCTTGACGTCCATGGAGATCTCCCTTTCGTCGGTGTCGAGGCGATCGGCGACTACGCTAGGAGTTGACGTTGACGTCAAGGGCAACATCCAAGTGGTGTGGATCACCAGGCGAAGGGAAGAATCCGTGCGGATCGGTGACGTCGCCGCGGCGGCCGGCGTGAGTACCCGGGCGCTGCGCTACTACGAGGAACAGGGACTGCTGACCTCGACGCGCAGCCGCTCCGGACAACGGCTCTACGACGAGGGCGCCGTCGACCGCGTCCGGTGGATCCAGCTGCTCTACTCGGCCGGCCTCGGCAGCAAGGCCATCACGGACCTGCTTCCCTGCGTGCACTCCGGGGTCGCCACCGAGGGCATGCTCATCCACCTGGTCGAGGAACGAGACCGCATGGACGTCCGGATCCGCGAACTCGTCACCACCCGCGAACGCCTCGACGGCATCATCGCCGCGGCCGCCGCCCGCGGGGCCGACTGCGACCTCGCACCGACGGCGGTCACCTGACCGGACCGCCGGGGAGTGCGACGGACGCAGGCCGTTCCGCGCGTCCGGCGTGGGTATAGCGTGCTCTCGCACAAACTCCACAGGAGCTCGACAGAAGGAGGTGGCGGTGTCCCGCTTCGATCTTCCGCCGGAAGACGTCCTGCGCGCCCGCGAGAAGCTCGTCCTGGACCACTTCCGCGACGAGGTCCGGCAGGACTGGGACGCCACCCTCTCGACCTTCCCGCATCCCCACTACGAGCTCATCGCCCAGATGACCGTCCACGACGGCGACGGCGACGTCCGCCAGTACTACCACGACACGCGGGTGGCCTTCCCCGACCAGGACCACGAGATCATCGCCCTCCGTCACGCGCATGACGCCGTGATCGTCGAGTTCTGGTTGATGGGCACCCACAACGGTCCGCTCGGCAAGATCCCGCCCACCGGCTCGAAGCACCGCACCCGGATGACCGCGTACTTCATCTTCGACGCCGACGAGAACCTGGTCACCGAGCGCGTCTACTTCGACCAGCTCACGATCCTCCGGCAGCTCATCGGCGGGCTCGACAAGAAAAACCCGGCCGACCTGCTGAAGCTCGGTCGCGCCGTGGCGGGAGCACTCGCCATGTCCGGTGGCGAGCCGGACCCGCGCCTGACCCACACGGTGGCGCCCGACCTCGACTGAACACCCGCCCGGCCGAGTGGCCGGGTGTGAGTCGCCCTTCCCGGGGTATCCGGTACCGATGCGGCCTGAAGGCCGTGTCGGCGGCGAGTGGCGCCGTGAGAAGGGCCGTCTCCCCAGATCCCGGTGACGCGTGCTCGACACCCGTTACCGGAAGGGCGACATGACCGCGGTGCCCGAGACGATGCCTCGCCGTGCCGCCGGCAGACGTGGCGAGACGCCGTGCCGCAGGGACATCGAACGGGAGTCCGGCATGCGCCGGTCCGGCACGAACAGCGAACCTGGCTCGCCGGCCTGACACCGCCGTCGCGCCATGGCGCACGCAGACATCCAGGGCCGGCACGCGGTCCGTGAAGCAGGGACAAACCCTTATGGTGCAACACGTTCAACCCGCCACGACGTTCGCCGGCCGCGACTCGTCGCTGCCGGCCCCCGTCGCGAGCACCGCCGGGTGGACCGCGACGGACATCCGAGCGGTGGACACGATCCGGGTACTGGCCGCGGACGCGGTCCAGCGTGCCGGCAACGGCCACCCCGGCACCGCGATGAGTCTGGCGCCGTTGGCCTATCTGTTGTTCCAGCAGGTGATGCGCCATGATCCGGCGGACGACCAGTGGCTGGGCAGGGACCGGTTCGTCCTGTCCTGCGGGCATTCGAGCCTGACGCTGTACCTGCAGCTCTACCTGAGCGGCTACGGACTGGAGCTCGACGACCTGAAGGCGTTGCGCACGTGGGACTCCGCCACGCCAGGACACCCGGAGCACCGGCACACCCGCGGGGTGGAGATCACCACCGGCCCGCTGGGACAGGGGTTCGCCAGTGCCGTGGGGATGGCGATCGCGGCGCGTCGCGAGCGCGGTCTGCTCGACCCCGACGCCGAAACCGGCGAGAGCCCGTTCGACCACAGGGTGTACGTCGTGGCCTCCGACGGCGACCTCATGGAGGGCGTCACCGCGGAAGCCAGCTCCCTGGCCGGCCACCAGGAGCTCGGGAACCTCATCGCCTTCTACGACTCGAACCACATCTCCATCGAGGACGACACCGCCATCAGCTTCAGCGAGGACGTCGCGGCCCGGTACGCCGCCTACGGCTGGCACGTGCAGCAGATCGACTGGACGAGCTCCGGCCGCTACGTCGAGGACGTGGACGCGGTGCTGGCGGCCGTCGAGTCGGCCAAGGCCGAGACCGGCCGGCCGTCGCTCATCGTGCTGCGCACCATCATCGGGTGGCCCGCACCGACGAAGCAGAACACCGGTGCGGCCCACGGCTCGGCCCTCGGTGACGAGGAGATCGCCGAGACCAAGGCGCTGCTGGGGTTCGACCCGGACCACAAGTTCGCCGTGGACGACGCGGTGCTCACGCACGCCCGCGAGGTCGCGAATCGCGGCAAGGACGCCCACCAGCGCTGGCAACAGGGCTACGAGAAGTGGCGCGACGCCAACCCGGACCGGGCCGCACTGCTGGACAGGCTGCGACGCCAGGAGCTACCCGACGGCTGGACCGACGCCCTGCCCAGTTTCCCCCCGACCGAGAAGGGCATGGCCACCCGGACGGCCTCCGGCCGCATCCTCACCGCGCTCGCCCCGGTCCTGCCCGAACTGTGGGGCGGTTCGGCGGACCTGGCCGTCAGCAACAACACGACCATGGCCAACACGCCCTCGTTCATCCCGGCCGACAAGCAGACCACGGAATGGCGAGGCGGCCCGTACGGACGCACCCTGCACTTCGGCATCCGCGAACACGCCATGGCCGCGGTGCTCAACGGCATCGCGCTGCAGAGCCTGACGCGGCCCTACGGCGGCACCTTCCTGGTCTTCAGTGACTACCAGCGACCCGCGATCCGCCTCGCCGCACTCATGCGGCTGCCCGCGACCTACGTGTGGACCCACGACTCGATCGGCCTCGGCGAGGACGGTCCCACACACCAGCCGGTCGAACATCTGGCCGCGCTCCGGGCCATCCCGGGCCTCGACGTGGTCCGGCCCGGTGACGCCAACGAGACCGCCGTGTGCTGGCGGACCGTCCTGGAGCACCCGGACCGGCCGGCCGGCCTCGTCCTGACCCGCCAGAACGTCCCCGTGCTCGAACGCGGACCCGACGGGTTCGCCGCCGCCGAGGGCGCCGCGCGCGGCGGCTACGTCCTCACCGGCGACGAGACCCCGGACGTGATCCTGGTCGCGACCGGGTCGGAGGTGCAGATCGCCGTCGACGCCAGGAAACTGCTCGCCGCCGACGGCATCGCGACCCGGGTGGTGTCGATGCCCTGCCTGGAGTGGTTCGCCGCCCAGCCACTGTCCTACCGGGACGAGGTGCTGCCGCCATCGGTACGCGCCAGGGTCAGCGTCGAGGCCGCCGTCGCACAGGGATGGCGCGACATCGTCGGTGACGCCGGCCGGACCGTCTCACTCGAACACTTCGGCGCCTCCGCGGACTACCAGCGGCTCTACCAGGAGTTCGGCATCACGCCGGCCGCCGTCGCCGCGGCCGCGCACGACAGTCTCCACGACGCCGCCGAGGCTCCCCGGCCCGGCGGCCACCAGCAGACGACCGCGCCCACCACGGGTGGCACCGGCGACCGTCCCGCCTGAGGAACCAGCACATCAGCACGGAGGTCCGATGACCACCCACCACGACGACAGTCCCCTCGCCGCGCTCTCCGCCGCCGGCGTGTCGGTCTGGCTCGACGACCTGTCCCGCGAGCTGCTCGCGGGCGGGGAGCTGGCGGCACTGATCGCCAACAAGCACGTCGTCGGGATCACCACCAACCCGACGATCTTCGCCTCCGCGCTCGCGCACGGCGACCGCTACACGGCTCAGCTGCGCGAGCTAGCCGAGTCCGGGACGAGCGTCGACGACGCGGTGTCGGTCATCACCGCCGACGACGTCCGCGACGCGTGCCGGGTCCTGCGTGCCGTGCACGACCGGACGGACGGCGTCGACGGCCGGGTCTCCATCGAGGTCGACCCGCGCCTCGCGCACGACGCGGTGGCCACCGTCGAACGTGCCCGGACCCTGTGGACGGAGGTGGGCGAGCCGAACATGTTCGTCAAGATTCCCGCCACCGCGGACGGTCTGGCCGCGATCTCCACCGCCGTCGGGGACGGCATCAGCGTCAACGCCACACTGATCTTCTCCCTCGACCGCTACCGCGACGTCATCGACGCCTACCTCACCGGCCTGGAGTACGCCGACCTGGCGGGTCACGACCTGTCGGGGATCCACTCGGTCGCGTCCTTCTTCGTGTCCCGTGTCGACACGGAGATCGACGCGCGCCTCGACACCATCGGCACCTCGCGGGCGATCGCGGCCAAGGGCAAGGCCGCGATCGCCAACGCCCGGCTGGCCCTTCAGGTCCACGAGGAGACCCTCGCGGGGGAGCGGTGGCGGCGGCTCGCCTCGGCGGGAGCACATCCGCAGCGGCCGCTGTGGGCCTCCACGGGCGTCAAGAACCCCGCCTATCCCGACACGATGTACGTGTCCGGGCTCGTCGCGCCGGGAACCGTGAACACCATGCCCTACGGCACCCTCAACGCGTTCGCCGAACACGGTTCCGTGACGGGGGACTCCGTGCACGGCACCTACTCCGCCGCCAGGGAACACCTCGACGAGCTGGCGCGGCTCGGCATCAGCTACCGGAAGGTCACCGAGGAGCTGGAGAGACAAGGCATAACCAAGTTCGTCGACAGCTGGGACGAGCTCAGCCGTACCGTCTCCGACGAACTCGGCAGCAGCGTGCGCTGACCGCGGCGGCGCGGGAGCCCGCTGCGTCGGCGTCTTTCCACGGATATGATCGAAACCTGTTCGTCGGATGTGCCCGGACCCGTACCTGCGACGATTCTTCGTTCGTCCGCGATGGGCGGACGGTGAGGAGCAGATGGGTTTGGGCTCGAACGTCATTCGTTTCCCGGTGTGCCAACCCGACAACCACCCGGACCACGAGCCGGCCGCCGTCGGGCGGGTCGTCCGCCTGGTGGTCACCCGGCGGTTGAGCCGAAGTGGGTCGGAGTTGGTCGTCCGGGTGAGCGGCGACGTCGACCTCGTCACCGCGGCGACCCTCGCGAGGGCGTTCGACCATGCGTGTCGGTGGTTCCGCGCGGAGCCCGGCGGCCTCGGGATCGTGGCCGACCTGCGCGCGGTGTCGTTCCTGAGCGCCGCCGGCATGCGGGTGCTCGTCGGCGTCCGTGACGCCTGTCTGGCCGAGGGCCTCGATCTTCGAGTCGTGGCCGCGCATGCGGCGGTGGTCGCGCCGTTGTCGTTGGCCGGCATAACCCGGATGCTCAACCTGCAGGCCGATCTGCCCTGCTGACACGCGGGTGATTCAGGACCGCAGCCATTCGAGCATGACGTCGTAGACCGTGTCGTGGCTGAGGAGGTCGAAGTGGTTGAGGCCGCCCAGCCAACGCAGTTCCGCGGTCTGGCTGGGGTCGCCGGCGCTGCCGGGGGTGACGAAGAGGTCGCCGAACAGCCGTCCCCAGATGCTGTTCTCGCTGCGGGCCAGGGTGACGGCGATGAAGCACTGCCGGACGCTGCCGGGGAAGACGGGACCCGGCATGGCGGATGCGCCCCGCTCGTCCCGCTGGCCGGGCTGGAGCTGCCCGCGGGCGAGGTCCTTGATCCCGTCGCTGCGGAGGGCGAGGATGCGTGACAGCGGTGCGGTGGCGGCGAACCTGTCCAGCAGGGTGCCGAGGTGGACGACTGTCTGTTCGAGCAGCGCGCCGGTGTGTGGCGTGCCGAGGCACACCAGCCGGCAGTTCCGGGTGAGCCAGGCACCGCGTCGTTCGTGGGCGCGGATCGTCGCGCTGCGGGCGACCAGGCCGCCCATGGAGTGCCCGACGAGCACGAGGTCGGTCACGGGGACCGGCCACTGCTCGACGAGGCGGGCCAGCAGCTCGTCCAGCTCGCGGCCGTTGTCGGACACGTGGCGTCCGGTGTTGTAGCGGAGGTAGACGGGGGTGCACGGCAGGTCGCCGGCGAGGCGGCCGCCGAAGTCGGTGCCGGTGCGGGACCTGTCCGGTGTGGACGGATGGAACCAGGAGCGCTCGGTCTCCACCAGTCCGTGCAGGAACACCACGACACGCTGGGAGGCGTCGGGAAACGCGGCCGCGAGAGCGGCGCGGTCCAGGTGCACCTGGACCGCGCTGTTCAGCCGGACCGTCATCGCCGCGGGTTGTGCGTCGCCGTGGCGGTCCGTGGCCCCGCCGAACATGCCGGTCACGATGCCGGTGGCCCGCTGGCCGGCACTGGACTCGGTCATCATCCGGAGGGGCAGGTACACGACCTCCGTGATCCCCTCGAGCACCCTGGTGAGCAGCTCGCCCCCTGGCGTCGCCCGCGGTCTTCTGTCGCTCACCGTGCCGCCTTCACCCAGAAGCCGCCCCTGTGGCGACCGCGAAGCCCGGGTACCCGCGTACGGGGCGTGCACGCGTGGTGTTCACCCGTTGTGACCGACGTCTAGTTGCAGCCGACCGACGCCGGCGTGACCACCCGTTCGGGTGATGTGACCAACTCGTTCGGTGTGCGGGTTTGGGGACGCGGTGCGGCGGTACTCCCGCACAGAGCGACGACGATCGGATGGCTGAAGCCGCCACGCGTCGCGGGGCCGGTCAAAAAGCGCGCCGGTATTCGGTTGGCCATGCGGCCGACGCGAAGTAAGTCACCGGCCGGCTGGCGAGAACGCTATTTCCGCAAGCCTCGGTTCGACAGTTGGGAGAACTGTATTTTGAGTAGCATCACGGAGTCGGTCGACGTCGATGTGAGCGTGACGGCCGCGTACAACCAGTGGACACAGTTCGAGTCCTTCCCGAACTTCATGTCCGGAGTCGAGTCGATCAGCCAGATCGACGACACCCACACCCACTGGGTTGTCAGCGCGGCCGGTGTGCGGCGGGAGTTCGACGCCACCATCACCGAACAGCACCCCGACGAGCGGATCGCCTGGCGGTCCGACGACGGTCCGCAGCACGCCGGCGTCGTCACGTTCCACCGACTCAGCGATGCCACCACCAGGGTGACCGCCCAGATGGACATCGACCCGGAGGGTTTCGTCGAGAACGTCGCCGACAAGCTCGGCATCCTCGACCGTCAGGTCAAGGGCGACATGGCCCGTTTCAAGGACTTCATCGAGTCCCGTGGCGGCACCGCGACCGGTGGATGGTCCGGCGACGTCGAACGTCCCGGCCAAGATCTCTGAACACCCAAGATCTCTGAACACGCAAGGGAAAGGAAGACAATGGGTATCGAGGACAAGCTGGACGGCAAGGCTGACGAGGTCAAGGGCCACGTCAAGGAGACCGCCGGTCAGGTGACCAACGACGAGAACCTCGAAGCCGAGGGCAAGGGCGACAAGACGAAGGGCAACCTGAAGCAGGGCGTCGAGAAGCTCAAGGACGCCTTCAAGAAGTGACCTGATCATGAGGACCGGGCCGATGCGCCCGGTCCTCATGCTTTGGTGCACAACGCGTTTACGTTTCCACACCTGAACCTGGGAGCTGTGTGATGATCTTCCTCATCGTGTTGTTGGTGCTCTGGCTGGTGCTTTCCGTCGTCGGGTTCGCGCTCAAGGGGCTGCTCTGGCTCGGTCTCATCGGGGTGGTGCTGTTCCTCGGCACCATGGCCGTCGGCTTCGTGCGCAGGCGGACATCGCGTAGCGGCTGACAGCGGAACACCCCGGACCGCGTCCGGGGTGTTCTTCCGGCACTCATCGCCGGGAGGAGACGGCCTTCGCAGCCACCGCGTCGGTGATGCCGACGAGTGAGTAGGCGTGGAGCGTCTCGACCGCGATCTGGTGCCAGCAGTAGCGGGAGCTGGCTCGGTCGCGGCCAGTGGCGCCGTACTGCTCGCGCCGGATGGGTTGTGCCAGCAGCTGCCACACCGCGGCGGCGAGCGTGCGCGGCTGGTGCGGTGCGACCAGCAGGCCGGTGACGCCGTCGACCACGGTGTCGGTGAGTCCGCCGGTGTTGTTGGCGACGACCGCCACCCCACACGCCGCGGCTTCGAGCGCGGCGATGCCGAAGCGCGGGCGCCACGGCGTGCAGAGCACGATGTGTGCCGACCGCAGCAGCGACGGCAGTGTGCTTCTGGCGACCGGCCCCGGCATCCGCAGCCGGTCGGCCACGCCGAGCCGTCGCGCGTACTCGCGGAGCTCCTTGGCGTGGCTGCCGTGCTTCGGTTCGCCCGCGATGATCAGCTCGGTGTCCGGCAGGCCGACGAGCGCGGCGACGGCGGTGGCGAAACCGGCGCTGGGCGTGAGATCGCCGACGGCGACGAGGCGGTACCGGTGGCCGATCGGTGGATGGCCGCCGTCGGGGGTGAAGTGGTCGGCGTCGATGCCGTAGGGCACGACGGAGATCCGCTGCCTCGGCACCTTGCCGGCGGTCAGCTCGGAAAGCTCCGCGGTGCAGCTGGCGATGACCCGGTCGGCGCGCAACGCGATGTCGCGATCGAAGGTGCCGGTCGGCGCATCGTCGTCATGGCGAGTGCTGTGCACGACCGGGAGCGAGGCGGCCCTGGCGGCGGTCACCGCGGCGTCACTCGCGATGCGTGACCGGCAGTGCACGATCGCTGGTGGGGTGGCCCGCCACTGGTCGGTGAACGACCGCACCATGTCCTTCGCGCGTTGGCCCGGCGCCGCGGTGTGCATGACGACCTCGTGGCCGAACCGCGTGAGCATGGCCGCCAGGTCCGCGCTGTCCCGGCCGGCGGCCGCTCCGTCGGTGATCATTGCTATGCGCATCTGGGATGTCCTTGCTCTACCGCGCGGCGAGCAGCTGTCGCAGCCCGGCCAGCTCCATGGGCCGCCGCACGGCCGGCTGGTCACCGACGACGCGCATGGTCGTGCCGTCGGTGACGCACCGGAGCTGCACGACGGCGAGCACGCTGAGCCCCGCGGCGCCGAGGAAGGACACCTCGCGCAGGTCGACCAGCAGTTCTGGTTGCGCGCCCGACGCCCGTAGGCGCCGGCGGGCGGAGTCCAGCGCCTCCTGCAGCACGGGTGCGGTGAGCAGGTCGACCTCGCCGACGACGCGGACGGTCGTCCGGGAACCCGTGTGGTGCGACCACGTGGACAGATCGGTTCCGGAGGCTCTGCCTCCGGCACGACGGCGAATGACGGTTCGGACCTGCAACGATCGCATGGCTCAGTCCTGAAAGACCTGAATGGCGGCACACCACCGGGAGGCCCGTTGTCGGGCTCCGTCGCTGGCGCGGGTCTGGGCACGTCCCGACGAACTCGCCCTCATCCTATGCCTGCTCGCCGGAGCCCGCCGAAACTTGCGCCGAACGTGTGACGGGTCGCCGCGGCGGTCCCGGGGAGCGAGACGCGGCTGTGTCAGGTGTTGTGGTCGAGGATGGTGTCGCGGTTGGCGTTGCCGTCGACGATGTCTTGGGCGAGGGTGGTGAGTTTGATGTGGTGGGCGCGTGCGTAGCCGCGGAGGGCGGTGAAGGCTTGTTCTGGGGTGGTGTGGGT